>CAIUTB010000108.1 GCA_903901975.1 uncultured Bacteroidales bacterium
AAGGACCATTTCTCTTTCTGACATATCGGTAATTTTGTATTTTTTGAGGACATAAATCACGATGCTTCTACGGTTGAAATAGCCACCGCCAAGGCGAATAGTCATTCCATCATCGCTATCATCAACAGCTAAGAAGGCATTTTTAGTCATGTAATTGGCCAACACATCTTCCAATCCATTTATTCCCGACACACGGCAAAAATGATAGGCATCCTTTGTAGTCTTTAATTTTCCGTTGAGGGTTTCAAAATAATTTACGAAGTTGAACATAATTATAATAATGGCCCCTAACCCCTAAAGGGGAATAAGAGTTGGTTAGTAATATTTTTTAAGCCCCTTTAGGGGTTTGGGGCATCCTACTTTCTTTTACCTTTTGGTTCAATTCATCCAATGCATCCCATGTATTTGATTTCAAAACCTTTTCCCGTTTGGTAATGTCGCCATCTGTAAGGGCGCGTACCTGGTTTTGAATAATGGAATACATATCGGGTGCGGTTGGTGCTTCGTCCTGTTCCGTTGGTGCTGTTCTCTCAAAAAGGTAGCTGAATTTTCGGGAGAAATAGCTTTTAATGCCCACAATCCACATAATTGTCCATAGCTTTTCGGTGGGTGTGCATGTATCAAAATTCTGCTTTCTTTTTCCCTTTTTTGTATAAAGTGTTGCCATTAATCGGCTTATGTATTTTTCCTCTTTGGTAAATAGATAAGCCTGATAGAAATTTTCAATTTCTAAATACGTTCCAAAATCTATATCCCTTAAAAGCTGGTCGCATGACTTACAGCCTTTTATTGTGGATATTGGTTTTATCCCTGTATAATCCCGGGTTGTAAATTTCAGCATTTTGCTGAAGTAATTTACTTCTTGGTAGGCAAGCGAAAATAATTTTTTTGTGCCCCTATGCACAAAGTAATAGCTATTTTCATCTGCCGTCAATGGTTTAATACCTGCAAATCGAATAAAACATTTTGTCCAGATTGTTTCTTCCGACTCATTCCTACTGAGCAATAAACAGACAAAGTTCGTCTGCTCTTTGCTCATTTCGGAGTACCGTTTTGGTATTATTAGATTTATTTGACCCCTAGCCCCTGAAGGGGGACTGAGATTAGTTTCGGCTGCTTTGTTTTTTGTCATAAACTTGGTCTTTAAGCCCCTTTAGGGGTTTGGGGTTCACTATATTCCAAAAAAGAAAGTGCTATCGGTTTGTTTATTCTGGTACTTTGCTGCAATTTTAAGTGCGTATTCGGAACTGCCGGCATAAGAAGCGTAATTTGAAAGATTGTTATCCAGCAAATTTGCCAATTGCCCCAACAGTTCCTCTGCTTCCACTTCTTTATGCTGAGTCAAAAGTCCTAAAATAGGTTTTAGTTTCCGTACAATTTTAGTATTTGGCAAAGTCAATCCGTTGGTACGGACTTGGCTTACAAGTTCATCCATAAAAGCTATACTTATTACTTCTGCAATTTCTGAGTATTGAAACGAAAGAAGGTCATTTTTGGCTGCCAAAAATGCTTCTCGTTTCAAGTTTTCAGATTTTGTATACTTGCAAAAATCAATTCCGGTTTGAAAAATGCTATTTGTCAGTTCTTCAAAACCTCCAAACTTGGTCCATTCGGCCAGTGCTGCCGGTACTGCTGAAATTTGCAAAATCAGCATATCGGTTGCAGTGTCAAGTTGTTGTTCGCATTGTGCTATCAATCTTTCCACACGCTCTTTACTGGCGGGTGCAATGTTGGCATTACTCACAACTCCAAAACCGTTTTGAGTTTGGATCAAATCAACAAAAGGTATTGCATTTCTGTAGGCTTTGTACGCAATGATATTGCGAAGTTCATCTTGCAATAAATTGGTATTGGAGGTAATTCCTTCAATGTAATTATATAAATCAACACCTGTCAAGGTGGATTTTGTATGCCTATCGGCTGCTTTTACAAATGGTTCAATGGCTGCCCATTCCGTGCCTTGTGCTGTAGGAATGGATTTCAGAAAATCGGAAACGGTGGTTATTAGCATTTCTGTCGTTTTTTATTTCTTGGTATTATCAGTTGCATTTGATGTGGTATCCTGTGCACCGGTATTTTTATCCAAGGTGGTGAGTTGCATAAACGGAATATCAAATTCCACATCCCAATTGTTGTAATTTTTGATTACAAAATAAGGTTCCAACACAATGTCTTTACTCCCCTTTTCCAATGCCTGTTTCATGGTGAAAATCTCCCGCACATTGCTACCACTCATATTGCTGCTGCTTTTCCCGGGTGTTGCGCCAATGGACGAAGGATGTACGCCCATGGAATAACAAGCCGTTGAGCTGGCTTCTTCCATGTCCTGAATCCAGTCGCCACCCTCTTTGTCTTTATTTACGATTGTAATACGGACAAAGGATTGTTCTTTGCCTAATGGGTCGATATAAAAACCCGAAAACCAAACTTTTCCGGCGTTTACCATTCCGGTGAGAAAGGATTTTATATTCTCTTTTTCGAGCGTAATCCTAGCTTTTTGTTTTGCTTCGTCTGTTATCTTTTCACTCTCGAAAAGCATTCCCCAATACTTGTCGTTTATTTCTACTTGGTATTTTACTACTAAACCGTTGGTGAATTTGGCTTTTTTACCTGCAGGAATAAGTTGTTTTATATCATACCAACCGCTATTGAAGATAGACCAATAATAAGGGAATGGATAGTATTTATTCCCAGGAATCGGAATGGCATTCATCATGGCAAACTTTCGGGTTGTGGTTGCCGGTTGTGTTTTGCCATCATCATTGGGTAATTTGCCCATTCGTACCATTAGGTCGCCTAATGGATCGGATACGTCCAACAACTCTATTTCTTCTCGTTTTTCGGGTGTTGGAGCTCCTGTTTCCCAGTTAGCAAATATGATGTGTTCTATCTTGCCATTAAGCGGGTTACAGGTTTCAAAACGACAATACAAAGCATCTTTGTGTCTCAGCTTTACAATTTTACTGCCATCGCCACTCAATATAAGTACTGAAATACTGAAGTAAAAGTGTTTCATATCGGTGTGCTGTTCAAACAGATATTTACTGGAACGGTTGTACTTGAAAAAGTCAAGTATTTCGGTTTCTGTAATCGGCGATTTGTCTGACTTTAGCATGGTAAGTCCATTGGAATAGGCCGACTGGATATTGAAAAACATATTGCTGGACATTACTTCATCGTTCCGCATAAGGCGAAGTATCTCATTGGGTCTCAGGTTGTCGTCACCCCAGGGTACATATCCACGCAACGCTCCGGGTGTTGGTAATGCCATAGGAACTAAATTATCGGTATCGAAAATTTGTGTTCCTTCATTCATTTTGTCAATCGCTAGACGACTTGCCTTTCCTATCGGAATTTCAAAAACATTGATTTCTCTGCTCATAGTTAGATATAAATTTCTTCGTCATTGATTTCAAACAGGCAGACAATGCGTATTCTTCGCATTTGTCGGCTTTCGGTAAAAAGCAGGTTTGCCGTATTTCTGGCAAAATTGCTTGAACTACATACCACGTCATTGTATGCCAATATCTCACCGTTCTTTTTCCACACTCTACAGGAAAAAGGCGTTTTGTTATTTTGCAATATTTTCCGGACTGCATTTATGTGTATCATTATTGAAAAGTTTTGTCAAATGCTGCATCAAAAATGCCAACATGTTTACTCATAAACATGAAGTTCTTATTTTTGGCCAATTGATAGCTAAATGTAAACGACTGTAAAACATTGGCTTCTGTGTCCATTTTACTCACTTTGGTAAGAGTTATTTGAGCAATGCTATTGCTACTTACCAATGCCACCATATAGCTCCTCACAAGGTCGTCAGCCCATTCCATTTCGTTTTCCGATAGAAACCCGCTATTACAAGTTTGTTCGCTCTGAAAATCTTGTGTTAGCTTTCTGTAGTGGTTGTCTATATTGCCTAAATTATATTCAGCAGTTTTTTCGGTGGTTTTTAGTCCTGTTGCCGTGAACGTTTCCAGCGTTCCAAAGGCATTTAGGAAAAGAAAACTAGCTGTATCCCTGTAAGGCGTTGAGTCGACCAAATAAGTATAGGCATTGCATAAAGTCCCAGACTCACCATTACTTGTAGCCGACACCCACACTTGATAATTCAAAACTTCCGTGGTGTTGGTAAGTCCTAATTGTTTGAGAACATACTTCAATGAAGTGTTGAGAGTTGCAATTAAATGGCTGTGAGTTGTGTTAGGTGCGTGTCCAAACAAGGTCAAATTGCCTTGCTGTTCAGTGATTACTCCATTGGCAAGGTAGGTAATTTTAGCCACCAAATAAAGATAATTGTCTGTGTCTTTCTGTAAATATGACAATGTTTCTTTACGATCCAGAGCCGTTTTCTTTGTTCCGAGGCATCGGGTAAGGAAATTACGAGCTGCCCAACTTGAATCATTTAAATTACCCAAGTCCACGTCACATTTGCAAGCAATAAAATTGCCAACATACTCTGTGGTTACTTCCGTGAATTTGAATTCAATAATAGGCGTACCGTTCCAAAGGTAACTTACCACATCGGCTCTGTCCACTGTTGCTGTTGTATCTAGGAATTTCTCAATGATTTCGCTAAGGTTTCTAACACGGATTTTCCCGTTTGTGTCCCAGGTGTAATGTTCCTCCAATACCAATACCCCTCTCACTTTCAATGCAAATGAAAGTCCTTCAGTTGCAACATCTTTGATGCAAATAATGTCCGGTATCGAATTATGAAAGTAGAGTTGCCACTCGGTAGGGCGTTGAGAATATTGCATAAAAAAGCCTTTGAGATTATTTGCAATGCAAATGAACCTCAAAGGCTATGGATAAAAAAAGACAAGAAAAAAGCTACCCGGAGTAGCCGACAAAAAGACAGTTCAAGCCTTAAAGTTCGAAGGGATTGGATTTTTGGCGGCTGGGGATTTGACCTGCGGAACTGCCCGTAATGAACTTCCAGGCAAAGCCTGACTGATTATTTTATATTTAAATAATAATTTTCAATCATCTTTTTGAGAATATTTTTCAATTCATTTCTGAAACTTTCGGGTTCAAGGACTTCTACATCTTCGCCGTGTAAAAAAATTTCTTGCCTAAAGTCGAAAGTTGGTTTGATAAAATACTCAAATACAACATATTCATTTGAAGTTTCAATCTCTTTTTGTGAGTCATGAAGTGGCAATGCCCGAATATACTTGGCTTGCGACGAATCAAATCTCAGCTTTATCGTTTCTGCCTTCATTTCTTCCCCCTGAATAATTCCATAACAATCCTGAAAATAGTTTTCCGGGTCAAAGTTTTCCGGCAGCTTAAATGTATTTCCTGTTACATTCAGCCTCTTAATACGGTCTAATGCATAGATGCGTACCTTATCGCTTTTACCAATAACGTACCAGCGTTGTTTAAACACTTTCACGAAATAAGGCTCTATTTCAAATGTGGCTGCTTCCGACCAATAAGACTGATAAGTAATCTCAACCTTTAGCCCATCACGCATAGCTTCTATGATTGGTGTCAGATACTGCTGACCGGATGGGATATTCTCAAACACGATACGTTCCTTTAACTTGTGGCTCTCGTTTATCAGGTTATTCACCGCAAATGTATTAATCAGCCAGCGACGCACACCACCACGCTCCATATCCTCGGCATGGTCTATATAGTATTCATAACTGCTTTTGTCACACTCAATGTTGATATCAAAAATTTCTTCAATGGCTGTGCGATGATTATGAAATGTGCGATTGGGTATCGGGTTACCATCAGACATTGGATGTATTACCCATTTACTATTGATATCTTCTAACGTAATCTTTCCATTACGGTAAATAATATCGACAAGCCAAATATAACGGTTGAAGAGGTTTGAAGCCATACTAACTATTTTTAGATTTAATGGCAAAGATACAATAATGTTGTGCCAATATGTAGCATAGCTATATTTTTCTTTCAGACAAACTTACAACATTATAAAACGTTATTTCTTTCGCTTTTAAAGTTTTAGTACGGAATGAATGAACATGACCAAAAACATGAAAAGACGGTTCTAATTCCTTTATTGTTTGTTTTAAAATAGGGCATCCATTATTTTTATCTAATATTCCCAATGGTGGGCTATGTGAGATTAAAATATCTACATACATAGGAATCGGAAGTTTATTGTGCATAAAAGGTCGTGCAGCCAATCCATAAAATGTAATTCCATCATAATCGATTAATTCATTCTCAAGATAAATCACACCGGCAGGAATCATTTTTCGTAAGATTTCTGGTTTCAAAACCAACGCCAAATCATGTTCACCCGCAACAAATATTTTACGATTGATATTCAGTAAAGAGAACCATTCAAAAAAATCAATCAGCTGGTTCAAATCACCATACATACAGGCATCTCCGGCATGAATAACTATATCTGCTTTTGGAATGATAAGACTTCTGTGTCGTCCATGCGTATTTGACATACACAAAATACGTTGCGATTTATAATTTATGAGTTTCATTTGTAAGTGATTAGTGTAGCTGTTAGTTTGGTTGATTATGCCCAATTTCATTATCTATTAATGCACTCAACTTATTTACAACAAACGCAACTAAATTCAAATCCTTCATTTCAGTGTTTGGATCAATGATAATAAAGCCCTGAGAATTTACGGTGTTCATCATTTCGACTGCCTTCTCGCAATTGCTTAAAGCATTAACTCCCTCAAATTTCAACGGTTTTATACCTACAACAACGGTTTTATAGTTGTTCTGAGTTAACTGAGTATATAATTCGGAAGTTATGCCGGAGGCACTACTGTATCTGAGCGTTGAGATAAGTATTACTTTGTTGTTTCTGTACTTATTTATTCCCTTGAAAATTAATTTACTATTCGTTTTAGCATAATTTATTCCGTCTTCAAATCCCCTTTTACCACAACTATTGGTTTCATTGTCACCAATATACAAATTATTCATTTCAACAAACTCCTTATACTTAAGTGATAAATTCAAATCCGTATGGAGTAATAACAGATTACATTGTTTATTCCATTCTTCATACTTAGTATGAAGCGTTTCCAATACTAAATCGCCCACAAATATGAGCAATATCTGCTTTCTTCTTGATTTAAGAGAGAAAAGACCAGTTATAAAAGCATAAATCCTATTTGTAATTTCTGTGATTCTATACATTGTATTAAATTTTCCACAAAAATATCTGACAGTTATGCCATATGGTAGCACACTAAAAATAAAAGCATAAAAAAACCGCAAATGAACAATTCAATTGCGGTTTTTTAGAGAGAAATTATTTTTTAGACCTTTCTTTCACCTATCTTCTTGAAATTTTTATCATAAATTCCTAGATAATTGTCTTTGGTAAAAAAGATATTTGAACCGGAAGCATCTTTATAGTCACCCACATATATACGATTTGTGTTACTAATTTTCTTAAAGCGCTCATCGTAAGTGATATAAAAATTATCCATAGAAAGAATAATAAAATCATCTCCATGACCGAGTAATTTACCCATAAAAGAAGAGCTAGTTTCATATATTTTTTTTCCACTTTCATCAAAAACTTGATAGTAATTGTTTTTTAATTCTACACTTGAAATTGCCATAATATTTAGATTTTATATTTTGCCTACTCTGTTTGGTTTTCAGCTTCTCCTTTGTTTAATAACTCATTTACAATACTTTTTAGCCATTTATCAATTCCATCAATATTATTTGTCAATATGCTGTATAGGTTTATATCGTTTATATCGTTACATACAATCTGATTATCTTTAACCTCTTCTCCATTGAGTTTCTGACCATAGATGTGTACTCCAGAAAAACATATATCACCAATTTTTGTATTTTCTATACTTGGATTTTCATTAACTATTTCAAGTGTAAAATATAAAATATCATTATCAGGATCTTGATCAAAATCCAATTTTGGATCATTGTGCCTATAAATAGCAGCGTCAATTTGCTTTAATATAAATTCTCTAGTATCAACCGAACCTAAAAAGTTTCTTTGCTGGAAACTCATTACGATATCAATCGCTAGTTTCATATTTTCTGAATTACTCAAAAATTTACTCATAATTTCTTCCATATATTTGTCTCTATTAATTACATTTCTTATTAATTCAATATACATTTCAAGGATAATATTGAGCCTAATAATATCATTGGCATCAAAGCTGTCAATACAAGCTTCAAGCCATTCTAAAACGTGCTTTTCGTAACTAATACATTTTACTTTTTCTCTGGGAAGTACTTTGATTCCTTCAGGCAATAATCCCACAGAAAAGGAATTATCAAACGGTTGTCTTCCATAGGGAGTAAGATAAAGCATAAAGACATTCTCAAACTTGTTTTTTGTGTGCGTTAAAGCAAAATTATAATAGTCTCTTAATTGGTTGTCTTGATCACTTGCCCAAAACTTGTTTTCAATTACTATAAACTGTGTTTTGTTCCATATAGCTATATCTATATACCTTCCATCAGCATACTTTTCGCACTCCACATTTAAGCCATCGAAGTTGAAATCTGTAATTTCAAGATGTTTCAAGAATAAATTTAAGAATTTATCACCTTGCTTATGAGAGCCTTTTGGATTTAAAAGATTACCAATAAACTTTGAATGTTTTGTTTCATCAGCACCAACACCAAAGGACATAAAACCATTAAAAAGGTCTTCTTTTTTATGTTTCTCTTTTAAATTGCTTATTTCTTTGAATAGTTTTTCATATTCTTCCATATCTTATATATTAAAATTTTACAATATATATCACAAACCACACGATTGAGAATAGAGGGGTAAACAGACTAAACAAAGCCCAACCGAAGGTTTCAAGAACAAAGCGGTATTTCATTTCGTGTAGCTCCACATTACTTGATTTCCATTTTGTTCTTCGGGAAACTACCTGATCAAAATTTGCAGATGCAAATTTTGCTATTTGATATGCATATTTGATAGCAATTAGTCCCATAATAATTAATATCAAAATGCTCCAAAATCCAAATATGTTATGTGTATTAAGTTCTTTCTTTGCTTGCTCTGCGGAATAAAAAACAGCAAACAAAAGAATTGCAGAAGGAGGGGCAAGAACTCTTTTAATATTGGCAACCACCCAGCATTTATCATTAAAACTTAGTTTCATAACATTCTATTAATTAGGCTAAATTCTTACAACAACAAAGAAACAAAATAATTTAAAATTTACAATGCATTGGTACTGATTTATTTTATGATGCAAAGATAAAATACAGTTATGCCAGAACTACGCACATCTTCATTGAATATATGTTTTTTTGGCACTTTAATAAAATATGTTCACTGAAGGATCCAGAATACGTTGTGTAAGATATTCGGCAATGCCATGTATAAATGACATTATTAAGTGTTTATTGCCTTGTAAAAACGAAAAAAAATGTTTTAGGTTGACAATGGGGACCTTAGGGACTAATTGCGTTTTAAAAATTCAGGGTTTTATTGCAGACCTAATAGCGGAATAGCTTTGTATTGGCACTCTTAACTAATGTGCGCCAGACAGTGCCAGCCTCGGGCTGGCTTTTAAATTATTTTCATTACATTTGCATCTCATTTCAGCAAGATAGATGTGTGGCCGGCTATTTTTAGCGTTTTAAACGCAAGTAAACCGCTTATAAAGGTGAATAAAACAAGGGTAATGCATCTATCTTCTGTAATGAACACTGTAAAACCATAGTTTCTCATTTCTGTTCATTGTATTTAATTTTCTCAATACAATTACTTGAACCACCTGCTCTCCCATTAATCTATCAATATACCTTGCTCTTATTCCAAATTTTTGTTCAATTTCAAAGAGGTCTTCGGTTTGATTTAGTAAAAAATACTTTCCCTCTTCTATTTCATTAATTATTTGTTTTGCAACACCTAAAAGTTTTAATGAACCTATTCTTCTTTCACTACCTCTTTTGGCAGAAAGAATATGATTCCAACCAGTTTTTGAAACTCTAATATCTTTGTTTAATGCTTTACATAAGATAGAATTTCCATTTTTCCATTGTTTGTAAAATTCACGGGCATCATCTTTCAATTTCATTGAATTTAATAATTTTTTGCTATCACTATTAAGTTCAATAAGTGGTAAGTGTTTATTTGATAATATAGGCTTAGTTAATTTTAGAAATTCGCCTTTACTATGCTCACCAAATACATTCTTCTTGGGAATTGAAATTAACGTTCTTGAATTTTCAACTCTCAAATTTTCGCTTTTTAAATCTACCCACCAAGCTTTTGAATTGAGTCGACTTTCTTTCCATATAATTTTACTTTTATCATCTTTTAAAATTTTCCCACTTTTATCACGTAATGGTTTTGATGGATTTACAAAAACGAGAATTGCAGGTTCAATTTGCTTCTTCCAATATTCAATATGTTCAATTAAACCTATTTCATTATCGATTGAAATCCTAATTTCATCTTTATTTTCACTTGAAATATATTTCGGTCCGCATTTCACCTGAACATTAATTTTTACGCCAAGGTCTATGCTTTTCTTTCTCATAAGAATTAACCCATCAATTCCTTTATCATTCCTTGCGTCAAATGGTTGCCATCCGCATTCCCAAAACTCTTGTACATATTGCGCAACAACCCTCATTCCAGTTGCTTCGTTTATTGTTCTATTTCTATTTGGTAAATCACTCATTCTTGTTTTTTTTAAGCTTGCATCTAATGCCTAAACATATCCAACAGGGGGACATTTCATTAACAGTAGCTGTGGATTATTGGGTATAGCCAATCTATTGATAAATATAAGTTGCTCGAGTTTTTTCACCAACTGGAGCAGAGTTGTTTGCTATTTTTAATTTGACACGGTTTGCAAAATCACTCCAGCTAGGACATAGGCATGGTGTTATGCAGTCATGTTTTCTATTCGCTTAATAATTCATAATCTTTCAATTCCTCGTAAACACTAAGCAATTCAGAATTCAGTTGTGTTATATACTCTTTACTAATTTGCTGGTATAAATCCTCTTTTTCGTCTATTAAAACGAACGAGAAAGCCCCCTTTTTTAATTCCTGTAAAAGTCTATTAAATATAGACTTGACAGCATTCGGATTGTCTTCAGTGAGAATAAGTTCATAACTTTCAGTCTTACCCTTCAAGACCAAAGTTGTTCTTTGGTCTTCTCTTTTTATTTCTGCGTTAAAATTTTCCATATATTTTACCTCTTTCTCCGAAAGCGTCTTTACCACCTTCGAGTGTTTTCATACTTATGTTTTTCCAATCTAAATTAGGCTTTTCGCCAGTGATACAAACTAAATTATTAGTAAAAGGATTGCCTATGTAAGTGAAATAATTATTTAAGTCATGCTGTCTGTATGTAGAACTGTATGGCAAAGTTCTAACTGCTATATTTGCATCATGAGTTGCGATTATCACTTTTTTCCCTTGTCGTGCTCTTTGTTTCAACAAAGGCACAATAACATCATTAATATAATCATTACCAAGACTTTTCTCTGGCTCATCTATTAAATATATATCCTTATCTTGTTTAAGCTCATTATGAAGAAGAATCATTGATGATTCTCCATTTGATGGGTTATATTCTTTTCCTCCAACAACAAAATACCTATTGAAAAGAAGTAAATCATATATATTTTCAATTGTTTCTCCACCATCAATTGATTTCAGTTCACTAATTTTCTCAAACAAATCATTATAATAAACATATTTTGAAATAGTTCTCATTGATTTGGCAACTTCTTTCTGTGGAATTTTATTAACTCTAGATACAGTAGTTAACTTACTATCTGTTATTATACCATTTTGAACTAGGATATTAGTTTGACTTTCAAGATTCCCTTTATCTCCCAAATCACCTACATATTCCACAAATGGTTCAACGTTCATGTCGATATTTGCTAAAATTTTTGTAATTGTCCTTTCTATTTTTATTCTATTACTTGCATATTCTTGGAACCCTGTTTTCATAGGTTTCTCAGGTTGTCCAGTTTTCTTTGAAATTTCAGAAACAAACACTTTAATTAATGAGTTGAACATTGAAATGCTTTTGGAATCAATAAACCGTTTTTCTGATTCAGATTTCAATTTTATTAAAATTTTATCAACTAATTCTAAAAGTTCAAGAAATAAGTCAAAGCCAATTGTTTCTTCAAGAGTATTATTATCAGCAATAGATTCATTAAACGATCTAAATTGAAGTAGTACACTTTTAATTTCTTCAAATTTTCTTGATGCTTGAGAACCATCTAATCTTATAAAGTTTTTTAGTGCAATTTTCTGAGAAATCTTGTTTGTTGCCTCATTAGAAAAATACTGTAGATATTTACTAATACTAGTTATTTCCTCTTCAATCGATTCCCTAATTATCTGAAATTCTTCTTCACAATTATCAATTCCTAAATCCTCTAATACAATTTCTAAATCAGCTCCTTTTACATTATACACATCATTTAAGTGAGTTGAATTTGATTCATATACGGAGGTGCTATATCCTTTCCCATTATAATACTTAGATAATGCTTTTAGTATCTCAGTTTTTCCTGTTCCTTTTGACCCAAAAATTATATTTATGTCGTTATATATTTCAAGGTTTATCTGTTCAGCAACAGTAAATGGAGTGACTTGTATTAGTTCTTTTGATTTTTTATCAAGAATTGTTTGAATTGTATGATCGTCTTTTTCAAGCAATAGACAAAACTGCTCAAAACTTTCTACAGGTAACCTTAAGTCTGGTAACTCTTTAGATTCTACTAAATATTTATCCCAATCATGAATGTCAGATCCATAAATAGACTCATGTCCGTGACTTATGTATATTCCAGCAGAGATTGAATTTGTGGCTTCCTTCAATACTCTCTTTTTATTTTTGACTATACTCATTAGTAATTCGACTCCTTCATCACCTAAATTAGGCTTTTTCGTAAAATAATGAGGTATGTAAATCGGGTCTAAAGAGTCAAAATTATCAACAGTATCTTCGATTGTAATTGTGAAATTATCTGGAGTTTTGGTCAAAAGTAACTTTGCGACTTTTCTGTTAAATTCTGAATGGTTTTTTGGATTTACTATAACTATCAAATGAGCTCTCTTATCATTATCTACTATGTCAAGTTCTATTCCAGGCCAAATTTGGCAAATGTTACCCATTCTTTCTGAAAATTGCTCGTATTGCACTAAATCAAAATGATTATGATTAGTAATCGCTATAATTTTTACTTCAGTTGATTTGATAATTCTCTCAAATTTGTCTACATCAACATTTCTGGTGTCAGCGTCACCCGATTTGGCTTTCTTTGTATGTACGTGAATATCTATTTTCATTGTGATAAGTTTTTCTTTTTTTTATCATGACACCAAACCACTAAATATATCCAATTGGATAGTCTACCTAATTAAAATTTCTTCTTTCTCCCCATCATACCGATACTTTACAATCTCACCGGAAATAATCAAATGAACGGCTTGTTCTATTATATCTAATGGAGCAATAAACCATTCTCGTGGTGTATGACGATTTCCAAGGTTGTCAAATACATCGACATTCAAACAGGAGCTGCCAAAGAAATTGTGCAACAATGATTCAAGTTTATGAGTATTCATATTGAAACACTTGTAAGTCATAACAATGCGCACCTCAGCCATTAAATAAGTTGGTTCTTGTTCTGCATTCTTAATACGCTCTTCCACCGTTGTTGTGGAGAATCCAATTTTATAAAGGTGTTTTATATCCTTGATTTCTTGTTTATTGCTCTTGGATTTTAATATGTATATGAAGCCGGATTCTTTATCTTCATCACTGATATTATTGTAGTTGTTTTCAAACTGTGAATTCATTTCTTCATTGGTAAAAGTTATGCCTTGTCCATTCTGAAACAAGCCTTTACCTAATGACCTGAATAGCATATTTGATTCAGTGCCATTTTCAAATATCAGTTTTGTCCTTCCATCTCTTTTACTAAACTTATCAACTGTAATATCCATTAGTTTATCAACATAAACCAATAATCCATTAAGGACAAAAAAAGCTCCTTCTTGAATTTGATTCTCATGAAATTTGACAAGTTTTCTATCTCCTTGCTTTAAATCACGTTGACAATCTTTGAATAACTGTGCATATTTTTCGTAATTTTGTATGGCTTTACGTCTGGCTACAAAATCGGCACTTGCTCTTTCGTCGGGACGTTGAACCAAATCAAAATCAAACAAACCCATATCGTCTTCGTCTAATAATCCAAGCGGGTCATCTTCCAAAATATCATCAATTGTAAATATCTTTTTTTCAACGGGTACTAATAACCCGAATTCGTCGAACTGTTCCAGTATCTTTCTTTTTGATTCGGTTTCTCTGTAATCGCATAGACGAGAATAAAGCGTGTGTTCATTTACCCCATTGTTTTCAATGGGTAAGCGTTGATTTTGTTGATAAAAATCAATTATCTCCTGAAACTTGCTTACAAGAATATTGTCTTCGTTTCTAACGGTTGCTAAGGGCTTAACTTCTAATAAGCCCAACGGGTCGTTATCAAACAAATCCTGAAGTTTTTTCTTCCTCTCAGTATTCAACATTATACAATCTAATTATTTTTAGCTTGATTTCTACGTTTTAAATCTTTCAAAAACAAAATTGCTTCTGCCATTCTACGCTCATTAAAATCGGCAGATTTTATATATGGAGCACGACCAAAGGTTTTCATAAATTTAGCCACTTTATCTGGGTAATAAATTATAGCTTCCTCTTCAGTCATTTTGATTCGTGAAGTTTCAATGACATCTTGAATCACTTTCAAAACTTTCGGAGTAACCGATTTTGAAAGAATTTCATAAGCACGTTGGAACGGGTTGACCTGATCTATCAGGTCGATATGAATGTCGTCGATATTTACAAATTGACCTGCCATGCGGATAAATCGTTTGTCTGCTTGGGCTTCCGTACTTTCAATAATGTTGGTATTGATATTTACTTTGTTTAATGCATTTGCTTCGTCATCGGAAAGTTCCGGATAGATAGTTTTGATTACTTTTGGAATCAGCGTATTGATATCCTCTTTCGACATGTTGTCTGCAATGGCTTTTTTAATGCTTTCATCGTTTTCAATAGCCTTTTTAAGGTCCTTCACGTTGATTTGTAAGGTGTTTTTCATTACAGAATCCATTACCACGTATTGACGAACTTCTTCTACTTCATCTTCGCTCAGGTTCGGATATTTTTTTTCAATAACCTGCTTAATCAACACTTTGTTTATCACTTCGGCATCGATATTGCCGGGAATGGCTGCTAAAATGCTATTGTCTTTTAATATATTGGCTTTCAAATCGTTTATATCCGATTTGAGAATATCTTTTACCCGTTTGGAACTTGGGACTTTATATCCTCTCACCAAAATTTCGCCCGGACCTGCTTTGTCTTCAGGTGTGAAACGAGGTTTGAAATTAAAGTTCGGTGCTAAAACCTGTTCCATTAAAAGTGAAGCTGTAATTGCTTTCAACATATTATTTACAGCAAACTTTACGTCGTCATTTGTTGCATCAGGTTGAGCAATGAGATTTGTAAATTGAGCGTGTGTTTTATTATTGCTGTCACGGGTGCAACGTCCAATTATTTGCACTATTTCTGTCAATGAACCACGATAACCAACGGTCAAAGCATATTCGCACCAGGGCCAGTCGAAACCTTCTTTCGCCATTCCCAATGCTATAATTAAATCCATATCGTCAACGGATTTCATTTCTCGCAAGTAACTAACAATTAAATCACGTTCACGCGAATTGTCATTTACCAAATCGGCTACTTTAATGGTTTTGCCATCCGTGTGACGTTTCAGATAGATTACTTTTGTTTCGGAATCAACTTTTATCACGTCCCCAATTGCGTCTAAGATAAAATTTACCTCATCGTATTTCCGTTTGAGTGATTCACCGGAATTGACATTTGGAATATGTAATATCGTTTTTTTATCCGTATCTAATACATCAAGAATGGCTTCAGTGTAATTTCCCTGATAGAAATTATATCCGATACCCAATGATTTCAGATAGGTATAACCGTTTAGTTGCTCATAATATGTATATGTAACGTTGGTGAATTTTTCTTCGTCCTCGGGTAATAGAACTGGTACGCTATCTCCACGAAAATAGGAGCCGGTCATGGCTACAATATGAGCCGTTGATTTTTCCATAATCAGGCGCAACAGTTCTCCCAACTTGCTATCACCGTCGGCGGATACATGGTGAAATTCATCAATGGCCAACAGACAATTGTCGAACTTTGATATGTCCAAATCTTCAAAAGCAAAGCGCAAGGTGGCATGGGTACAAATCAGAATTTTTTCATCGTTATCCATGAAATTACGGAAAGCCTGTACTTTGCCTTTGCTCCCATCGTTACCGGGTGTACATAGGTTGTAATTGTCGTGTAAATCCCAATCAGCAAAGAAACCATGACTTTTGAGGTCGGTAGCACGAAACGAACCACCGATTGATTTTTCCGGAACGGCAACTATTACTTTTTTTAGTTCTTGTTTTATGAGTTTATCCAACGCAATAAACATCAATGCGCGTGATTTACCGGAAGCCGGTGGGGCTTTCAATAATAGATACTGTGCGTCTCTTTCTTCAAAGGCCTTTTCCTGCATCTCACGCATACCAAAATGATTGGTTTGTGAGCTTTGCCCTGTTTGGGTGTAGGTAACATGAACTAAATCCGGCATAGCTATTTATCGTTTATAAGTTAATGTCTCGTCTAAAGAATGTCTAAAGTTCGTCTAATGAATGTCTATTTTTTTTGTTTAGACATTCGCCACATCTTCCCTTTTACTGTTATATAACCCTGTTTTCTAAGTAATTGCAAGTTATTCTTTATTTTATTTTTCTTTTGGGGAATGTCTAAAACATCTGGTAGTTTGTCTAAAAGTACTTTTTCAAAATCTTCTTTCACAACTGAGTCGAACTTCAACAAATAATCAAGAATGTATTTTTTCAGTATTCATCATTAATACCCCTTTATTTCTTTTTGAAAATCAATACAATTCAACCCTATTAACCATTATTAACCAAAATATGTATCAAATTAGATACATTCTCAAAATCTATGCACTATCTTTGCAGCACAAATAAGAGAGTTTAGCTGTGTATGCAGTTTAAAATATCTGGATCGGGGTGTCCCCAATCGGAAAAGGGTTGTTTCGACAACTCTTTTTTTTGTCCATATTTTACACTCAGGTTATTCTGCCGGGTGAATTTTAAGACCATGCATTTTCCCATTTTGCGTGTAAATTTTCTCTTTAATTACTTCATAAGCCGGATTTACAGCCTTGCTATCCAATACATAACGTGTAATAGGATAAGCCACCAAATCTGAGATTTGCAACCCGATTATATCTTCCGACTTCATTTTAAACTGAAATGATTTGAAAAGCGATTTTATACGTTTGTTGTTTACAAAATAAGTGCCTCTATCTAACAATTCATTGTAATAATCCAGTAAACTTTTATCCTCTTTAGTTCCTCGACGTTCGGCAATGGCATGAAGTTCAATTTCTTCTACTCCGTCCTTTTTTAAACCTTCCAACAGAAAAACAGTACGCTCAATAATGTATGAAAGCGAAATAGCATAAACATCTGATAATTTTCCGTAACGGCGAATATATTGCTCTTTTAGAATACTGCAACACACTATTTGATAGTTACTTTCTCCAAGTATGGAATTGATACTTTCGTAAAAGAATTTCTTTTTGTCCAAATCGAACAACACTTCAAAACCCTTTTGACATTTACGAATATCGCGAGAATGCAAAATAATTTTTTTGTCGTTCCACAGTGTTTTTTTGAGTGCCAGTACTTTTTCAGTAATGGCAGCATATTCAGTTTCGGACACAATTACGCCACAAAGTGTAAACAATGGAAAATCAGGATTGAAATTACTCAAGTTCTGATCGCCACATTCGTCCAAAAATAGATAATATTGCATAGTTATTTTTTCTTTTTACTTTTCTTTTCTGTTTCAAACAAAGTTCCCTTGTCGTTTTCCTCTTCTATCATTTGTTCATACAGTTTGAACAGATATTCCAACCGTTCTTCGTCACTTTCGAACGGACAACTCCGATAACAATGCTCCAAAACCGTATTAATCTGGAGTTTTTACAAGAAGTGAACCATTGAATTTAATTGTTTTTGTCCTTAAAATAGCATTTTCATATAAGTCTTTATATTCTAACTCACATGTTTTCATGTATTCACTTTCTACAAAAATAGTTGCAGGTGATATTCCATATTTCGTGTCAAGTTCATTTAGTATTGATTTTTTAAAATTTTTATCAACCAATTTATTTGCAATCCAATATTTATCTCCTTCATCAGTGTTTTCATTTAACCATTTATTTCTGCATGTGTTGAATTTTAATAAATCGACAAATTCAATATCATTTTTTTTTGCCGGTAAAAAAGAGAAAAACATAAAACACGCATTCTGTACTCTTAATCTCGGATTTTTAATCATAGGTTCAATTACATAAATAGAATCAATAATTGATCTTTTAATAAATCGTTCTACGTTTTCTGTAGTGATCGATTGTTTGAAAAACTCATTTTCTTTATTATCAATTTCAAAACTTTTGTATAAATTTTTGTTGATGAAAAACAAATTGCCATCAATATCGTCATTCTTTGATGTGTTATCATAACAGGCAAAAAACAATGCAATTAGTGGATCAAAAGTCCAATCAAGTAATCTTGTTGGTGCTCCAAAATGCTGAAGATTCATCATTAATACTATAGGATCATTTGTATTTAAAAATGGAATTTTCTTCCCTCGCAGCAAAGGTTCTAAATATGCAGCTTCCAATCTTAATGCAAAATCATTTTCAAATCTTAACATAGAAGGTAGTAATCGCCATTCATAGTTTGCATGACCACGAAAAAGCAATCTACCACTTTCAAAACCTTTATTTTGAATATCGTCAATTAAATCGTCTACACTTTGAATATATTTTCCCATTACTTATTACCTCTTCTTTTGAGATTTCTTCTCACCTGCAAACAACGTTCCTCTATCGTTTTCCTCTTCTATCATTTGTTCATACAGTTTGAACAGATATTCCAACCGTTCTTCGTCACTTTCAAACGGACGACTTCGATAACAACGTTCTACCGCTAAATCATTCTGGCGGTGTGCTTCACGTAATCCATCGGGCATTTTATCAGGGTCGTAAAGTTGTGCTAAGGTTTTTTCAGAATGTTTTTCGCGCTCAGCTAAGATATTATAAACGTGTTGTTCTAATTCTTTTTTTTGTTTGTCTGAGATTTGGGGAAAAGGGAAATTGTTATAACATAAAGATACAGAATAATTAATATCCATTTTCAATCTCCCAGTAACTATGCTTGTCCATACCATGTGTATTTTGGAACTAAGTATTCCAAATATATATAACTGAGCATCATATATTACTTGAGCACGATCAAGAACAACTGTTTTTTCATCTAAAAATCCACATTGTAAATACTCCCTTCTCTCTGAAGTAACTCTAGGAATTATAATTGAAGGAGTATTTAAATGTTTTGTTTCAAAAAATTTATATGGTATTTGCGAAGCTTCTCTTGTTGCTTTCTTTTTACTTGATAAACGAAAACATCTTACTTTTTCAACTCTATCTTTAATAAATGGAGATTTAATTGCGTCAGCATATTTGTCGTCAGTAATCCACAAACACCATCTTTTTAATCCATTCACAAATTCTTCAGCCCCAATCAATTCTTTGATAAATAATAAATTACTTGATGATTCAGCTATTAATGTATTTTTATTGTCTTCATTTAAGATTAAATGCCCACCATCGACTGGGCTACTACCTCTTACCATCAATGGTACTTGGCATAATGGTTTATTTCGAGAATATATAATAGTATTTTTTCCTCCAATTAAATAAGGTGATATATTATCTACCCTTTTATCAAAGTCATTTTCAAAAAGGTGTTTTATTCCTTTATTATTTGAGGCAAGACCAACAATGATACAGATTACTGCTGCATTATCTTTAGCATTATTATTCCATTTAAATGATTTATACGCAAAAACTATATCTAATTTTTTTTCAAAGACATTTGGCCAAAGAATTCCAACTTGCTCCCCTTGGCATATTGAATTTGTTGAAACAAATGCCACTTTATTACTTGTCTCGCTTATATAGTTAGCTCCTTTTATAAACCAACAACTTATGTAATCTAACTTTTTAAATGATTCAGAACCATTAAATGCAATACTCATGTCATTCTTTTGTTCTTCTGATTGTACATGAGAGCCTAAATACGGCGGATTTCCTAAAATATAGATTTCATCTCCTTCATTTTTCGGGCAAACAATTTCCCAATCAATCCGGCAAGCATTTCCTTGAACTATATTCCCTGTTTCTTGAAGTGGCAATGCAGGTTTACAGCGTCCAAATTCCCGCATAAAAGCCTGGTTCATTTGGTGTTCGGCAAGCCATAAGGAGAGTGTTGCCACTTCGTGTGCAAAGTCGTCCAGCTCTATGCCGTAAAAGTTGCCAAGGTTTATTTCGGAGAAAGCCAATGTGCCTAATTCTTTGAAAATAAGCATTTCTAATTTACGCAATTCTTTGTAGGCAATAATCAGGAAGTTTCCGCTACCGCAAGCAGGGTCGAAGATTTTTATTTTCCAGATTCGTTGAAGTAATTCATTCAACTTTTTCTTATTTCCTTTTGAATTTTCAAATTCCTCTTTGAGTTCGTCCAAAAATAACGGCTCAATGACTTTCATTATGTTTGGGACTGAGGTATAATGCATACCCAATCCTCCACGGTGTTCGGGCGTTATTACCGCCTGAATCATCGAACCAAAAATGTCGGGGTTTATGTCCTGCCATTGGAGAGAAAGACCACATTCAATCAGCAATTGACGACTTTTGCGGGTAAATACCGGTGCAGCGTGTTGATTACGAAATAATCCTCCATTTACATACGGAAATGCTTTGAGATAGGCGGGTAAATCATTTCTGCGTGCTGATTGTGCTGTATTCATAACCTCAAACAATGAGTCGAGGTACACATTTAAATCACTTCCGTCTTTTTGGGTATGATAATCAACTGAATTGGTAAATAAATCTTTGTCGAAAATTTCTGTATCTTCGGCAAAGTAGCAAAATAGCAAACGTGAAAGAAAGACGTTCAGATTATGAACTTCTTCGTGTGTTGTGGTGGGATTATCTTTCTTTATTTCGTCGTAAAGCTTTGCCATGCGATCAGCAGCCCGTACGTCGGCAATGTTTTCGGTTTGTTGTTTCGATTTTTCCATACCTGCCCAGGGGAGAAAGAAATCTGTATGTTGTGCAATTTCGAGTATCGGAATATCTAATGATTCATCAGTTTTGGTATCGTAGGCCAGCAATGTTTCATAATCAGTAACTACAATGAAACGAGGTGCTTGTTTGGTTACCTTTTCGTTGCATTTGAGATTGTCTAATGCCGTCTGTAAATCTGCATTGGTGACATTTTTGAAGAATAGCTTTTTCTTAATAACAACAATTTCCTCAGAGAACATGTCTTTATCACTATGTTGCAAACGGCTAATAGTGGCTTTCGGCGTACCGTAGGCAAAAAGCAAATCAAAAATAAAGGTCTCTTTATTGAATGATTCAACAAGTTTTTCGAGGTTGTCGGTTATCTGGGCAATGTTCATGCAGGATTGAATTAGATTAAAAAATGAATGGTTTGTATTATATTTAGTACAAACCAATTCATTAATTACCTACAAAACTACATAATTCATTTCACATTTTTATATGTTTGTGAAAAAAGATTTTGAGTTTGTATTTCTACACACTGAAACTTGTCAATTAAGAGTGAAAATTCCGGGGTTTCATACATCATTGACTGAAATTTGGTGGTAGGGAAAGGACATTTTTTCTACCTGTAATTAGAATTTGTAAAGTGGGGTAAGTCGGGGTAAGTCGGGGTAAAAATTGTAGTTACTGAGAAAAAATAACAATAAAGCCACTTGGGAGTGACTTTATTGATTGAATAAGAAAAATTAATGCAAGAGCAAAACTAGCTAATTCACTTCAGCCAGCCAATGACCAAGTGTGTGTTAAGCGTTCGGCGATTTGGTTATCACATATTTTTTTTTGTTTATCATTATAATAATTATCTATTGAAACTCAGCCTGTCCATTATAGCCCTTGTGTATAGTTGGCGAATATTTCTTCCAACATTTCCGTCGGGTGGAAACCCAATTCCAACTTTTCATGCACAAACAACCCATCTTCATATGTTATACTCGTAAGGGAATGAGGTAAATCTTTATAAGAAATTTTTTCTGTAAGTTCAACTATGGGTATAGGGATAAATTCGCTATTCTCTCGTTCTCGCCATACATATGCAGATCTTGTCATTACATATAAAGTTTCTCTGTCTTTGGAAAATCCACTTTTCACAACCACGTATTCTCCATTATGGTTGCGAAAGAAAACCGTTCCCTCATTCAAACTCTCATAATATGCTGTCAATGGATCGCCTTCAAACGCTTGTGGAGTACTCGGAAATTCGTTTGGTTTATCATCAGGGGTAACAATACGTTGTGCTGCATTTGGTGTTTTAGACAGGATGTAATTAGGTTGTGTTTCAAGTATAGTTTGAATAATTTCTCTACTATAAATCCATTTGTCTAATGAGCCACCAGTAGATTTTTTGTCACTTTTAGCCCACGCCAACATTCGCTCCAAACTAATTTTGGCTTCTTCAGCTGTTACTGCTTGCATCCAACTAAGATTAGGTTCGGGAAATTGGTCTCGATATTTTTCTGGATTAGCTAAAAAATTCTCAACACTACCACAAACATACGCGATACGCTTGGTTGTGATTGGATTTAGCAATACATTTTCTAACCGTGTAACCCATCTTAAATTTCCTGGTCTATTGTTTCGTTTGTTGGTGTCTATGTGGTCAACAACGTGTTCTTTTGTTGGTGCTTCACCGTGAAAAGCCGTTGCAACGATTCTATGAACTCGTACGGCTGCGATTTCCATATAACCAGTTTTCTCATTTGGTTTGCCAAAAGTCCATTGGTTGTCTGTTGGGCGAGGTCGTTTATCCTCTCGACAATGTCGTAATACAGCACCATTATCACGAACAGAATATCGTTCGTCTTTGTAAATGCACTCGACCTCTTTATTAAAACCTTCAACATTAATACTCATAACATTCCTTTAATTTAATGGAATAACCATCCTATCTTCTTCTTTCATTGCCCATTGAACTTGCCATACTCGTCCATCAATTTGGTCAAGTAAAATGAAATTATACATATTGTGTGTCGGATAAAGAAAGAATCTTCCATTTTTCTCCTTTTCTATTGAAACGAGAGTCGTTAGAGATAAAGGAGTCTCAAAACGATATTTGCTTTCTGTGTGGTATTGAACTTGCCACATTTGTCCATTTCTTGTGTTTAGCTTAATGAATGTCCACGTATTTGTTGTTGAAAAAAGTCGATAAACAATGGCACTATCAGGTGAAACAATCGAAATCGTGTTTGTTTGAGTTTGAGCAAACACAGTCATCGTTGCAAAAACAATAATTAGAGAAATTACTATTTTTTTCATTTTGTAATTTTTTATGTCCTTTCGGAAGGGTTATTATTACCTTTTTCTTGATTGTTGTATTTTTTTATGCTAACGCCTCGCTCGCACCGATTTGTAATCGGTGTGTTGCTCGTTAGAGCAAATAAAAAATAATAAAATGCTTTTTTCAAAGCAAGACACAAGTTATAAACTTGCGCCAACGAGCGGAAAGTTTGTTTATAGGTATTTATCTTGTGATGTCGCTCATTTTTTCACAAAATTCTTTTAAATAAATAATGGCATTTTCATTTTTTTCGATATATGCCCAAATCTGGAAACCATTTTTTTCATCTTCACCTAAATCTTCATTTCTGAAAATTTCTTTAAATTTCTGTTTTACTTTTTGTGGTAGTTTTTTATTATTATCAATAAAATTTATTTGGCAGAATAATTCACCGTCAATTCCCTCTTCCTTCCCTAACCATACAGTCAAGTTATTTGTTAACTTTACTCCAACTGACCTTGGGTAATAATCAGGATAGCTTTCAATTTTTCGTAAAGCAGTCAGACCTGAGTTTATCAATTCTTTATGGCACTTGGAGAAATAATTTTCGTTTATTTCTGCATGTATTTCATCCTGTAATGACTTTATTTGAGTTAAAGCATTTTCCAATTCTTGCCGTTTCTCGGTTACAATTCTAAGGGCAATTTCTGGCTCGACTTCAGTTATTCCTAACTTCTCTTTAATAAAATTCTGTAATTCCATATTCATATTGTTATTAATTGCTCTTAAACTAAATTTACCTTCCAAATGGTCAATGTACTGTTCAATCGAGGAAGAAAGAAAACGATCTGTTTTTCTAACATGGGAAAGAACGTCATTTTTTAACCAAGGAAGAATGTCATCTTTAAAAGACAAATTCAAATATCTATTTTTATAAATATCTTGTTCATAATACTTTCCCCAAGTTTGTTTGTCAGGCTCTTTCTCATAAGTTGGTGGTAAATATATAACATAAATTTGTTCTTCATTATAATTATCTTTTTTGGTTACATCAATATATCTTTCTAATTGACCTTGCTGGTCACCTGCCCATCCAACCTTGTTTTCAAGGATTATAGCATAATCTTTATCTCTTATCCACAAATCAATTCGCCTCTTTTCTTGTGTTATCTTAGGTTTATTGATTTGAATTCTTCCAAAATCTTCGTAATTAGAGTAATTTTCAATAATGTATTTAAGAAAACTTTCCAAAATTTCATATCTTTTGTTTATTGATTCTTGTTGTTGCAATAATTTTCCAAGGATTCGACTATGAGCATTTTCATTAGCGTGCAGTTCATCAATAAGATTGATATGATAAGGTAATTTTTCTTCTTCTTTTGTAAAAATTTCATTGAACTCATTTAAAAATAGAAATAATTTTTGCATATTACTTTTATCCTCATCAATTAGTTCATTGATGAAATTTATTGCATTATTCATTTGTTGAAAGTCAATATTTCCTATTTCTTTCATATTCTAATTAAACTATCAAACCACCTTTTTTTGCAAGACAAATAATGACTGAGTCATATTGTAGGTATTAGTTATCTCTGACACAGCGCACTGAGAGCCCCATCGTTTTAAATTCTGAGCTACTGACTACGCTGCTACCGATATTCATGCTTCTTGTCCATGCGTTAACAGCAACATCCTCGGTTGAACTCCACCAAATACCGTTGTTGCCAAGGGAGGTGAACGAGCCGTTATTATCACAAACGCCACCAGGAAGGGCAGAAAAACCAGTTTCATTGGTAGTTCCGATATAAGTTGATGACCAATGTGTTGTTCCTGTTTCTTTAAGTTTTCCACCAGCTACACTTGCACCTCCCAGATAAGTTGTAAGAGTATTCCATTCAACATTAGTAGGTACGTGCCAACCTATTGGTGCTAATTTGCCAGAATTTACTGAGTACCAGTTATATAAAGCGCCATAAGTATTATTATATGTAGCAACGTTGTAATACCAACAATATGCTGGTGTTGATAATGCAGCCCATGCTCTACTATTGGTTTCCATTGGGATTGTTGTACCATCATTGTATTTGGTTGTTTTAAGGTTTTCTACCATCCAAGTTTGTGTGCCAATTGTAACCGTGTGATATATATTACCCTCAATGTCTGCAACAGTAAGATTATTATATGTCAATAACGACAATTGACTACCATAGGCTGTTCCTACGATATTAGTGGCATATGCCCGAACATAATAAATAGCACCTTCAGTCAGTCCACTTATATTACTTGTAAATATACCAGTACCAGTTCCATCAGAAGTAATATAATTGGAAATAGTTGGATTTGATGATATGCTCCAACAAATGCCACGTGAAGTAACAGGTGTTCCACCATCGGAAGTTATATTCGCACTAATACTGGCAGTTGAAGTTGTTCTATTAGTAACAGCTAAAGGTGCTACAGTAGGGACAGAAAGCGTTTTAAATATTACTTGTGTGCCATATGCCGTTCCTGTTGCATTGGTTGCATAGGCCCTCACATAATAAGTTTTTCCTGATTGTAAATTTGTAAGATTACTTGAAAATATTCCGCTTCCACTACCATCTGTTGTTTTGTCATTTAATATAGTTGGGTTTTCTGATATACTCCAACAAACTCCCCGTGTAGTAACCGCTAAACCACCATTAAAAGTTATATTACCTCCACTTGTGGCAGCAGTTGCAGTAATATTTGTTACTTCTGAAGTGGTAAGTCCAGGTGTTACCGCTGGTGATGTTTTAAACGTAATCTGAAGTCCATATCCTGTTCCATCTTTGTTCGTTGCGTATGCTCTCAAATAGTAAGTTGTATCAGCCAATAAGTTTTTTACAGAACTTGTAAAAGCACCTGTTCCTGCAGCATCTTTCGTCAAACTATCTTTGATAGTAGGATTTGGTTTTAAGCTCCAACAAACGCCACGTGCAACAACCTCAAAACCATTGTCAGATGAGATATTTCCACCACATGTAGCTGTATTTTGAGATATTTGACTTATTTCATTTGTCGTTAAAATAGGAAGTAATTCAGGTTTCACAATCGGGTTGCAAGCTGTGAAAGCGATTGAACCAATTAATACAAAAAGAGAAGTAACATAGTTACGGATTGTTTTCATAATTATGAAAGATTATCATGAACAATAATTTTATTATTGGAATCTTATTTGCAAAGATATGAATTTAATTTTTAATAATTAATAATTTTACAAATGTTCTTTAACGAAAAATAAAGCTCCGATCTTCACAGACAGGAGCTCAAACACTACAAATATTTTATAGGTAAATGATTTTTCTTTAGTTGTCGTAA
>CAIUTB010000109.1 GCA_903901975.1 uncultured Bacteroidales bacterium
ATTAATAATACAGTCGTTTTACAGGTTTCAATCTCATTTTGGAAGAGGCTAATCGGCACAAAATAGGATATTTACACTCAATAAATCGAACTTTTACATTGTGATAATAAACGGACTGCAAAAATACTCTTTTTCTTTGGAATACCAAACAATTGAACATCTTTTTTTTAAACGGTATTTTTCGGGCTTTTGAAGCTCTTGTTTTAACCGAAAATTACTATGTTTGCAATATGAAAAAGTTAGGAATAGAATTCTACAGGCAAGATGCCGTAATCGTTGCAGAAAAATTGCTGGGGAAAATATTGGTTCGTCGCTGGGATGATGGTTCGGAAACCCGCTACCGGATTACCGAGACCGAAGCTTATCTGGGCGAAGAAGATAAAGCCTGTCATGCCAGTAAGGGACGAACTCCACGTACAGAAATCATGTATTCCGAAGGTGGAAAAGTGTATGTTTATCTGATTTATGGCATGTATTGGATGTTAAATGTTGTTACCGGAAATGAAAATCAACCTCAAGCTGTTCTAATTCGTGGAATTGATAAAATTATCGGCTCAGGAAAAGTAGGTCGCGAACTTAAAATGTATAAAAGCTTTTATGGCGAAGATTTACTGAGTTCCGACCGTATCTGGATTGAAGATGCACCCGAAATCAGGGAATTTACAACCGCAGCCCGCATTGGTATTGATTATGCCGGCGATGAATGGAGGGATAAGCCGTGGAGGTTTATGCTGGTTTTAATTTAGTATGAACATATACGGCAATTGTATGTTGTATTGAGTACAGTTTTGAAATAAATATAATACAATTTATTATCAAAATATTATCTCATAATAATACAACATGAAAAAAACAGCAATTTCAACGGTTTTAGTAATACTTTTCTCAAGCATTCTCCCCGTTTTTGCAGGCAAACTCAAAGGGAAAATACAGCAAACTGGCGATAATGGTATGATTAGCGTCTCCTTAAATGGAAATGGTGGAACAGCATTGTCACCAGGTGTGTCGAATGCATTTAGTTTCAATCCAAATGCCGGAATTGAAGTGTCGTGGGGAAATTTCGGATTAGGCTTGGATGCCAGTACATTTAGCAGCATGTCGGATTTTGATTTCAACGCTTATGCTGCGCCATTAAGATCGTTGGATTTCCTAACCATTTCCGGTTCTAATAGCAACTGGAGAAGCACTTCCATAACATTTGGTCCATCCTACACGATTCCGCTTGGCATTTCAAAACCAATTCCGGGTGTAGGCATTGTGGTAAAAAAGAACAGACCGGGGGCAGCTATAACCTTATCTATAAAGGGTGGTCTTACCTTCAATGAGACACCGGATTTTTCGGTTATTGCCAATTCCACTCAGAAAAAAATTGCTTTTTATGCTCCTTCATCTGATTACCAAAAAACAGCATTGACGATAAAACCAAGTATTGCTTTTAGATATTGGTTTTCGGAAAATATGGCTGTAAATGCCAGTGTGCAATATGCTGTACAAACTGGTCAAACTGCATTTACAACTGGTTATAAAGATTTGACAAATGTTAGCCTGGCTACTCCATTATCTCCTGATCAGTTCAATAAGAATATCTCTACAGCTCCCAACATTAGCGCTACAACCGTAGGACCAGACAAATACCTAAGTGCCGGTATTGGAATTACCTATTGTTTTGGTAAAAAAGGCTGGGATGGAAGCATTAAAGGGAATAGAAAAGGAATAACTGAGAATGGCCTTAAGAAAAATGAAGCTCAACGTAAAGGAATTAATGAAAATGGCTTAAAAAAGAATGAGTTGGAGAATAGTTTGACAGATGCGGAAGTAAAATCCATTGCTGAAACTTTGGTTACTATGCGTAAAGGTTGGGACGGTTCTATTAAAGGAAATAAAGCAGATAATGTGGCAAATGCTGGCGATGTAAAAGCAATTGCCGAAACTTTAGTCAACATTGCCCGTAAAGGTTGGGATGGTTCTGTAAAAGGAAATAAAGCGGAATATGTAGCCAATGAAACCGAACTAAAATCAGTTACTGAAACCTTAGTGAATATCCGTAAAGGCTGGGATGGCTCGATAAAAGGGAACAAAGCGGATTATGTGGCTAATGAAGCTGATGTAAAAGCAATTGCTGAAACAATGGTTAATTTACGCAAAGGTTGGGATGGTAGTGTAAAAGGCGGAAATAAAATTTCGAATGTGCTAAAAACCAAACACGATACAGTGAAAAATTCGGTTGGAAATATCCGATAAATCAAAATAAATATAATAACAACTCCGGCTGAATCTCTTTCTTGAAATTCAGCCGGAAATTTTAATGTCATATTTACTAATTCGCTTATTATTTCTCCTTCAACTTCGCAAAATACATTGCAAACGAACGGTATAAAAAGTGTGTCCATTTACCAAACGGAACAATGATTAATGCCCATTGAACCAGTACTGTGAAGTGCAGAATATACAGCCATTTGTTCATTTCCAATATATCTAAGTCGATAAACAGGCGGGTCATAAAAGCGGTTAAGCCCATTAGAAATAGCCAAATAACAAAGAACCAATCCGAAGGTTGTGAATGCTTGTTCAATGCCTTTTTCTTCTTCATGCGGCTGTTTACAAAGTCCACCGTAACGATAAACACGATGGCGCTCATTACATAACCGAAGATATTTACTGCCAGGTATTGAGTCGAAAACCAATCCATAAACACGGTGGTAAACAATAATGACAGGTAGCCAATGACCAATATGAAATGTTCAAACCAGCGGAAGCGGTTATCGTCGCAATCCAATGCCCGTTTCTGTACAAACATGGTCACAAAAAACTCACCCATGCTGCTAAGATACTTCTTTAACGGCACTTTAGTCCCCGGCTTCACGATGGTGAAATACCACATACGGATAATGTTCGGCACAAAAATCACCACCATAATACTGGCAATTGCAATGGCTTCGAACAAATGACCCACGTGCATCATGTACTCAAGGTCGAAATCAGCTGAGAAAGCAAACGCCAGCACGCCAACAAATGTCAGCACAAAAGCAGCAATACTCAACGGCAGTGATTTATACATCAGCCCCGAAAGACCTGTCCAGTCGTACTTAGCGGTTAACCACCGACGAAGCGACATCATCAACTCGCCCGGCTCAGCCTGACGTGGACATTCTGATGAACATTCGCCACAATAGTAGCATTCCCAGGGTTTCAACGAAGCTTTAATATCGTCTTCCAACCCAAGGGTGGTATAACGAATCATTTCGCGTGGAAACGAGCTGTCGGCAGTCGATAGCGAACAGGTTGCCGTACAGTTTCCGCAATTGAAACAAGCGTTAAAGTCGCTCGACCCATATTTTGATAATTCAGTTGCAAATTTTGGATTTACTCTTGACATTTTATTAGATTTTAGATGTTAGAGCCAAGAACCAAGACTTTGTCTCTTAACTTGTAACTCGTAACTTGTAACTATTTTTTCTTGTAATAATAATACGTTTCTTTCGCATCCATTCCTGCCGGAACAACTACACCGTAACGGTTCATGGTCATGAGGTGGAAAGTTACCAGTTCGCCGGCAAGTTTAGTGTTAGCAACAATTTCGGGAATGGTGTTTTTCTCGTCGGTCATTCCGGCAAGGATTTCACGCCAAACCAATGGATATTCTTTCATTCCGACTTTACCTTCTTCTTCAACTTCAACAACTTCGCCTGCTCCTTTTTCTTTGATATCAAAATCCATCATAAATCCGTCAATCATCGATTCGATTTCGTTGTCGGTATATTGAGCTATTTCAATGGCATTCTCAGGACAAACTGGAGCACAAATACCGCAACCGGTACAAACTGCTTTGTTGACACCTGCCACATGTTTTTCGCCAAACAGCACTTCTTTAATTGCTGTATAATCACATACATCGGAGCATTTACCGCACCATGTACATTTATCGGCATCCACACGGGCAGTAATTGGATCGACCATTACAGTACCGCTTTTGAGCAATGCCGTAATCTTTGAAGCACCTGCCAATGAAGACTGAACTGATTCACTCACATTCTTTGGTCCCTGACAAGTTCCACCTATATATACGCCTTTGATAACCGTTTCGACAGGTTTTAGTTTCGGGTGAATTTCGTTGAAGAATTTATCGCGGCCAATCGGGATTTTGAACAGTTCCGAAATGGTTGTTGCATCCTCGCGAGCCACCATTCCGGTAACCAACACCACCAAATCAGCTTCAATTTCCATTTCCTTTTTGGCTGTGAGGTAATCTTTCACCTTCACAATAGTTGATTTTCCATCAACCGAAACAACAGGCATTTCTTTTTCTTCGTATTTGAAATACAAATCGCCCTGTTTGGATGATTCGGCATACATCAATTCCTGCTTCCCGTAGGTTCGAATATCGCGGTACAGGTGGTAAGTCTGAATATCTTTGTATTTTTCTTTCAGTTGCAATGAGGTATGAATGGTCGTTGTACAGCACTGGCGCGAGCAATATTTATTATCGCCTTTGGTCTGACGACTTCCAACGCAATAAATAAATGCCAGACTTTTGATTTGTTTTCCGTTGTAAACCAGTTTTTCAGGGTTCATTTCCATCAAGCGGTTCAACTCCGGCAATGTAACTACATTGCTGATAGTTTTGTAGCCATATTCACCTTCTTTGGGTTGATAATGGTCGTAACCGGTTGTTACCAATACCGAACCTGCAATCAAAGAAAGCGTTTGCGCCTCCTCGTTCAGATTAAGCGTGGATGCAAATTTTCCGGTAAAGTCTTGGGCATCTTTCAATGCTTCTGCCACTACCACTGGTACATCTGGCAATGCTTCAGGGTAATTTTTATAAATGGCTTTGCGCTCTACCAATCCCAGATTAAAATCGTCGTGAACGCTCACCGGACATTCATCCATGGCACGTTTCACTGCTTTTTTATCAGCATTCGGGTTGATATAACGAGGTTTTACTTTGATATCTACTGTGAAATTCCCCAAACTTCCCGATACTTTTTCTACCGTTGCCCCGGTAAAAATGCTAATGTTCGGAAATTTCTTCATTTCATTGTAAAGGAATGCAACGACTTCTTTTCCATTCTGATTGGTTGGGAAAAGTGTTTGTTTCTGTGCAATGCGTCCACCAACGAAAAAGTCTTTTTCAATGAGGAAAACCTCGCTTCCCGAACGGGCCAAGTCGATAGCCGCTTTCATGCCCGAAACACCTGCACCAATTACCAATGCTGATTTTTTGACCGTCAATTCAATGTTTTCCAACGATTCGGAATACGCCACGCGGTTGATACCGGCGCGGATAAGTCCGGCAGCTTTCACCGTTGCTTCGCGTGGACGGTCACTGTGTGGCCACGAACATTGCTCACGGATATTCACCTGCACATAGTTGGACGGATTCAAACCCGCACGTGCAGCCACATTCTTGAACGTATGTAAATGCAGTTTGGGTGAGCACGAGCAAACCACGATTGCATCCAGCTTATTTGCTTGTATGTCAGCGACCATGTCTTTTTGGTTCGAGTCGGCACACGCAAACATTACATCTTTGGAAACAACTACGTTTTCCTCGTGATGGAACATTTTGCCCAACTCTTCCACATCCACGTAATCGGAAATATTTCCACCGCAATGACAAATATATACACCTATTCTTTGTTTCATTTTTATTAGATTTTTAGAATAAAGAGCAAAGATTAAAGACTAAATAGAAAGTCCTATTCTTTGCGCTTTATCTTTAATTCTTAGTTTGCCAAATTAAACTCTTTGGTTTTAATGTCTTTAATCTTTGTTCTTTGCTCATTGTTCTTTGAAAGATATCCAGCCACTTCAGACGCTGCTGCACCAGCCGACAAAATGGAATCAGGAATATCTTTTGGACCTGAAGCTGCACCGGCTACATAAACACCTTCGATACTTGTAAGTGAAGGACTTATCAATTCGTCGGTTTGTTTTACGAAGTTGAAAGCATCCAGTTCCAGTTTATCGCTTTTGAACATGTCAGGCACATCTTTATTTGGAACAACGCCCACCGAAAGTACAACCACATCGTGTTTGGCTTCTTTTACAATACCTTTAGTAGTATCTTCGTAACGAAGAATCAGGTCGCCACTACCGTTTTCGTTTTCACGGATTTTGGCCACTTTTCCTTTTACAAAGTTCACACCCATCGATTTTGCTTCCATGAAGAATTCCTCGTAACCTTTACCAAAAGCACGAATATCCATGTAATAAATGGTGATATCGGCCATTGGTAACGCACCCATCAAGAGCTGAGCTTGCTTGATGGAATACATACAGCAAATCTGCGAACAAATAGGATTGTTTTCGCAATCGGCACTACAACCTGCGCCCTCTATAGCTGAGTCCCGCGAACCTGTACAAAGTACATAAGCAATATTATCAGGCACTTTCCCATCGCCCGGACGAAGTACATTATTGAACGGTCGTGTCGGAGCAATGAGTCGATCCATTTGCATGGAATCAATTACATTGGCATATTTGGTATAACCGTAGTTCGGTTTTCCACTTGGTGGGAACAGCTTATATCCGGTTGTTACAATCACCGATTTTACGGTAGTGTTCACAACCTGTGTTTTCTGGCTGAAATCAATCGCATTTGATGGACAGGCAGCCACACATTGGTGACATTCGCGGCAATTGCTACAGTCCAAACAACGCTCGGTGCTGGCTTTCAATTCGGCTTCGGTGAATGTTTGTTCCACTTCCTCCCAACTGGTTGCACGTTGTGCCAATGGCATCATGGCATTTTGAATTTGTGGAGCCAATGTATATGATTTGCTTAAAATCTTAGCTTTATCTACAGCAGGCAATTTATCGCCATCCTGGAAATCAAGCATATTCAATCCACGGAGGTATTTATCCATGTAGAAAGCAGCTTTTTTACCTTGTCCGGCAGCTTCAATCAAAGTAGTTGCTCCGGTTACGGTATCGCCACCGGCAAAAATATATTCAACCGAAGTTTGCAGCGTTTTTTTATCTGCTACAATTGTTCCGTTTTTATTCAAATCAACTTGTCCGACAAAAGGCGAAGTACTTGGTTTCAAACCTATAGCTTCAATTACGTAATCTACATTTTCGATGTATTCTGAGCCTTTTACAGCTTCCGGACTGCGGCGACCGCTGGCATCTTTTTCGCCCAATTGCATTTTTACCAATTGCACTTGTTTGATAGCTCCATTTTCGCCAATATATTTCACCGGATTGCGGAGAATCATTATTTCAACGCCTTCTTCTTCCGCTTCGTGAATTTCAGGTGCAAAACAAGGCATTTCTTCACGACTACGACGATAAATGACGGTCACTTTTTCGGCACCAAGACGCAACGAAGTACGTGCAGCATCAATAGCTGTATTACCACCACCAATCACCATCACACGTTTGCCTTTCAAATTTTCTTTTTTACCAATATTAGCTTCGCGAAGGAATTTTAAACAGTCAACAACACCTTTTAAATCACAACCTTCCGTTTTTGAAGAAACGGCATCGTGCGTTCCAACCGAAACAAAAACGGCATCAAAACCCTGTTCTTTCAACGCCTTTAAATCAGTAATTTTCTGATTACATTCAATCTTCACACCGAGAACAGTGATATTTTTCAAATCACGATCGACTACACTTTTAGGAGCACGATATTCCGGTAATGCCAAACGTAACATACCACCGGCAGCTGGTGCTGCTTCGAAAATAGTCACAGTATGACCTTTCAACGCTAAATGATAGGCAGCAGTAATTCCGGCAGGACCTGAACCAATAACAGCAATTTTCTTGTCTGTTTTATTTTTAATTTCCACTTCAGGAGCTTCCGGATATTTATCGTAATACCAGTCTGCAAAAAAGCGTTTCGTTTTACGAATGTCCACAGCACCTTCCAAACTTGCACGAGTACAAGCATTCTGACAAGGAGCGTAACAGGCACGACCCAAACTACCGGGGAAAGGTATATCTTCGAGATGAAGCTTCATGGCTTCTTCGTATTGACCATTACGAGCCAGCGTTATATAACCGTATGGCTTTACACCTCCAGGACATTCGTTGATACAAGGAGCTGAATGATCCTGACGGTCGATAGTGGCTATACGTGGATTAGCTAAGTTGAAAGGAATATATGCCACTTTACGGCCGGCCAGATTGGCGTTATAATCGTCGCTACGCACTTCCGGACAAACCGCTTCACACTCAGCACAACCGGTACAATCTTCTGCAATAATGTAACGTGCTTTTTTAGAAATCTGCACGTTAAAATCATCACCATCTTTAGCTATACTATCAATCTCACTGTTGAGTGCAAGCGTAATATTGGGATGGCGAGCTGTTTCCGACATTTTAGGCGTAGTAATACAAGCCGCACAATCGAGAGTAGGGAAAACCTTACTGAGTTGAATCATTTTGCCGCCAATTGACAAAGCTTTGTCCACCAACAATACTTCATGACCCATATCAGCCAGACTTAAAGCAGCTTCCTGACCGGCAATTCCACCACCGATTACCAGTGCATCGTAATTTTTTTCTTGTTTCATATTACTTAGTCTTCTAAACTGGCTAAAATTTTCCCGTAGTTTTCCATGTGATTCATAAACGGTTCGGCACATACCGAGCAAAGAGCCGCCATACGTACACGTCGGGGATTAATATTTTTTTCTTTCATCAATACCTGCGAAGTTTCCACAATGGTATTAGTATGGTCGGCACAACGCGAGCTATAGGAACATTCATGTCCGTCGGCAGCAATAAATACGCCGTCAAAACCATGTTCCAATGCATGAAGAATCCATTTGGGCTTAATACCCGAAGAGCAGGGCAAACTGATAACATAAACAGAAGGAGCGTAATGTATTTTACGCAAACCGGCCTGATCAATCCCCGGGTCGGAGATTTTATCGGTGGAGAAAACCAAAATCTTGGGTGATTTGGTTGCGGGTGATTGATTTATTGTAGTTGACATAAATAGTACAAATGACCCCTAACCCCTAAAGGGGAACTAGATTACCACTGTTTATAATAACTATAGTAACTTCAACTCCCCTTTAGGGGCTGGGGGTAGTGTTTATTCTTTGATTAAAAACAAGCGGCTGAAGCTATCTTCGTCGTAGAAACCAAGATATTCGTGACCAATTTTGTCACACCAGCGAGGAATATCGTTTTTAGTTCCTTCATCAGCCGAAAGGATTTCCATAATTTCACCTGATTCTATTTCACCTATGGCTTTTTTGGCTGCCAAAAGTGGTCCCGGACAAGCTGTTCCACGGGCGTCTACGACTAAATTTGATTGAATGTTTTTTAATTCTTCAGTTGTCATAATAATAAGTTATTAGTTGTTATTTACTTTGTGTTATTAGTTTCACGTTATTTGCCCTTTTGGTGTTATACATTGTATGTTATTTACTCATTCGTTCGCGTTTATTAATAATTAATAACGGCGAAGCCAAATAACCCTTAATAACAGCGAAGCTGAATAACAATGCTTAACAGCGAGGCTGAATAACTAAATAAAAAGTTGCATTGCACTTTCTCCTGCATCGGCCACAAAAGTAGCAGCACCAGCGTAGCGCAAATGTGGGTAATCGATCATCTCTTCAGCCTTGAAGCCCATAAGTCCCATCGACATTTCGCAAATGGTAATTTCTACGCCCAGTTCGCCGGCTTGTTTGAACATTTCATCCAATGACATAACGTTTTGTTTTTTCATTAGCATTTTTATCATCATGGGACCCATACCGCCCATATTCATGTTTGACAAAGTCAGTTTGTCTTTTCCGGTCGGAAGCATTATTCCAAACATTTTAGATATGAAATCTTTCCCTTTTGGATGTTTCTTCGGGTCACGGAGAGCCGAAAGTGACCAGAATGAGAAGAAAAGTTTTACCTGAGTATCCATAGCAGCTGCAGCTAACGAAATAACCATTGCAGCCAAGACTTTGTCTAAATCACCCGAAACAACTGCAATTGCCAATTGGTCTTTTCGGTTTTTTTCAAGTTTTCCAACTTTCTTTGTTAATGCATCTACTTGTTTTTGAAGCATTTCCATTGTAATTTCATTTGTGTTTTCCATATCAATAAAATTTTAATGTATTTGATTAGAGAAATTTTTCTGCAAATGTATTACAGAAAAATTTATTTATTTATTTTTATGCCGTGCTTGTACATACATTATTTTGTGATATGCATCACATTGTATATATTTGCAGTTCATTTCCTCTAATCAATTCAATTCAATATGCAAACCGATTGTAGAAATTGTCCGTTTAAAACCAAGGCAACATCCATGCTCAGTGAATGTAGTTTGGATCAGTTGTCATCCAACCATTTGGAGCTTAAACTCAAAAAAGGTGATTCGATTATTAAACAGGGAACTTACTCCACCAACGTGGTTTTTCTGCGAACCGGTTTGGCCAAAATTCATATTGCAGGTCCTTATACCGAACAAATTGTAAAAATGGTAAATGCGCCAAGTTATCTGGGATTGCCTACCACTTTTGGCAGTAAAATCAATCAATATTCGGTTACGGCAGTTTCGGATGCTGAAGTTTGTTTTATTGATTTGGAGGTTTTTCAGAACATTTTAGATGAAAATAAAGAGTTTACCCGTGAAATCATACAGGAGTTTTGCAAAAACGAGCTGGAATCGTTTCACCGGTGCGCAAACCGTACTCAGAAGCTGATCAGAGGAAATATGGCAGATGCGATCCTTGATTTTGCTGATAAGATATTTAAAGCGGACAGTTTCGTGTTACCGCTTTCGCAAGTTGAATTTGCCAATCTGGTTGATACCAGCCGGGAGAGCGTAAGCCGGGTGCTCGCTGAATTTGATAAGGACGGAATCATAAAAGTAAATGGAAGACAAATTGATATTCTGAATAAAAAATCGTTGATAATGGTTAGTCAAAACGGCTAATATAAATATCTGTTTATTTTTTTTACTAAAATAAAACGGGTTGATTTGTTTAGAACAAATCAACCCGTTTTATTATTCTTTACTCTTTGAATGAGTTGACTTTATAAGCGGTTTAAAAATCTCAATTATTTAATCAGAATTCATGGCTTAAATCAATAAACATGATTTTGATGTAAATAAAAGTGTATTTGTCGAATAACAGCTGTCAATCATTTACTGATAATTTTTATCATTTGGCAGACAAAATATACTATATCAATGATTTCTATTTTATGCTATAATTTTTAATTATAGATTTGTATCAAAATAAAAATAAGCTTTATGAAACGAATCAGATTATTTACATGCATAATTTTGCTTTGCCTTATAATGCCTATAGAATTATCTGCCGGAATTTTCGACAATCTTCAACCTGTACAAATAGTATCCGGACTTCAGTTTACAGAAGGACCGCAATGGCATCCGGATGGTTATCTGGTATTCAGTGATGTAAATGGCAATAAAATATACAAATGGAGCGAAGAAAAAGGACTTTCGGTGTTTGTTTCGGGGGTTGGGAATCCTAACGGGATTGCCTGTGGCAAACGAAATGAGTTTTATATATGTCGCTATAACCAACATGATGTAATAAAAATGGACACACTGGGAAACCAGACTTCGTTGATGTCGACCTGGAATGGTAAGCGACTCAATTCACCCAATGATGTTACGTTGAGTTACCTCGGTTCGGTTTATTTTACCGACCCGGATTTTGGCGTTAGCGGTCGTGCATTGACATTTCAGGGTTTGTACTGCATACCGTACAATGCCACCACCAAACCTGTTTTACTTGATAGTTCGCTCGTAAAACCCAATGGACTCACCTTTGTGCAGGACTGGAAAACACTGTATGTAAACGAAAGCAGCACAAATACCATTTATACCTACATCTTAACCAATGAAAGCATCGTTGACCTGACTAAAAACAAAAAAGTATTTCTGAAAGTGGAAGGAACGGGTGAGATAGACGGAATAACTTCGGATGTTTTTGGAAATATTTATGTGGCTTTTGGTGATGGAGGAGTTAAGATTTACGACAAATCGGCTATGTTGGTAGGTTCTATAACTCTTCCGGTTGGCGAACGGGTACGTAACCTGTGTTTTGGTGGTAAATACAACAATCAACTTTTTATTACCGCCGGAATATCAGTTTACAAAGTAGATATCCGTTTCTACGGTGATTTTATTGCGCCAGGTCTGCTTGGGGTACCTACCGACAAGTCAATTATGTTCAATGCCCTGTCCGACAAACCCATGTTGGTTTACTTAGCTTATGGGACAAGTGCTGCTAATTTGTCGATGCAAACACCTATTGCTGATTTTCAGGCTAATCAGCCCATTGATATTACCCTGAGTGGATTGAACGCCAGCACGACTTATTTTTATCAATTGTATTATAAACTCAGTGGCGAAAGCATTTACAAAACAGGCACTTCGGGGACTTTCATCACACAACGCAATCTAGGACAAAAATTCTCTTTCGCTGTGGAAGCCGACCCGCATCTGGACGAAAACTCCAATTATTACACATTTAGGAATACACTTCAAAATGAAGTTAAACTGAAACCCGATTTTATGATTGATTTGGGCGATAATTTTATGACAGAGAAATTCCCGATTGTCAACAGTTATTATATAGAACAACGCAATTTGTTATATCGTAATTTTTGGGATAATGTATGTAATAATATGCCACTGTATATTGTGTTGGGAAATCATGAAGGAGAACTGGGATGGTTGAATACCAGTCAGGCCAACGATGAGTTTAACCTCACCAATTCTATTCGGAAAAAATACTATCCTAATCCGCAACCTGATGGATTTTATACCGGTAATGATTTGAGTGATATTTATCTTGGTCATCGTGAGAATTATTACACCTGGAACTGGGGCGATGCGCTGTTTGTGGTGATTGATCCCTATGAATTTACGCCGATTAAACCATCGGATGCATGGGGATTTACACTCGGGAAACCTCAGTACGATTGGTTTCGAAGTACACTCGAAAACAGCAAAGCGAAATATAAATTTGTTTTCTCGCATCAGATTGTGGGTGGAGATAAAGAAGGACGCGGAGGTGCTGAACGAGTGAATCAGGCCGAAATGGGTGGTCAGAATGCTGATGGTTCGAACGGTTTTGATACGAATCGTCCGGGATGGGGAAAACCAATTCATCAAATTATGGTTGAAAACGGCGTTCAGATCTTCTTCCACGGTCACGACCATTTATATGTGGAACAGCCGAAAGATGGTATTGTTTATCTTGAAGTACCGCAGCCTTCCTTGCCACAATATACAAGTACGACCAGTGCTGCCGGATATGGTTATACTACCGGAACACTATTAGCTTGTTCGGGGCATATAAATGTTTCAGTTTCGAATGACAGTGCAAAGGTGGATTATATTGGTGGATATCACGTTGATAATGTTTCTTTGGGACAAGTAAATGGAACCATTCGTCGGACATTTAGTGTTAAACCTAAAGTTATCTCGGCTGTAAATTCTTCCGAAGGAAGTTCTAAAACACTTGAGGTTTATCAATCGGGGCATACTTTATTTTTTAAATCACAACTGGAAACGGAAGTTCAGCTACATATTTATGATTTAGCGGGTCAATGTATTTCAACTCAAAATAATATTCAACTTTCAGTAGGAACGAGTTCATTACATTTGCCAATGAATTTGATACACGGACTTTTTCTGATGAAAGTCAGTACAAAAAACGGAAGTCAAACAATAAAAATAATGTTTCTCATATGATCAACGAGAATTACTTAGAATGAATGCTAGTCTATAAAGAAAAATTAATATTCTAAAAATGTTTACGGATGACAGAATGTTCAAATATGAGGAACCCATAATGTCTTACGATAAAGCTACAGGTAATGTAACAATAATCGACCCGGCCGATATTAAAAAAAAAAAAAAAATAATTAATTCAATGGATGAAGTATTAAGAATGAAGGAGTAGCTATATGAAGAGTTCAAATTAGATGAAGACGCTCTCCCAAAAGGAAAAAAAATAGAAGATATTAACATTGATGAGCATGCAAAGATATTAGTTGAGTTGAGAAAAAAATAATAAGAATACTAAGATGAGCATGATATTGACCCAAGCATGTTTTATGCTTTTACAAAGGACTTCATGAGAGTTGATGTAGGTCTTATAATTTAAAGACCTCCAATCTTTGTTAGAATGAGGGAAAATGATATTTCATTTATGAAGGAAAGGTAAAAGATGATGGAGGAGTTTTATTGTGATACAATATAATTTGCTAATGAATTTGATGAAGTATCTAAACTTAATGAAAGTATATTTAACTAAATTCCTTATACCAATAATATGAATATCGATAACTTACCATCGCACAAAATAGTTGATAAAATAACTGGGGAGACTCATACATATTGCGCTGCATCAAAATAATGGTCTCTAGTTGATCCATACTGCACAAATATCAAAAGTCTTCACAATGCTGGAGAAGATAGAGTATATTTGATTTTTAAAAATAAATACACTTAAGAATGGGAATTCCCAGTTACAAAAATGTATTTGAACTAATCAATATTTAGAACCAAATATCAATTATTCGATGAGCTAACAGGGAACAAATGGCGTATTAAATTTTTTGGATCTTCTCCAATACTACACACAATCCGAGAGTTTACTCCAATAGAAGAAAAAGATGTTGTAAATAATGGACTTAAGGGAGTTAGAACATTTTGGTTTGGTGCACATCATTGGAGAGGTTTCCCTGAGTTTATAACTGAATTAGAAAATAAAGATAATTAGACTGAATACAATGATTGGGCTTGGGTCCCAAAAAGGTAGTTGAATGAATATTTTACAAGGTAATATCATGATGTTTTCATTAATGTTTGTAGGACTAGATGATTTCAATTATTTAAATTTAATTTAATTTCAAAAGCTCTTTTAATTATTGTCTGTAAA
>CAIUTB010000110.1 GCA_903901975.1 uncultured Bacteroidales bacterium
AACCCTAATATCGGGTGCAGCACCGGGATTACCACTCGAGTTTGTTACCTGAACACCCGTAGTCTGACCTTGCAAGGCATCAAACGCATTAACCGGTGTTCGTGCAGCGATTGCATCCGACGAAACTGAAGTAATAGCACCGGTTAAATCCCGTTTTCTCATACTTCCGTAACCAACTACTACAACTTCATCCAAGCCTTTATCAGTAGGAATCATTTTGATACTGAAATTTGTTTTGTTTCCTATTTCAATGTTCTGAGCTTGATAACCCAAATAGGATACGATAAGAGTTTTTCCCTTGGGTGGAACCTGCAGTGAGAAATTTCCATTCATATCGGTAATTAAACCGATATTGGGCAATTCCTGAATTTTTACGGTAACTCCGATTAAGGGTTCGCCATCCCCGCTTACCGTTCCTTTAATAGTTATGTTTTGTGCTATTGCACCAACAAAACTCAAAAGGGATAATGTGACAAAAAGTACTTTTTTAATTTTCATTCTTTTAATTGTGTTATTCATTTTATTTTGACCTTTAGGCATTTGCATTTTAAATTGAGTTCAATTAGATTTAGATTGTTAATCTCTTAGATTGCAATTTAAGTCATTAATCTTCGGTTTTGAAATTTCAATTAGTGTGATGTGTTGACTGTGCAAAAATAGATTTATAAAATTAGTTTTCATGTTTAATTTCTATTTTAAAATCTTTGAATTCTGGTTTTTGTACTTTTAATAGGTTGTTTGGAAAATAGAGTTATCAAAAAAAATATATCTTTGCGAAGTAAATTACTTGAATGATTTGCAGACTCTAAACTCTTTTACTGTTTGCACCTTGAATTTAATTTTTTAATATGCAAAGCTATTTACTGTTTCAATATCTAAAGTCAATTTAATGAAAAATCTGAATATCTTTAAACCAGCTCTATTAGTCATTTTACTTTTGACTTTTATTCCTTGTTCTATACTTGCCTATCAGTTTCACAACATTACAGAGAATCAGGGCTTGAGTAGCAGAAGGGCTTATAGCATAGCCAAAGATAATAAAGGTTTTGTTTGGATTGCTAATATGGTAGGGATTGATAAATATGATGGGGAGAATTTTTATCATTACAATTTTTACCAATACAACGATTACTCCAAGATTGCAGGAGTTGTTGCCGACCGAAAAGGGAACATTTATGCTTTCTCAGAAAATTCATTGTACAGATATAACGAAGATACAGATTGTTTAATTAAGGTCAATATTGATAATTTCAATAAAAGTAGAATCACAACGATTTATTTCGATAAGAATAATCATTTTTGGGTTGGCACATTCACCGGCTTATTTTATAGTACCGACGGTTCGAACTGGACAAAAATTAAGGCTATGAATAATTATCAGGCTATGTGTTTTGTCGAAACACAAAATTCAGAGTTAGTAATTGGCACCGATAAAGGAGTTTATTGCATCGATATAAGTAAGCCTGAGAATTTAGACAAGTTAAATGCCAAGCCTTATATTACAAATTTCAACAAACTGGTTCGATCACTGTATTTTAACTCTAAAAATCAGACTTTATGGGTAGGTACAATGTCGGATGGTGTTTTTCTTTACAATATTGGGCTTAATCAATTCAAACAGGTACTTTCTACCAATGCTCCGGTAAGAACTATATGCGAAACTCCTAATGATGAGATTTGGGTTGGAACAGATGGTAAAGGTATTTTTACTTTTGAGGCTTCGACTGCAATTTTCCACAATCACTACTCAAAAGAGAGTTCAAGTGACAGTAAGATTGAATCAAACAGTATTCTGTATATAATTTGCTATGATTCTACAGTTTATATTTCCACAATAACTGACGGTATTTGGTATTGTGATTTTGCTGAACGTGAACATGTTATATTTAAAAATCAGCCAGGTAATTCGAATTCACTGTGCAATAATTATGTCAATTGCATATTGGAAGATAATTTAGGGGATATTTGGTTTGGAACACAGTCCGGTTTAAGTAAATACTCTCCCAACAGGAAGAGTTGGAAGCACTTTTTAAACAGCAATAGCAATGAGTCCAATGTGATATTAGCACTTTGTGAAGATTCAAATAACAATATCTGGGCAGGTGGTTATGGAACTGATTTGATTTGTATCAATAAACTATCAGGCAGAATCAGCAAAATCATTAATAAACCCGATAATTCAAAAATGCATATTTACTCCATCGTACAAGACTACAATGGAAATATTTGGTTTGGAGGTGCTACTAAACTTACCATGTATAATCCGGCATCGAATACTTTTGAACATTTCGCAGTAAGTGGTATACACAAAATCATAGAATACAACAAAAACACAATACTAGTTGCATCCATTTTTGGCTTATATTTTATCGATAAATCGTCTAAAAAAATCAATTTAATTGATTTTTCAAAAATGAAGATGAACCAACACTCGTTGATACCCAATATAAATGACATTTACATCGATCCAATTAATCCTGATAATGTATGGCTGGGGAGTAATGGTGGTGGGCTCTACAAGTATGATGTAAAACGAAAATCCATTCAGGTTTTTTCCGTAAATGGGGAACCAACTTCTAATTTTATTGGTGGCATTGTAAGGGATGAATATAATCGGCTATGGATTAGTTCTGAGAATGAATTAAACAGCTTTAATCTGACTTCCAATAAATTTGAACAAAATTATGCATTTAACGAACTACCAAATAATTTTTTTAATTTTTTGTCGAATGTAAAATGCAGAAATGGTAACATTATCTGGGGTACTCCTTACGGTGGGATAGTGATAAATCCAAAAGAAATTAAAAATAGTAGTACGCCTATTAGTCTGAGATTCACGGCCTTCAATCTTTTTTACCAACGAGTTGCAGTGAATTCTAAAAACTCACCACTCAATAAGGTAATAGACAAAACAGAGCATTTGACATTAAATAATTCCCAACGTTCATTCTCTTTTGAATTCATAAACGTACTAAGTTCACTTCATTCAAAAACCCTTTACAGTTGGAAACTGGAAGGCTTTGATAAAGAGTGGTCTGCATCAACAAAAGAACATAAAGCTGTATATACCAATGTTCCGTCAGGTGACTATAAGTTTATTATTAAAGCCACCAATATTGAAAATCAACGCGAGTCGGTAACCAGATATATTGAACTTACAATAAAACCTCCATTTTGGGCTTCTTCATTGGCATATTTAATCTATTTTATTCTGATTACAGCCTTGGGGTACTTCTTCATCAGGTATTGGAAAAATAGAATAGAAGTAAAACATTCTGAAGAACGAATCCGGTTTTTTGTCAACATGGCTCATGATGTTCGGACGCCAATAACACTCGTAAAAGCTCCATTAAATGAAATTGAGCATGAGAATCTGACTGATAATGGACGTTCAGCTTTATCGCTAGCTCAGCGAAATCTAGATAAACTTTTTAATCTGGTAACTCAACTACTGGATTTCCAGCGTGTTGAAAGTGATGCCATGCAACTGAACGTAGAAGAAACTGCTCTAAACGAGTTCATGACTAACATTATTGGTAATTTCAGTCAATTAGCCAACGGAAAAAACATCGAATTAGACATCATTCTGCCACCTGAAGAGGTTAATGTTTGGATAGACCGTAAAAAACTCACACTTTGTTTGGAAAATTTACTATCTAATGCTATAAAATATACAAGCACAGGTGGTAAAATTCAGGCTCTGATTAGCACGAATGAGGCTTTATTATTTATTGAAATTGCTGACGATGGAATTGGAATACCGCTAAAAAATCAGAAAAACCTTTTCGAACGATTTTTCAGAGCCGAAAATGCAATAAATTCGAATGAAACGGGAAGTGGCATTGGGTTAATGCTTACAAAGAAGCTGGTATTTATGCAGAAGGGGAAAATCTCATTTAAAAGTATTGAACGTCTGGGAACAACATTTACACTGGAAATACCTTGTTCTAAAGAAGATTTTAAACCCAATGAATTAATACAAAAAAATGATTCTTCAAATAATCTAATTGAAGAGGAAGACCTCGATGAGTCTGTATCTACCAAGAAAATCAAGATTCTTTTGGTAGAAGATAATAATGAAATACGTGAATACCTTTCAAAACAACTAAGAAGAGAATATAGAGTAGAAGAGGCAGCCGATGGCAATAAAGCGCTCGAACTGGCAAAAAAAACAGCCCCCGACTTTATACTGTCGGATATCATGATGCCTGGCATTAATGGTTTTGAATTATGTTCCATATTGAAAAGAAATATCGAAACCTGCCACATACCAATTTTATTACTTTCATCGCTTTCCGACAGAGCTGATATTGTGAAAGGATTGAGCGTAGGAGCAGATGATTATATTACAAAGCCTTTTGACATGGCAATTCTTGAAATGAAGATAAAGTCTATTATTAATAATCGGATTCTCTTTAAAAAGAAATTTATCGACAAGTCAGCTATTGAAGATGAATTTGGAACTATTAATCCACTTGATAAGCAATTTTTAGAACGGGTAATAATATTCGTTGAAGAAAATCTAATAAACGAGGACTTTTCCATAGATACTATAGCACTTGAAATGGCCATGAGCAGATCAGTATTCTATAAAAAACTAAAAGCTCTTAAAGCGGACAATCCAAAGGACTTTATAAAGGAAATTAAAATGAAAAAGGCAGCAGTTCTGCTTAAAGAAAAAAAATATCAGATAAGTGAAATAGCATACCTTACCGGATTCCGTAATTCGGATTATTTCAGCACCGCTTTCAAAAGTTACTACAATACAACTCCAAGTAAGTTTTTGGAAGAGGAAAGTGTGTAAATTGTATAGATTTAGATCAATTAAAATTTATACAACAAATTTGGAATATAAATGAAAAAGAAAGCCCCAATCTGCACAGATAGGAGCAATCACACTACAAAATATATCATTCAACTCTGCCTATTTCAGGCGTTTTACACGTTTTGGTACTTTTGGTAAATAAAAAGAACACCCCAAAAGTTTTTTGTCTAACTTTTGGGGTGAAGTTCAAATTTAGGTGAAACTTTTGGTTGGGATTTTTAAGAATTTTGCTATACACCAAGTACTATCGATGGTTCGATATTAAGCAATTGGCTTATAGAGCGTGCAATTTTAAGCGTTGGTTCGCTTTTACCAGTTAGGTATTCGCTAACACGAGAAGGAGAAACACCTATTTTACTGGCAAATGTACGTTGTGTCATTTCTTCTTCTTCTAATCTCATTCGCATAACATCGGCAAGTGTTGGTATACCGATTGGGAAATGTATTTTTTCATATTCAATCACTATATCCGACATAATCTTTAATTCAACAGCCCGATGATCAGTGCTTGGTGTGTTTTCGGTTACAAAAGGTAAGAGTTCTTCTATTCGGGCAAGAGCTGTTTCGTAAACAGCTACTGTTATTTTTGTTTCCATTGTGTGTATATTATATTGTGTTACAATCTATTTTATCATATTGAGCATGTGTGCCTACAAACCGGATATAAATGTATTGGTGTACAAACTGAATGACTACTACCAGCCTATAATTATTTCCTTTTATATTAAATACGTATCGTTGGTTTCCTATGCTATCAACACTGTTAAAGTCCTTTTTTATATCTGCAAAGCATTTCCATTTGGCTGCACTTGCAATTTTATACCATAACTGCAATCCAAGTTCTGCATCAGGATGTAAGTTATAACAGTCTGCCAATCTTTTATGTGATAC
>CAIUTB010000111.1 GCA_903901975.1 uncultured Bacteroidales bacterium
ATAGCGATAACAATCTTCATCTGTTGAAAATGCTTTGTGAAACTTAATTGAATTCACACCTAAAAATTGATTTCCTTGATTCATGCTACAAAAGTAGCAATTATAAAAATAATGGGCGGTCTAAGCGCCTATACCAATTAGTTTATTTGGTATTAGTAATTAATCTTACAATGAATCATACATTTTGCTACAATATGTTTTTGAGGTTTCAAAAATTCAAATTGCCACTAACCCTTTTATATATGGAACTTTTTTCGTTATAATTTACTCCGTAAGACCTAAAAATTCTTGTTCAAATTTTGCCTAAAATCAATTGAAAAAAGGAAGTTGAATTAAACCAAACATTGGACAAAAAACCTGTAGTAATTAATGCCACAAAATTCTACAAATAAAATGAATTTCAGCTAATTACGTGTTAATCGAAGGTGCTGTTTTTAATGAAAAATATCAATATATTTGTATCGTAAACACGAAATATATTTTTCGACCCCTATTAAAATTAAAAGAGTATGAAAGCAACATCAAACACTTCAACTTTACTTAAAAAAGTAAAAGTAAATTTGTATAATATCTTGTTGACATCTACCATTGTCATTCTAATATCTTTTTTCTTTGGAAGTGCTATATTAAGCCATTAAGCATAAGTCTGTCTGACAGGTATTAGCTAAATAATAATAAGTCTCAATTATCATAAACAATCAGATTATGAAATTACATGTAAGCAACTCCGAACTGTATCTGAAGTTAAATGAAAATGCCAATTTTATTTTGCTGACACTTTCAATTCTACTTTTGATAGTTCTTTTTATTGTTGCTGCCGTTATAACAATATAAAATTTTGTATGTCAACTTTTATTGATTTAAAATGACATAGAAAAGGCTGAACGGATAATTCCATTCAGCCTTTTCTATATAGATTTCCATTTTACTGTCTTTTGAGTACAAAGGCCGTGCGGGCAGGAATATACAATTTAAGCCATTCTTTGCCGGCGTATTCTTTTGGTGCTGGACTTGTGTTGTGTGTAACGGTTTCATCAATCAGATTAAAACCTCCAAACAGCGTTTCGTCAGTATTCAACACGATTTTATAACTTCCCTTTTCAGCCAGAATACCATAATCGGTAAATGAACTTGAACCATTGAAGTTAAATACAAATACAAAATCACCGCGCTGATAAGCTAAAACCTGATCTCCTTCATTGTCCCAGAGTTGGTAGATTGGAATTTTATTAAACTCAGGTGTAGAATTGATTAAATTAATCATAGCACCATCAAATTCACCCATGGCATTATACAGGAACTTTTCATTATCAACCAGTTCCCATTGGCGACGTGCATATTTGTGTGACCAGCCGTTGCCTTCGCGCGGGAAATCAATCCACTCAGGATGTCCGAATTCATTTCCCATAAAGTTCAGATAACCACCATTAATGGTAGTGGCTGTAATGAGTCGAATCATTTTATGCAGTGCCACACCACGGTCAACCGTGAGTGTACTAGCGTCACGTTGCATATGCCAGTACATTTCGGCATCAATCAGCCGGAAAATAATGGTTTTATCACCAACCAATGCCTGATCATGACTTTCGGCATAACTAATGGTTTTTTCGTCAGCCCGGCGGTTAGTCAATTCCCAATAAATTTGACCCACTTTCCAATCTTCATCCTTTACTTCTTTAATCAGTTTGATCCAGAAATCGGGAATTCCCATGGCCATACGGTAATCAAATCCAATTCCACCATCAGCCACTTTTGTAGCCAGACCAGGCATTCCGCTTACCTCTTCGGCAACCGTAATCGCATTTGGATTTACTTCGTGAATTAATTTATTTGCCAGGGTGAGATAGCATATTGCATCACCATCCTGATTCATATTGTAATAGGATTCGTACCCGTTGAAATCTTCGCCCAAGCCATGGCTGCGAAATAACATAGACGTTACGCCATCGAAGCGATAACCATCAAATTTATATTCTTCGAGCCAGAATTTACAGTTAGAAAGCAGGAAATGAAGTACTGATGGTTTAGCATAATCAAAGCAAAGTGAATCCCATGCAGGATGTTCACGACGTGAGCCACCATGAAAATACTGATAGGGTGTTCCATCGAATCGTCCAAGACCTTCAATTTCATTCTTAACAGCGTGAGAATGCACAATATCCATTATTACCGAAATGCCTAATCCATGTGCATCGTCAATCAAGTGTTTTAGTTCTTCCGGAGTGCCAAATCGTGATGAAGCTGCAAAAAAGCTGGAAACATGATAGCCAAATGAACCGTAATAAGGATGTTCCTGAATGGCCATTATCTGTATACAATTGTATCCATCTTTGTGAATTCGGGGTAAAATTGATGTTCTGAATTCATTGTATGTGGATACTTTTTCCTCTGAACTCGACATACCAATGTGGCATTCGTAGATTAATAGAGGATCAATAGTTGGTTTGAAACTGCTATGCCTGAATTTATATTGCTGAATTGGATTCCATACCTGCGCACTGAAAATTTTTGTAGCCTCATCCTGTACTACTCTGCGCGCCCAGGCCGGAATACGTTCGCCACTGCCACCTTCCCACTCAACCAATAATTTGTAATGTTGCGAATGTGCCATCGCATAATCGGGTAAGCGAATTTCCCAAACCCCATTCTGTAGTTTTTTTAATTGATAATCGGGAAGTCGTTGCCAGTTATTGAAATCGCCAATCAAAAAAATGGCAGTTGCATTCGGTGCCCATTCGCGAAAAATCCAACCATCCGGCAACCTGTGAAGCCCAAAATATAAATATCCGGTAGCAAAACCTGACAATGATTGACCATCCGGAACGAGTTTTTTTTCCACGCTTTCGAAATACTCATATCGACCGTTTATCGCTCCTTCATAAGGTGTAAGCCAGGGATCGGATTTTAGAATTGCAAGATCTTTCATTATTTGATTTTTATTTAGTTCAAAGATTAGTAATCAGACTGAAATCAAACCTTTTTCAGGGCTTTACAGCATCACCTTCACAATCACTTTTTTGTGTTGTCCTTCGCCAATACAAGGCTGATGCGCGTCTTCCGGAAAGAATATGGCAAATTCGTACGGCTGTACATTTACAAAAGTTGTTGCTTTGTCGGCAAAGAAAGCTACATCTTTTTCTGCACTATATTCCTGAGTGGTATGTTTCAATTGACTTACAGCAATCCAGCCCATCGTTTCAGGAGCAGTTATGGGTACCTGAATATCAATATAGCGTTTATGGGTTTCCATTTTAGCTTCATCAGCCGATTTTCCAACGACTTCCTGCACATTTATAAACAAATCGGAACCATCCAATTCCATTTTTCCTAATGGCAAAGCAACCAGATCAGTATTTTGTAAAAATTCAAATGCCTTTTTAAAACGGGGATGAACTGACTCGTAAAGAGCCGCATTTTTCAATGAATCTAAAATCATCTTATTATTTACAATTTAATTATTTACTATTTACAATTGGGCGTGATAAATCACTTAATTTCATCTACTGTGTAATTCAGAAAACGGTTCAAAGGATAACCGGATTTCAGCACTTCGGCAACTATTGCCACAAAATCTTCGGATTTTGTTTGCGTTTCGTCAAATTTATAGTCTACCAGATAATGCTTTAGTTTAAGCAATTCAGCATCGGGAAAATCTTTGGGAAATCCCTGTGGTACAGTCTTGAGTTTATCTTCCTCGAAGAAATCAACAAAATATTGTGAGAATTCAGGGTTATGACGAATTTCATTCAATTCGTCGATATTATCGTACACGCTCTGACGAAGTGCTTTCAGTAGACTTGGTTCAGGTCCCCAAACACCAACTCCTACGAAACAACCATCCGGATCGAGATGAATATAATATCCGCCACGCTGGCTTTTACGCCCACCGGCAGATGCTATAAACACGCCAAAATGAGTTTTATAGGGCGTTTTATCATGTGAAAATCGGGTATCACGATAAATACGGAAAATGCAGTCTTTTGCTTCGACATGTTTAATTTCTTCGTCAAACTTCGAAATTTCCAGTATCAATTCTTTGCTGATTTGCTCAAATTCCACTTTTACCTGATCGAACCACTTCTTATTTTCGGCAAACCATTCCCGGTTATTGTTGAGTTTCAATTCTTTCAGAAACTCCAGTATATTATGTATGTTCATACAGAAATAAATTTGTGATTCACAAATATAAGGCAAAAATCAGAAATATTCTGACATAATATCTTTTTTTTTTATCACAATTTAATTTAGCAGAAAATTGATTACTTTTGCAAAACCTTTAAGAGAGCGAAATTACAAGCTAAATAATTTTAATTTGCTGACATTCAATAAGGTTTAAAGTATCAGACAAGTCAAATAATAAAGAATGAAACACAGGATAAACCATTTACTGGAAGAAGTAAACAAACTTGCCGCTTCGAATATTGATGAACTGGAAGCACTCCGCATTAAATATCTGAGCAAAAAAGGTCAGATTTCAGAACTCTTCAATGATTTCAGAAATGTGGGAAATGAGGAAAAACGCGAGGTCGGACAATTGTTGAATGACTTGAAAAATCAGGCACAAGACAAAATAAATGAACTGAAAGAATCGTTTAGTCAGACACCAGAATCAGACACTAAATCGGATCTAAGCCGTAGCGCAGACCCACTGAAAATGGGTACTCGCCATCCGCTATCGTTGGTTAAGCACGAAATTATCGATATTTTTTCACGTATTGGTTTTACCATTGCCGAAGGACCTGAAATTGAGGATGACTGGCATGTATTTGGTGCGTTAAACTTTCCGCCCGAACACCCCGCACGTGATATGCAGGATACTTTTTTTATCGAACAAAATCCGGATGTGCTATTACGAACCCACACTTCGTCTGTGCAATCTCATGTTATGGCTAATCAGAAACCGCCAATTCGCATGTTATTTCCGGGTCGGGTATATCGCAACGAGGCCATTTCGTATCGTGCTCACTGCTTTTTCCATCAGGTGGAAGGACTTTATATCGATAAAGATGTATCTTTTGCCGACCTGAAACAGGCCTTGATGTATTTTGCCAAAGAAATGTTTGGCGAAAATACGGAAATTCGCCTGCGTCCATCGTATTTTCCATTCACCGAACCAAGTGCCGAAATGGATATTTCCTGTAATATCTGCGGTGGAAAAGGTTGTCCATTCTGCAAACACACCGGTTGGGTTGAAATCCTGGGTTGCGGCATGGTGGATCCGAACGTACTCGAAAACTGTGGCATTGACTCCAAAATTTATTCCGGATATGCCTTTGGAATGGGAGTAGAGCGTATCACTAATTTGAAATATCAGGTAAAAGACCTGCGTATGTTCTCCGAAAACGATGTGCGATTCCTGCAGCAGTTTGAATCGGCATATTAGATAGAACAAAGAACAAAGAGCCAAGAACCAAGAATTTCCTTAATTCGTAGTACAACTTAAAGTTGTGCTACGAAGATAAAAAAGATATTTAACAAAACCGCGTTGAGAAATCAATGCGGTTTTTTTGTAATTCTTTGCGAAAGCAAAGCAATTAATTGTATTTTTACAACTTAATTTTTGAACTCCCAAAAATCAGTTAAAATGGCAAAATCAATTCAGGCTATTCAACGCTTCACGGCCCTCGATGTGTTTCGTGGACTTACAGTATGTTTTATGATTCTCGTAAATACTTCCGGAAATGGCGACACCACCTATTGGCCACTAAAACATGCCGACTGGAATGGTTTTACTCCAACCGATCTGGTGTTTCCTTCTTTTCTTTTTGCCGTGGGGAATTCGCTGAGTTTTGCCAGCAATCGCTTGCAACTAATGAAGCAATCGGAGGTTTTGTTGAAAATTTTCAAACGCACGGTATTAATTTTCCTGATAGGTTACCTGATGTACTGGTTTCCGTTCTTTAAACTCGATACACAATCGCAGCTGATTTTATCTCCGATTTCTCATACCCGTATTTTAGGAGTTTTACAACGAATTGCTTTATGTTACAGCATTTCAGCTTTATTAGTTTATTATATTGGAACGCGAAAAACGGTATGGATTGGCATTGCAGCTTTATTTATTTACTGGGTTTTATTATTGGTTTTCGGAGAAAGTGCTGCCGAATTTAGTAAACACGGAAATGCGGTGTTACGCTTCGACACTTGGCTGATAGGAACAGACCATTTGTACCGTGGCGAAGGATTTCCGTTTGATCCCGAAGGATTTTTGAGCACAATTCCGGCTTTATTTAATGTAATTGGCGGATATGCCGTAGGACGTTTTTTACAGAAGAATGGCAAAAACAGGAACGGAATCCTGAAACTGATTGCGGCAGGTGCTGTGTTCGTACTTATTGCTTCCATGTGGAATGAGCTTATGCCTATCAATAAAAAACTCTGGACCAGTTCATTTGCGTTATTAACCGTCGGACTGGATTGTATGCTGATAGCAGTAATTGTTTATCTGATTGATTTTCTCGGGCTGAAAAAAGGCACACATTTCTTTTTAGTAACCGGCAAAAATCCGTTGCTGATTTACCTCTTGAGCGAATTGGGAGTTACCCTCATGTTTCTGATTTCAATTGGGAATGAATCGCTTTTCAGATGGTTATACAGCCATATCTTTGTATATACCGGCGATTATTTAGGAGCATTTTTATTCTCCGTCTGCTGGATGCTGACCTGCTGGTTTGTGGGGTTTTTACTCGATAGAAAAAAGATTTATATAAAAATTTAAAAGATCCGAAAAAATACTGAATTAATTCATTGCAAAGTTAACTTAAACCATTATATTTGTAAGCATTAATTAATCCCTTTAAAATCAAATGAAAATGAAAAATTTATTTTTAGTTTCAGTTCTTTTCTTTGTTTTGGCAGTTTCAACAATTAACGCTCAAACCTACAGCATCAATAAGCTAAAGTACGATTCTCACATGTACATTCCACAGTTTGGTGATCCTTACAGCCCTGCTTTAAGTGGTGCTTGTTCTTTTATCATGCCCGGATTAGGACAAATGATTTCGGGTGAAGTTGGGCGTGGACTTGGATTTTTAGGTGGTTCTGCTGCTTGTGGCTTAGTTGGCACATTAGGATATGTGGTTGCTGTACTTAATGCTTACAGTGGAGACTCTCAAAACGCCGGATTTGGAGTTGGAATGATGGTAGTTGGATATGGTGGCATGTTAGCATTGGACATTTGGTCTATTGTTGATGCAGTAAATGTGGCCAAGGTAAATAATATGTATATACAGAGTTTGCGTAAAAGCTCTTCGATCAACTTAGAAGTGACACCATTTATTTCACAAATTTCGGTAAATAACAAAATTGAAATGCCGGTTGGACTAAGCCTTCGGGTAAGGTTTTGATTTCGGTAAAAAGCAGTATATAAAAATCCGGTGTCAGTTTGACAACGGATTTTCTATATTTAGTTTTAAATTGAAAGTAATCTGTACTCGACATTACGGATATGATTATTAAATGCATAAAGTCTGCACAACGTCACTGGTAACCAACAACCAGCACCCCCTTTTCTCTTATAATTAAGGACATATACGGCAGCACGAGGCACACATTCCTTTTTTGTAACCGGCAAAAATCTCCTGTTGATTTAGCTTTAAAGCAAATTGGGAGTTACCCTCATGTTTTTGATTCCGATTGGGAATGAATCGATTTTCAGATGGTTATATAGCCATATCTTTGTATATACCGGCGATTATTTCGGAGCATTTTTATTCTCCCTTTGCTGGATGCTGACCTGTTGGTTTGTTGGATTTTTACTCGATAGAAAAAAGATTTATTTAAATATTTAAGAATCTTAGATACTAAGCTGCTATTTAATTTGGTATAAAATTTGTTTACTTAGATCAAACAATTAAAAAATAATAATCATGAAAAAACACTTTTTAATTTCCGCTCTGTTACTTGCTTTGTTTGCGGTAAATATACAGGCTCAAACTTTTTCCCAAAACAAATTGCAATATGATTATCACAGGTATATGCCACAGTTTGGTGATCCTTTTAACCCTGCTTTAAGTGGCGTCTGTTCAGTCATAATACCCGGATTAGGGCAAATGGTTTGTGGCGAGGTGGGTCGTGGATTGGCTTTTCTGGGTGGGACTTATGGCTCTATGATGGTTGGTATGGTTGGATTTGCTATGGTAATGGGCAGCTCAGGTCAATACGATTATCCGCTTGGAGTTTCCAGACCAAATACCTTGGGGATTACAGGGGCAGGTTTGGCACTTGTAGGGTTTACAGCTATGACCGGAATTTATATCTGGTCTATTGTCGATGCGGTGAATGTGGCTAAAGTGAATAATATGTATATCCAGCATCTGCGCAAAACATCGTCGCTGAATTTAGAACTAGCACCTTATCTTTCACAGATTTCGGTAAATAACCAAGTTGAAATGCCGGTTGGACTAAGCCTGCGGGTTACATTTTGAATATGCATACATATTAGCATACATAATCCGGTGTCAACGGGCCCATGTACATACTACTTAACTAACGCTATTCCAAGTTTGATTAATTATTGGACAACTGGTGGTGGTGATGAACATCGATACTTTTGGTCTGAGAAAGCTGCAGATGAACTCGCCCCAGAATCATTTGAGAAACCTGAAATTTGGCCCACATTTTCAAAATAATAAACATATGAAGAAATTATTTATAACAATTATTGTTATCTTATTATCCAGTTGCTATGAAAATCCTAAACTTTATTTTGTAAATGATACAGGTCGTTTTATAGTTTATGAAGAAAGGGCTATTGATATGAAAGATACAACAATTTCGTTAGAAGATTGCGATAGAGGAACATTATATGATATTCAACCTCACTCTGAAGTGTTTATGGCAAGGGGAGTGTTGTGGAGAAGATACTCAAAGCTAATACCAAAAAAATCTGTTCATATTTATATTGCCTATGAAGATACTTTGAAGAAGTATGGTGTATGTACAGTTTTGGAAAAAAGAATGTTTGTAAAAACGTATAATATAACTTATGAAGATGCAAAACGAATAAATTGGAGGATTGTATTTGATGGTAAATAAATTAGTTGTAATGTAACCTCTGTTCGCCGTAGCCTACATTTATTCAGCAAATGTTTGGCGAAGCGTCCCGCTTCGTCATGCTAAAAGAAAAGCTCCTGCTTTTCATATTCTTTTTCAATATGTAAGGCAGAGCCTTGCCTTTAGCTTCGACATAGCGAAAGACGCTATGCCGAACACAAGCACCTTTTTACGCTATGCCGAACCGGGTACATCCAACACACACCTAACAAAATGACCTAAATATATCAAATAAACTCCAATTCTCTTTATTATGAAAAGAATTGGAGTTTTTGGTAACGTTAAACAAGTTTTATTATAGTCTGTATTTTAATTTCAAACTTGCTCCAAAATACGAGTAGCCATATTTGAAAATAGGATTGAAATGAACTTCCGGTTCAAGATTAAATTTGGCTGACAAAGGAATCGTTTTTCCAACTTTAAATACCCAACCAACATAAAGTTTTGGATTTATATTGTAAGAGTTAGGTTCAGTTACTCCAAACTTGGTTATATCGTTCCATGCTACAAAATAGTCAATGTTAATACCGGTTGATAAGTTAACGATATTAGAATAAAACTTATACAAAATTGGCAAACTCAGATAATTTTCAATTATATGAGAAGTCTGAAAAGTTCCATCTCCTACAGGTCCAATAATATATCGATCAGCAAATCGCTGATTCAATCCGATTTCAAATCCGTTGTGCTTTGTCAATTGGTTTTCGTAGGAAAAAGCTACTCCGGTTCGCATATTTTCACCATTTTTCATTTCACTGTTTATGCCCAAACCAATAAATTCCAGCTTTTGAGCTAACAAGCTCATTGAAGTAAAAAGAAAAAATGCAAATAGAATTTTACGTATCATATATTTAAAATTTGTATAAATACCCTTTAATAACAACCATTTCAAGTTTTTAGTTACAACTTATTTGAAATTTAATAATAGCCCAAGTGTATGTTGTACCAGTTCCTACTTGATCGTAGTCAATCCAACTATCTGCAATGACTTTATCATTATTTGTCGCTGGTATTGTTGTATTAATTGATGTTGTTAATCCTATTGTTTTTTCAGTCCAAATATTATTAATTGTAGTTGCAGCTGAAGTTCCATCTTCTTCTGTCCAGATTAATCTTCTTCCATAATTTTTTTCATTACTCAACCAAAATGGACATTGAACCAAAGTCGTATTCCATTTGACAGTATTTTCAAAAAGACCTAACTTCAACCATTGCCCTGGATATAAAAATGAACTATTCCTAGCTTCAACAATTAGATTAGTTGTAGGATTTATTAATGGATAAAGTACATTTAATCTTACTTCTGGTTCACCACCAAACCAATCCTCTACAGTTCGTTTTGCATCCATTGATGTAAATGTAGCTTGAACTATGCTCATATTTTTACCTTCTCCAGTCATTTTTACTTTTTTGGCATATGATAGTTGACTATTAGAAGATTTAATATTTAGTGAAGCAACACGTTCATTTTTAGATATTACTAAATAATTTGTGTGAGGATCTATATCACTTCTTATATAAGATTCTGAGCCATCTTTTTTGATTACTAATAAATCTTTTCCATCTCTTTCTTTTACGCCTTCTGGAACAATAACAATTCCTTCAAAGTTAGTAGAATCACCATTACAAATGTAATAATAAATTTGAAGTAAACTATCATTAGATATTAATGTGTTTGCAAAATCATTAATATTAATGTTTGTGAGTGATTTTACTTTATTTAATTTTGCAGTTTCGTTAACCATTTCGCCTATTTTAATACTTTTAGAGTTGCTTTGATTAACACTTTTATTAAATAAATCATTGCATAATACATCAAAATCGCCATCAAATTTCTTTTTACATTCTGAGGTAATGATTTCACCAACTTGTGGATTTTCACTTATTGAACTAATTAAATTTTTTGCCAACATAATTCTTTGTTGACTTATTAATGAACTATAATCCTTTTTATTGCTTGAAACGGAAGCAAGTGTTATCTTCATTTTTGCTACAACTTGTCATTACAAATGTAATTGCTAAAATGCTTAAAACATATTTTGTTAGTTTATTTTTCATCTTATTGTTTGTTTTTTTATTTAAATTTAATTGTTTTAGTAACACTTATTAAAGACTGAAAGCTAGTCAAGTTGTTATTTATTGAATTAATGTTTTGCTTTCTATATGATTATTTTGCTTTTGTTTCCTCCTTTTTTTTATTTAGTTTAGTTATGCTAACAATTTAGATATTTTTTTGTAAAATATAATTTTATCCCACAACCATAGCACTCAGTGTGCTACTCCAAGGACCATATTCTCCGCGGGTGTTTACCCAGCGCAGCCAGTAATACGCCACTTTTCCGGTTTTAGCTCCATCAAATTTTACCGTGTAAGGTGCAGCCGTACAAGTACCCTGATAATTTAATTCCGAAACATCCTTGGGAGCATCGCCATCCACTTTCATAAATATTTCACAAGCATGCACACCTTCGGGTTTTGCATTACTATGAGCCGAGGCTTCATCGTAATAATGCAGGGTGTGCTGCTGGCGTACCGAAAAATCTACAGTCCCAATCGGGCTTGTTGTGGGTGCGGGAGTTGGTGTTCGTGTTCCCGTTTTCACGGTTAATCCCATACGGGCACGGTCACTGTCACTCACTTTGCTGTTGTTAGCTAACCATTGAGCCACAAATGGGCGAATAACAGCCACGTATTCGTCATACGCTTCGTCTTTTGCCAATACATCGGCAGCAGTGCGGTTTTGTTTGTTACTTGCCTTACCAAACGCAGCTTCCCAAACTACTTGCTGTGCCTTTACTAAGGTGAAATCGTCAGCCAAAATACCCCACACGGTAACTTTAGATTCAACAATTTCAATTAAATTTTTCTGCCATAAATCCATTTTGGCGTCATTTTGCGGAATGTAATCTGCCATAATTTTTTAAATTTAAATGATTAATAATTTGATTGTTTAAACGAAAAAATAAATAAGTGATTGAATACTAAATAAATATATTTTATTAAGTGAAATTAATATCTTTATCGCGAACTTTTATATCTTTACGGCAAAGTTTTATTCTCAAGCATAAAACATTTATATCTTTACGGCAAAGTTTTATTTCAAGATCGCATACTTTTATTCCCAGTCATAAAACTCTTATATCTTTATGGCAAAGATTTATATTTAAGCAAGAAACATTTACACTTAAATCGCAAACTTTTATTTCTTTATAAGAAAGTTTAATTCCGAAGCATAGTTGTTTCTTGCCTGAATTTGATGTTGAATTATTCAACTAAGAATATACCTGATAAGGCAGTTGTTCCATAACTAACTTTAATGGTGTAATTTCCAGTTGCCCATGTATCTGTAGCTATAAAAACTTCAGTAGTTGAATAAGTGTCAACCGTTTCTTGTGATACTACATCATTATTGGCATCATACACCGTAATAGTTGCGTTACCAACAGGTGAATCAAAATAGACAGATAATGATGTTTCGCTAATGAAGGCACTAACAGGAAGAAAAATTAATGACAGTGGTTTTGGACTTTTCGGTTCAGGAAGCTTCGTCAAATCAATTTCTGTTGGAAGTGCAAAAAGCCCACAACTAAATGTAACAAGTAAAATTGAGAAAAAAATTGAACGTTTCATAGAATTTGTTTTTTTAAGTTTGAATAATTTTAATTAAATTTGTACCCAAAGTTAGAGAGGCTTGTTTGATTCTCCAAAAAAAAGTGTGGCAAGGCAAGGCTAAAACGTATTTTCTAAAAGTCTGATAATTGCATACTTACGATATTTAAAAAAAATAAATTGGCAAGGCTAACAAATCTGACAGAAACAAGGGGTATTTTAACTAACCCATAGTTGTAATATTCCTGATTTCAAAGTAAAAAATAATACTCATTATCAAATTCCCATGAAAAAATACGGGGCAATTCTTTTTGTTTTATTTTTCATTTCATGTCAACCGCACAATACTCGCAACGAAGTTATTCTGAAAGCTGAAAAGTTATTAGATACTTCACCGGATAGTTCATTCAAATTATTGAGTTCAATCGCTCATCCCGAAAACCTTCCTAAAGCGGATTATTCAGCATGGTGCTTGCAATATACTCATGCGAGTTACAAACTTCAAAAGAAATTTACATCCGATAGTATTATTCAAATATCTGTAAATTATTACAAGAATAGTAAGCTGAAAAAACAAAGCGGAACTGCGTGGTATCTGCTGGGGTGTGTATTGGAATTATTGCAAAAAGATACGGTTGCAATGCTAGCTTATAAGGAGGCTGAAAATGTATTAGCTCAGACAAATCAAAACAAATTAAAAGGATTGGTTCAATTTTGTTTGGGATATATTTGCATGCAAGATGAAATGTATAAAAACTCTCTAAGCTATTTTAAAAAATCGCTACTGTATTTAAAACAATCAAAAAATAAAAAATATTTGGCTTATGCATACAGGGATATTTCAAATATGTATAATCAGTTAGATTATCCTTTTGATAGCGTGATGCATTATTCTGATTTAGCTCTTAAAGCATCAAAAGAAGCGGGTGATTCAATAAATTATTACAGTATAATATCACGGCAGGGAGAATTGCTATATAAGAGAGATTATAAACAAGCAAAAGAATTAATCTTAAAAGGTTATCATTATTTTCCTTCAAAACAATCATATTATTCAGCTTATCTTTCGTATCTCTATTTAAAACTAAACTATCCCGATTCAGCAAAATATTATTTAAAAATTGCGCTATCAGACAAATCTAGTTCTTCAAACAAATTAATTGCATTACACGCTGCTGCCCTTATTTCAGAAGAATCAAAGGACTATAACAAAGCCTATTTTTATTTAGAAAAAGGATATATCCTACGGGATTCTATTTATGCATTAAATATCAGCAACCAATTACATCGTATTGATGAGCAATATAATTTTACGAAAAAAGAAGAAGAAAATGCAGCGTTGAAAATTGCGAACCAAACTAAAATAATCTGGATTGCATTGCTGGCAGTTGGTTTTTTGACAATACTGGTACTGTTTCTATTCATCAGAAACAGGTCTAAACAAAAACAAGCTGATGATGAAATTGAAAAACAACGGTTGAAATTTAGCAAACAAACAACAGAAATTCAAAACCGGCAAAAAAGAGAATTATTGCTGGCAAAGACTCAAAATAAAGTAGAAAATACGTTGGCATTTAATAAATTGAACATAAATTTAATCACTCAGGGAAAAAAAGAACAATTTCTTGAGGAGATAACCAAACAATCTACATTGTCTCAAAAAGACTGGTCTGATTTTATCACAGAAGTTGACAATCTGTTTGAAAGTAGAATTTCAAAATTAAAAAAGGAGTTTACAGAGCTAACCGAAACTGATTGTGTAGTTATTGCGCTTATTTGTTTAAAAATAAATATCCCAAATTCTTGTTTGCTATTGAACATGAATAAAAACACACTATATAACCGTCGGAAAACAATCAAAGAACGCATTGATTTAGATGCCGATACTGATTTGGAAAAATGGATTGTTGCTTATATGTCGAGTGATTTATAATAAAGAAAAGAGAGAAAGTCAAAAAAACGTTCCGTTTTTTTGACTTTCTTCTGTTTTCACTTCTTTTGAATAGTTATCAGGGTGTAGTATAGTTGTCGTGTGGGAATTGTCACCTGAACTTCTGCCCCGACCCACCGGATATACTCTCTAATGTAAAAAAGCTTGCATACCGCCACTGGGATTTGCAATCCCAGTTCTTGTATTCTTTGGATTTTTAATCCAGTAGCATATCCGGCTTTAAAATCGGATTTATTATTTCGGATTGTAAATCCTTATAATACATACAGTTGGGATAACATATCCCCTGTTCGCCGTAGCCTACATTTATTCAGCAAATGTTTGGCGAAGCGTCCCGCTTCGTCATGCTAAAAGAAAAGCTCCTGCTTTTCATATTCTTTTTCAATATGCAAGGCAGAGCCTTGCCTTTAGCTTCGACATAGCGAAAGACGCTATGCCGAACATGAACCTTTTTACGCTACGCCGAACCGGG
>CAIUTB010000112.1 GCA_903901975.1 uncultured Bacteroidales bacterium
GTCAATGTTTCTTCGTCAATTTTTTGATTATCACTAAGCCAACTCATATTCCATCCATAATCAATATGTAATATAAAATACTATGTTATAAAGTAATATATACTATGTTATAAAGTAATATATACTACAAATAAACGAAAGAAAAAATGTTTAAAAATAAATATAAATCTGTTATAATTACCAAAAGAGAAGCACGAAATCTATTTCTTTGTCTAATTTTATGCACTGTTTATAAGCTCATAATTATTTGTGATTAATATATATGTTTTGAAAATATTGTACAATTGGTTTGTAATTATTGTTATTCGAATCATAATGTCAGAAAACTAACAATAAATTTGAAGTTTGTAAATCTATAAAAATTTAAACTAAATTCTAAAATTAAAATGAAAAAACTTAGCCGATTAATCGTTTATGTAGCACTGGCTTTAACGCCCATGCTATTTTCGCATTGCACACTGACTGAGGATTTGGGTAAACTCAAAACCTCGTTGGATAGTGTGAAAATTGCTCTAGGAACACCTGAGTTTAAAGCTCTGGCACATCTCCAATTTGTCGATGCCAAAACCAATCAGTATATTGCCGATGTGGCAACTGTAACTGTAGGTGGGAAAAATGCTTCAGCCATTTACAATACTCTGGGTCAATCTGCAACGACTTGTAAAACCATGATGGGTATGCTTGATTTGATTATTGATCCACATTTGGCTACTGCCCTTGATACTAATCCTGTCGAGTTTACAGTAACAACAAACCTAGCCGGATATGTAAACGTAACCCAAAAGGTTGTTTTCATTGAGAACAAAATTAAATCTGTTACTATTCCTTTGATTAAAATAAGCGATGCTCCTCAAGGAGTCTCTGTAAGTCAAAAAACAAATTTTGCTTCTGCTACAAATACTGGTGCTTTAACCCTGCCTGCTTCCGAATCCTTAAATTCAGGAGCTCAAACAGTGGATATACAACAAGGTGTAATACTCAAAGACGCAAGTGGAAATCCTGTGACTGGAACTGTGAATTCACAAGTTGTATTTTTTAACCCAACAAATAGCACAGCACAGGCATCCATTCCCGGAGGTTTAGATGTCAGTGCAAAAATGGCAGATGGAACAACCAGTGGTATTAAAATGGTTTCAGCAGGTATGTATGGTGTAAACCTAACTTCCGGTAATCAGGAAGTTAAAACCTTTGAAAATGGTGGAATACACATCAAAACCAAATTAGATCCAACGATGATTAATCCGAAAACGGGAGTTTCTATTAAAGAAAACGATGTAATTGAAATGTGGAGTAAGAATGAAGGCAGTGGCGAGTGGATGTTTGAAAAGGTGGATACTGTTCGGAAAGTTGGTACTGATTTGGTACTGGAAGAAACAGTAAAGCATTTGAGTATGTGGAATTGGGACTTTTTTACAAATTCTTGTTTTTATGGTGCCAAAATTGTATTTAAAGGTGATAACGCCAGAGTTTCAGGAACTGTAACAACTAATGTTTACAGTTGGGATTTTCACAAGACTGATTATTTTTCTGCACTGCCGGGTGATCCTACTGATGGATTTATTCAACTTTATAACACTCCTAACAATAAAGCTGCTAAACTCACATTTACATCTACTACCCCTGGAGTAACTTTTACTCCGTCTGTTTTGGATGTTTCTGATTTATGTAGTGGATCTTATGAAGTTACGATTAATAAATCTACTACAGCTATTCCCGGAGCATTAACTGTAATGACTGATATTAGTTTAAGTTCAAAGTCTCAACCGGACATGTTAATTAAACCGAATGCTTCAATTTATTTAAGGCCTTCAGGAACTTCAACCAGTTGGATAATAAATTCTATATTATATGGGGTTGGCACTTTAAATATACAATTGGGCGTTGATTATGATATTCTTGCAATGTATGGAACTTCAAATGCAACTGCGAAACTCAGAGTAGATAAAGTAAATGATAGCTTGGTAGTTACTTGTACACCAACAGTAAATTCCGGTTCTACTTCAAATACGGTAACACTTCCTCCTATTCCTATACCTGCTAACAATACTATTATTGTAAAATACAATATCGTCTTATCTGATAATGTTTTTAGTTCACTTAAATCAATCTCCACAAAATTATGAGAAAACTACTAATAATCATCTTTGTGACTATCTCTGCAACTCTGATGGCACAAACACAGGAAACCACCAACGTAACGGTAAATGTAAGTCCGGCAAAACCTCGTTCCTACTTTGGAATTGCATTAGGTGTAAGTGCATCCACCAATGGTGTGGGAGTAAATGTTACTACTGCTCTCAACAAATTTTTAGCTCTTCGGTTGTCGTATGAGAAGTTAGATAATAGCCTTATTCAAAATGTCTATGCTATCAATAATCCTATTAACATTAATTTGGGTGGTCAGTCGCTTTCTATGACCCCAACTATTAAAACCGGAGGAATATCTGCCATTCTTGACCTTTATCTTGGAAAATCATTTTATATTTCGGGTGGTGTGGTAAATACCGATATGGATTTAGCAGCAACTCTAAAATCAGCAAGTCCAATAAAACTTGGTGATATAACTTTTACTCCCGACGATCTTGGACAGCTTGGATTGACCATTAAGCCACTTCAAAAGCTTTCACCCTATGGTGCGATAGGATTTGGACGAAACATTTCACGTGACCATCGCTTGTCAATGAGTCTCGAATTTGGTGCGTATTATATGAAATCGTATGTGATTGGCCTTAGCGGTACGAATATGTTTACTCCTACAGCACAGGCAAATCAGATTTTAGTCGATAATCTTAATACAACGCTGACTACAATCAGCTGGAGCGGAATCTATCCGGTTGTTAAACTTGGTATTTCGTATAAGATTTTTGGAGAGACTAAGAAATAAGATTAAATCGCTTAGCAAATAAGAGAACCGGCTCAAATCCTGAGTCGGTTCTCCTGTTTTAAATATGGGAGTGTGAATTATACTCCTCATTCCTGCTACTTCTAAGATTATCTGTATTCTATCTTTCTATTTCATATTTTTTATTCACAGCTCGATTAAGACTACTCAAAGACCCAAAACCGCCTAATTGAACCAACTCATCTTTTGTGGTTGATGGATTTTCTTTCAGATAATATGTTACGTACTTCACTCGATACTGATTGATAAAAGTATTGAAATTGACTCCAAATTGTTGATTGATTAATGCCGAAAGATACGTGCGATTTGTGCCTATTTCACGGCAAACAGATGTCATACTAAGATCAGATTGCAAAAAAGCTTGTTTTATTTCCACATAGTCGATTAGTCTTGAAATTAGTTCAATATTGTTTGTGCCTATTTCAGATATTTCAACTAAATCGTTCGTTATAATTTCTTCGGATTGCGATTCCGACAATTGTTTTTGTTTGAAAGAGGCAATTCCCATCGCCCACATAAACATTGATACTCCAAATAATATTACAAGCAAAAGCAGTGTGTTTTGTTCCTTAAAAGGATTGAAAATATAAAAACAAATAAATAGAATACCAACTACCAGAAATGAATAATTAAATCCCTTTATCCAATTAATAGAAAGATTTTCAACATTGGAAAATTCATTCAACAGTTTTTCATTGTAGCGATTCGTCGAGATGGTTATTGATATAGAATAATAGGTAATCTGAGCTATTATAAAAATTACATCTATAAAACGAAAAATTCGTACTGCTTGTAAGTTTAGTGCAGCAAAATGAATATCGCTATTCCGGTAGTTTGATAAATAATATATCCGTTCAGTATTATTCAGAAATCCATAAAACAACATGGCAGAAACAATCATAAACAATACACCCGGAAGTAAATGCCACAGGGCTAAATTAAAGCCTTTTCGACTGTTCAAAATGGAATTTACATACAGATAAATCGATGGGAATATCCATAAAACAGTTCCTATATGAAGGCTATGTATATAAGAATAGGTTTGAAAATCTTTTTGAAAATAAAAAAAATTAAAAAGGAATACCAATGAGGTATTTATCAAAGCAAATGTCATCACTTTTCGGGAAAGATAGCCTTGCAAATGTAACAACAATGTAATACCCATTACAAAAGGTAAAATAAAGGATGTTACTAATAATATGAGTTTAAATTGATCCATAATGCCATAAATAAAGAGAAATAGGAGAAAATAAAACTCTTTTAATAAAGTTATAACTATTTTTTTTGACGATTTGACTTGATTATTTGATTATTTGAATAGCAGCCAATACTCAATTCTTATATTTTTGCACATGATGAGTTTTACCCGGTATCAATTCATAAATGTAAATTAAACAATTAAAGCTTATAAATGTTTTAGTGTTTTTTGCAAATAAATAAAAGTGTTATATTCCCGAGTATAACTTAAGATCAAATCCCGGAAAAATAGTAAACAAATAAGAAAAGTAAAGCTAACAGATTTTCTTGGTATTACTACTATTTTTCTACAAACAAGTATTAGTATTTATAATTAAAAAATTCAAGTTATGAAAAAGTTTTTCTCAATTTTAGTAGTAAGTTTGCTTTTAGGCTTACCCATGAAAGCACAATGGACGCAAAGTTATTTATGGCCATCTCAACAAATAAGAAATTTATCGGTTCTGAATGACAATATCATTTGGACAAAAGATTTTAACGATACAAAGATTTCTTACACAATCGATGGAGGACTTAACTGGACAACCAAAATTTTACCAGTTACATGGAATTTTCAAGAGGGTGGTATATGTGCAGTTAATGCAACGACTGCATACAATATAGTATGTCAGGGAACAGAAATAGGGATATATAAGACTTCAGATGCGGGTTCTACCTGGAATAAACAAACTTCAGGTTTTAATAGTACCAGCTCTTTTGCTGATTTTATTTATTTCTGGAACGTGAATGAAGGAGTTGCTGTGGGGGATGGAAACACAACTAAAAAGTTTGAAATCTATACAACTTCCAATGGTGGAAGCACCTGGGATTCAATACCAAATGCATCCTTGCCTACAGGACCAATTGATTACACATACAATTTAAATAATGTATTCAGAGTTCATGGCAACACAATCTATTTTCTTACTAATTTTGGGAAGATAATGAAATCTACAAATAAAGGAATTTCATGGACTGAAATCAACACTCCATTAACGACAATAACCGGTGGAAGTTTTGATTTCAAAGATAATTTAAATGGTATATTATCAAATAGTACTACAGGTCAAGTATATTCTTCTTCAGATGGCGGAACTACCTGGATGCCTGTTTCAACTTCTCCGTTTATAGGTGATCTACGATACTCCTCTGCAAATAACGCCTATTTATCCGCAAATTACAGCACTGGTTATTCGTATTCAACGGACAATGGTTTGTCATGGATTCAAAACCAAAGCTTCAATAAAATGGGTATTGGAATGATTGATGTAACAAGTACCGGAAAAGTTTTTATAGGTGGGTCGGGTTCTGTGTTTTACACAAATAATTACCAGACTGAGTATATCGCAGTAAAAAATGTCGCTCTGACAGGAACTAATACGATTGATGTAAGTTACACCAAAGTACCCTATTTGCAGAATAGTACCGATAGTACAAATTATCAGTTAAGTGCTATCAGGCTTGGAAAAGTATCAAAGGTATTGATAAAATCAATTTCTCAGGATGCCAGTGATAAAAGTCTTATGCATTTGGTAATGGACACTAACTTGCCAAGTGACACCATACGTTTAATTATAAAAAACATTTATGAGTTGAATGGAACAGCAAAAGGAAATCCGATGCTATATAATGAACCGGGAATCACTACAACCTTCAAAAATTACAGTACTTCAAAAACAGTAAATATAACTACTCCGGGAACATTAAATACGTTTGTTTCTACGATTGAAAGACTTAGAGTTATACAACTAACGGTTACAGGAACAATTGATGCCCGTGATTTTAGAATAATTCGTGATAGTTTGACAGCAGTAAGTGTACTTGATATCGGCGCTACAACTGTTGCTGCATATATAGGTACAGAAGGAACATATACTACCGCATCAACTGCTTATATTGCAAATGAAATTCCCCGAACTGGATTATATAATAAAAAAGGGGCCGGATTAACTTCAATAATTTTACCTGCTACAATCACATCCATTGCCCGAAGTGCTTTTAATACTAATTCTTATATCAAATCTATTGTTATCCCTTCAGGAGTCACCTCCATTGGACAATTATCATTTGCAAGTTGTACTAATTTAAGGAGTGTTAGCATTCCCGGCACTGTAACAAGCCTGGGTTTGGGTGCATTTTATAATTGCATTGGTTTATCATCCATACATGATTATAGTACTGCAGCATTAGCTTTGCCTGTATTGAGTAATTCTACGAATGATGTATTTTATGGAGATCCAACAAGCACTTGTACGCTTTATGTACCCCTTGGCTCATCCAGTCTTTATAAAGCTGGCAATCAATGGAGTAGCTTTAGTAATGTTGTTGAGTTTGATGCGAGTATTTATCATGCTAGTTTGCCAGATTATTCAACCGTGAAATATGGATTAATTGGAAGTTGTTATTTCTTAAACAATGTATCCGGTGGAACAAAAGCTGCTTGGAATACAATTTGGAAAGATGTTGCAAATAATGTTCAGGCATCGCTTCCTGCTATTAGTGGAAATGGCAAAATTTTTAGCTGGAATTTTCCGGGAGTTTACATGGTAGGTGGAGCAAGTTTTGATGGAATGTTCAAATTTTGCATCCCTAACACTGACAATACTACGCCAAACTGGAGTATAGAGCCAATAGGCTTTAAAGCAACAAATACTTATACAGGTAGTTCCGCTGCTAATGTGGACAGGGCATTCGATGTTGGAGGTGCGTTTTCAATTATAACTGCGGGACTAATAAAGAAATATGATCTCAAATTAATTATTGATCAAACAACCGGAATTGACCAGATAACTTTGGATATAAATGGTCTAAATACTGCGGTTTCTTCAGTTAATTTGGCATCTTCAGAAATTGTAAGTTATAGAATATATAATGTAGCCGGAACATTATTGTCAACGAATGAATTGACGAGTGAATTAAATTTGCAGTATATTAAACAAACGCTGAAAAAAGGTGTATATCTGATTAATGCAAAATTGAATACCGGAGAATCTCAAAATTTTAAGTTTATAGTTCAATAATTTTCAGTTAAAAGCACAAACGTGTGGAATTCACAAAACAAATTCCATTACTATAAAAATTATTTTTACTTTAAATATATTGCTAATTATTCCATAATTGACAAAAAATAAAATTATACTCATATGCAAAAACAAAGACATTTATCCTATTTATTCAATCTGTTTTCCATACTTTTATTGATAGTAAGTTGTACCGATAATTTTAAATTAACGGGTACTGTAACAGACGTTGAAGGGAATGTATATAAAACCCAAATTTATGGTACTCAAACCTGGATGGTAGAAGATTTAAGAACAACTAAATACAGAAACGGAGATCCAATTGCTACCTCAACACCCTATGACAAAGATCTAAATTCCGAATTAACACCTAACTATCAATGGATATATCGTACCATTAATTCACAGGGAAAATATGATGAACATCCAGGTTATGGGCGATTTTACACCTGGTATGCAGTAACCGATGCCCGAAACATAGCACCCAAAGGATGGCATGTCTCAACTCAGGGCGATTGGGAGATATTTTTTAAACACGTGGCAGCACAGGGTGGAAATTATGATGGTACCTATGTTGCTAATTCATACGGAACTAATTGTGCTCAATCGCTGGCTATTGCAACTTCAGATTGGCCTAAAAGTAAGAATAAAGGTTCATGTGGGTATGACTTAACTAAAAATAATACAACAGGGTTTTCAGCTTATCCAATGGGCTATCATACTGATCAATCACCTAATTATGCCTGCTGGTGGACAAGCACCTCATCCAGCTCTCAGATGTATTCAATTCTCGTACGTTTATCCTACTCATCACCCATTGTTGGAGCAATGGAAGGATATAAAATGGAAGGATATGCAGTCCGTTGTGTAAAAGATAAATAAAAACAATTCCAAAAATCAATAATTTGAAGAAATAACACTAAAAGTTGATTTGTTACTATTAAAATGATTCCATCAAATTAGTAGAAAATTACTAATAATAAAATTAAAAAATTGGTATAGGCGCTTAGACCGCCCATTATTTTTATAATTGCTACTTTTGTAGCATGAATCAAGGAAATCAATTTTTAGGTGTGAATTCAATTAAGTTTCACAAAGCATTTTCAACAGATGAAGATTGTTATCGCTATTTA
>CAIUTB010000113.1 GCA_903901975.1 uncultured Bacteroidales bacterium
TATTAATAAAATTTATCTGTTTTTCTTTTCGCAAAAGCTGCAGACAATGATTTTTGGCAACGCTGTACAACCATGTCCGGAAATTATTTATTTCGTATTGAGGTATTTTCTCAACCAACACTTCGAAAATATCCATAACCGCATCTTGTGCTCCCTCCTTGTTATTTAAATACTTAAGACACAAACCATACAGCAGCGGAATATATCGCCTGTATAATTCTCCGAAAAAGCTTGCATCACCACTTTCCACAAAAGCTTGAAGCAAATTTTCTTCCGAATAGTCCGATATTTTCCCTTTGATTTTCAACAAGATAAGTATTTCTGCATTTTTTTATTCCACAAAAGTAAAAAAAAATCGCTGCGATTTATGGAATTTGAATGGAAAATGTATCTAATAAGTAAAATGTTTGAAATAATAGTTGGGGCACGACTTAAAGTCGTACTCCAACTTAACTCTAAAAAAATTATTCATATTTAAAAACAAAAGTCATGAAAACAAGAAAAAACAGATTCGTAGCCATCCTAACGTTGGTTTGCACACTTGCAGGCAGCATTTTTGCTCAGCAAATTCAGGTTTCGGGAATCGTAACCGACGCTCAAACACATGAACTCCTTATTGGCGTTAGTGTAAAAGAAATAGGTTCAAATAACGGAACCCTAACTGATAGTAAAGGTCATTACAGGATTTCTACCCAAAAAGGAAAGAAGCTGGTATTTTCATATATCGGATTTTTAAAATCAGAAATAGTAGTTAAAAGTGAAACACTGGACGTTGCCATGAAAGAAGACTCAAAATCCTTAAATGAGATAGTGGTTGTAGGATATGGTACCAGAAAAATGACTTGTATGACAGGTGCAGTTTCAGCTCTATCACCCGCATTACAAGGCAGAATGGCAGGAATTCGGATACGTGGAAATGCCAGCCTTCAGCAAAACATATCTGTTGCTGACACCGAAGAATATGGCAGTTTCAAAGAAAACCGTTTCAATATGGCAAAAGATCAGCCACTTTCTACTTTTTCGTTGGATGTAGATGCGGCATCGTATGGCAATATGCGCAGAATGATTAATCAGGGACAAATGCCAACGAAGGATGCTATCCGTACTGAAGAACTTATTAATTATTTCAGTTATAATTATTCGCAACCCACGGGAAAAGACCCAGTGAATATAGTTACCGAAATGGCTGTTTGCCCCTGGAATGCTGAACATAAACTGGTAAAAATCGGTGTGAAAGCCCGCGAGATTCCTTCCGAGAATCTGCCTTTTTCCAATTTTGTATTTCTGCTGGATGTTTCCGGTTCAATGAGTGACCCGAACAAACTGGATCTGGTGAAATCGTCTATCAAATTGCTCTCCAATAATCTCCGTAAAACCGACAAAGTGGCAATTGTGGTATATGCCGGAGCAGCAGGTGTGGCACTTGAATCGACTGAAGGAACGGACAAACAAAAAATTATGGAAGCAGTTGAAAGTCTGCATGCAGGTGGTTCTACAGCCGGTGGTGAAGGCATTATGCTGGCTTACAAAATTGCCGAAAAGAATTTTATCGCGAATGGAAATAACCGTATTATTCTTTGTACCGATGGCGATTTTAATGTAGGAATCTCCAGTCCGGATGAGTTGGAAAAAATGATCGAATCGAAACGCAAAACCGGTGTTTATCTCACTGTGCTGGGTTATGGAATGGGTAATTACAAAGACAACAAACTGCAAATTCTGGCCGAAAAAGGAAACGGAAACCATGCCTATATCGATAATATTCAGGAAGCAAACAAAGTGTTGGTCAATGAATTTGGCAGCACCATGTACACCGTGGCGAAAGACGTGAAAATACAGGTGGAATTTAATCCGGCTTATGTAAATGCATATCGTTTAATCGGGTACGAAAGCCGTTTGCTGAACAAGGAAGATTTCAACGACGACACGAAAGATGGGGGTGAATTAGGTTCAGGTCATACCGTTACCGCCTTATACGAAATTATTCCTGTTGGGGTAAAGAACAACTTTGGGGGTGTTGACAAGCTGAAATATCAGAAAACTACAGCAACCAATTCAGACGAAACCAGCGTAAATTCTTCCGAATTACTTACCGTAAAACTTCGCTACAAACAACCAAACGGAACAAAAAGCGAAAAGCTGGAAGTTCCGGTGCTGGCAAGCGATATCAACAAGAAACCGACTTCCGATTTTCAGTTTATTACGGCTGTGGCCATGTTCGGACAATTACTCCGCGAATCGGATTTCAAAGGCGATGCAACGTATGCCAAAGTTATTGAACTGGCAAACAACGGTGTTGGAACTGATGCTCATGGCTACAGACGGGAATTTGTACGATTGGTGGAATCAGTCAATCAATTAGTGAAGTAAACTTTTTCCCCCTCGTTTTCAAACGAGGGGAATTGGAATAATTAGTATTGGACTCCTAGTTCACACAAAAAATGTTCAATTGTAAGACTATTATTTTATTAAAATATTTTTTATGGCCTACTAATCCATTGATAAATAACATTATTTATCAAAACCAATCCCTACACCAATAGAAAAAAGACTTTCGTTTATTGGTTTAACTACAGGCAAGTAATAAGCAGGGTTTGGTTCAAAATAAACTGCATTCACAGAATAAGTAACTTTAAGGTACAACATCCCGAAATTAATAAATGCAGTTAGTCCGGCGGTTAGTGCATTATAATTTACTGCCGAGCCACTTTCTCTGAAATGATATCCGGTTCCATCAACATTACCCGTTACGATAGTATAACCAATGGTTGGGCATATTGAAATCATATCAGATATCTGATTTTTTGTTATGAGTTTTAATCCATTCAGCAACATCAGGTCCATGCTTAATCCAACATTTTTTAAATCTATATCAGAATATAAATTAATTTGCATTTTTCTATTATCACCATAGGATAAACCAAATACCTCTGCATTCCCTATACCCATAATCGCTCCTAATCTACCACCGGGTTGAGATAGAATTCCTTCAGCAAATTTCCCGACCATAGGTGCCATCTTACTTATAGCTACCTGTTCATTAATCGTTCTTTGTTTAATCCGTTCTATTTCTTTATTAGCCATTTCTCTTTTTTCGGCTTCCAGTTTTCGTGCTTGCTCTTCAGCTGCTTCTTTTTTTCGGCGTTCATTTTCCACTTGTATAGCCCTGTTTTCGGCATCTATTTGTGTCTGACTCTTTTGTACATAAGGTTGATTTGATTTTGTATTTTGTTGATTCCCTGTTTGAGAATTGTTACTTACTTCAGTTCTTGTAGATTCTTGTTTTTTTTGTTTTGTAGCTTCGTCTGTCTTTTTTTGTTGTGCAATAGACTCCGCTTTTTGTTGTGCAATTAACTCCGCTTTTTGTTTTTCGACAAGTGCATTATCCGCTTTTACCTTTGCCTCTCTTTTTGCTTCTTTTTCTAATTCCAACTTTTCTTTTTGCTCCTTTTCCTTTCTTTCCTGCTCCCCTACATTGGTGATGCCGAGCAAGTTAAAGGTGATGCTCTGAATACAAGATCTTCCAACCTCAACATTTAATGCATTGCTTCCGCAAGGTTTATCATACCACATCATACAATTATTTTTATCTCCACTCATCTTTGCTCCCGGTTTCATTACAAGACCGGTACCACCCCAAGTACCAATTTCCTGAGACATTTCTTGGCCGTCTGAACCGTGTACCGTGAAATTCAACCTAACATTAAGAATATCACTTGTCTTATTGGTCACGGTTATAAATACTGTCTGACTACCTACAGTCCATTCTGTATACACAAATTCAACATAAATCCGACTGTCAACCTGTGTAACATCATACCTAATATTATTTGCCATCAGGTTTATGCTTTGGCTAAGCAATAAAATACCAATCAAAATAAACTTGAAAATGATGGAATCATTCTTTTTGATTTTATGTAATTTCATATTTTTTAATTGGTATAGGCGCTTAGACCGCCCTAGTTAATGTATTGATTATAACCGTATAGGTTCTTTTAAAACCATCTTTCTTATGAGTAAATCGAAGATTGTCTCCATATTTGAGCGTCTATTGTACCTAAAGTGGTACTCATCA
>CAIUTB010000114.1 GCA_903901975.1 uncultured Bacteroidales bacterium
ATCTTGCTCTGTTAACGACCAACCTGAAGTTTGCGAGTGTGTACGCAACGCCAATGATTTTGGGTTTTTAGGGTTGAATTGTTTTACGATTTTTGCCCACAACATACGTGCAGCACGCATTTTGGCAATTTCCATAAAGTGGTTCATTCCGATTGCCCAAAAGAATGACAAACGTGGAGCGAACGAGTCGATATCCATACCTGCATTTACTCCGGCACGAAGATATTCAAGTCCATCGGCCAAAGTGTAAGCCAACTCAATATCGGCAGTTGCACCTGCTTCCTGCATGTGGTAACCTGAGATAGAGATAGAGTTGAACTTAGGCATTTTTTGAGAAGTAAACTCAAAAATGTCAGCTATAATTTTCATCGAGAATTTAGGTGGGTAAATATAGGTATTACGTACCATAAATTCTTTCAAAATATCGTTTTGGATAGTTCCGGCCATTTCTTCCAGTTTTGCACCTTGCTCTAAACCTGCATTGATATAAAATGCAAGGATAGGAAGTACAGCACCGTTCATGGTCATAGAAACCGACATTTTATTCAATGGAATACCATCAAATAACACTTTCATATCTTCTACAGAACAGATAGAAACACCTGCTTTACCAACATCACCAACCACACGTTCGTGATCGGCATCGTAGCCACGGTGTGTAGCTAAGTCGAATGCAACCGAAAGACCTTTTTGACCGGCAGCAAGGTTACGACGATAGAATGCATTTGATTCTTCAGCAGTGGAAAATCCGGCGTATTGACGGATAGTCCAGGGCTGCATAGCGTACATTACCGAGTAAGGTCCGCGTAAGTACGGAGGAAGTCCGGCAGCATAGTTCAAATGCTCCATGCCTTCCAAATCATCTTTTGTATAAAATGGCTTAACCGGAATCAATTCCGCAGTTAGCCAGCTACTATCGGCCTGCTGAGCAGTAGATGCAGCTACGTTTTTGATATCTATGTTTTTGAAATTTGGTTTCATAAGATTTATTTTTTTTCAACACGGAGGCGCTAAGACACGAATTAATTAAAGTAACCGTTTATTTTACGTTTTATGCCTTCTTTGATTATTGGAACATTGAAATTGATCAAATATCCAAGTTTTTTGTCGGCAAGCTTCATATAAGTAAGAAGTTGAACTTCATGAACTGGCAGTACTATTTCTACTGCTTTTAGTTCAATGATAATTTCATTTTCAACCAATAGGTCGATAATAAATTCTTTGTTCAGCATTTTACCTTTATAAACAACTGGTAATTTCATTTGACTGTTTACAGTCAAATTCCGTGACTTTAACTCCTCTATCAAGCAAAATTCATAAACCGATTCTAATAAACCGGGGCCTAGTTCTTTATGAACACTATATGCAGCATCCACAATTTTAGTTCCGATATTATCTAATTCTGCTTTATTCATTTACTTTGTGTCTCCGGGTCTTGGTGTTTATTATAATTTTGAATTGAATTTCTGAAGCATCTCAAGCACGTTGGTTTTTACGTTTACAAAGTATTCGATACCAATCGCTTTTAAATCATCGGTACAAGCAGGAGCACCGGCAACTACGAAAATTTGTTTTCCGTCGATAGCTTTGAATGCAGCAGGAGCTAATTCAGCATATTCATCGTCGCTTGAGCAAAGAACAATAATGTCAGCTCCAGCAGCCAGAGCAGCAGCAACACCTTCTTCAACAGTTGAGAAACCTAAGTTATCAACAACGTCATATCCGGCACAAGCAAAGAAGTTACAAGAGAACTGAGCACGAGCCAAACGCATAGCTAAGCTACCAATGGTCAACATAAATGCTTTTGGACGTTTAGCAGCACCTTCGGTTGCGAAACGTAATGCTTCGAATTCAGCAGCGCCACGTACAGGCAATAGTTTTTCAGTTCCGCTGTGTGAACAACCACAATCTGTAGCTTCTGTAATTTGAACTTTGGCAGCAGCAGCTTCGTTGAAGTTAGGGAACTGGTTGGTTCCTAATAATACTTCACGACGGCTTGAAACAGCTTTCAAACGGGCAGCAGCAGTAGCTTTAACCGCTTGTTGAACAGAACCTGAAGTAACAGCAGCAAAGAAACCACCGTTATCCTCAACATCAAGGAATAATTTCCAGGCCTGAGCAGCAATTTCGTTAGTCAATGTTTCGATATAATAAGAACCGGCAGCTGGGTCAGCTACTTTATCGAAATGACATTCTTCTTTCAGTAATAATTGTTGGTTACGGGCAATACGTTCCGAGAAATCATCGGCTGGTTTGTAAACCGAATCATAACTCAATACGGTAAGTGAATTTACACCACCCAATGTTGCGCTCATAGCTTCAGTTTGGGTACGAAGCATATTTACGTTAGCGTCAAAAATGGTTTTGTTGAACGTAGAAGTTTCAGCGTGAATGCGCATTTTGGCAGCACATTTGCAAATGCCGTTAACGGTGCTTTTGCAATCTTCCACTTTACAAGCCGGTTGATAAGCATCCACAATGTTAGCCCACAATAAGCGGGCAGCACGGAATTTGGCAATTTCCATAAAGTAGTTGCCGCTTACGCCAAAGCTGAATTTAATTTTTTTAGCAGCCAATGAAGTGTCAACACCGGCTTCAACAAGTGAAGAGAGGTATTCGTTACCCCAAGCCAATGCGTAACCCAATTCCTGAGCGATATAAGCTCCGCCATTGCTCAATGTAGTAGCATTTACGCCAATCACGCGGTAGAAAGGTAAACCAATAGCAGCAAGAACTGTTGCTTTAGCTTTTGCAGTAACTTCTTCTTTGGTCAATTCTTTGCCGGCTTGCAACATGCGGTTGATTGGGTCGAAATTGATAGAACCCTGCAATTTCTTAACGTCGTATTCTTTCGATTTGAAATAGTCGGTCAAAATAGTTGCCAGGTTAGCAGCTGCACTAACACAAATACTAAAGTTAAGTTCAACACAATCAGCTGTAATGCCTTCGAGCAAAGTAGCGATGTAGTCAGCACTCAATTCTTCTTTTTTCAGTTTGAAACCTACAGAGGTTACGCCCTTGTACAAAATGTCCAACGCCTTAGCATTGGCTTCTTTAGCCGATTCCACAACGATGTCCTGACGAACAAACCATTCGTTGTCGGCTTTTGTTCCGCGTACGAAAGGGAAAACACCCGGAGCTGCATCTTTCGTCTGCAAGCCAGCAATGTCTTCTGCACGATAGAAAGGCAACACGCTGAAGCCTTCGTTGGTTTTCCAAACGAGCTTCTTGTTGAAATCAGCTCCTTTGAGGTCGGCTGTGATTTTATCCATCCATTGCTGTGCGCTAACCGATGGAAAATCAGCCAATAAATTCAATTTTTTTTCTGCCATAATATTGTTTAATAATCTAATTTTCTTAGAGACCGCAAAATTACTACTTTCTATTGAGTTAACCGAATTTTTTGTCAATGAATTAAAGAAAAATTTCGGTAATTGAATTCTAAAACATTTTGAACTGTTATTCTGTTAAACATTTACACAAAATCACGTAAAATGATAAAACTCAAACAAGAACAATTTTTACCTATCAGCCTTGACGAAGCCTGGAAATTTTTTGCCACTCCTAAAAACTTAAATGAAGTCACACCCGACGATATGGTTTTCGAAATTATATCCGAATTACCGGAGACCATGTATGCCGGTTTGCTGATTAATTACCGTCTGAAACCTATGCTGAATATCCCTATCAACTGGTGTACGGAAATTACTCACATCAAAGAAAAAGAATATTTTGTGGATGAACAGCGCAAAGGTCCCTACCGGATATGGCATCATGAACACCATTATAAGGCTGTTGATGGAGGTGTTTTAATGACCGATATTCTTCATTATGACATTGGAAAATGGGTATTTGGTTGGATTGCGGGAAAATTATTCGTTGATCAAAGAGTAAAAAATATTTTTAAGTACCGGAATAAAACATTGGAAACTTACTTCAAAAAATAAGAATATGAAAACGCTAACAGTTAAAATTCTTGTCTGTGCAGTTATTTGCCTAACATTAGGTACTTTGAGTGGTTTCAGTACCATCAATGCTATAAGTAACTGGTATCAATTTCTTATAAAACCATCTTTTAATCCGCCCAATTGGATATTTGGTCCCGTGTGGACACTGTTGTATTTAATGATGGGAATTTCGGTTGGTATTATCTGGACCTCAACAAATAACGGTCGAAAAAGAGCTTTACAACTTTTTGCAGTTCAATTTGTACTAAATCTTTGTTGGTCTTTTCTCTTTTTCAATTTACATGCATTAAGTATGGCTTATATGGAAATTTTAAGTATGATTGTTGCGATTATCTTTACTATCTTTGCTTTTTATAAAATAAATAAAACTGCCGCAATTCTACTTGTTCCTTATTTATGTTGGGTGTTATTTGCCAGTTTTTTAAATCTAAGTATATGGTATTTAAATAAATAAAATTATTAATCCATGTTTATATAATCATTTTATCACTAATAAAAATTACAAATGGAAAAACAAAAAAACTGGCATTCTAAACATGTCGAATCCTTAAGTTTTGGTAATCGAATTGCAGATTCTGTAGCAAATGGTATGGGGTCATGGAGTTTTATTATCATCCAAACAGTTTTAGTAATTCTATGGATGATATTAAACCTTATAGGTTTTATTTATCACTGGGACGTTTATCCGTTTATATTGTTGAATCTTGTATTTTCAACACAGGCGGCTTATGCTGCTCCAATCATCATGATGTCACAAAATAGACAAAATGAACGCGATCGGATGCATGCAGAAGAAGATTACAAAACAAATGTGGATGCCAAGAAGGAAATTGAAGCATTGGCAATCATGTTGAAAAACATTGAAGTAGAGAAACTGGATAAAATTATTATAATGCTTAACGAAATAAAAGATGGTACATCGGCAAATAAAACCGCTAAATAATTTTATGTATCTTTACAGTTCAAATTCATTCAAATAAAACAGCAAATGAAAAAAGTAATCAATCTCGTTTTAGTTATTATAGCCGGAATTATTCTGGTTTATATGCAAATGCCAACAGTAAACTATGGTTTTACAGGCTTTGCTGTGCTGCTTATGATTTTAATCGGTGTATGGGTTTTGCTCAATAATCCGTTTAGAGTCGTTCAGGGTAAAAACAATGCTCCAACCCTCAAACTTGGCAAGCCGGGCAAAGCTTCGTTTGTTTTGTTGGTCGTATTGGGACTTTATATTACAGTTGTTCCAGCTATTACAAGTTGGGCCTTGCTTCGCAACGGCGAATACCGCAATCTGATTGGCAAGGTAGAAACCGAATCGAATCTTTCGAGCCACATGTTGCCTATTTCTATCGAGAAAATACGCGTGGTGGATCAGTCGCTGGCGCAATTGCTGGGCGACAAGGTGCTTGGTTCACAATCGGCTCTTGGAAGTCAGGTTACGCTTGGGACTTTTAATATCCAGAAAGTGAACAACGATTTGTATTGGGTTGCTCCTTTATTGCATTCCGGCTTTTTCAAATGGAATAAAAATATGCAGGGAACCAACGGCTACGTGATGGTAAATGCCTGTAACGAGCGTGATGTAAAACTGGTTCAGGAAATTAACGGTAGCAAAGTGTATATCAAATATCAATCGGAAGCTTATTTTGGTGATAACCTAGAACGTTACCTTTATTTTCATGGCTACTGGAACGTGGGTCTGACCGATTATTCATTCGAGATTGACGATGCCGGAACGCCTTACTGGGTGGTTACCAAATTCAAAAAGACTATTGGTTTTGCAGGCGACGAAGCGCAGGGTGTTGTCATTTTAAATGCTCAAACGGGTGATATAAAAGAATACAGCATCGAAAACACTCCGAAATGGGTTGACCGTATTCAACCGGGTAATTTTGTTGAAACTCAGCTAAACGATTGGGGCGAATACGTGAAGGGTTATTGGAACTTCTCCAACGAAGGTAAACTGAAAATAACCGAAAATGTGTCGATGGTATATGGCGAAGACAATAATGCGTATTGGTACACCGGGCTGACTTCGGTTGGTGCTGATGAGTCGACTGTTGGTTTTGTGTTGGTAAATACCCGCACGAAAAAAGCCGTTTGGTATAAACAAAGCGGTGCCACCGAAATGGCCGCTCAGAATTCTGCCAAAGGAAAAGTGCAGGAAAAAGGTTTCTCGGCTTCCATGCCTATTCCTTATAATATCAACAATATCCCTACTTACGTGATGACCCTGAAAGATAACGGCGGGTTGGTGAAAATGTATGCCATGGTTGCTATAGAAGATTATACCATTGTGGGAGTGGGAAATACCTTGCGCGAATCTCTAATGGCTTATAAAAATGCATTCAACCAGAGTGGAAATAAAATCAGTACCAAAAGTAAAACGGAAAAAAACGTAGTGAAATCTGTGGTTACACGCATCAACGGGGATGTGAAAAATGGAAACACCTATTATTATTTCACCCTGAGAAGTTATCCGAAAATCTTTATAGGTTCAACGCAGGTTTCAAACGATTTCCCACTTACAAACCTGGGCGACAGTGTGTACGTTACTTTCGATAACGACAATCAGGATGTGATTGATGTGTCGTCGTTTAAAAATAAGAATATAAAATGACCTCACTCCTTCACCCCTCTCCTTGAGGAGAGGGGGTAAAGACAGAACTTTTTAAGCTTTCTAACTTTAAGAACTTTATTACTTTATAAACTTTCAAACTTTCAAAACTCAATAAACTTTCAAACTCACAATCATGCATTTATTTCAAAATTTCTTCGAAATCAACTGGCTGGCAGTAATCGTTTCAGTCGTTTTATCGTTTGCTTTGGGTGCATTATGGCACTCGGTATTATTCAAAAAAGGCTGGAGTGAAGATTCCGGTTCGGTTTACAGTTCTCAGAATCATGGAAACCCTGCCGTTATATTCGGGCTTTCAGGCTTGCTCCATCTGGTGTTGGTAATTGCCCTTGCTATGTTTGTCGGGCAGCACACCAATTTTCTGGGTGGTGCTTTAAAAGGTCTGTTCGTGAGTCTGGTGTGGATTGCAACGAGCATTGGCGTAACCTATATCTTTGTGGGTCGTACATTCCGTTTATTCCTGATTGATGCCGGATTCTACGTGATATTTTTGACTTTAGCAGGAATGATATTAGGGGGCTGGCGTTAATTTCTAGTTGCAATTTAACGTAAAAAAACCGCTTTGTCCTTCAACAAAGTGGTCTTTTTGATATTTTTGGTTTTATTATTACAGGATGCAATTTCCTGTTTGTGCCGAATTGATAGGAAACATTAACGATTGATAGGGGCAGAAGACTGCAATTCTGAAAGGCAAATAAAAGGAAACCGCTTTTTACGAGAGAATGTATTGTGATGTAAGTTATCCCTTTACCTACTTGATTGGAATTGAACTATTTCCTTCTGTAATTGTTTGTGTTGGAAAATATAATTATGGATAAAGCAACCACAGTCGACGAATATATTCAGTCACAACCTGAAGTCTATCGTAAGTCGTTAGAACAACTTCGTCAACTTATACGCACTTTAGTCCCGGAAGCGAATGAATCAATTAGTTACGGAATAGCTTGTTACACTTATCACTATATGTTTGTGGGATTTAGTGCTCATAAAAATCATTTTACGTTTACTTCTATGAGTTCGACTTTGTTTCAGAAGTTTAAAGAAGAGCTGGAAGAATATGACACTTCTATGGGTGGAATCAGGTTTAAACCAGGACAAGAAATTCCGGTTGATTTAATTAGTCGAATCATATTGGAAAAGAAAGCCGAAAATGAAATGCGTGCAGCATTGAAAAAGAAAAAATAAAAATAGATATTAGTCATTATACATGTTATATGTGTCTGAATAATTTAACGTTACATTTTTAAACAAATCAATGGAACGCGGATGAACGCTGATTTAGCTGATAAAATGTAAAAACGGATTTTCAAACGGATTGTATCCCCGATAAATCGGGGCTGATTTAAAGAACTAAGTCTTTATAATTCCGACATGTCGGAATAAAATCCGTCCTATCAGCATTTTTCCGCGTTCTATTATCTATAACAATCGAACTTATATAATCTCTATTTGCGATTATATAAGTTCATTATTTTAGACAAAATATAATGTTGAACGCAAAGAACTCTAAGACGCTAAGAAAAACTTTTAAGTTTTTCACTTTGCGTACTTTCTTGGCAAGCCAAGAGGCAAAGCCGAGCGGCGTATATTTGATGATAACATAAAAAGTGTATTTTATCTTTACGTACTTTGCGTTTAACTGTTTTTTGACAAAAACTATTTCAACTTATATAATCCATATTTTATCTGTGGAAATCCGCTAAATCAGCGTAATGCCGTCAAGACGGCATCTTCGATTTGCGTTCCATTTCTTTATTTTAAAATATAATTCAATAAATCAATTACTTGTAAGTTATTAACATAATATAATGTCGTATTTTATCAAATAAATGGAACGCGGATTTTCGCTGATATAGCTGATATTTACGGATAATAATTATACTGATTTTAAACTGATTTTAGTCATGCAAGCATGACTGATAAGATTGTAAATACATGAAAATCATTCCGACAAGTAGGAATTAAAATCCGTTTTAAAATCCGCTTTTTCAGTGAAAATCTGCGTTCTATTCTTTTATTTTTTTAAAGTGAATAATATGACATTATTTATTTCCCACTACTTAACTTGTATAATGCCTAATAAAGTAGAATTAATAATGCTAATGTATGTCGTTATGAATACTCTAAAATTGTATATAAGAAAAGGGTTAGTTTTATTTTTTGATTAAAAATATTTATTTAAATAGGAACTTCTTGTCGATTACCAGGTCAAGTTGGTCGTATTGTTGACACTTTCACTGATTAGCTCACAACTAACTCTCCTTTGCAAAGAGTTCCAATATTTATATTCGGCTGAATTTTACTAAGAAGTTCAGCCGAATTTAGAAACTGTTTAAAAATAAATCTTAAATTGTTTTTCAATTATTTTTCAGGCTAGTTGTGGCTTTGTTTATCGAAAAATAGCGGGCTATTTGAGAGAAATAAAGGTGCAAATAGACAAAAAAGAATGAAAAACAATAAGATAGTTTTAGTCTCTAAAAATTAGAATTTTATATCCGGCTGAAAACCAGTTGAAATGCTTTATCAACGTTTATTTTTAAACAGTTACTTATATTTTACTTCCCTTAGGGTTTCCTTCATACGGAAATAAGGTATGTTACTACCGATTTTTTATGTCATTTAGATACCAATTACAGCCTAATCTTACACTTACTCGATATATAAAACAATAAAATGCAATATAAAGATGACATTTCTTTTGTTTTTTTTGGATTTGAATTTTATTATGTACACAAAAAAAACTAACTTTGCAACTCTAAAAAACAGCTAATTCAAAAATTAATTTTTAAATTAAATAATTCAATATGAGTAACACAAAAAGAGTCTATACATTCGGTAACGGATTGGCCGAAGGTAAAGCAGACATGAAAAACTTGCTCGGTGGAAAAGGAGCAAACCTTGCTGAAATGAATTTGATCGGTGTACCCGTTCCTCCGGGTTTCACTATTACTACTGATGTTTGTAGCGAATACTATTCTCTTGGAAAAGAGCAGGTTGTTGAACTTTTGAAACCTGAAGTAGAAAAAGCAATTGCAGGTCTGGAAGTATTAATGAAATCCAAATTCGGAGATATTGAAAACCCATTGTTAGTATCTGTTCGTTCAGGTGCGCGTGCTTCAATGCCGGGTATGATGGACACTATTTTGAACTTGGGTTTGAATGATGCAGTGGTAGAAGGAATGACCCGTAAAACCGGAAATGCCCGCTTTGCATGGGATTCTTACCGTCGTTTTGTGCAAATGTACGGTGACGTGGTATTGGGCATGAAACCTGAAAATAAGAATGATGCTGATCCTTTTGAAGAAATTCTGGATCATTTGAAAGAAGAAAAAGGCGTTGAACTGGATAATCAACTTTCTGTTGACGACTTGAAAGAATTGGTAGCTAAATTTAAAGCTGCTGTAAAAAAACAAACCGGACATGATTTCCCTGAATCTGCTTACGAGCAACTTTGGGGTGCTGTATGCTCGGTATTCGATTCATGGATGAACGACCGCGCTATCCTTTACCGCAAAATGGAAGGAATTCCTGCCGAATGGGGAACAGCCGTTAGCGTTCAGTCGATGGTATTTGGTAACATGGGCGAAACTTCAGCTACGGGTGTTTGTTTCAGTCGTGATGCTGCTACCGGTGAAGACATGTTTATTGGTGAATACCTGATTAATGCTCAGGGTGAAGATGTGGTGGCCGGTATCCGTACTCCACAGCAAATCACCAAAGAAGGTTCACAACGCTGGGCTGTGTTGGCAGGTGTTTCTGAAGCCGATCGTGTGGCTAAATTCCCTTCAATGGAAGAAGCAATGCCTTCAATTTACTTAGAATTAGATGCTATCCAAACTAAACTGGAAAACCATTACAAAGATATGCAGGACATGGAATTTACCGTACAAGAAGGTAAATTGTGGTTCTTACAAACCCGTAACGGAAAACGTACCGGTGCTGCTATGGTAAAAATTGCCGTAGATATGCTTCGTCAGGGAATGTTGGATGAAAAAACAGCTATCCTTCGTGTTGATCCAAACCGTTTGGACGAATTACTCCACCCTGTTTTCGACAAAAAAGCGTTGAAAGAAGCTAAACTGATTGCAAAAGGATTGGCTGCTTCTCCTGGTGCTGCTTCAGGTCGCGTTGTTTTCAATGCCGATGATGCTGCCGACTGGGCTGCTGCCGGTGAAAAAGTAATTATGGTACGTGTTGAAACTTCTCCTGAAGACTTAGCCGGTATGGCTGCTGCTCAGGGAATTCTGACTGCTCGTGGCGGTATGACTTCTCACGCAGCTGTTGTGGCTCGTGGTATGGGTAAATGCTGCGTTTCAGGTGCCGGTACATTGAAAATTGATTATGCTGCCAAAGTAATGGAAGTAGATGGTTTAGTTGTGAAAGAAGGCGATTATATTTCATTAAATGGCTCTACCGGTGATATTTTCTTAGGAAAAGTTGGCACTATGGAAGCTGAACTGGATGCTGACTTTGCCGAATTGATGGCTTTGGCCGACAAACATACAAAAATGGCTGTTCGTACAAATGCTGATACACCTCACGATGCACAGGTTGCCCGTAAATTTGGTGCTACCGGTATCGGACTTTGCCGCACAGAACACATGTTCTTCGAAGGTGAAAAAATTAAAGCTATGCGCGAAATGATTTTGGCTGAAAACGAAGAAGGTCGTCGTGTTGCATTAGCCAAAATTCTTCCTTATCAACAAGAAGATTTCGAAGGCATTTTTGAAGCCATGGCAGGTTGCCCGGTTACAGTTCGTCTACTCGATCCACCGTTGCACGAATTTGTTCCTCACGACGAGAAAGGTCAACGTGAAATGGCTGAAGCAATGGGTGTTTCGGTAAAAGTTATCAAACAACGTGTAGATTCACTTCACGAACAAAACCCAATGTTGGGTCACCGTGGTTGTCGTTTAGGAAATACATATCCTGAAATTACAGAAATGCAAACCCGCGCTATTCTTGGTGCTGCATTGGCATTGAAGAAAAAAGGTATCAAGGTTCTTCCTGAAATTATGGTTCCTTTAGTAGGTATAAAATTCGAGTTTAACGAACAGGATAAAATCATTCGCGACACTGCTGCCCAACTGTTTGCTGAAAAAGGCGACAGCATTGAGTTCAAAGTAGGAACTATGATTGAAATTCCTCGTGCTGCACTTACTGCTGATAAAATTGCTGCAACAGCTGAATTCTTCTCATTTGGAACAAACGACTTAACTCAGATGACTTTCGGATATTCACGCGACGATATTGCTTCGTTCCTGCCTATCTATCTTGAAAAGAAAATTCTTAAAGCCGATCCGTTCCAGGTTCTCGATCAGAATGGTGTAGGACAATTGGTACAAATGGCAACCGAAAAAGGACGCTCAGTAAATCCTAATCTGAAAGTAGGTATTTGCGGCGAACACGGAGGTGAACCGTCGTCAGTTGAATTCTGCCACCGCACAGGTTTGAACTATGTAAGCTGCTCACCATTCCGCGTGCCTATCGCACGTTTGGCTGCTGCTCAGGCTGCATTGAAATACTAATCAGTAATTTATTAATAGAAAAAGGGAAAACTTAATTAGTTTTCCCTTTTTTATTAACAAATATTCAGTTGACATTATATAAATTCAAATGTTTGTAAGAATAGAACGAGAAAAAACGCTGACAGGACTGATCTAAAACGGATTTTACTCCGACATGTCGGAATCGAAGATCAACGCAGTTAATGATAAAGACTTAGTTCTTTAAATCAGACCCTCCCGGTAACTATCTGGATCTAGGGGATAAAATCCTTTTATTGAACCGTATTTACATTTTATGCCGTCAAGTCGGCACGTCGAAATACTCCGTCTGTGCAAATCAGCTAAATCCGTGTAATGCCGTCAAGTCGGCATCTTCGATTAGCGTTCCATTTCTTTACTTTGAAATTTATAATTCTATATATCAGATACTTATAACTTGTATAATGCCTAGTTACAACCAAAATATAAGGTAACACCCAAAGACATTGAATCGTTTTTGAAAGAATGTATTAAGAAAAACTATTAAAATAGCTTTTAAGGATATGTGAAAACCACCACGAAAGATTTTATTTTTATTTGGCATTATATATCTCAACTCTCAACTCTCAACTGTCCACTGTCAATTATCTCCTTTTGTGTCGTTACTTTTACAAGTGTCGAACTGTCGGAGTAGCTTTTATTTGGTCCCAACCCCTCCCGTTCAATACGGGATAAATTCCGGGGAGTAAATAAGCAAGTGCCAAACCGTCTGAGTAGGTTTTATAACCTGAGTTCGGGATAAGAGTTTATACGATAATTAAGTAACTGTCTAAAAATAAGGTAATAAGGTTTTGATGAGACTGATACCAATGCTACTAAGGTTGAAGAAGTTAGTAAAAAATGGTCTTAACCTTAATAGAAAATGATATCTATACCACATTCAACCTTATTCTTGGCATGCCAATCGAAGATGCCGTGAAGCGGTACCGGCAATGCCGAGCGACTTAATTGATGACGTTGAAAATGAGTTATTTATATATTTTCTTATCCCGAACTCAGGTTTATATAGTCGCTTTTGCATATACGCTAACGTCAGAGTAGCTATTGTGATCTCACTTTAGTAAGTGCGCCGTTGTTTGAGTAGTTTGTAAGTAGTCATTTTAGTAGGTGAGCTATTTTTTGACTATTTATTTTAGTGTTAAGTCTACAATTATTCCAGTGCCTGAGTAGATTATATAACGTCATATTTGTAGGCATTATAATGTGTTAAATTATTATAATGTGAAAATGAGATGTTCAAATAGTTGTTTTTTTATCATATTTTATTATCTTTGCATCTAATATATAAGTAGAGTAAACAAGTAAACAGTCGGTAGTTTATAGTCGGTTGCAAGGTTCAAAAGACATATTAATCAATAAGTTGATCAAAAAGAATCTATTTTGGTCATATAATTTACAGCAGGGAGATTATTTTCCTGATGATTTAATTATTGAGAAGACCTTGATTTATTTAGATATTGATGATTTAAATTATTTATTTTCTGTTTATTCTGCCAAAAAAATTAAACAGGTTTGGCTTGAACGATTGGTCATTCAGGGAGATTATTATAGAAAACTAAATCGATTACTTGCTTGGATGTATTTCGATGTTAAGAATCCGGATAAGTATATTAATGGGATACTAAATAAACATAACAGGGAACTAAAATGCCGGGATTAGCAGCACATACTGATGCTATATTCGATAAAGTCACTACATTGAAATGTATTGAACCTTATTGGTTGGTCGGAGGTACTGCATTATCTTTACAAATACACAACAGACTTAGCGAAGATCTGGATTTTATGTGTTGGAGGACACATAAAAAACAAAAATTGGAAGTTGATTGGGTGTCAATAGAGAAGGAATTTTCTTCAATCGGAACACTATCTTCTAAAGATATTTGGGACTTTAATCATATAGAGTTTATATTGGATGGGGTTAAGATTTCATTTTATATTTCTGATAAATACTCACCCATTAATAATACGATAGATTTAAAAAATAAGTTGAAGATGGCTGATATTGAATCCATTGCAGCGATGAAAATGGAAGTGATGCTTAGAAGAAGTAACTTCAGGGATTATTATGATATTTATTCAATACTCAAAAAAGGTGTAGATTTTATACGTGTTTTAGAGTTATCGCTAAGTTATTCAGGGCATGCATTATCAACTAAAAACTTATTGGCTATTCTTACTGATAGTTCGAGATTTAAGATTGATAGCGGATTTCTGCAGCTAGAACCGGTTTATTCGGTTACTCCTCAACAAATAGAATTATATTTGAGAGATTGTATAAAAAAGAATTTGAAGTAAACAAGTCGGTAGTTTGTAGTTTATAATAGTAAGCAGTAAACAAGTAAACAAGTAAACAAGTAAACAAGTAAACAAGTAAACAAGTAAACAAGTAAACAAGTAAACAAGTAAACAAGTAAACAAGTAAA
>CAIUTB010000115.1 GCA_903901975.1 uncultured Bacteroidales bacterium
CTAGCATCGTACTGTTTTGGGCGCATAAATTAAACTAGAATTAAAGTAAATGTACAATTTGTTTTTTAGTTACCTCACGTAACTTCCTATTAATCAAATAAATCCGTTTATACCTTTGTACAATTTGTTTTTTCTTTCATAATATCATTATTAAGAATATTAGAAAAGTATCAGCAGAACACGAATAAATTTTATCACTATAATAATCAACACATTATGACTTGTAAGAAAAATATACTTTTTTGTTTGCTTTGCGTTTTTTTGTTTATTTCAAATAACATTGCAGCTAAAAATACGAACTATTATTTTAAGCATATTACTATTGAAAACGGACTTTCTCAGAATACTGTCCTATCAATTTTGCAGGATAAAAAAGGATTTATGTGGTTTGGAACAAAAGATGGACTTAACCGCTACGATGGAAATTCTATTAAAATTTTTAAAAGAGATCCTAATTCGACTTTTTCTTTAGGAAATAATACTATTTGGTCATTAATGGAAGACAATCTTGGTCAGATATGGATTGGAACAGATAGAGGAATCTACTTATACAATAACGAAAAGGAAACCTTTAGTAAATTAACGATAAAATCAAATACAGGTATAGAAATCAACACACCTGTACTTGATATTAAAATAGATCAAAAAGGAAATGTATGGATATCAGCTGACAAGTTATATAAATATCTCCCTCAGAAAAACGTATTACTGGAAATGACTTCGAAATACAAAAGTAATTTTAATACAACTCCTCCGTGGTCAATAATGATTGATAATGACCAAACCGTTTGGGTGTCGTTAAAAAATTTTGGTTTGCGAAAATATAAAGGGACGAACAATTCAATCGAGGATATCTCTTATGATACAGATAATAAGGATGTATCAAAAACTCTTTTCTCTGAGATGGTCAATTACCTAAATAATTATATCATCGCAGGTACAATAAATGAAGGCTTGAAAATTATTGACAAAACATCAGGTGAAATAAAACCTCTGTTTAATAATACTAACACATTGAATAAACAATTATATGTAAGGACATTGCGATTGTTTTCTGGTAACCTTTGGGTCGGCACCGAATCTGGATTGTATATTATTGACCCGAAAACAAAAATTACAGATTACATCACTCAAAATAAAAATGATCAGTTTTCACTTTCTGACAATGTGATATATTCAATGTATAAGGACAAAGAAGGAGGCATTTGGATAGGAACATATTTTGGAGGTGTAAATTATATCCCTAAGCAAAACAATTTCTTTGAAAAATACAACCCAATTGCCGATAAAAACTCAATAAGCGGTGAACGTGTAAGTGGTATTTGTGAAGATAAAGATGGGAATATCTGGATTGGAACAGAAGATGCTGGATTAAATAAATTTAACCCTATTACCAGAACTTTTGAACACTTTAAATTAAATTCCGGAAGTAATTCTTTAAGTTACCATAATGTTCATGATTTGATTATGGACGGTGATAATTTATGGGTTGGATTTTTCAATAACGGTATTAATGTTATTAATTTAAAAACCAAAAGTGTTAAACATTATTATAAATCTAACAGACCGGACATGATCGACAATAATGATGTCTTTGCTCTGTATAAAGATAAAACAGGGAAAATTTGGGTTGGTACGTCAAGTGATGCTTTTCTTTTCAATAAAGAAACTGAAAGTTTTATAAAACAAACTCAAATTGGACAACATTTTATCTCAGATATTATTGAGGATAAGAATGGTAATATATGGTTTTCTACATATGATACCGGTGCTTTTCGTTACAATCCAAGAACAAAAGAATGTAAACATTATGATTATAGTCCGAATGACAATAATTCTATTTGTTTTTATAAAATTATCAGCATTTTTGAAGATAGCAAAAAAAGGATTTGGTTTACAGGAGAGTCAGGAGGTATTTCAGTTTACAACGAATCCTCAGACAACTTTACACGGTTTGGTTTTAAACAAGGGTTTTCCAGTGATGTAATTTATAAAATTTTGGAAGACAAACAAGGGAATCTATGGCTATCAAGTAATTCGGGTTTGATGAAATTTAATCCTGAAAAAAAACAAATAAGAGTTTTCAATACCGGAGATGGAATAATTTCAGACCAATTCAACTACAAGTCAGGGTTCAAAGATAAGAATGGCAAAATGTATTTCGGTCAAATTAATGGTCTAATTTCATTCAACCCGGAAACATTTATCAAAAATGATTATCTCCCTCCGGTTGTAATAACCAGTTTTAAACTCTTAGACAGTAAAAACTCCTATTTTAAAGATATTCTTCACAACTCAAAAACCGTATCATTAAAGTATAATCAGTCATCATTTAGTATTGAGTTTGCATCGTTAAGTTTTAGCGCTCCTAAAAATAATCGCTATGCTTACAAGATGAATGGACTTGACAATCAATGGATATACCTGGACAAACCAGAAAGAATCATTTTTTCTAATGTGCCTTATGGTAAATACCGGTTTCAAATTAAAGCATCAAATAACGATGGAGTTTGGAATGAAAAAGGAGATTACATTGACATTGTAATTTCTCCCCCATTTTGGAAATCAAAACTGGCCTTATTGATTTATTTTGGTTTAATAATTTGGGCTGTTTATTATGTCTTTACACAGAATACTAAAAGACTTAAACGAAAAAGTGAAAACGAAAGAATTCTTTTTGAAAAAGAAAAGGAAAAAGAAATTTACAGTGCAAAAATAAATTTCTTTACGAATGTAGCTCATGAAGTAAGAACTCCGTTAACTCTAATTCAAAGTCCATTGGAATATCTTATAACAAACAATGTAGATAAAAAAGAACTGAATGAAAACTTATTAGTTATGGAAAAAAACACGAATAGGTTGTTACTGCTAATTAACCAGTTGCTTGATTTCCGGAAAATTGAGGCACAGAATTTCAGTCTTACATTTGTTCATACCGACATCGTAGAATTGCTTGCAGAAACTTATGTGAGGTTTATGCCACTTGCTAAACAAAAGAATCTGACTTTCACATTTGAAAGACCTAACGATTCTGTTTTTGCAGATGTTGACAAAGAAGCGTTGATTAAAATTCTAAGTAATTTATTTACAAATGCTATAAAATACGGACAAACTCAAATCAACGTTTTTCTATCTCAATCAGATGATAAGTTATATGTAAGGGTGAACAACGATGGCAACATTATTCCAAATGAACTAAAAGACCAAATATTTGAACCCTTTTTTCAGATAATTGATGAAGATAAACGAAGGGTTAGTTCAGGATCAGGTATTGGTTTAGCATTAGCAAAATCGTTGGTTGAACTTCATAAAGGAAGTATTTATCTTGACAAATCAGTCCAATCAGAAAATTCATTTGTTTGTGAAATGCCCTTGAATCAATCAAATGTAATTAAACTGAAAAACGAAACAGATGGGGTTATTGAAATCCCAGAAAACAATCCGGTGATTGTAACGGGAGATTCCAAAGAACTTGTTTTGGTAGTTGAAGATGATGAAGATTTATTATCTTTTGTAACCGAAAAACTTGGAATGTATTATCAAGTGCTGAAAGCCCGAAATGGTGTTGAAGCAATGGAGATTATTGAAAAAGAAAATGTAAGCATAATTATAAGCGATGTGGTAATGCCACTAATGGATGGATTAGAATTGTGTAAAAAGCTGAAAGAGAATATTGATTACAGCCATATTCCTTTTGTTATGCTAACGGCAAAAACCACTGTTCAGAATAAAATTGAGGGTCTTGAATCGGGAGCAGATGCATATATCGAAAAACCCTTCTCGTTGGATTTTCTGTACGTTCAGATATCAAACCTTGTTTCTAATAGAAAAAAAATAAAATTAGCTTTTGCTTCCTTGCCATTGGTCAAAGCAGTTAGTATTGCCTTAAACAAATCGGATGAGATTTTTCTGAATAAAGTTACTGATATTATCCTAAAAAATATCTCTGACTCTGACTTCCATGTTGATCAGTTGGCAGAGTCTATGGCAATGAGTCGCTCCAGTTTTTTGCGAAAAATCACTGGTATTTCGGAATTCAGCCCGAATGAATTTATTAAAATAGTACGATTAAAAAGAGCCGCAGAAATTCTTCAGGAAAGTGATTATTCGGTGAATGAAGTGAGCTATCTGGTCGGGTTTGCTTATCCATCTTATTTTGCAAAATCATTCCATAAACAATTTGGAATTTTGCCGAAAGATTTTGCAAAAAAGTAACTATAATAATATTTCCATGCATATTGGGGCGTGAGCTAGGAAGCTTTATTCGTCCTTTTCTGCCAGCACTATTTTCGAGCTGCTTGGATTTTTCAGCGGTTCAATCTGACCAGCAAATTTAATTCTCATTTATTCCTCCACCAATAAAACGAAAAGGCAATAAGAATATTCCACGCATCGCATATTGTTATGTGTTATATGATTAACATTTTTTACATATATTTATGCGTATTTTTCATTCATGCTACATCCACAATGCGCTATCTTTGTACAGTTTAAATCTACAATGCCTTGTTTTTTGTGCGTTTTGGAGTTTTTCGGAAGAATTCAGGTACTTTTTCGAAAAGTTCAGTAAGTTTTCCAAAAAGTTCAGTAAGTTTTGACTAATACTTACGGTAGTTTTTGGAATAAAAGCACAAAAAAACACCTCCAAGCAGCTCTGCAAAGCCATTCGAAGGTGTTATTTTGAGAAGTTTTTTTGGATAAGGACTAGATGTCCAAAATCGAAAAAATAGAAATCATTACAAGAGCGTATGTCAGCATTATACCGATAGCGTGTATTTCAAAGCTAGCAGACTATCTGCTATTCGTCGTCCCGGACGAAATTTAACGCGTGCTCCCTTTACTTGCAGTCGTGTGGTTTCCGTTTCGGATTCCACGCCGCTGCTACTTAGTGCTAACTGAAACGAACCGAAAGTACCAAACCGTACAATTTTTCCGTTCATCAGATGTGTGGTCATTTCGAGCATCAAAGCATTTAATGCAGCCAGTACATCTGTTTCAGTCAGCGTACACTTTTCCGAAATGAGTTGTGACATTTCTTCGAGTGAAATCTCCCCACCATTTTCCGCCGTTACATAAAACTTATGCGGGTCGTTTGGCTTCTGAGGATTCGGACGCTGAATTTTCTTTAACTTTATCATTACAATATAGTTTTAGAAGGTTACTTGCCTCGCAACACATCGTTGTGTTACATTGACTAATCTGGTGCGAAATTAAATATAATATTGTAATTATACAATTTATTTTAGACCGTTTCGAGTGCTTACTTCCAGATTTATAAACTTGACTTACAGCAATATACATAATTTATTTTGTTAATCTGCTCCGGTTTACATCGGTTTACTTCAGTTTACGTTGGTTTACTTGTTGCAAAAAAAATTCGAAGGTGTTTAAAAAGAGAAAAATGAAATAGTTAATTATTCTTAAATATTTTTATACGTTCAAAAAAAGATTTCAAAGTACTATTTTTTGTAAAATTTTGATGAAAACCATGGTCTCATAATTTTATTTTTTTGTCCACTCCGAAAAAGAGTAGAACGCAAATATTAAAACACTTACAATTCAACGGAATATCAAAATTATTTTTTGCGTAAATTTGCTCTAATTGCGAACCAACGGTTAGCGTAGCTAAATTTGCATTGAAAAATTACTTTTCGAAATCCACTCATTTTTATTAATTTGCAATAATATTAAAAAAATAGTATATTTGCAGTCAACATTAATTCACTCTAACAAACATCTTCATTTTATAGAAACAAACTAATTTTCAAACATATTTTTAAATAGCATTTTGCTGAAGTTCGCGCATTCGAAACCTGAGAAATTTCACACACGAACCCACAAAAACTAGTTAGCAAAATGCTCACGCCATAATGGCGTGGGCTTATGACTTATCGTATCTTCGATGTCCTTACACATACAGGGCATTAAAAGATGATGGATAATGCTGGAGCTCACGCCATTTTATTTTTTTTATATCCAAAGAATAATCAACAATATAGAATAAACAGGTAGTACAACATGTCCGATTTACCAAAACATAGCACGAACAACAACGTTGGAATTGAAGTCGACCCGACTGCCAATTTCAACCAGGCTGACATGCAGGGAGTGGTACAAAAGTTGATTAATGAAAATTTCAAGGAGGCAATTGAAAAAATAGTAAAACAGATAGGTATTTCAAAGCAAATAACCATCTATTTTACATCCGATTTGTGCCGAATTTATAATGTAAGCGAAAGTACTATATACAACTACCGAAAATCGGGTAGGTTGCACTATTGTAGCGATGGTCAGAAAGTCTGGTTTACGCAAGAGCATATCGATGAATTTAACTGGCTCACCGACAGTCGGAACAAGCAATCTACAACTCGCAAAATTTCATAACAGTTTTTTTATGCAGAAGATTGAATTAACGAAGTGTTTTTGTAATTTTGCAACGAAATACGAATAGAATCGGCCAGCAAAAGTGTGTTGGTAGTTTATGAATAAAATAGGGCGTGAATTTTTGATTTATCATCGTGTGTGGCTTTCTCAGGGGCTCGGGTGCGGATATAAAAGAAAGTTCACGCTTTTTTTGTAAGTTCTACGCACAACAAAAAAGGAGAGGTTTTTCAACCTCTCCTTTAAATCTCGAATAATCTGCTTACCAAAAAAGTCAAATTAGTATATACTAAATTACTTTTACATTTACGGCATTTAATCCTTTTTTTCCTTCTTGCAGGTCAAATTCTACTGTGTCGCCTTCGCGAATTTGATCAATTAAACCTGAAATGTGTACAAAATGTTCTTTTTTTGAACCATCTTCGCTGATGAATCCAAATCCTTTAGATTCATTGAAGAATTTTACTGTTCCTTTACTCATTGTTGATAAATTATTGTTATTAATGTCCGACAAAGATACAGTTATATTATTATAAATCACTGTTTTTCGTAAAAAAATTAAAAGAATCGATATTTTTTCTCAGAAAAGCCCGTATTTACTGCATTTAACGTAGCAAAAAAAATAATTAATTTGCTTTTAATTTAAGCCGGGTTAAAGCTGTTACAAGCTTTCGGGGTGCAAACCTAACCGAAAAAGCCATAAATTTATTCATAAGGCCGTGAATAACAACTGTTTTTCCTTTCATCATAGCTTTATACCCAAACTCTGCTACAGATTTCGATGTAGCAATTGTTCCTTTAAATAAATTGCTGTTATCAAGCGCTGCAGCAGTTTTGAAACCGGTAGCAGTAGCACCGGGACATAATGCAGTTACAGTTACACCTGTTCCCTTTAGTTCGTTTGCAATAGCTTCCGAGAAACTTAGCACAAATGCTTTCGTAGCGAAATAAACCGACATGCTGGGTCCGGGCTGAAAAGCAGCTGTGGAAGCAACATTCATAATTTTTCCATACTTATTTTTAATCATATCCGGCAAAAACAAACGTGTAAAATATGCTAGAGCAGTAATATTCAGATTAATCATTTGAAGTTGCTTTTCCCAGTTACTATTTTCAAAATTTCCAAAATCACCAAAACCGGCATTATTAATAAGGTAATCCACTTTAATCTTCTGAGTTTTCAGTTCATTGAAAATAGTTTTAGCTGCAGCAGGTTCAGACAAATCCCGACCAATAACCAACACGGAAACATTATGACGTTTTTCAATCTCAGTTTTCAATAAATTCATTTTATCTTTTCCACGTGCAACCAAAACCAGGTTGTCACCCTTAGCAGCGTGAATTTTCGCAAATTCAACCCCCAGACCATTTGAAGCTCCGGTTATCAATACTGTTCTTCTCATTAAAACTTATATTTTGTCAATTAAATTATAGTAGGTATGATATTAACGATTTAGCATCCAAAAAGTTTAACATTATTCAATTTTTCATTCTTCGGTAGGTTCAGATGGCGTTTTCAATATCAATTGATAAAACGCCGCATCAAGCCATTGGCCAAATTTATAGCCGACTTCTTTCATTATCCCGGTCAATACAAAGCCCTCATTTTCATGCAATTTTAGACTAATCTCGTTAGAAGCATCAATCACACCCACCATTACATGAAAATTCTGTCCTTCGGCTTTTCTGATTATCTCCTTTAATAAAACTTTGCCGATTCCTTTCCCACGCATATCAGCACGGACATATACTGAATGCTCCACTGTATATTTGTAGGCAGGACGCACCCTAAACATGCCATAGGTAGCAAAACCGAGCAACATTCCATTATCATTAAAAGCTCCAACCACAGGATAACCGTTATTTATTTTGTCATCATACCACGCGTACATGGTTTCCATGGTGCGTGTTTTATAATCGTATAATGCCGTTGTATTAAGAATGGCATCGTTGAAAATAGCTAAAATCTCTGCTAATTGCTTTTCGGTACAGGGTCTTATATCCATAAATAATAGTGCATAGAGATAAATTTAAATGGATTTCGTGTTTACTGAAAATTACTTACTTACAGATTACTGTTTGCTGTTTACCGTTTGCTGATTACTGATTACCGTTTGCTGCTTGCTGCTTGCAGATTACCTTTTAATTCTCCTGTTTACTTATAATTTTATGTCCCTTATGTCGTCTTACAGTTTTCTTTTGATATTCATTCGACAATACACTAATATTTCCATCAACTTCCAGAATGGCTAAATCGACTTCCTTCACCGTAGGGACTCCATGCTCGCGAACCGCTTCAAGCAATTCATCAACTGTTATCTGTGCCTTCTTCAAATGTTCATCAATTACATTTCCTTTATAAATCAGCATAATAGCATTCCCTTCCACGATTTTTCCAAATTTCGGGAAACGGTATTGCAGATTTTTAAAAATATAATTCGAAATAAACAGTGTCAAAGCTGCCACCAATCCACCCAAAAGCGATGAATCGGGTCCGACCATTGCATTTTGTACAGCGTTGCTTATCAGTAGAATAAATACCATATCCACCACCGAAAGCTGTGCCAGTTCCTTTTTGCCGAATAACCGAATTGCAATTATAATAAATAAATAGATAATCAGGGTGCTGAAAACTATCCGGAGGTAATTGTTGTTTAATAATTCTTCCATAATCTATTAGTTTACTTTTAGTTATTTTGTCAATTCAATACGAACATAAATTGGAAGACTTCCCAAAACATCACGTACTATATTGTAATTATCTTTAAATTTAGACTGCAAAATCAATTCATTGAATTCAGCTGTGGAATAGGTCATTTTTAATTGTTTTTTCAGGAAAACAGTTGATAAGATCCGTTGAGTTTGACCGTATCCAACTAAATTATTTTGCAGATTTATTCCCAATAATTCAGGATCAAAATCACGTGTTGTTTCGAACAAAAAAGCAGTCTGACCCGGTTTTAATATGCGGTACATTTCATTCAGGCCTTCTACCGGATTATCCCAATTATAAAAACTGCAAGAACAAACTATACAATCGAAAAAATCATCGGAATAATTGCTTTTTTCAATACTGCCAAGTCGTAATTCAGGTTTTGTACCAAGTCTTTTATAGGCTATTTTCAACATTGAAGCCGAAATATCGAGTCCATGCAATTCCAGTTGTGGAACCAGGTTTCTTAATTCTTCCAATAATCGTCCAGGACCAAATCCGATTTCCAATAAGCGACCATCGATCAATTTCCCGCTAATTATGTTGGATATTTTTATAAATGCTTCATTTACACCTTTTACATCAGTTAGCCAGTCGTATATTCGTGCTGGAATCAACTGCATTTTAATAAATGATTTTTCTCCGCGGGTTTCCATCTTTTTTCTTTAGATTGCAATAAGTTTTTGAACGAAAAAACAAAACAAATGTATGAAAAAATTAAATTAATTGATAATATCTCGGTGGTTTTTTGATGTAGATTAAAACGCAAAGAATTCCGGGATTCGCCTGAGTCCAAAAATCCCTGACAAATTAGTACCTATGAAGGTTATACGCAAATTAACGGGCAAACTCAGATTTAAAGCAACCGTCAATGTTTTTGAATGAAATTCGTAAAAGGTTCAGGAATTCCAACACCAACAAAACCTGGAATAAACAGAAATGAGTGAGTGGGAAAAACCAACAAGTTAAAGCGCTAAATTATAGGTTATCAACATCAACATAAAAACCATCATATAGATATTGATACTTATAAATGATTTCGTCAAATTAGTTTCAGCTGATTTTCCGAATGAGAGCATCGTAAATATGCCTATAAACAGTAGATTCATCACAAACACTACCACAAAGAAAAACCACGACAATTTAGTTAGAAACAACGGAATCATTACTGAAATAAGTGATGTAGCAACTATCCAGGTAAAAATAATTTTTTTCAGATTAACAGGTTGTATGGCTTTATTAATGGTTGGAAAACCAGCTGCTTCATATTCATCTCCATACTTGAGCATCAATAACCAGAAGTGTGGGATTTGCCAGATAAACAAGAAAAATGCAATGGAAATAATAGTGGAATCCAACATACTTCCACCTGCAGCAGTCCAGCCAATAAAAGCAGGAATAGCACCCACCAACGAACCCGGAACAACCGCAAAGGAAGAAACTCGTTTCAGATAGGTATAAACTCCATTGTACCAGAAGATATTCAATAAGCCCAGCAAAGCAGGAACTAGGCCAAAACTTAAGAAAAGGGTGGTAAATCCAAGTTTTACAAAAGCGGATGATATCAAAAAGGCGATATGCGGAGAAAGCTGCCCCGAAGGAATTGGCCGGTTCTGTGTCCTGTTCATCAACGCATCGTACTTGTGTTCCTGAACTTCATTCAGCCCACTTGCTCCTGAGGCAAAAAAGAAAACTCCGAGCGCAACTAACAAAGCATGAAAATCAAAATGCCCGGTACAAATAAGATAGCCGGCAACTCCGGTAAACGAAACTGCAATCGAAACCCTATATTTAATTAATGCTAAAACGGCTTTTGGAGAAATTGATTTTATTTCAGATAATATTTTTTTCATTTCAGGGTTTTAAGATATTCATTCACCAATTCGATGTCTTTTTCGGTTAATAATCCTTTGTACGACTTCATTACGCCTTGAGGATAACCGGTTACAATATCTTTGTCTGGTTCGAGAATTGAAGATTTAATATATGTGCTGTCGGCTGTGACTTTATGTGTCGTTCCGGCGGTCGAAACCTCAACAGACGATCCGTAAAGTCCTTTAAAGCTTGGTCCAACTAATTTCGAACCATCGATGGAGTGGCAAGCCAAACAACCATTTTTTTCGAGTGTTTTAAAACCACGATTGGTATCGGCCTTTTTTACCGGCAATTTAGCCAGCCATTTATCGAAATAATCAGCATCCACCACCCGAACAACCCCATACATATACGAGTGGCTCACACCACAATAAACTGTACAAAACAAATCGTAGTCACCTTTTTCGCCGGGTATAAACCAGGTATAATTCTTTTTATAAGGTACCATATCTTCTTTGATACGAAATGCCGGAATGGAAAAGCCATGTAGCACATCCATAGAGAAAAGATCAATTTTAACTGCCTTATTTAGCGGTACAACTAAAGTGTCTGATTGTTTATTTCCCTCGTATTCAAAAGTGTATTTCCACATTTTGCCAATAGCTTTAATATGCATGGCATTTTTAGGCACTTGGCGCATAGGCAAAAAACCTGCCCAACCTACATAAAACATCAATAGCACCAACAACAACGGTATGGTTGTCCAGGTTACTTCCAACCAGGTGCTGTCTTTTATCTGAGTGGCATGAGGATTCCGTTTGCGGTTGTATCTCACCACAAAATAAATCATTGCTCCTGTTAATGTTATCAGAAAGAAAAAAGATATTCCTAAAATTATCAGGAAGGCATTGTCTACACCATGCACAAAATTCGATGCGTTGCTAAACATTATTTTTTGATTTACAATTTACAATTTACAATTATCAGTACTCTGAGAATAAATCAGCAGAATTTCAATGATATATACAATTATCGATAAGCATAATCGATAAAAGTAATAAGAACAATCACTGCGAAAAGCACAAAAACCATCCCCACCAATATGCGGAGCAACAAGCTTTCATACTTCAGGTGCATAAAGTACGATAAAACCATAAATGCTTTGAAACAAGCTATCAGAAGAGCTACCGTTACACTAAATGCACCAAGATTGAATGATGTTACGCTGATGGTAAGGAAGGTCATAAACATGAGGAGAACTAAGATTCTTCCCAATACTTTATATTCTGTCGTATGCGATGTGTTGTTTGCCATATCCGTTCAGTTTTAAGAGATTAAATACATCAATGGGAACAGGAAAATCCAGATTAAATCAACTAAATGCCAATAAAGAGCACCGTTTTCCAGAAATGAATAATTCTGACTGTGGACATTTCCGCTTTTTACCTTGAAAAGACTGATAAAGAGCAACACCATACCGATAATAATGTGCAAGGCGTGTAATCCGGTCATGAAAAAGTACAGGCTGAAATACAGGAGATGACCTCTGTCGAGATGCTTCATTAACTCTGAGCCGGGATATAATCCCATTTCAAACTTATGTCCCCATTCAAAATACTTATTTACCAAAAACACGAAGGCCATAAGCAAGGTTACTCCAATCAATTGCATAGCCAGTTTCTTGTTTCCTTTTTGCATAGCCGTTAACGCCATAGCCACTGTCATACTACTGAACAGCAGCGCAATGGTATTTATAGCACCAATAGTTACACTTAATTCGAGGCTACTTTCGCGAAAGCTTGTCGGATATTCGGCTCTGAAAATAGAATACACCAAAAATAAACCACCAAACAGCAGTAATTCGGTAAAAATAAAGAGCCACATGCCTAGTTTCTTGGCTTCGTCGTCTCGGTGTACTTCAGGATGATGCTGTGTTTCACTCATAATAATCAATTTTGCCCCAAATCCGTCGACCGACGGAGAATAGCGTTAGTTTTTTTATTAATTTTAAAAAAAATATAAAAATATCTTAAGCCCCTTTAGGAGTTTGGGGTCTCTTATTTATAATCATATGGATTTTCCTTAATCTCAATTTCTTCGTCAAAATTTTCCAGGGATGGTGGCGAAGGGATTTGCCATTCGAGTGTTGAACCTTGCCATGGATTTGCCGGAGCAATTTCGCCTTTGCGCACACCCATTATCAGATTAGAAATCATTGCCAACAATCCAGCAACCAGAATAAATCCACCAATGGTTGAAATTACCTGAGCCCATTGGAATTGAGGCAAATAATCGTAATACCGGCGTGGCATTCCCTGAATTCCGATAATAAACTGAGGGAAATACAACAAATTAAATCCTACAAAAATAACAACTGATAAAATTTTTGCACGTTTCAGATTATACATTCGGCCGTACATTTTTGGTAACCAATAATGAATAGCTGCAAAGAATGCAAATCCCATGCCTCCGAAAATTATATAATGGAAGTGAGCCACTACAAACGAAGTATCATGTACCTGAACATCGGTGGCAACAGAACCTAATATCAAACCGGTAGTCCCTCCGATAATGAAAAGGAAAATAAACTCAAGAGCATACAAGAATGGTGGTTGCATATCAATGGAACCTTTGTACATAGTAGCCAACCAGTTAAATACCTTGATAGCACTCGGAACAGCCACAATAAAAGTCAACAAGGAAAAAAACCAACGTGCATTTTCGCTCATACCTGAAGTATACATGTGGTGACCCCAAACGAGGAAACCAACACCGGCAATAGCCAAACTAGATAATGCAATGGCTTTATATCCGTAAATTTTGCGTTGACAAAATGTAGGAATAATCTCAGAAATTACACCCATGGCCGGAAGTATCATTACATAAACGGCAGGGTGAGAATAAATCCAGAACAAATGCTGATACAATAGCGGATCTCCACCCAGGGCAGGATCGAAGAAACCGATTCCGAATAGACGTTCAGCAATCAACATTACCAGTGTGATGCCGATAATCGGTGTGGCAAGCAACTGAATCCATGCTGTAGCATAAATAGCCCAGGGGAACAAAGGCATATTGAAAAACTTCATGCCTGGCGCACGCATTTGATGAATTGTTACAATGAAATTTAAACCGGTAAGAATAGACGAAAAACCAAGTACAAAAGCCGCTGTGGTAGCCATAATTACATTCGTTCCGGTGGTGGTGCTGTAAGGAGCATAAAATGTCCAACCGGTATCGGGAGGTCCGCTTTTGAGCAACTGTGAAGCAACAGCCATAGCACTACCAACCATAAAAATCCACCACGAAAAGCGGTTCAGCTTTGGGAATGCAACGTCCTTTGCACCAATCAGAATGGGTAAAAAGAAGTTACCAAAGACGGCGGACAATCCTGGAATTACCACCATAAAAATCATGATAATACCGTGAACCGTAAAAATCCCGTTGTAGGTTTGCGGTTTCATGATGGTTTCACCCGGTGCTATCAATTCGATGCGCATGGCCAAACCCAGGAATGCTCCAATCACAAAAAATGCAGCAATGGCATACATATAAAGCAAGCCAATCCGCTTATGATCGGTAGCAAAAATCCAGGCAAAAATGCCTTTATATTTGCTCTGATGATCCAGATAACTTACATATTCAATTTTTTCAGTCGCTTTACTCATATTAACTTATTATTTTGTTTTTCTTTTTAAGCATCAAAGCAACAAGTATTACTAAAATCATAAATGCGATTATAGTACCTGTTATTTTGGTTACGTCCAGTGCGAAACGTTTATTCTCCGGGTCGTAACTATAGCACAACAATAAAATTCGCTGAATTGTTGGGCGTGGTTGTTCTTTATTTGCTTCAATTATCGCCATTTTGAAATCGTTAGGCATAAAAGTGATTCCATACAAATAACGCGTAATCAGGCCTGTAGGACTTATGGCAATGATAGCCGATGGATGAATAAAGTCTAATCCCACGGCTTTAGTTTTGAAGCCTGTAGCATCTGTAATTTTAAAAATTGTAGCACTATCGGTAGTCAGAAAAATCCATCCATCGCCATTGCCTTTTGAATAACGTTCAACAAAACGATCTTTCTTTTCTTTGGCTTTCTGAGGTGTATCACGGAAATTGAATGAAATGGTAATTACCTGATATTCTTTGCCCATTTGCATGCTGGTTTTTTTAATTACATTTCCTAATCCTTCAAGCAACGGACTACAAAGCCCCGGACAATCGAAATAAACGAAGGACAAAATAGTAGGCTTGTCAATCAATTGTTTCAACGTAACGGTATCGAATTTATCGTTTACAAATTTCAAATCCAACGGAATGGTGGTACCCAAATGCTCAAAAATACCTACTTCAGGTGACTTATCAACCTGTGAGTAAACTTGCACCGTAAATGCAATAAAAATAATCAATACAGAAACCAGTGCTTTTTTCATTTTTTTTTATTTTTTTGAAGTTGTTTCTTCTTTATTATCCGAAGTCAAAGCAAGGAGCAACGAAGCTCCCATCAATGCTGTGTCCTTCAGCAATTCTATTAAAGCTGTCTGAGCATTTTTAGGGTCAAATAAACCCGGAATATGAATGCTAAGAATGAAAATCAATAGCAAACCGGCAAGCCCAAAACAAACAATTTTGAGGTTTTTATTCAACATAATACTTACACTGGCAGCAATCAACAAAGCACCAGTGAGCAAGATAGTGTAAAGTCCACCCGGAATAAATGATGACATGATTCCTAGAAAATAATCTCTCATCAAAAAATGATTTAAACCCATTATTCCAAATGGTAACGCGAAGAAAATTCGCCCGAGAATTCCAAGTTGTTTCATAATACTAATTTTAATTACTTTGTTAATAATTTTGTTATTTTTAATTCTAATTTTAATTCTTACTTTTTTGCTCCTGATTTTCTGATCTTATTCAGTGTCATAACAAGGTATAATAAAACTGCAATAAATGCCAGCACACCAGCTGAATACAAAATGATAATCCAGAACGGTGCTTTTGCCAACACATTCCAGATAGCACGATCATCTGTCAATCCTGGTTTTTCGGTTGGCACAGCTATTTTCAGTTTCGTAGCTGATTCTATTTCGCCGTAATTTTCGTCGTTTAGTTTCACTACCAGTTCCACTGTTCCGGTTTTATCACCCGGCAGGTCTTTCGGGAAATTAAACACAGCCTGACCATCGGTATTTGTAATCTGATTTTTCTCAATCTGTAGTTTTCCGAAATAACGACTTACAAATAATGCTATTTCAGTATTTTTCAGTGATACAACTCCTGATTTTTCGTTGGCTTTCACATCCACTTTCACCTGCTTGGTTTTAGGGTCATAGCTCATGCTTACTTTCACCAGCTTAGCCTTGTTCGGATCGAATTTCGACAAAAGCTGAACGTAGTTTTTATTGAAACTACGAATATACGAAATCACTTTCCAGCGGTCTTCTTCCGAAAGTACATTTTTGAAAGAAGGCATAATCATTCGTCCAGTAATAAGAATGTAGGACAATTCACCATCAGTAAGTGCCTGAGTTCCTTTCGAAGATAAATCAGGTGGAATTGGTTTCAACGATTTCAGACTGTTGCCTTTACCCGGATTACCGTGGCACGAAGCACAGTTTTTGTTATAAATGGCTTCACCCTGACGGGCTGATGCTGCATCGAATTTGATATAACTATTCTTGGCTTTCTTATCGGCAGGTACATTCCAGTTATTTTGAGCGAACGACTGCATTAAAAACACAGAAACAACTGCGAGGATAAGTATTCTAAAATTTCTCGTATACATAAGCTGTCTGATTGATATATAAACTTAGTAAATTATTTTATTTTTTGTTTTCTTCAGTGGTTTCCAACTGTTCCAGTGTTTCACTAATCGGAACAATCGGAACAAGCTTTGCCAATACAGTAATAATAAGTAACACCATTATCATTGGTGCAATGGTTACAAGTGTTTCAATTAGAGTTGGCGTATAAATTTTCCAGTTCATTGGCACATTCTGAATAGGCAAATAGGGATGTTCCATGGTTGGTACCACAATAATAAAGCGTTTGAACCAGGCACCAATCAATACCATAATACCTATAACAAGCATTGGAAGTGGTTTTCTCATTTTCTTGAACAACAATAAAATAATGGGCAAAACCAATCCGAAAAGCTGAACCGACCAAAACAATACGGCATGATTTCCGCTAAATAAATCACGAATAAGTATGGCTTCAAACTCCTTCATTTTATAGCCCGCAACCATGTATTCATTCAGGTTGAAATACAAATAAACCAATGAAACCAATACCAGCAGCTTGCCAATCATATCGAAATGTTTTTCGGTGATATAGTCTTCCAACTTATAGTTTTTTCGGAAAAAGTACATGGCAATTATCACAGCAGCCGTTCCCGACACAAACGCTCCGGTCACGAAATAGGGTCCGAAAATAGTTGAATCCCAACCTACACGGGATGTATTGGCAAATAACCACGAAGTAACGGTATGAATAGCCAGTGCCACCGGAATAATAAAGATAGCAATCACGCGGGTTGACTGTTCAATCAGTTTCTTTTGTTCAGAAGTTCCTGCCCAGTTCAATGATAAAATTTTGTAGATATTCTTTACAAAAGGAGGAACATCTAATTTTTCGGAACATATTTTCAGATCGGGAATTAATGGAATATACAGAAACAACGCACTGATTACCATATAAATAGTTATCACGGTCACGTCCCACAAAATAGGCGACTGAATACGTCCGTGAATAAATACATTCAATAAGCGTTCGGGACGACCCATGTCCATCACAATAACCAACCCTGCCACCGCTGCAAAAGCCAGTGCAATAATTTCGGCAATGCGCGTCAGTGGTGCAGCCCATTTCTGACCGCTCAATCCAAGAACTGCGCTGATAAGCATCCCAATTAAACTGGTTGCAACAAAAAACACGAAGTTAGAAATGTACATTCCCCAGGACACGTAATCGCCCAATCCTGTTACAACCATCCCGTTTTTCAACTGCAGTCCGTAAGCACCGAGACAGACTAACAAGGCAGCACCCAAAAAAGCAAACCAGATTTTGAAACTCCAGTTCAGTCTGATTGACCTCAGCAAATCGCTAGTGATTTTATCTGCTGTATTATTTTTTGCCATAATATTTAAATTATAACCCCTAAAGGGGAACTGAGTTAGTATTATTTAATTTTAAAGTATTCTTTTTCAATCAAAAAACTTTTCTTTGAAGCCCCTTTAGGGGTTTGGGGTTATCAAGACTCCAACCGTTCTCCTGCTTCTTCTTTATCTTTATCCTGAAAAGGATATTCCTTGCCTTTTGGTGGCAAATAATACACTCGTGGATGTGTTCCTAGTTCGGGCATGAGGGTGTAACCTCCATTATCTTCCAATAATTTGCGGAAACGAACGGTTTCTTTGGTAGTTCCATTGGTAACCGCATCTTCGTTTTCGTCGCCAAAGTAATAAACACCATTCGGACAAGCTGAAACACAATATGGTAATTTTCCTTCACGTACACGGTCGGCACTGAACAGACATTTGCTGATTGTTCCTTTTTTCTGCGGTACATTCAGTTCCACATTATAGGTTTTTCCTTCATCTTCAAGTGAATGAATTGGTTCAGCCCAGTTGAAAACACGCGCACTATAAGGACAGGCGGCAATACAGAACCGGCAACCGATACAGCGTTCGTTGTCAATCAGCACAATTCCATCAGCACGTTTAAAGGTAGCATCCACGGGGCAAACAGCGGTACATGGCGGATTGTCGCAATGCTGACAAGGCTTGGGCATATAATATGCAGGCGTATTTTTAGAATCCTGCATTTTCAGAACGTTGATATGATGTTGTTCGGGACGAAGGTGGTGTGCCTCATTACAGGCTGCCATACATTTACGGGCATTGCGGCATTTCGACAGGTCGATAACCATTACGAAACGCTTGCCGGGCAAACCTTCACGACCTTGTTTCTGAAGGTATGTAAGATTTTCGAGATTAGGTTTTACAACCTTGGAGGCTTCACTTTTATCAATTTCAAGCAATTCGTTTTCAGCAGTGAGCACGCGTACCCGTTCAGCTGCATTCTTTTTCTTGTCGTAGTTGATGCCTGCAAAAATGGCAGAACCGCCAATCAAGGTACCAACACCAACAAGTCCTATATCCTGTAAGAACTCCCTTCTGGTTCTTTTTTTAGGTTTTTCGTTTTTCTCACTCATTTGTTGGAGAATTATAAATTTAGTAATGATTTTTTGGCTGCAAAGATAAAAAAATAAATCTATTTGATAATTGTAATAATTACAAATAAATCCTATTGTTGCTTGTTTTTAGGTATCTGAAGAACTTTTATACCTAATTGGAATATCTATACTGCAAATATAGAGTAAGTTTTTATTAAAATGTCGTTTTTTGTTGAGAATTTGCAATTAAAAGTAAATCGGTCAATCATCATAAATGAACTTATTTGAATGGCATGAAATTTCAATATAGTTGCCTGAATAAGTATTTTATTTATCTTTGCACTCTTGAATTTTTATACAATTTTTTTACAAACGCAAAACCCAATGATAAAAAGGACAATCCCTGTATTTTTTCTTCTAACTCTGAGTCTTTTCCTGCTAAGTTGGGGAAGTGTGGGACATAAAATTATCAGTGGTCATAGTGTATCATCATTTCCGACAACGATGACGGGTTTTCAAACTTGGTCTGACTCACTTGCCAGTAATGCTTCGAATGCCGACTCACGAAAAAATTCCGATAGCAATGAAAGTCCAAAACATTTTATTGATATCGATAACTACAGTGAATTTAACACAACAGGACGCATTGCTTCTACTTACGACTCAGTAGTAATTAAACACGGAGCTACTTTTGTCCTAAAAAACGGTACACTTCCATGGGCAACTTCTAATATGTTTGATACCCTTGTGATTGATTTTAAAAAACTGAAATGGCACAAAGCTATGTTGGATGCTTCGGATTTGGGGCATTATGTGGCTGATGGTCACATGCCGCTTCACATCACGGCTAATTATGACGGAGGATCGACCAATCAAAGCGGAATTCATTCCCGATATGAGTCAGATATGGTTTATGCATTTCAAACAGCTCTCTCAAATTATACTGGCACACCGGCAACATACATAAGCAATGTGGATAAATTTGTATATAGCTATATTTACAAAAACCATATTTATGTTGACAGTGTTCTTGCTGCCGACTCCTATGCAGTCAAAGTTGATGCAGCCTATGGAACAGCCTATTCTGGGGCGCTTTGGAGTAAAACTCAATTTACAAATTTACTTTTCAGAACTGCTTCTCACTCTATTGCTGATTTAATTTACAGTGCATGGATGGATGCCGGAAGTCCTCGTTTCGGGACATTGACCGCTATAAATTCTGTTACAAAGTCGAATCTATCCGTAAATTTCAACCCAAAAACCGGTGATATACATCTTTCAGGCGATGATATTTTGAAAACCGAAGTATTTAATACCAGCGGTCAAAAAATGAGCACATTTACAGGAAATATTCTGAATATTGGCAAGTTGTCAAACGGGATATATGTTTTGAATATTGATACTAAAAATGGCTTTTGTTTCAAACAAAAGGTTTTATTAATCAGGTAAACTGGTCTTAAATCGGAGAGTCTACTTATTAATAAAACTTACTTTCTCATTTTTGTTGGAATAGTGAATCAATTATTTCATTACTTTTGTCGCCAAATTTTAATTATTCAGCATTATGGCAGACGACAAAAAAGAACCCTGGCTAAATTATTTAGCTCTCACCACGATCATTTTTGCAGTAGCAGCAACCCTATCAACCTTTAAAGGCGGTGGATATTCCACCCGCTCGATGCTTAATCAGGAGCAAGCTTCCAACAAATGGGCCTATTACCAGAGCAAAAGTCTGAAATCGTATCTTTATGAAACACAAAAAGATATGCTCGAATTGAGTACCCTGCGTATGACTAAAAACGAAGCACTTGCAAAAGAAGCATTTGAGAAAAAAGTGGCAGATTACGAAAAATCCATCAAACGCTACGACCAGGAAAAGACTGACATAAAGAAGGATGCAGAAAAACTTGAAGCACAACGCGATGAAGCGCAAAGTCACTCCAAAATCTTTGGGATGGCAGTTATATTTCTTCAGATTGCGATTTTGCTCTCGTCCATTTCGGCACTAATCAAACGAAAATATATCTGGTATTTAGCCACAGCCGCAGGAGCAGTTGGATTGCTCTATTTCGCAAACGGATTTTTTCTGTTTTTCTAAAAAATATTGAGATAAAAAAAAGGCAAAATGCTACCCATTTTGCGTTTTTAGTTTTTATTAGAATAAATAGTGTATTTTTGTCCATCATCTATTACAAATTTAATCAACAAACAAATGGAACCAACCGTTTTTAAAGTGTACAAATACCGCTGGATAATGCTGAGCATTTATATGTTTATCGTTGCCGTTAATCAACTATTGTGGATCACCTTTGCTCCTATCACGATGGATGCAACGCATTTTTACCACGTTACGGATATACAAATCGGTATGCTGTCGATGTGTTTTATGATTGTGTTTATACTCGTTTCCGTTCCGGCTTCGTGGGTTATTGATACCTACGGCATTCGGATTGGCGTAGGAATCGGAGCTGTACTTACCGGAGTTTTCGGAATGTTGCGGGGAATGGCAACAGGTTACGATTTATTGTTGTGGTCGCAAATCGGTATCGCAGTTGGACAACCATTTATTATAAATGCCATTACTAAACTTGCCGGACGCTGGTTTCGCATTGAAGAACGAGCCACCGCTGCAGGACTTGGTACCTTGGCTATGTATATTGGCGTGTTGGTAGGTATGATGCTGACTCCGATTTTGGTAAAAAGTCATGGTATCAATGGAATGCTATATATCTATGGTGTTATATCTATTATTTCAGCCCTGATTTTTATTCTTTTTTCCAAAGAACGTCCACGTACAGCACCATGTCATGCCCATCAGGAAGAACGTTCGCTCGTTTTTGACGGATTGAAAAACACGCTGAAAAATAAAAATTTTTATTGGCTACTGCTTATCTTTTTTGTCGGACTGGGAATTTTCAACAGCGTAACTACCTGGATTGAAGATGTTGTCAGACCCAGAGGATTTTCGGCAGAACAAGCAGGAATTATTGGTGGGTTGATGATTGTGGGTGGTATTATTGGCGCATTGATCCTGCCCATGATGTCAGATCATTACCGGAAGCGTAAATTATTTATTCTGATTGCGCTTGCCGGTGCTGTTGTCGGGTTGGCCGGAGTAACATTTGCCGAAAATTACACAATTTTACTTATATCGGGTGCAGTGCTGGGTTTCTTTCTGTTGAGTGCCGGTCCTATCGGATTTCAATATGGTGCCGAAATAACCTATCCTACTTCCGAGGGTACGTCCAACGGATTATTGATTCTGGCCGGACAAATTTCAGGAATTGCATTTATCTTTGGTATGGACAGTTTTAAATCACCTGTTAATGGTTCGATGACTAATCCGCTGGCAGCGATGATTGTACTAACCATACTTTGTTTGTTACTGGCAACCCAACTGAAAGAATCGCCGTTTATGACAGAGAAGAAAGAATAACAGAAACCCCTAACCCCTAAAGAGGGAAAATTATGCTAAAATCATTGTTGATTTTTTTAATGCTTGTTTTGCTGATACTTTATTCTGCTAAACTCAACGCACAAACAGCAACTTCAGATTCATTGGTTCGAGAGAAAATTCAAACCATTCAATCGATGTTGAATCAATCCAAACCGGCCGTTGATGGTTGGTGGTATGGTTGGTTGGGTGCTTACACTGCTGCCACTATCGCTCAGGGAACCGTTGCACTGACAAGTCCCGATAAAAATACCCGACAAGATATGGTACTTGGTGCAGCAACTACTTTTCTGGGAGCCGCTTTACAGGTTCTCACTCCCATAAATACGGGCAAAGATGCCGAAATACTTTCGAAACTTCCTGAAATCAATAACGACGATCGGCTACGGAAACTAGCACTGGCAGAAGAATTATTGAAATCGAATGCGCTGAAGGAACAGGCCGGCCGGTCGTGGCAGATTCATGCCCTGAATGAAAGTGTCAACCTGACGAGTGGATTAATAACCTGGCTTGGTTATAAACGAACGGTTTGGGACGGTGTGACCAATTTTCTAATGAACACGGTAATTACAGAAGCACAAATCTGGACTCAACCGACCCGGACGATGAAAGATTATCAAAAATATTGCCGGAAATATAAATCTGGATCAGGCACCCTGAGCTATGAACCACAAGCGGAGTTCTTTTTTAGCACTTTTCCTGGCGGAGCTTCGCTAAAAATTGTGTTCTAAAAAAATACAAGTAGTTTTTTAGAATATTACTAATACTTACTTTCCCAAAAACACAAAACAGCATTTGTAAATTGCTGGCTCTAATCCCATAATATGGATACCTGGCGGGGTAACGAAATATCGAAAACCTGATGTTATCGATTGTCTCAATTGTTTTTTATACTCATTCTATTTTTTGAATAGCACCCTAAATGCTTCTTCCACCTTCTTAACCCGCACCAGTTCAATATTTAACTTCGTGAGATTGATGCTTTTCAGATTGATATCAGGGATAATCATTTTTTTGAAACCAAGTTTTTCGGCTTCCAGAATGCGTTGTTCGATTCGGTTTATGGGGCGAATTTCACCGGAAAGACCTACTTCGCCGGCCATACAAACTTGTTTTTCGATGGCAATATCCACATTCGACGAAAGTATGGCCGAAATAACTGCCAAATCGATAGCAGGATCGTTCACTTTGATACCACCGGCAATATTGAGAAAAACATCTTTTTGCGCAATTTTAAATCCGGCACGCTTTTCCAATACAGCCAGCAACATGTTCAGTCGACGCAGGTCAAAGCCCGTGCTAGAGCGTTGCGGAGTGCCGTAAGCGGCTGAACTGACCAGTGCCTGCACTTCTATCAGAAACGGACGAATACCTTCGATAGCGGAAGCAATTGCGACTCCACTTAGTCCTTCGTGATTTTGAGATAGGAGTAGTTCAGAAGGATTGCTCACTTCACGTAAGCCATTTTGTTGCATTTCGAAAATGCCTAATTCAGAGGTACTTCCGAAACGATTTTTTATGGGACGAAGAATACGATACATGTAGTGCTGATCGCCTTCGAACTGCAATACTGTGTCTACAATATGTTCAAGTACTTTGGGACCGGCAATGCTGCCTTCTTTATTGATATGACCGATTAAAAGAACAGGAATAGAAGTGGTTTTACAGTATTTAAGCAGGTTAGCAGTACATTCCCGCACCTGCGACACCGAGCCAGGCGATGACTCTATCATCTCGGTTGAAACTGTCTGTATAGAATCCACAATCACCACATCGGGTTGAATATTCTGGATATGAACAAAGATTTGTTCCAATGAAGTTTCGCTGACAATATAACAATCGGGATTGTCAAATTTAAGTCGCTCAGCACGCAGCTTCAACTGTTTTACACTCTCCTCACCCGAGATATATAGTGTGCGTTTACCTTTCAAATTTAGTACAACCTGTAGAACCAATGTTGACTTACCGATTCCGGGTTCACCACCAATCAGCACCAGCGAACCGGGCACCAGACCCCCACCCAACACACGGTTCAGCTCATTGCAGCTTGTGTCGATGCGGGTTTCTTCATCCGTTTCTACATCCGAAATCAATATCGGTTTTTGCTTGCTGATTTCCACACCCGCCATTTGAAATTTTGGAGCACTGTCTTTGCTGATAATTTCTTCCACATAGGAGTTCCACTCGCCACATGATGGACATTTTCCAATCCATTTGGGAGAATCGACTCCACAGTTTTGACAAACATATACTGATTTCGTTTTAGCCATTGCTTATAGTTGATTGGTTAACTGGTTAATTGGTTGAATGGTTGATTAGAGAATGGTTCTCTATAAAGTCAAGTCAACGACAAATTTAAACATTTCAATTGAAACTACAAAAAAGAGGGGAAGTCCGTTTGGCTTTTTGAGATATGATAAATTTTCGTACCTTTGCAACTCCGAAATGGCTCCGTAGCTCAGCTGTATAGAGCGTCAGATTCCGGTTCTGAAGGTCATGGGTTAGAATCCCATCGGGGTCACGTAAACAAATCCCAATCACTTGTAAATCAGTGTTTGGGATTTTTGTTTTTACTGTTCTGCCCCATATTTGCCCCACATAAAAATGGTTTTATTCTTTTGAGACATTGTGAAGTCAGTGATTTTGGTTGTTCCAACTTAGTTTTTTTAGCAGTAAACAATCAATGTCTGAGTTAGTCTTTCTATCTAAGTTCAAATAAAACTTTACCTATCCAACTATAGTTTGTTATAGAAAAATGTTTTGTTCTATATGTTATGTCTTTTATATTCTCTAACTAGGAAAATTGTAAACTATTTTTTCATCTTTCAATACTCCATTTTCAAACCAAAGATAAATGTCTGTTTCATAAACTGATTCATAACCCATGTGTACATATTCTAACAACTCACCTGAATTAATCTTCAATCTACCATTAACCCAAGAAGCAAAGACCTTAGTCTGTCCGGGAAATAATTTTTCCATTGCCGATACAGGTTCTTCAATCTCAATTTGATTGTTTCTTTTCAATGACCAAGGTGATTCGATATTTAATAGATAGATCTTTTTATCTTCTATTTTCCATGTAGCAAAATAACCTCTATAACAAGCTGTACTAATTACTTTAAATAGTTTCTCAATTTTATTATCATATAAGTAGCTTGACAGTGGCTCACAAGCCAGACTATACTCTTTATCATTTATAAATATACGGTCTCCTATTTGTGCTGTCATTAAGTAAAGTGTTGATATAATTTAGAGCAAAAATAACAAAAAAATTCATACTTGATTCATATCATGCTATGCAATGTAAACATTATGTGTGTGATTATCCATAAATGATTATATTTGCAGAACATATTCCTGCTGTTTATATACAGTCAAAAAAAGTATCAACTAAAAATTATTTGAAAAATGCAAGAACTAGTAAACAAAATTAAAGCCGAATGTGCGGCATTTGCAGCTGATGCAGATTTGCAGGTTGAAAAAGGTAACAAAGCTGCTGGTACCCGTGCCCGCAAAATCTCTTTGGATCTGGAAAAATTATTGAAAGAGTTCAGAAAAGTATCTATTGAGACATCAAAGAAATAATACTTCTCTATTCTTCTTAAAGAACAAAAGCTTTCCTTCATAACAAGGAAAGCTTTTATTCTTTTAGTATATCTATTCAGTTGAGTAGAATGACAGTTGCAACTATATATCTGAATATATATAAACTAGGCAAAGATTACCATGTCTACCAGTTGAGTAAAATAATCTGCTGACCAGATTTCCAGTTGTCCGGGGTCTTTTATAAATGGTTTTACATCTGCCTTTACCATGTCCATGTTTGTACTGGCAATCTTTTCTTTTAGTAGACTTTTAAATGATTCTAGTGTCATTTGTTCCGTATTCATTGATTCAAATTGCTGAGTTCTTTGGCAAAAATGAGTAAAATCTAAACTGACATTATTCTTTACATACCATTCAAAGTCATACCAATCACGACCTTTTACCCGATTATTCCATTTTCGGAAAAGCAGTGCATGCATTTTACCTGCATATAAACTTGGTAAAGTGTAACAACGAGTCATAAATGAATAGGGAAGCAATAATAATTTCGACTCAGTTGAAAATCCCAACGGTGGATTAATATCCAATTCAATCTTTATTTTTACACTACGCTCCGTTCTGAATTGCAAATTATAAATTGCGGTGTCGTCTTTTAGAAAAGCAGACTCAACATTTGACTCGTTCTTCTTCTCCTTTTTATTTATTACTACATCTCTCCCCAGAGCTGTGAACTCATTGATTATAGGTTGAAAATAATCCTCAAGCTTGAATTCTTTATTTGGTTGCAGTAATGAGAAGTCTACGTCTTCTGAGAATCTGTCTAATTTATAAAAAATACGCAGACATGTTCCACCATAAAATGCAGCATGTTCAAAGAATCCACCCCTGTAAAGTCCTGCCAACGCTATTTGTTGCATTACTTCATGCAAGGCATTGGTATAATCATCATTGGTTATTATCTCGTAGCGAGATAGCATGGTATCAAATACGTTCATTGTTTCAGTAATTTATAAAGTAAGGTAAGTTCTCTTTTTTTCTTGCTTACAGCTATACATTCTTTGATAATATCAACATTGTAATGTTCAATTACCGATAAATCAATTCGCATATCTTCTTTCAGGTAAATTCTCATTGCCTTTTCGGATTGCAGTCTTAATCCGGCTGTTTGTATAATTGTATCACACAAGGCTTTTTCAGGACTAGCAATAAGGAAAGCATACTCATTATTCACAATCTCCTGCCGTATGCCGATTGTAAGATATTCTTTAGTACCACCTATATAGTAGAAGTTTCCCAACGGGGTTGAAAAATTCCTACTTCGTTTAATGGTCATTGAACTGACAATATGCACTCTTTCAGGTATTAGTTTATAATATGAAAGTGCTGTTTGAAGTGATACGTAAGACGGTCCATAAAGATGATTGGCTATCAACTCTTTTGATAAGGGTTGATTAAACAACTTGGGTGAAACGACAAAGAGTCCTCGCTTTATTCGAATCAAAAAATCCGATTGCTCTAACGAAGATATCTTATCCTTTGGGGACTTATAATCTTTCAATGATCCAGTCAATGTAGCTGTATCAAAAGGTATAATGCCAAATTGCTTTAGAAAATCTGTATTTGCCATTTTTGTGAGTTCAGATATACGGAACAAATATAGTAATAATTACACAGATAATCGAATTAAGTCCGAATATCTGTGTAAAATATGCCATTTACATGTAAAATATCACAGTTGTTTCTTACTCTGGTAGATATTATGAGGGTGAATAAATGAATTATGTGTTAAACTTGAAAATAATTTTCTTTATTTTAAAACTTTTGATCAATCATGTACTATATGATTTATGTTTCGATGTTGGAGCATACACAAAAATATAAATATATGACACGAGAATTAGAAGAGGAACTTAAAAACGAATGTTTTTTATCCCAAATGAAAAGAAGAAGATTAAAAGATATGGAAGATTTTTTCAATAGTGAAGATTGGAGTTTTGAAAACGATGAAAATGAGAAAATGATTTTTTATATCGATGATGATAGATATGATCAAGAATTTATCGAAGAATCAATCCTTGAAATGATCAATCAGTTTGGAAATTATGAAATTACAGAAATTACAGAAGAACTCAATCAATGGGGAGTAGAATTTATTAAAGTGTGTACTTCATTGCCATTTGAACTATTTAGTGATGAATTTTTTTAATTAATTGTTTGAAAGAGATTGTTGATTACAAATTTCGAATAAAGAAACTATAGGGTTAATCCTTGTAGTTTCTTTGTTTTTGTTCTAATTATACTGTTTAGATATTAGTGTTTAATTCAGAGAGAAGATTGTAAAAATAAAAGTATTGGTATAGGCGCTTAGACCGCCCTAGTTAATGTATTGATTATAACCGTATAGGTTCTTTTAAAACCATCTTTCTTATGAGTAAATCGAAGATTGTCTCCATATTTGAGCGTCTATTGTACCTAAAGTGGTACTCATCAA
>CAIUTB010000116.1 GCA_903901975.1 uncultured Bacteroidales bacterium
ATATCTTTCGTTGATGGTGCTAAAATTGATCAGGATTTAATCGTTCGTTCTGCTCAATGTCATGCATTAATGCCCATGATGCAATTTTCGGCTGCACCGTGGCGAGTATTAGATAGCTTACATTTAGCAGCAGTAAAAAAAATAGTACAATTACGCATGAAATTCACACCTGAAATTATGAAACTTGTTGAGAATTCAGGCAAAACAGGTGAACCTATTATGAATTCGCTCGAATTGCTTTACCCCAATCAGGGTTTCGAATATATTACCGATCAGTTTTTGTTGGGCAAAGACATAATTGTTGCTCCGATGTTGAAGAAGGATGAAACTATGCGTTCAATTGTTTTACCGCAAGGAAAATGGTTAGCTGACGATGGTAGAACTTATAAAGGTGGTAAAAAATACCAAATTAATGTACCTTTAGATAGATTACCTTATTTTGAACTGATAAAGTAAATGAAGATCTTTAAGGTTATGCTTTCGGTCTTAGTTTTATTTTTTTTGATAATGTGTAAAGACCCACAAATTATACAGCCAATAATCACTTTGTCAGTCAAAAAAACATTCATTCCATTAGATACTTTCTTTGTAAACCCCGGTGTGGGTTATTACCATTGGTTGTGGCAGGAAATTGTACCAACACCTTCCATCGACAGATATTCCCGTGTAAAATGGTCGGACATTGAAAGTGCTGAAGGTGTATACAATTTCTCGCAACTCGAAAACGATGCACAATCAGCCAAAACAGATGCTGATGGTCCGGGTATTCTTGGATTTGGGATAATGCCTGTTTTTCAGGATAACGGCCGATCGTATCCAGCTTATATAGATTCCAAAATGACTTCGTGGACAAGTGTAAACAAAAACTGTGTTGTTCCCGACTGGAATAATGCCTTTTTTTTAGAACGGGTTGATTCACTCTTAGCTGCATTGGGTCGGAAGTTCAACAATGATCCACGAATCGGTTACATTGATATTCGGAGTTATGGCAACTGGGGCGAGTGGCACATGTCAGGGTTCGAAACGCCTCCTTCACCACTTCAACCCATTACCCTGGAGTCAAAAAAGCGAATTATTGATGCATATGTAAAAGCATTCCCGAACAAGCAACTCCTCATGATGTCGGACGGAACTGAAGGAATGACTTATGCCATGGGAATTACCGGATTAAAATATCCGATTGGATGGCGTCGCGATTCGTGGGGAAATTTAGGTTTTCATAGTTTGAAAAATGGTGCGGCATGGTCAGTAACTGCTGATAGATGGAAAACTGCACCTGTAGTCATTGAAGGATATGGAGGAACTGGTGTTACCAATACCGATTGTCCTGGACAAGTGCTTGATTATCATGCTTCGGCCATTTCAAATGGAAATATCGGTGATTGGAACACTTTATCTGCTACAGCTAAAACAGCTATGTTCCAATGTGCAAAAGTGGCGGGTTATCATTATGTGTTGCGGTCGTTCGATTGTACTGATAGTTTGAAAATCGGTAAAACAAATATTCTTAAAACAGTTTGGTCGAATATTGGTGTTGCACCAACCTATAAAAGCTGGAATGTGGTTTTCCGCATGTATGATGTAACAACAAACAATACTATTTTTGAATCGAATTCCTCGTTGGATTTAAGAACTTTGTTGCCAACATACAGTTATTTGTCAAGAATTGATAAACCACTAACCATTGAAGATAATCTCCTTTTACCCGAAAATATTACCACCGGAGTCTATGGGCTTGATTTGATAGTAAAAGATCCTACCGGTTATTCGTGGCCAATGCGCTTGTATATCAAGGATAGAAAATATAATGGTGCTTATTCGCTAGGAACCATCAAAGTTGTAAAATAATAAAACATCAACGTCATGAAGTCTTTTCAAAAATTATTCATTGTAAGTATTTTATGTAGTATTTATTTGACAATAAATGCTGCTGAACCGATTGTAAAAGTAACAGCCGATCATACCGATTGGGTGTATAAACTCAACGAAAAGGTAAAATTTAAAATTTCCGTTGAACAAGACGGCAAGGCTTTGAATGCTGTAAAAGTTCAATATGAAATTGGACACGAAAAAATGACACCAACATTAAAAAAAGACTTACTTTTTAAAGATACTAATGCTGAAATTGATGGCGGTACAATGAATGTTCCGGGGTTTTTGCGTTGTAAAGCAACTGTAGATTTGGAAGGAAAAAAATACGAAGGATTGGCTACTGCAGCATTCGAACCAGAGAAAATTCAACCAACTACCACCATGCCCGATGATTTTATGTCTTTCTGGCAAAAAGCGATGGCCGATAACACCAAGGTACCGATGGATGTGAAAATGGAACTGATGCCCAATCGCTGCAACGATAAGGTGAATGTATATCAGGTCAATCTTCAAAACTGGAAAACAGGTATGCGGCTTTATGGTGTTTTATGTGTACCAAAAGTTCCGGGCAAATATCCTGCAGCTTTACAAGTACCCGGTGCAGGCGTACGTCCTTATAACGGTGATGTAAAATTGGCGGAACAAGGTGTAATTACCTTCCAAATTGGAATTCACGGTATTCCTATCAATCTTGATCCGATAGTTTACGAAAATTTACGTTGGGGTGCACTCGACAATTACCCTTCGTTCAATATGGATAATCGCGACAATTATTACTACAAACATGTTTATCTGGGGTGCATCCGTGCAAACGATTTTATTTGTTCACTCCCCGAATTTGATGGAACAAATCTTATGGTGTATGGTGGAAGTCAGGGAGGTGCTTTGTCAATCGTTACTGCTGCATTGGATAAACGAGTGAAAGCACTTTCGTGTTTTTATCCAGCTCTTTGCGACCTGAATGGTTACGCCAGCGGAAGAGCAGGTGGATGGCCTCATTTGTTTAATAAAGAAGAATTTAGAAGCCCAGAAAAAATTGAAACATCACGTTATTACGATGTTGTGAATTTTGCCAGACTAATCAATGTTCCGGGATTTTATACATGGGGTTACAATGATCTGACTTGTCCACCAACTTCCATCTATTCAGCTTACAATGTAATTAACGCCCCAAAAACCTTATTTGTGCTGAAAGAAGCTGGTCATAAAGGAGAGCCTGAAATGTATTCGAAGCAATGGGATTATATGCTGAGTTTCTTTTAAATCAAGCATTAAAAAATAGCAAAAGCTGGCTACAAAACATATTAATATAAGCTCAAAAAAAATCATTATGAAAAAAACAATCATAGTATCCATTATTCTCTCAATAACTACACTAACTGTATTTTCTCAAACTAAGCAGGAATCAATTAAGGAGCTATTCTATTTAATGAAAACCGAATCAATGTTCGACAAGCTTGTGTTCCCATTTCAGAGCGTTCAAAAGGACAGTATTTCAAAGGTTATAACCAGCACATTAATGAATTCATTTAAACCCATATTTAAGAAAATAATGTACGAAGATATGGTTGGAATCTACGACAAGTATTACACTCAAAACGAAATAAAAGACCTTATCAAGTTTTACAAATCCAAGACAGGAAAGAAGCTTTTAAATTTAACTCCTGAAATTCAAAATGATATAATGAAGATAGTTCAAACTAAATATCTGGGCGAGTTTATGAAAAACTTCACGTTTCGTCCCAAAGTCACAACAAGTATAGATTCATTCTTTGTAGGTATAAAATCAAAGAATGAAATTTATATGTGTGCTTACAGGCAGGTAAGAGAAACTGATAAATACATAAAATATGCAACTGATTTTTGTAATAATCTGCTCATGAAAATACCAATAGATACAATTGATCAAAGAGATCGGGCATTTGCAAAGAGCTTTGAAAAACAATATAATATAATTGCAGAATCTAGACAAATGGATAGTATGAAGTTAGCCAATTTATTAGAAACCTCTAAACATAGATATAGGGGTAAAATAAGAGAAACTCTCAATAATATTGCATGGGAAGTATTCGAAAGAGTTTCTGACACAAAAACACTTCAGAATGCTCTTCATTGGTCAGGTAGGTCGCTTGAATTCTCACGCAATAGCTCTTATATATTAGACACTTATGCCAACCTACTCTACAAGCTTGGACAAAAAGAAGAAGCTATTGCTAAGGAAGAGGAAGCCTTGCGCTTTGCAAATGAAAAAGAAATGAAAGGTTTTACTGAAACTCTGAGGAGAATGAAAGTCGGTGAAAAAACATGGAAAGAGAACATGGAACCTATCGGGTCGGATGTGATTTATATTAGATAACAATGGGTTTGTAATATGGGGTAGCTGGAGTTCTGCATATTATTACTATTATAATAATGGTTACAACCATGGGGCACACTCAGCTATCTGGTCATATTAAAATGACCTTTCATCAATATAAGTTTTTATGTATTCTCTTCCTATTGCTTATTTCAGGGTTTAGTTATAGTCAACGAATTGATGACTGGTTTAAGGTCGAATTAGATAAACGCCTTAATCCTAAAATAGATACACTTCAAGAAAAAGAAGTTTTGTTATTCATTGCAAAACCATCATTTGTTGATCCTGAGTATTCTATTCGTGTAATTGATAGAGGAAACCAGACATTTCTTGAAGTAAGGTTAATAGAGAAAAATCTATGGACAGAACTTTTTAGGTTGAGACGTCAGGGATCTTCTGAAGTTTCTCTACAAACTCATTTTTTTTCAATAGAAATTAGTACTACTTTTAAAAATAAAATGGTAGGAGTGTTTTCAAAAGCAATATTAATAAATGAGAACAGCAAAAAAAAGCCAAGTGGTCCTCGAACTCCTGACTTTGACACTGGGACACCCTAAAAATTATCCCAGAATTTTTTATCATAAAGTTTGGCAATAGATTTTTGTTTATCTGTGATTAACATTGTTTTATTTATTGTATTTCTACTGTTAGGTAACTTTATTCTTAGTG
>CAIUTB010000117.1 GCA_903901975.1 uncultured Bacteroidales bacterium
TAAAACGGATTATATCTCGCCTTTGGCGAGATGATTAAAAATTTGTTCTTTAAATCAGACCCGATTTATCGGGGATAAAATCCTTTTATTGATCAGTTTTTACATTTTATACCGTCAAGTCGGCATCTTCGATCAGCGCACATCCGCTAAATCCATTAAATCAGCGTTCCATTTCTTTGTTTTAAAATATTTAATTCAATATATCAGATACTTACAACTTGTATAATGCCTAATCTATTTGGTTTTTTTACAAATTAAATTCTGGTTCTTTTATTCTATACAAGTCCCTCAATGTCAACCATTTCATTCACATCCAAATGGTAATCCACGTATTTAACACCAAACCCGAATAGGTTTCTAAAATCACGCGTATAACCGCAGGGATCACCCAATTTATGAATGGTCTCAGTGCTAATTACATCCCATATTTGTTTCATTTCGGTCTGTACATCTTCACGCATTTCCCAATCATCGATACGAATGCGTCCGGCTTCATCAAGAGGGACAGCTCCTCCAGAGAACAACTTCTCAGCATACAAACGCTGGATTTGTTCAATACAACCTTCGTGGATTTTCCTGGTTTTCATAACCTTGTAAAGCACACTAATGTAAAGTGGAATAATCGGAATGGCCGAACTGGCCTGGGTAACTAAGGCTTTATTCACAGAAACATACGCTCTGAGCCCTTTATATTTCAGATTTTTGGTCATTTTTTGGGCTGTAGCTTCCAAATGGTCTTTTGCACGACCAATGCTTCCTTTACGATAAACCGCTTCGGTTACGGATGGTCCGATATAGGAATAGGCCAGCGTCAGGGCATTATCAGCCAGTACAGCGGCTGAATTTAATGCTTCAATCCACATTTCCCAGTCTTCGCCACCCATCACGGCTACGGTATTTTCAATTTCTTCGTCCGAAGCAGGCTCAATGCTTATTTTAGTGACAACTCCGGTATGAAACTCAACTGTTTTATTTGTATAGGCTTGTCCGATTGGTTTCAGCACTGAGCGATGGGTAACACCCGTGACCGGATGCGTTCGAACAGGCGATGCCAGACTATAAATAACCATGTCTACCTGACCTAGATCGGTTTTTATCAGTTCGATGGTTTTCTGTTTTATTTCGTCGGAAAATGCATCTCCATTAATACTTTTGGCATATAAACCGGCTGCATGAGCTGCTTTACTGAATGCTGCTGTATTGTACCATCCGGGTGAGGCTGTTTTGTCAGGTTGAGGTTCTTTCTCAAAAAAAACACCTATCGTAGCCGCATCCGAACCAAAGGCACTCGAAATTCGTGAAGCCAGTCCAAAGCCGGTAGAAGCGCCGATAACCAGCACTTTTCTTGGTCCATCAATTTTTCCATGGGATTTCAGGTAGTCAATTTGTTTAAGCACATTTTGCTCGCATCCGGTAGGGTGAGCTGTGAGGCTGATAAAGCCGCGCATTTTCGATTTTACAATCATTTAAATGTTTTTTTATACAAGTTTTTATGCTGTTAATTCAATCCAAAATAGAATAAACACAATTTTTAAAACAATCGAAAACTGAAAAAAGTTTATTCGCGTAACTATCCGGATTTCTAAATTATAGCCAACCTGAAATTTATCTATATCTTTGTTGCCGTTTAAAACAGACACAAACTCAAGTTCTTCAGTTGATGAAAAAACATAACAACATAGGACTTTATCTGTCCAACACTTCCGACAAAAAGCAAATCATAAGACAGATAACGGAAAATCAGTTTTTGATGCGATATATCGATTTGAGTGAGTTGAAAGGCGCACTTCATTCAACCATAAGCATCGAAAAGCTAATTGATGAAGAATTCCGTCACGACCGCTTTGTGATTCAGACTGCTGAAAACAAAAGCCTGGAATCTATGTCGAGTGGTCAGCAAAAGAAAGCGCTCCTCTCCTACCTCATAGCTCAAAAACCACATTATATGTTGCTCGACGATGTGTATAGCAACATGGATAAAGAAACACAACTTGCTATAAAAAAAGCACTTACCGTACTTTCGGAAACGACTGTTCTTTTTCAACTCTTTTTCCGTAAACGGGATGTATTGCCCTGCATGGATATTATTCTTTCGGTGAATGAGCGGAATGAAATAATAAACGAACAAACTACAACGGATTTTCTGTCGGCAGATAAAATTCAGGAAAATACTCTTCACAACTTTAAATTACCTGCACAATATGCAGAAAATCAGGTGGATATTGATCCATTGATTCAACTGAATTCAGTTTACGTTCATTATGCTGAAAAAGAGGTGCTGGATAAGGTGAGTTGGGAAATTCGTAAAGGAGAATTCTGGCACCTGGTCGGACCAAATGGTTCGGGTAAAAGTACGCTCATCACCATGATTAGTGGCGATAATCCCAAAGCCTATGGTCAGGATATGACGCTTTTCGGACGAAAAAAAGGTTCGGGTGAAACCATCTGGGACATTAAACGGCAGATTGGCTACTTTACTCCATCCATGATTCATCTGTTTACACGCGATGATTCGGTGGAGAATATGATTATTTCGGGATTAATGGACTCGGTAGGATTATACGTCGTTCCCAGCGATTTGCAAAAAGACATGGCTAAAGCCTGGGTTGAAATGCTGGGACCAGCGTTTCGCCACAAATCGTTTCAAAGCCTTTCCATTGGTCAGCAACGCATGGTGATGGTGGCACGCGCTATGGTGAAACACCCGCCGCTGCTTATTCTGGATGAACCGACTATTGAACTCGATGATGAAAACAGCAGTCTGTTTATAGAAATGGTCAACGCCATTGCTGCCGAAAAAAAAATCGCCATAATCTACGTGTCACACCGGGATGAAGAAACGTTGAAACCTGACAGGATTTTTGAGCTGATACCTGCAAAGAAAGGATATACAGGAATAATTCGAAAGTGAAACTATCGCATTAATACAGCTCAATTTTTTCACATCCTCAGCTTAGCATTCCATCGCTTCAAACCCTTGGAAGTAATAGAAAACAAACCGAATTAAGAGCTTAAGTTTATTAGGTTTGAAAAATAAGGGGAAAAATTATTTTTCATAATAGAGATTATATAAGTTAGTTTGTTTTAAGAATGGAACGCCGATGGAACATACCGACTTGTCGGTATACGCTGATTTAGCGGATTTAAAACGGATTATATCTCGCCTTTGGCGAGATGATTAAAAATTTGTTCTTTCAATCAGACCCGATTTATCGGGGATAAAATCCTTTTATTAATCAGTTTTTACATTTTATACCGTCAAGTCGGCATCTTCGATCAGCGCACATCCGCTAAATCCGTTAAATCAGCGTTCCATTTCTTTGTTTTAAAATATTTAATTCAATATATCAGATACTTACAACTTGTATAATCCCTA
>CAIUTB010000118.1 GCA_903901975.1 uncultured Bacteroidales bacterium
TGTTCCTCCAACCATTAACTTCACTGAAGGTGATGAAGATGAGGACATAGATTACAATCTCAATTTTACTTTCAATAAGGCACAAAAACGTACAGTTAATGCAGCTTTATCCAACACTTTTGGATTTGGAGGCCATAATGCAAGCGTGATTGTAAAAAAATACGTAAAATAACTTGTGATTAAATATCTTATTAGAAAAATAAGGCTCCTTTCGAATGCTCGAAACGAGCCTTATTTTTTATTTAGGCAAGTGTTGGGTTTTTATCCTGACAAAATTGAATACTACCAACTGGCAGTTCGCCACAAATCGGTTTCCATTCCTACCGAAAAGGGTCATAATCTGAGTAACGAACGTCTGGAATTTCTGGGCGATGCAGTGCTTAATTCTGTAGTTACCGACATCTTATATCATCGCTTTGAAATAGAACAAGAAGGTTTTCTAACGAATACACGATCTAAAATTGTCAAAAGGGATTCACTGAATCAGCTTGCTGTAAAAATCGGATTGGATAAATTGGTAAAAGTAACCAAATACGTAAACGCCAATACGAACAATAATATTTACGGAAATGCATTGGAGGCACTAATGGGTGCCATTTATCTGGATTTTGGATACAAAAAATGCAAGGAATTTATTGAAAACCGTTTGTTTAGTTCGTTCATAAACTTGAATGAAATTACCGGTATAGAAGTAAATTTTAAATCGAAACTGATAGAATGGTGCCAGAAAAACCGTGTTGAACCAGATTTTATTTTGATTCAGGATACGCTACAAAATGCTAACAAGCATGAATTTCTAACACGACTTGAAATAGCCGGTAACACTGTTTGTGAAGCCACTGGTAGCAGTAAAAAGGAATCTCAGCAGAATGTATCCCGTATAGCATATCAGTTGATTACTTCAAATACTGATTTTTTGAAAGAACTTAGCCTGCTTGAAACTGAAAAGTCAACTACTTCTGTAATTGAAAACCAACCGGAAGAAATTCCTTTGTAACCCGATTTATTCTATACTAATATCTCCTCATTGCACATTTTTAAGTAATTTGTGTTCAATTCTCGTGTATTTTTGTACCTTTGTAATCAAGTTAATCTTTTCAACTACTAAAAAATGAAACGTATATGAAAAATCTTCATTTTTCACAATCAGTTTTTGCACAGGCAAAAAAATACGGGAAGAAACCGGCTATGTATTATCGTGAAAATGTCACGGATGAATGGAGTCATATTTCATGGGCGGGTTTTGGACATCAGGTTTCAGCAATTGCAAAGGCATTACTCGAATTAGGTGTTGTTGAACAACAACGAATTGCCCAGTTTTCGCAGAATAAAATGGAAAATCTGATTGTCGATTTTGCCCTTTACAATATACGCGCAGCAATGGTACCTATTTATGCTACTTCAACAACTCCTCAGGTTGAGTATATTGTGAACGATGCCGAAATTGAACTGATTTTCGTCGGAAATCAGGAACAATACAATATTGCTTACGACGTTCTACAAGATTCCAAATACCTTAAAAAGATTATTGTATTCGACAAAACAGTTGTATTTGCTGAAAAAGAAAACACAATGTATTTTGCGGATTTTCTTCTTTTAGGCTTAGAATCATCCAAACATTTTGAAGTTCAACAACGTCAAAGTGAGTTATTAGAAAGTGATTTAGCCTGTATATTATATACTTCCGGCACAACCGGAAATCCGAAAGGAGCTATGTTGCTCCATTCAAATTTCGATGAAGCCATGACTTCCAATACATCGCGTCTGACGAGTATAACCGACAAAGATATTTCAATAGCCTTTCTGCCCCTATCGCATGTTTTTGAACGAACATGGTGCTATTTGTGCATTTTTAAAGGTGTTACAATTTATATAAACCTGAATCCTACTGAAATTCAACAAACTATCAAAGATGTACATCCAACTTTGATGTGCGCTGTTCCACGTTTTTGGGAAAAAGTATATTCCGGCGTTCAGGAAAATATATCAAAGTTTTCTCCATTAATGAAAGGAATTGTGACCTGGGCTATCGCCATAGGATATAAGCATAATCTTGATTATCTTAGGATTGGCAAAAAACCGGACTTGTATTTACAACTGAGATATGCTTTTGCAGATAAATTGATATTTTCAAAAGTAAAACGTACCTTAGGAATTGAAAATGCAAATTTACTTCCTACCGCAGGAGCAAAATTATCTGACGAAATTTTAGTATTTTTCCGTAGCATAGGTGTTCCAATTACTTATGGTTATGGGCTAACTGAAACTACAGCTACTGTATCATGTTTTGAGTACACAGGATTTGAAGTTGGCACAGTAGGTACAATTATGCCTGAATTGGAAATCAGAATTGGTGAGGATAGCGAAATTCAATTAAAGGGAAAAACGATTTTCCCCGGTTATTTCAATAAACCTGATGCCAACGCAGCTTCATTCACGGAAGATGGATGGTTTAAAACCGGTGATGCAGGATATTTAAAAGGTAGTGCAATAGTAATGACTGAACGAATAAAAGATTTATTCAAAACATCGAATGGAAAATATATTGCACCTCAGGAAATTGAAACCCGCCTTGGTGTGGATAAGTACATTGAACAAGTAGCAGTAATTGGTGATGAACGCAACTATGTGACTGCAATAATTGCCCCGGCCATTCCAGCACTTGAGGAGTATGCTAAAAAGAATAAGATTGAGTATCAAAACGTAGATGAGCTACTAAAATCTCCTGAAATTCACGACATGCTTCACAATCGAATTGTTATTTTGCAAAAGGGAATGGCCAATTATGAACTAATCAAACGGTTCAGTTTAATAAAGAAAGGCTTCAGTATGGAGTCCGGAGAATTAACGAATACACTTAAAATGCGTCGCGCTGTAATCATGCAAAAATACAAAACTTTGATTGACGAAATGTATGCTAAACAGTAAGTACAAATAGAGTATCATTTTGTATCAAACGTAAAATAGGCTGCCTTAATTAAGGCAGCCTATTTTACGTATATAATATTATACTAAATTAAATTCCAGAACCTGTAAGTGAAATCACTCTATCAGGATTTAATCCACCACCCGAAATGGTCAGAGTTGCACTATGAATACCTGAAACTGTTGGTTTATAACTTACTGTGATATTAATTCCATTGCTGGCATTCGCGGCATCTTTTGTAACTGAACTTACTGAAACGGTAAACATCGCAGCATCAGTTCCTGCAATTGCAACATTCAGATTAGCATTTACATCAGTTGACTTAATGTTTATTGTTTTAGCATCTGTAGCATTCACTTTTGTTGCTGTAAATGAAATACTATTTGCAATTTTACCGGTGGTGATAAGTGGTGAATTAGCACCATTTGCAGTCGTACCAGTCAGATTTAAGTTTACAGTTGTTGCGCCAGTGCTTGTCAAAACAAGATTGTCGGATTGAGTTCCTACTGAAGTTGGACTGTAACGGACCTGTATTGACTGACTAACAGCACCCGAAGCTTGTGTCAGAGTTAAGCTTTTACCCCAAACACTTCCCGATGCAAGCTTGATATCGAAACTTGAATTTGCTGACAAATTTAGTTGGATATCATTTGTTAAAGTGGAACCGGTAATTGTTATTGTCTGAGTGGCAGTAGGTGTTCCTACTGTCATTGCAAATGCATTCAATGACCCAGCTGTAATAGTTGGACCAGCAGCACCACCCATAAACTTGAAAGTCATATTGTTGGCAGTCATTGCAATATTGGTAAGCGGCTTATTTAGATTCGTTCCAGACCAGGTTGTAGGAGTGAACGAACCAGTTGTAAACGTCATTCCAGGGGTTACCGTTTGTCCACTGAGTGGTTGAAGATAAACACGCATGTGACTAGAAGCTGTTTGCGTACTACTGTTTGCATTGTTAGGACCGTTATTATCCCAGGCAGATTGCAAATAATCGATATGCCAGATACACATTCCATCAGAAGGTATAGTTGTCAGATTACCACTTGCATCAACTACTTGTCCTAAATAGGTATCCCATCCTGTATGTTTACGATATTCAACCAGAAAGAATTCTGCAGGACTTGGAGCAGCTCCATTCAAATTATGAGTACTTGCAGCAATCAGATAAGCCTGATTGCTTGTATTTGCAGGTGCAGTAGTTCCCAAATAAAGAGGAAGAAGTGTAATGTCAGAAGCAGTATTTATTTGTTGAGGTGTAAGATACCCTAAATAGAATCTGTCCCAGGCTGAATATGTTGGTGGTGTACAACCTCCATTCAGATATGGTCCGTAATCCATAACTTCCCAAGTTTCTGTAGTAGAAATATATGTGGTACTTCCGGATGTATTATAATAATCGGGCAAACCCAGTACATGACCAAATTCATGACAGAAAGTACCTACACCGCACATACTTGAACCGGAAGTGCTTTTAAGCTCAGAAGTACATGAGTAATCTTCTACTGTCTTTCCACTATACGATCCACTGGTTAATCCAGCACTTGAAATACTCCAGCGGTGAGGCCAAATTGTGTTAGCAGCTCCACCTTCAGCTTCGTTAAATCCTGCATAATAAATAAACACGTTATCTATAACACCATTATTATCAGTATCGTAAGGAGCAAAATCAAATCCGGTTGTAGATAACGCTTTACAAGCATCTAAAACCATCTGAGCAGGATTTTTATCACTTCCACTTGTATCATTTCCGCCATAATATGCCATATTTTGAGGCAAGGTTACCGGACCTGCAACTACAAAGTCAGGTGCAAATTTCCCATAACTAGCAGACATGAAATAATCTTTTGCTGAACCAGTTCCTCCATTGGCACTATATCCGGATTGTGTTACTAGATTTTGAAAAGAACTTAATGGGGTTGGTACCACAAATGCCTTATCTGTAAAATTAACCAGAATAACAAGCGCTTTAGGAGCACCTATAAGTGGATAAGCTTTCCGTGGTTTATCAGCTCCGCTTAAAAGCATTTTGCTTTTTTTAGACAGATTTTGAATTGATTGCTGTACAGCATTTTGGTCAACTGTTTTTAGAAACTGAACCTCAGACAATGTCCGCTTATTAATATTCTGTGCGATAACAGGACTTTCAACCAATTCACCCGCAGAATTTACCGTAGCATATGTCAAAAAACCTTTGGTATCAGCTTTTAATACATAACCATCTTCGGATGTCTGAAAATGATTAAACTCGCTTCCATGCAAGCGTATGGTCAACAGGGTACCATCAGGTTGAGTAATTTTAATTGGAAATGGTGTTGCTTTAACAGCGAATACAGGCGTTAAAGCCATTTCACAAAAAAAGGCAACTAGTGCCAATAGTAAAACTTTTTTGGTCATTTTAGATTTTTTAAATTCAACTTACAATTTGTTTTTGACAAATATACTGAATAAATTTTATTTATACATTTTTGGAACATTTTTTCTTAGAATTTTAATAATATTGTGATAATTTTCTTGTTGTAATGATTACATATATTACAAAATGGCGTTTTTTAGAAATTATCATGTATGACAATAATATAAAAAAATTAGTTAGTACAATTGCGGCAGATTTCAAATTGTTTTCGATTTTGGAGTATGCTTTTTCTGAATTCGGAGGCTTTTTCATTATTTCTACAAGCTGAATATGATGCTGACACATTACCAAAAGAATAATTAGATTCTTTATCAAAACAACATGGCAATACTTCACCGTGTGCATTAACCACTCCCCCACTCCACAAGCGCAGACAGCGATTAGGTTGCTTGCCTTTCAGTACATATTTTCCGATCTGATTTTTTTTGTAACGAGAATATCGTGTTTTTGAAGTCATCAAAGCATTTCCATTCTCAAAATCATAGAGTTGAGCGGTTTTAAAACTCATTCTGTTTGCCTTGAGACGCTTAGCTAACAGTCGCATTTCGTCCATTTGATGTTCATTTGTTTTCAATACTAAAAACTGAATTTCAACCATAGGCGTGATAGATTTCAATTCATTTTTCCAAAAAACAAGGTGTTTTATTCCGTCAATAGCTTTATCAAGTCTTCCTCCAATCCGGTATTTCTGGTAAGTTTCCTGCGTACTCCCATCAACTGAGATAATAATTTTATCCAATCCCGACAAAACTAAAAGTTTGGCATTATCTTTGGTTAGAAATTGTGCATTAGTAGAAGTGGAAGTGAAAATCCTGGCTTTATGAGCATATTGAATAAAATCAGGCAACTGTTTGTTTAGCAATGGTTCTCCTTGAAAATAAAGAATCAAATGCTGAAGTGTGGGCTTCATTTCATTGATTAATTTGATATAAAGCTCATAATCAATTACTTTAGCAATAAGCTTAGTATTTTTTTTTGTTCCCACCGGACATTCAGGGCATTGCAAATTACAGTAATTAGCTACTTCTACCGACAAAAAAAAGGGCATGCAGGGTTTGTATCTTTCTAATTTAAGGAAAGATAAAAAGTAGGAAAATGCCAGAACACTTAAATTTACTATCTTTCTTATTGTAAGGTAATTTGCAATATGGAAACTGAATCTTATTATCCAAAATATATTTCGCATTATGTCTGTAATTTATTGATAAGTTTAAATTATACTTCATTTTAATCCTACTTTGAATTATTCCGTGTATGTATTAAGAAAAAATGTCAAAATCGAAGTGCAAAGTAATGTAAATTCATCGAAAGATTGTATCTTTGTTCGCAAATTGACAAAAATAAATATTCAACTAATTTATAACAAAAATTTAAGTTTATGAGAAAGCAATTATTATTCGCACTTTCATTAGTTTTTGCGCTATTCCTGAGTTCTTGCGCCAAGGATCTTACCGCTTTAGATCCAAGCCTGTTTAAATGCAATCCAAATCCACTTGAAGTAAAAGCTGGTAAAGTGAATGCAACAGTTACCGGAACCTTTCCGGTAAAGTATTTCAACAAAAAAGCAGTAGTTACCGTTACTCCTGTTTTGAAATATGAAGGCAAAGAGACAAAAGGGAAATCAGTCAATTTCCAGGGTGAAAAAGTAAAAGGAAATGACAAGACTATTGAATTTAATGCAGGCGGAACTTATTCATTGGATGTAACATTTGATTATGCTCCTGAAATGGCAAAATCTGAACTTTACCTTGAGTTTAATATCGTTCAGGGTAAAAAAACATATCAGATTCCAAGCGTAAAAGTAGCCGATGGAGTTGTTGCAACGTCACAATTGGTTTCAGTCAATTCTTCAGAAATGACAGCGGTTCTTTTAAATGACAAATTTCAACGTATTATTCAGGAGAAACAAGATGCCGACATTATGTTCCTGATTCAAAAATCTGAACTTCGCAAAACTGAAAAAAATTCGGCCGATGTACTTGCATTAACTAAGAAAATCAAGGCTGTAAGTGAATCGCCAAACCAAAAAGTAGCATCTTTCGAAGTTTCGGGTTATGCATCTCCTGATGGAGGAGTGAAATTGAATACTAATCTGGCTGAAAAACGGGAAGAAGTAACTGTTGATTTCTTAAACAAAGAATTCAAAAAATTGAAAGCTGGTCTAAAAATCGATTCTAAATTTACGGCTGAAGATTGGGAAGGTTTCCAAAAACTAATGGAAAGTTCAAATATTCAAGACAAACAGGTTATTTTACGTGTTTTATCAATGGTAACAGACCCGGAACAACGTGAACGTGAAATTAAAAATCTTTCGGTTGCTTTCAAAGCAATTGCTGAAGAAATTCTACCTCAATTACGTCGCTCACGTCTGAAATTGACTGTTGACATTACGGGTAAATCAGATGCTGAAATTTCTAAATTGGCAAAAGAGGATGCTTCAAAACTTTCAGTTGAAGAATTGATTTATGCAGGTACTTTAACCAATGATTTAGGCGAAAAGGCTGCTATCTATCAAAAGGCGACTGACCTTTATCCAACTGACGTACGTGGTTTCAATAATTTAGGCGCAGTGAAATACCAACAGGGAAATGTGGCTGATGCTTCTCGTTATCTGACCAAAGCACTTGAAATTGATTCAAAATCTACTGATGTAAATTTCAATGCCGGTATCACCTCGTTGGCAAAAGGCGACTTGGATAAATCAGAACAATATCTTGGAAAATCTGCCGGAACTAGAGGTAATGTAGGGCAAGGCTTAGGAGCTATCTATACAATCAAAGGAGATTATGCCAAATCAAAAACTTATTTTGGTTCAACAGCTTCGAACAATGCTGCATTAGTTCAAATATTAAATGCAGATTATAGTTCAGCGCGCAAAACCTTATCGGCTGTTCAACGTCCGAATGCAATGACTTCTTACCTTGGAGCAGTAATAGGAGCACGTACAAACGACCGTGATGCAGTTTACAGCAACCTTAAAAGTGCAGTTAAACAAGATGGTTCTCTCGCTGCAAAAGCTCAAAAAGATATTGAATTCTCGAAATTTGCAACTGATGCAGATTTCCTTGCGATTGTAAAATAATTGACTTTAAAGTTTGTAAAAAATCCGGTGCATTTTTGTATCGGATTTTTTATGCTTTTATTTAAAGTAATTCACTCCTGCTTTCGTCTTAATGAATGTAATATCATTTTTAATGAAGATTATAAGATTTTCATTGAAACAACATTTTCATTATCGGGCATTTAACTGTATCTTTGTATCCATTTTCAGACTAAAAAAATAAATGCTCATGATAATTGCAGAAAACGAACAAATTGTAAATAAAATTGTTGAAGGTATACAGGAACGTAAAGGAAAAAACATTGTTATTGTCAATCTGAATAAACTTAAAGAGGCTCCCTGCAGCTACTTTGTGATTTGTGAAGGCGATTCCAGCGTTCACGTAAATTCAATTGCAACATCTATTAAAGATTGGGTTCGTGAGCAGATTAAGCTAAAACCTTATGCTACGGATGGATTTGAAAATAGTGAATGGATAGCAATGGATTATGGACAGATTATCGTTCATGTATTTCAACGTGTAACCCGTGCTTTCTACGACATCGAACATTTATGGTCGGATGCCGACTTGAAAAAATTGGAGGATATCCTTTAATTTCTTCAGTTATATATTGCTAAATAAAAAAATCAAGACAATTTAATGGAAAATAAAACTCCCAATCAAAAGCCTATCAAACCGGCAGGTAAAATGCCAAGATTCAACATTTCGTGGATTTATGGAATTATCATTCTCTTTCTGTTAGGATCCTATTTCTTCAAGGAAAATGTACCGACTAAAGAAGTTCCATTTACAACCTTCAAGGAATATGTAAAACTCGGAATGGTTTCGAAAGTAGACGTATATAGCTCCAAAAGCGGGATTGAAGCTCAACTTATCAATTACAACCTGATAGGGAATGATACCAATGCCCTCAGAAGAGCCTTTGGAAGCAACTACAAATCATTCGCATCCAACCCGAAAGCGCTGAAAGACTCATTAACGAAGAAAGACAATCATATATTAAAAACCGTTTTCGGTGATAAATATGAATTGTATACCAAAGATCGTATGGTAACTGTGAGCGTACCTTCAGAAGAATTTTCACGATTTATTCAGTCGGCCGAGGACAAATATGGTATCAAAGTGGGTGTAGAATATAAAGATAGCCGTAATTACATGGATATTTTTATTTCAGTTATTCTACCTGTTATTTTAATGGTTTTCTTGTTTGTATTCCTAACACGTCGTATGGGTGGAGGTGTTGGCGGAGGTGGCGGAGGTGGCATTTTCAATGTTGGCAAATCCAAAGCTCAATTGTTTGACAAAGGCGACACAACCAATAAAATTACCTTTAAAGATGTGGCCGGATTAGCTGAGGCAAAACAAGAAATTGAAGAAATTGTTTCATTCCTCAAAAACCCTGGAAAATACACCGAATTAGGAGGAAAAATACCCAAAGGCGCATTGCTGGTTGGCCCTCCGGGAACAGGAAAAACATTGTTGGCAAAAGCTGTTGCAGGTGAGGCAGATGTTCCGTTTTTCTCTATGTCGGGATCTGATTTTGTTGAAATGTTTGTAGGTGTGGGTGCATCACGGGTTCGTGATTTATTCCGTCAGGCAAAGGAGAAATCGCCTTGTATTATATTTATTGACGAAATTGATGCAGTAGGTCGTGCACGTGGAAAAAACCCGAATATGGGAAGTAACGACGAACGCGAAAACACATTGAATCAGTTGTTGACCGAAATGGATGGTTTCGGTTCAAATAGTGGTGTAATTATACTTGCTGCGACAAACCGTGCTGATATACTTGACAAAGCATTGCTTCGTGCCGGACGTTTTGACCGTCAGATTCACGTTGATTTGCCTGATGTTCATGAACGCAAACAAATTTTCAACGTTCACCTTCGCCCTATAAAAATAAATGACACGGTCGATGTAAACTTCCTTGCCCGTCAGACTCCCGGTTTCTCTGGTGCTGACATTGCAAATGTTTGTAATGAAGCAGCTTTAATTGCTGCACGAAAAGATAAATCATTTGTTGAAAAACAAGACTTTTTGGATGCCGTTGACCGTATTGTGGGTGGGTTGGAAAAGAAAACCAAAATTACGACCATTGCCGAAAAGAAGTCAATAGCTTATCATGAAGCCGGTCACGCCACCATAAGTTGGATGACAGAACATGCCAATCCACTGGTAAAAGTAACGATTGTACCACGTGGAGAAGCCTTGGGCGCAGCCTGGTATTTGCCTGAAGAACGTCAGTTGACCAATCGGGAACATATGCTCGATGAAATGTGCTCCACCCTGGGAGGACGAGCTGCTGAAGAGATTTTCTTAAACCAAATGTCGACAGGAGCAATTAACGATCTTGAACGTGTAACAAAACGAGCTTATGCTATGGTGGCATATTTTGGAATGAGTCCTGAGTTAGCCAACATGAGTTATTACGACTCGTCAGGAAATTCCGATTATGGGTTTACTAAACCATATAGTGAAAAAACAGCTGAACTGATTGACTCTGAAGCAAAAAATATTGTGGCAGTTGAATATAAACGTGCAAAGAAAATCTTAACTGATAATGCAAAAAAACACAATGAACTGGCCGAATTACTAATTGAAAAAGAAGTAATTTTCGCTGAAGATTTGGAAAAGATTTTTGGTAAACGTCCATGGACTTCACGTAACGATGAACTAATGGCACAAAACGGAAATTCAGACAAACTGGAAGAAGTGCTTATTGAACCTGAGGAAATTGCTATACCTGAAGTTACGGCATCAGCAGAAAATAGTACTTTAGATAAAATTCCCGAAAAAGAAAAAACCGAGAAAAAACCGAGAAAAAATGCAAAGTAATTCTCGTGACGAGATATTGAAAAGAATAGCAGCAGTTCGCCCCAAACGAATTGCTGCTGTTGATATTCTGGCAAACGATGCGGAAGAAATATACAAACCAATTCTGCCAGATCTTGTTAGTTGTTTCAAATACGAATTGGAAGCGATCAACGGTCAATGCATTCTTTGCGAAAATGAATCCGATCAGTTCCTGAAAATCAAGGAATATCTTAATTCGAATGGTTTTACAAGTATTTATTGCCGTGACTCCCAAATCACAAATGAACTCTCAAAATCAGGCATTTCAACCACCAATGATCCAGCTGATTTTGAAACAATGAAGGTTGGAATTACGGCTTGTGAATTATTGGTTGCCCGTACCGGGAGTGTGATTGTGACTTCAGCCGGCGAATCTGGTCGCCAAATGAATATTTTTCCACCGATTCATTTAGTACTAGCCCGCAAAGACCAAGTGGTTGATTTTCTGGCCAATGCACTGATTTCCCTGCAAAATAAATACGGAAATGAATTGCCCTCAACCCTGACTACCATCACCGGACCAAGCCGGACAGCGGATATTGAGAAAACCTTAGTTCTGGGAGCACATGGTCCAAAAGAATTTATAGTTTTTCTTTCGAAAATCTAAAGTTTTGCTATCTTTGTAGCAGAAATCAGATACGTTTTGTGTATCCCAATTGCTTACTGTAAACTTCTATCAAGCTATGAATAATTTTGTAAAACGAACCTTGAGCGGAGCTGTATTTGTCACACTCGTTGTCGGCTCTATTTTACTCAGCCAGTTTACTTTCCTGGCATTTTTCGCTCTGGTTTGTGGATGGGCTGTCTTCGAATTTCACAAAATAACGAATCAACAAACTGAGATAAAAATTAATGTACTTTTGGCCATATCTTGTGCCGTTTTATTATTTACCAGCTCGTTTTTTAAAGCTTCTGGAATAGTCGATTTCCCGGTTTTCAGCCTATATGGTTTATTTTTTATACTGACGATAATTTCCGAATTGTATGTGCGGAAAATGAATCCGATTCATAACTGGGCTTATTTTATTCTGGGACAAGTATTTATTGCACTTCCTTTTTCTCTTCTCAACTATATTATTTTCATTAAAGGTTTCCAACCACTTATACTTCTAGCCGTTTTTGCAACTATTTGGGTGAACGACACCGGGGCTTATGTAGTCGGAGTGACATTCGGGAAACATCGTTTATTCGAACGCATTTCTCCTAAAAAATCATGGGAAGGTTTTTTCGGAGGTGCTTTTTTTGCATTGATTTCAGGATATGTTTTCTCGTTGATAATTAAAGATATAAGCCTGATAAACTGGCTAATTTTCTCTGAAATAATTGTTATTTTCGGCACTTTTGGCGATTTAATTGAATCCCTGCTAAAAAGAACACTCGACGTAAAAGATTCAGGCAATGTAATTCCGGGTCATGGTGGACTACTCGACCGCTTTGACAGTATGTTACTTGCCGCACCTGCTATTTATTTATTTTTGACTGTACTGTTTGGATAGCAGACAAGGAAATGAGGAAACAAGGAAACAAGAAGATAACCTAAAATATACGAAGATGAATTACGATTTTGAAGAAATCCGATGCTACCACAATGAGGAAGTGCACGAAGTGTTGAGTAGATTAATTGAAGAAAAACAGTTTATAAAGGTATTGAGCACAGTGTATCCATTGATGCCAAAAGATGTTCTGAAGCAACGTTTATTATCTTTCAACGACAAATACAGCTTTCAAAAAGAGATGGTTTATCCATTCCTACAGTATTTGGAAGCGAATATGACAAAAGGAATTAAGCTTTGGGGCTTAGAAAAGATTGACAAGACAAAACCATATTTATACATCTCCAATCACCGTGATATTATTCTGGATTCTGCTTTCTTGTGTGGAAAGTTAATTGAGGATAATATGAATACCGTTGAAATTGCCATAGGCGACAATCTGCTTATTTTTCCCTGGATTGAAGATCTGGTGCGGGTAAACAAGAGCTTTATTGTAAAACGTGGCTTGAGTGCCCGTCAGGTACTAGAAAGTTCCCAACGGCTTTCGGCTTATATCAACTATACAATAAACGAAAAACAGCAATCTATTTGGATTGCACAACGTGAAGGACGTGCAAAAGATTCGAATGACCGCACACAGGAAAGTTTGCTTAAGATGTTTAATATGTATGGAACAGCTAGTTTTACGGAGAATTTAGCACAATTGAATATCTGTCCTCTTAGCATTTCATACGAATATGACCCCTGCGACTTCCTGAAAGCAAAGGAGTTACAACAACGCCAACTTGATCCTGACTTTAAAAAACATCCAATGGACGACTTGCTAAACATGCAAACCGGGGTGATGGGCTATAAAGGACAAGTGATTTATCAACTTACAGGTGATATTCAGCAAGAACTAAAAGAAATTGGAGCACAAACATCAATTCGAAATGAACAAATATCACTTACGGCGGAGTTAATTGACAAACGAATTCATTCAGGTTATAGCATTTTTGCCATCAATAAAATTGCTTACGACCTATTGAGAAATGAAAATCGGTTCGAAAAAGAATACAGTACTATGGAAAAACTGGATTTTGAGCGCTATTTGTCATTGCAAATTGCCAAAATTGATTTGCCTGAAAAGAATGAAGATTTCCTAATGAAACGCTTACTTGAAATGTATGCCAATCCTCTGATTAATTACCTGAGCACAAAAGAATAAAAACAGGAGGAGTAAGACACATCTATTTTAGATTGTTGGATTAGTAAATAAGTTTATATCGTCCACAAAATCCCGATATACGAGCTTGTATAGTTTTCATTGAGTAAACTATGACCGACAGAAAAGATTATATGCGTTTTTTCGGAAAGATTTAGAGATCCTCCTACATTGAATCCTCCTACAGATTGCGTATTAATGGCATCAGCTGTATGAAAATAAAGCTCGCCACCTAAGGTCAATAACGGAGAAATATCGTATTGTGCTTCAAATCCTGTAAAAAACCAATTTTTGGCATCAACTCCGGGATTAATCCAATACCCTGCACCACCATACATAGTGAGTTTAGCCCAGGATTTTTGTGCCCAAAGCGGAAGAAATAGTTGAACTTGTCCGTTCCCAAAAGCCGGGTTTTTAAGCGTTGGTATTTGAAGAATAGGAAATACGCCGATTTGAGGCATATTATCAGTTTCCTGCACAAAGCGGTATTTCACCCCAAATTCAGTATTGGCATATCCCATAGCAAAACCATCAGTTTTTGAAGAAGAATAATTAACCGGTACGAGCAAGTGAACCTGTACATTGGGGACTAACCCATAATTCACTTCAAAATGCGGCAATGTTCCGGTAGAACCATCCGGTTGAAAAGTATTGACAGAAGAAATATAATACTCCCAATGTTTGAAATCAACTGTTTGCGGATCGTCGGTAAAAAATGGTGGTCCTGCAAATGTTGATTGAACTGCAAAAAGCGACAGGATAATTAGAAAAGAGTGTTTTAGGAAATATTTTTTCATATTTAAAGAAAAGTAAGTTTTACAATTTATATATCTCTTTTAAATTTCAATAAAGTATAAACCAAACAACAATTCCAATTGCGCTACTAAACGACGAAAGAAGAATTATCAATGTGAGAGTATTTGTTTTAAGCTTAAGATTTGACTTTGACAAAATAAGTCCAAGTAAAAAGAAAACTATTACCACAAACAGTCCATGCGAAATCCAGTGATGAGATGTTAGTGCTTTCATCCATGCCGAAAGTGCAGGGGATGTCTCTTTTGCCCAAACCAACAAGGTATTAGAGACAATAGCAATGGCTGCTGACACAACAAAACCGGCTATATTTTTATCTAGATATTGAATCGTATCTTTCTTCATAATCTATTATTTTACAAGCGTTTGTAATAAACCCATTTTAACTCCCATGGCAATAACCGAACCTGCTCCTTCGAGCGCCAAACTGCTCAATACGATTAATCCTGCTATGGATACAATCAGGGTTCGTGTTTGTTTGCTGCTAACTATATCTTTAGCACTTGCCACAACAGGCAACAGAAATGAAAGAATTAGCGTCATAAAAAACAAATGTTCTTTGCTTTCCATAATCAGGTTATGGGCAAACTTCCAGGAACCTTTCAGGATAATTGCTTTATCGGGCGCATAAAAGTTGACATAATAATATCCTGCTACGAGACATGTCAGAAACATAAGAATTGCGACTAGCTTTGCTGCATTTTTTAAACGGTTTAAATTTGCGGGCGATGCGTTGAGCGTTTCTACTATAACCCAAATTGCTGAAATCACACTCAGCATAGCAAGTGTCGGATGCAAAAGGAGAATGGCTTCTCTCATGTTTATTATTTGAAAGTATGTATTATAATTGTGTCCTTTGACTTTAAATAACGGCAGTAGTTTAATTTTGTTCAATTAAAAACCCCATCGAAACTTCAATAAAAGTTCTTAATTCCCCCCTTTGTAGTAAGTGCTAATTATTTTATACATGCTAAACAACAAACCTTCTGGACAATTGCCTGACTTTCAGCCAAAAATACGAAAATAATTCATTACTTTAGGTTCTTTCCCTGATTTAAGACAGTTCTCATAAATTTGTAACAGCGTTTACATAAATTTGTAATATCAGAATTCTAATTTTGTTTTCTATTTAATAGCAAACCGAATAATGAACGAATACCGCATTTTGATTATTGACCCCGATAAAGATTTCAGTGGTTATTTACAGTCAAATCTTAAAAATGAGGGCTATCATGTTGAAACTTGCCAGAGTTCAAAGGACACATTAGGCTTGAAACTTTTTCAATACGATTTGCTTATCCTCGAAACTCAGCTAAGTGATGGTTCGGGGTTTAAACTGGTTCACGACATACGTAACAATCCTGAGGCTATTTCTCTTCCCATTATTTTTATGTCGTCGAAACCCGGCGAAAATGAAATGATGACCGCTTTCAGTGTGGGTGCCGACGATTTTCTTTTAAAACCATTCTTCATTAGAGAACTTGCAGCACGGATTAAAGTAATTATCCGACGTTCAGAAGAACAGAAAAACGTTAATGTTGAAATGTTGGTGTATGATCAGTTAATACTCAATTTGTCGAAAATGCAGGTGAAAGTTGAAGGTGAAACAGTTCCATTTACCAAAAAGGAATTTGAAATTATGAAACTTTTCCTCGAAAACAAGAATCGAATATTTAGTCGTGATGACTTACTCAAATTAATTTGGTCGGAAGAGGCATTTATTCTGGGTAGAACTATTGATGTGAATATTACCCGAATCAGACATAAAATAGGAAATTATAGTAACCATATTGTCACTAAAATTGGTTTAGGCTATAGTTTCGAAGGATAAGATTATTTACAATTTATTCATTTACAATTTACGATTGACATTTGAAGTATTATATTTTCATTATTGTTTTTTTTTTACTTTTAGTACAACAGGTAGATGCACAAAAAGTTGGGTTGGTATTGAGTGGTGGCGGTGCGCCCGGTATAGCGCATATAGGCATGATAAAGGCCATGGAAGAAAACAGTATTCCGATTGATTATATCACAGGAACGTCGATTGGAGCTTTTATTGGAGCTTTGTATGCTTCCGGATATTCGCCTGACGAAATGATTAGGTTTTTCAAATCTTCTGACTTTAGAAAAATGAAAAGCTTTGAGATAAGATTTCCTAAGAAGTACTTTCTACCAACTCATATTATTCAACCCCAAAAAGTTCAACAAGGTTTAGAAAAACTAACCCGCAAAGCTTCTGAGTGTTCTGGTGGAAATTTCGATAGTCTCTTTGTTCCTTTCAGGTGTGTAGCTTCAGATGTGTATCACAAAGAATCTTTCGTATTTTGCCGTGGCGATTTGGCTACGGCCATACGTGCATCCATGACATTTCCTTTTGTTTTTGAAGCAACGAAAGTAAATAACCGGCTGCTTTTCGATGGCGGTATTTATAATAATTTTCCGGTAGATATCATGCAGCATTCATTTCATCCCGATTTTATAATCGGGAGTGTAGTAGCTTACAATCCTCCCCCAGCCGACCCGAATGACATTTTAATGCAAGTTCAAAACATGATTATCAGCAATACAAATTATAATATTCCGGATTCATTGGGGATAGTACTGAATTATGATTTGAAAAAGAAGTCTATGTTTGATTTTTCCAGCATTGACAGCCTGGTGAATATTGGGTATAGGGAAACTGAGAAACAGATGGAAAGAATCAAAATGAAAGTCCGTGGTCGCATCTCCATTAATGAAATCAATCAAAAGAGAGTGTTGTTTCATCCAAATCAGTTATATGGAAAATAATTTACAAGTTTATCAAGATTTTTTTTTGAATAATTCAGAAGAAAAGCCACCTTCACAGGCAGCTTTTTTCACAAAAACGCAATATACAAAATTAAAGAAGTATTTTTATAAAGCCACTTGAAATTCGGAATTTTGAGGATAAATTTTGGTGAGTTCGTATACAAATAAAACTTCAGCAGTGTTTACCCAATACCTGAATTCATTTGTTTTGCTGTAAGTTGGAATAAAATCAAGTAATGCGTCCAACTTAAATTCTGAAGCCCTTACTCCTACTCCGGAACGCAACGCATCTATCACATTACATTCTTGCTCTATGTGTACAGGTACCATAAGAACAGGTTTTTGAAGATATATAGCTTCGCACACCGATTCAAATCCTCCGGTAGTAGCGTATGCCTTGCAACCAGCCATATAATCAAGAAATAAGCTATCGCTGAGTTGGTGCATGCTCAGAGTTGGAATCAAAATCTCATCATCCTCATTTGTATTATCCCAAAAAAAGTGAAGTTGTTCATTCGGATGATCCAGGCTCCAGTCAATCAGTTCATCTACATAGCCGTTATTGAGCAAATAGCCATGAATATAATTACCCTGAGTCGGTTTTTTATTCATCACTTCATTTCTGAGAAGTGGTGGTACTAAGACTATTTTTCCATAATGCATATTGGATTCTTCTCTGAATGATAGAGCCATTATTTTTGTTGTATTCAAAGCAGTTAGTCTTGAATAGAAGTTCAACAACTTAAATTGCAAGGGATTATGACCCTTGTAATTGAAAGCGGGTGTCAGAAAATAGTATTGATGTGCCACATTTATCATGGGAGTTTCAAAATTAAATACGCCATAGCTTATTCCGCATAACAGTTCATAGAAATTGACCACTACATCGGGTTCAGTTTCACGGATAGTCTGTCGGATTTTAAACAGACTCTGTATATAAACCGGCAATAACAGTAAATTATAAAAAATACTGATAAGCAAGGGAGAACCTTTGCCTTTAGGTGAAGGCATAAAATTCGGACTTTGAAATCGGATTAGTTCCGTATTTATTTTTTGAGTAAAAAACCCTGGTAAAGTACGTCTTGGACTACAGCCAACCATTACTGCGACCACTTCGTGACCGTTCCGTTCAAGCATAGCTTTCATACTGAGGGTTTGTGTAAAATGCCCGCGACCTTCGCCCTGAACTACAAATAAGTATTTCATACTCTTTTAGAAAAAAGGGTTAAAAAAATTATTTGAAAAAGCTACTTTTAAACCTCCTGATTCAACCGCTTGCTTAAGTCTAATAATTTGTATGGGTTCAGGCTGAGTAATAATATTGTTAGTATGCATATACACTTCCCAGGTACCATCTTCATGTTCGAGTAAGGCCGACATGGTTTCAACCCAATCGCCCGAATTCAGGTAATGAATGCCGTCAATCATTTTATCAGCCGGCTGATGAATGTGTCCGCAAATAATACCATCGGCATGTTTTACCCGTGCCAGTGCTACCAACTCATTTTCATAATTGGAAACATAGGATACAGCGGATTTAACTTTTTGTTTAACGGCTTGTGAGAGCGAGAAATACGGCAATCCTTTTTTAGAACGATAAATATTATACAAGCGATTTACCCAGAGTAGGAAAGTATAGCCCACATCGCCTAATTTCGCCAACCAAACCATATTAGAAGTAACATTATCGAAAATATCACCGTGTGTGATATAGTAACGTTTGCCATTTCGCTCATGAACATAATCTTTTTCGATAGAGATATTGGCAAATTCAAAGGGAGCTATATGATCAATGAAATCATCGTGATTGCCACGGATATAAATTACCCGGGTGTTATGGTTTTCCATCATTTTCATGATGATTTTGAAGAAATCGGTATGTTCTTTTTTCCATTTCCCCTTACCTCCTTTTTGTAAATGCCAGCCATCAATAATGTCGCCGTTCAGAATAAGGGTATTACAATTCACTGTTTTCAGAAAGTCAGCCAGTTCGCGGGTTTTGGAGTGTTCGGTGCCTAAATGAACATCAGATATAACAATGGTAGGATAAAATTTCTGTTTGTACATCGTAGTGTTTTTGTTTGCAAAGTAACTGCAACAATATTGCGACATTAAAACAGAACTGTGAATAAACTATTACAAATCAGGCACAAACAAAAAACCGCCTTCGAAAATTCGACAGCGGTTTTAAGTTTTCTTCCCCTTAGGAGGTTAGGTGGCAAATTATTTTGCCAATGGCACATAACCTACTTTGTCAACAATTGCCTGACCTTCGGCTGAAAGTACGAAGTTTACAAGAGGCAAATAATTTTTTTCCTTTGATTTTTCGTAGTAGAAGAACAATGGACGAACAATAGGATAGGTTTTATTCATTGCTGTTTTCAATGATGGTTCAACAAAGTTTTTACCATCAAATGAAACATGTACAGCTTTTACAGAACTATTCAGATAAGCCAATCCTACATAACCAATAGCACCTTTTGTCTGACTAACAGACTGTATGATAGCTCCGGTAGCCGGCATACTTAGGATGGAGCTCATATAATTTTTGTTTTTCAACACGTGTTCTTTGAAGAATTCATACGTTCCTGAACTTGTTTCGCGTGAATATGGAGTGATTTTCAAATCAGCGCCACCCACCTGTTTCCAGTTAGTAACTTTACCGGTGAAAATATCTTCTAATTGTTGACGGGTTAATTTTACAACTCCATTTGAAGGGTTAATAACCACTGCCAATGCATCGTAAGCAATAATTTTTTCAACGATTGATTTACCGGCTTCCTGGCATTTGGCTTTTTCGTCAAATTTCATACTACGTGATGCCATAGCGATTTCCGTTGTACCTTCGAGCAATGCAGCAATACCTACACCACTACCACCACCAATTACGGTTACCGATTTACCTGTTTTCTTTCCAAAAGCTTCTGCTTCTTTCTGAGCCAAAGGCAATACTGTGTCACTACCTTTAATTTTTTGAGCATAGAATGATGGAGCAATTGTGCAAACCATCATAAGGGATAAAATTAGTTTTTTCATTTTTTTATTCTTTTAAAATTTTGTTTTTATTTGCTTTTATTTTTTAATATGAACTACCTACTATAAACTATTTTTTTAGAATTTATATTGCATACGAACTGTCAACACATTGTCAGTTAAGTCTGCCATATATTTTTTAAGCATAGTTTTACCGTTGCTTACCATATCATAGTAAACCGTCAACTTAACATTGTTGTTCATGCGGTATATATATCCAATTCCAATAGTAGAATAAGACATATCTGTTTTGCTTGCTGCCATATAAGGCTTTGATGTATTTGGTGTTTTGGCGTTTGCAGCAATTTGATCAGCGGTTAGTGCAGTTCCAATAGCACTTGAATTGATGTCAGTATTTGGATTGTACCAGTCATATTTTACAGTAATACTGTGTTTGGTATCAGCAATATCTTGAACAAAATGTACATAACCACCATTAAAATTACGGATATAAGTGTCAGCACCTGCGGTAATTGTTGTAGGTTCATATCCATTAGGACTTGCAGAACTTCCCGCTGTACCTGGTTGTGTTCCAAAAATATATTCAGCACGAATTTGAGTTAAACCAGCAACAGATGCCAATGAAAATTGACCATCAAAGCCATAGTATGTACGGTTAGCAAAATTATTTGTATTCAAATTTAAATTTGCTTTAGGAGTAGTAGTACTTGCTGGGTCAACAACTAATGCGCTACTATCACGGGCAAATGCTCCGTTATTCATTTTGTACACATATCTTGAAGTTTGATAGTTGAAACCTGCATACATTGAAGCACCTAAACCCCATTTCATTGTAGAAGTACCTTCTGAATAGCTAAGGTGTCCGATGAAGTCTTTTTGAGATTTATAATCTTGTCTGATTGAATTACCTGCAAACAAACCTCCGTCTAATTTAAGTACATTCCAAGGATTACCTTTAGGTGCTTGAAGTGAAAACATTACACCTAAGTCATTCTCATCAGGAAACAAAGTTTGAATAATGCGTGAGCGTTCCGGAGATTCCAATCTTGATGAAGAATATCCAATTTCATATCCGAAAGGACGATCAAACACTCCACCAGTTAAAGTCAACATATTTAACCATGGATCCAATGCACTTACAGATGCAGTCTTAACTGAAACACCAGTAGTTCCATTGGCAGTTCCACCGGCACTAGTACCAATAGGGGTTTCAAGAATGTTTAATTCCAATACGCCGGTACAGCCAAAATCAGAATATGTGGCTTTTAAACGACCACGACGAATACCAAAACGATTGTAGTTTCCACCAATCACTTTTTCAGGACCAAACATAGCACTACCAACTTTCATGTCATTTGTTTTGCTAAAAGAAGAGTCAATCTGAGAAGATTGCATTTGTGCCTGTACATAACCAGATATTTTCAGTTTTTTTAACTGAATTACCCCATCTTCCAGGTTTGAGATACGCTGTTCATGAACATCCAATGAGTCCACTTTTTCTTGAGAGAAAGCAACGGTCGAACAAATCAGACCCAATGCGATAATTGCTAAACTTTTTAATTTCATTTTGTTTTAATTTAATTATTGAATTTGAATTAGTTTTTAGTTTTGTTTCATTTTCACGATGCAAAGAAACTTCTATAAGATTACAGTATCTTGTCAAATCTGTTACATTTTCGTTACAAAAAATTAAGTGTTTAAAAAGCCTGTATTTCTGAATATTTTATACAGTATATATAGGAGAAAATCAGAACAATCGAGGATATTTCTATTGTAACATCTTTGTAACATCTTCGTAATGCAGATTTAATACGATTGCCGTTTCTTTGCATTGAATTTAAAACAAAAAAGAGTGAAACGTTTTTTTGAAAAGTTTGTTGAAAGTGCATTGCTGATAAGCGGAAGCATTACCAGCATTACTATATTATTGATTATCATATTTTTATTCAAAGAAGCCTCCGGCTTATTTACCACTCCGGTAATTGAAGAAGGGTATGAGCTGGCATTAAACAAAACTAATCCGGTTAAGCATCTAACGTCTTATGAAATCAAGGAAATTTTTGATGGTAAAATCAGTAATTGGAACGAAGTAGGTGGAAAAAACGAGGCAATTGAGTTGGTTCGGTTGAGCGACCTGACAAAATATTATACAGAAGCGGAACTCGGATCAAATTTTGAAAACATTCCTGCTAAATCCAGTGAACTGACATCAAAACATCCCGGGATTATTCTGTTTCTTCCAACATCTTATATTAAAAAGGACTTTAACGGTACATTATTAAAGCACGAAACCCTTCACCCGGGTGACTTTTTTGGTGGTAAAGAATGGTATCCTACTGCTTCACCTTCACCTCAATATGGTTTACTTCCACTTTTACTCGGAACATTATGGGTAAGTTTGGGAGCTATCCTGCTTTCATTGCCTTTTGGAATTTCTGTGGCAGTGTATCTGGCAGAGATTGCCTCCATGCGTGTTCGTAATATTCTGAAACCGGTTATCGAACTCCTTGCCGGAATTCCATCAGTGGTTTATGGATTCTTCGGACTGGTGGTGATTGTACCATTTCTCCAGAAATTATTCCAATTGCCTGTTGGTGAAACTGCCTTAGCAGGTAGTGTAGTATTGGGAATCATGGCCTTGCCAACAATTATCACCGTTGCTGAAGATGCTATGCGTACCGTGCCACGTGCTATGAAAGAAGCCAGTCTGGCACTCGGAGCAACTCACTGGCAAACTATTTATAAAGTAATTATTCCATATTCAAAATCAGGAATAACTTCGGCTGCTGTACTTGGTATCGGGCGAGCTATTGGCGAGACCATGGCTGTACTGATGGTAACAGGTAATGCAGCCGTTATACCACACACCTTGCTCGAACCGGTTCGAACCATTCCGGCTACGATTGCTGCTGAATTGGGCGAAACTGCTGCAGGTGGTGGACATTATCAGGCGCTGTTTATGTTGGGAGTAATTCTATTCGTTATCACCATGATAATCAGTATAAGTATTGAATTTATAGGTAAAAAGAAGTATAGCAACTAAATGGCCCCTAACCCCTAAAGGGGGATAAGGAAGAATACTACCATTGTTTACAATTATGAAAGCTAATAATAAATCAGAAAATAATACTAATATCAATTCCCCTTCAGGGGTTAGGGGTTCTGAGAGTATTGATAGGTCTAAGCGCAGATCGCAAGCTATAGCGTTCACTATTTTCAAACTGATGAGTTATTCGGTAGTGGCTATTTTATTTGTAATTCTAGGGTTTATCATTATACGCGGAATTGGCGTAATCAGTTGGGATTTTCTTACCAAAGCTCCTGAAGAAGGAATGACCAAGGGGGGGATTTTCCCAGCCATAGTAGGTACCTTGTGTTTAGTTGCCGGAAGTAGTATCTTTAGTTTTCCTATTGGTATCATGTCCGGTATTTACATGAACGAATATGCAGGAGGCAGTAAACTAGCCACTTTTATACGCATTATGACCAATAACCTGAGCGGTGTTCCTTCGGTTGTTTTTGGCCTTTTCGGAATGGCCTTGTTTGTAAACACCATGAAATTTGGCGATTCTATTCTCGCAGGTTCTTTGACCTTAGGATTACTTTCCTTACCTTTGGTCATTCGTACTACCGAGGAATCATTAAAAGCGATTGAAAATTCCTACCGTGAAGGCAGTCTGGCATTGGGAGCAACTAAATTGCAAACTATTCGAAAAGTTGTTTTACCCATGGCATTCCCGAATATAATAACCGGATTGATTTTGTCAATTGGTCGTGTTTCAGGCGAAACTGCTCCTATTCTCTTTACCGTGGCAGCTTACTTTTTACCCAAACTGCCAACGAGCATTTTCAATCAGGTTATGGCCTTACCGTATCACCTGTATGTAATTTCTACCAGTGGTACAAATGTCGAAACTTCACGTGGTATAGCTTATGGTACTGCTTTGGTGTTAATTGTGATTGTATTGATGGTTAATTTATTAGCCAATGGACTTAGAAACTACTTTTCAAAGAAGGTGAAAACTAATTAAACCCCTAGCCCCTAAAGGAAGAACCCCTAGCCCCTAAAGGGGAATAAGAAATATTACAACTGATAATTTAAAGACTAAATATGACGAATACAAGAAATATAGAAACCAACACTAACCTAAGTTCCCCTTTAGGGGCTAGGGGTTCTTTAGATGTTAGGGGTCTAACTATTGATGCAAAAAACGTTGATTTTTATTACAGTGAATTCCATGCACTGAAAAACATCAACTTCGAAGTGAGTAAAAACGAAGTAGTGGCACTGATCGGACCGTCCGGTTGCGGAAAATCAACTTTCCTCCGTCTGCTAAACCGCATGAACGATCTGATTCCTGGAACCCGTATGACTGGCTCAGTACTGATTGATGGCGAAGATATTTATGCTCCTAACATACATGTGGACGAACTGCGCAAAGAAGTAGGAATGGTATTTCAGAAACCAAATCCATTTCCAAAATCCATTTTCGAAAATGTAGCTTATGGTCTTCGGGTGAATGGAATTAAGGATAAAACCTTTATCGAAGAGCGAGTGATTGAATCTATAAAATCGGCTGCCTTGTGGGATGAAGTAAAAGACAAATTAAATAAATCGGCTTTTGCGCTTTCAGGCGGTCAGCAACAACGACTTTGTATAGCACGGGCATTGGCTATTTCGCCTAAAGTGGTGCTGATGGACGAACCAGCATCGGCACTTGACCCGATTTCAACCGCTAAGATTGAAGATCTGATTCACGAGTTGAAGAAAGATTATACAATAATTATTGTAACACACAACATGCAGCAGGCATCACGTGTAAGTGATAAAACGGCTTATTTTTATTTGGGCGAGTTGATAGAGTTTGATAAAACAACAACTATCTTTACAAATCCAAAAGAACATTCAACTCAAAATTATGTTACAGGAAGGTTTGGTTAATGAGCCTCTAAATCCTCTACAAGGGTACATACTTCATATGAGATTGAAAATGGAAAAGTGTTTTTGAGTAGGGGTAGAAAAGCTACATTTGGATTATTTATCTTAAAATAATATTAACCATTTAAAATTAAATACCATGCAAACGAACTGGATTATTTTAATTATTGTTTTGGTTAGCACAACTACTTTAGTGCTTTATCTGATTAGACGAAATATGAAAGATAAAGAAGATGTTGTTAAGTTTATGAATGAATCAGAAATTGAAGAAGATATAAAACTTAAAGATAAAGATGATAACTTGCTAAAATAAATTAAGACTTATATATATGATACATTTAGAACAAGAATTAGTAGCTCTTAAACAAGATGTTACTGAAATGTGGAAATTGGTAATTTCTCAGGTTTCAAATGCAGGAGAAGCTATTTTGACCTTTGATAAAGAGTTGGCAAAGAAAGTTTCGTTGCGTGAGAAAAAAGTGGATGCTTATGAACTTAAAATTGATCGGTTGTGCGAAAATATTATAGCTCTTTATCAGCCGGTAGCAGTAGATTTGCGTTTCGTTCTTGCAGTTTTGAAGATAAATTCGAATCTGGAACGTATTGCCGACTTTGCTTATGGAATATCAGGTGTTTTAATTGCCAATCCGTCAGTAATTCTAGATGCTGAAATCATAACAGAAACGAACTTACGTCTCATGATTGATCAGGTAACTAAAATGCTTACTCAAGGGCTTGAAGCTTTTGAAAATGAGAAATCTGACATTGCATCTGCCATTTTTAGTGAAGATTATCAGGTGGATGAAATTAATAAGAGTGCAGCCAGAATTGTGGCTGATTACATACAGAAAAATCCGGATAGAGCTTTTGAATGTCTGCATCTATTCAGCACGTTCAGAAGATTAGAACGTATTGGCGACCATTGTGCCAATATTGCTGAAGAAATTTTCTTCTTTATTGACGCTAAAGTATTGAAACATTCTCCGAGAGATTAAATAATTTATACCCTAATCACAAAAGAGGCACATCGATGATTTGCCTCTTTTGTGATTTTATTGTTGATTTACAACAGATTTCAAAAATTGTCATATCTTTGTAACAGTTATTACACGTCACCGAAATAAGAGATTTGTAACTTTGTATAAGTTTTCAAACTATAAACTGTCAACTAATAACTATCAACTATTATGAGTTCGTATCGTATTTTGGTCGTCGACGACGAAGAAGATTTGTGTGAAATTTTGCAGTTCAATCTTGAGACAGAGGGTTATCAGGTGGATGTGGCTTATTCGGCTGAAGAAGCGATGAAAAAAGACCTAACCGTGTATAACTTAATGCTGCTCGATGTAATGATGGGTGAAATATCCGGCTTTCGGATGGCACGTACACTGAGTGAAAACCCCAAAACAGCTTGCATTCCGGTTATTTTCCTCACTGCCAAAGATTCTGAAACCGATCGCCTGACCGGATTCAATATAGGTGCAGATGATTATATTTCCAAGCCATTTTCAATTCGTGAAGTATTGGCACGGGTAAAGGCAGTAATTCGACGGGTGGATAATAAAAAAACGACTGAAACAGCAGCTCAAAAACTGACTTACGAATCACTTGAAATGGATTTGGGAAACAAAAAAGTATTGCTGGATGGCGTTGAAGTTCCGTTTACTAAAAAGGAGTTCGAAATACTCAAACTTTTTATGGAAAACAAAAACAGGGTTTTTTCCCGCGACGAAATGCTTTCACGGGTGTGGAGTGACGAGGTAATTGTTCTCGATCGTACCATTGATGTAAATATAACCCGTATGCGAAAAAAAATTGGGCAGTATGGTAAAAATATCGTTACCCGCTTAGGATATGGATATTGTTTTGAAGAATAAAAACAAATTTTCAATGATTCAGATTCCAATTGGTTGATTGAATTGGAAATTGGAAATTAATTAATTTGAAATTAGACATTATGACTTTCAATCGCCGCATTTTTCTCTATTTCTTTGGCATCTTCTTTTTGATGTTTGCCATTATAAGCTTCTTTCAGTACGAACGTGAAAAAGAATTTCGTACCGACCAACTTGACCAACAATTATCGACCTATAACTTCAGTATCAACCGATTTATTGAAGAACGTAATCCAAGCTGGGATATGCTCGAAGAATATGTCAAACTTTTCCCGGACAGTACTTTACGCGTAACAGTTATTGATTCAATTGGCAATGTAACATTTGATTCGTTCGTAAAAAACGGAACGAAACTTGAGAATCATGCCGACCGCCCGGAAATTCAGTTAGCCAATTATAATACTAACGGGAAAGCAATCCGCCATTCAGTTTCAACCGGAAAAGAGTATTACTATCTTGCGCACCGTTTTCACAAGGGCTATGTACGAAGTGCATTACCCTACAATGTAAGTCTTATTAATACATTGAAAGCCAATACCTTCTTCCTGTATTTCATGCTTTTGGTGTTGATTGCTGCCGGTATTGTTTTATACTTTATTTCCCGAAATTTCAGCAAATCGATTGACCGATTGCGTATTTTCATTCAAAAAGCTGAAAAAGAAGAGTATTTCAATACGGATATTGAATTTCCGAACGACGAGCTTGGTGATATCAGCAAAAATATTGTGAAGTTGTATAAATTACAGTTGGAAACCAAGGAACAACTGAACAAAGAGCGTGAAAAACTGATTAAACACTTGCAGATTTCACAGGAAGGGCTGGCTATTTTCTCCGCTGAGAAAAAGGAAATCCTTGCAAACAGCCACTTTGTTCAATACAGTAATATCCTTTCCGACCAACAGAATGAAAGTTCCAACCAGATTTTCAGCTTACCTGAATTTTCGGAAATCAATCAGTTCATTGACCAGAGTCTGCAAAACAATGAAATGAAGCGAAAAAAACTGACCATTGAAAAAGGGGGTCGTGTTTTTGCGGTACAATGCATTGTTTTTCAGGATAAAACATTTGAAATTTCAATAAATGATATTTCGGTTCAGGAGCATGAAAAGGAACTGAAACGGCATCTGACTGAGAATATTTCACATGAACTAAAAACGCCGGTAAGTAGTATTCTGGGCTATATGGAAAGTATTCTGGAAAATCCCGAAATGGATGCAACACGTCAACGTTTCTTTGTTGAGCGGTCTTTCCAGCAGGCTCAACGTTTACGCGATTTACTTCAGGACATTACTACACTGAACAAAATGGACGAAGCCAAACGCTTGTTTGATAAAGAACCCTGTAATATTCCCGAACTGATTCAAGATGTTTTAAACGATATTCATTTGCAAATTGAACAAAAAGGATGTACTGTATTGACTAATTTCGAATCTGAAGTTAACATACAGGGAAATCGTTCTTTGGTTTATTCCATTTTCAGAAATCTATTGGATAATGCACTAAATTATGCCGGCGATAATATAACAATAGATATAAACTGTTACCGCGAAGATGAAGAATTTGTTTATTTTTCCTTTAGCGATAACGGTGTAGGAGTTTCGGAAGAACATTTGAACCGTTTATTTGAACGTTTCTATCGTGTAGATAAAGGTCGTGCGCGTAAAGCTGGTGGCACGGGTTTAGGATTAGCTATAGTGAAAAATGCCATTATTTTCCACAAAGGAACTATTTCGGCCAAAACCGTTCCGGGTGGCGGATTGAGTTTTATTTTTTCGCTGAGAAAGCATTAAGCCCCCTAAATCCCCCTAAAAGGGGACTTTTTGGTACAGTCCGATTATCAAACAGAATTTAAATATATTAAATTTTCCCCTTTAGGGGGTTAGGGGGCAAATTACTATGTTTCGAAACAAATGGACTCCTCTGTTTCTCAGTAATTTCTTAGGTGTATTTAACGATAATTTCCTGAAAAACTGCATCATCTTTATTGCAGTGGCGTGGTCAAAACCGGCATGGCTATCGCAATCACAGTTGATTTCGCTTGTTTCGGCTTCGTTGATTATACCCTATCTGTTTCTTTCGCCAGTTGGTGGTCATTTAGCCGTCATCTATTCCAAAAAAACCGTTTTCCGCATTTGTAAGCTACTCGAAATTCCGGTTTTGGTCTTAGCCTGTGTGACATTTTACTATCAGTGGGTTATGCTGACTGTTATCACCGTCCTGATTATGGGAATTCTGAGCTGCTTGTATTCACCCTCCAAATACAGCCTGATTCGCGACATTGGTGGTACTGAGGGAGTTTCGTTTGGCAGCGGCATATTCGAAATGATGGCTTTTTTGGGCATTCTGATTGGTACCGTTTGTGCTTCGTTTGTTTCCGATACTTACAATCAATGGGTAGTTTTTGGAATTTTAATAGGATTAGCGGTGCTGGGTTATTTTGTAACCCGCAGCATTCGTGCAACCGAACTTCCCGAAAATACCGAAGAAGCCGGAACGCTCAATCCAATACTGTTTCTTATAAATTCATACCGCTTTGCACGGCAGCATCCCAATGTAAACAATGCTGTGCTGGGAGCGTCAGCTTTCTGGCTTATAGGTGGCATGCTGCAAATGAATCTGGTCATTCACACCGAACATTTTTATCATGCTTCAAATACCACCACTGGCATGGTTATGGCTTGCGCTGCGGTGGGAATTGCACTCGGCACCTGGTCGGCAGGTAAAATTTCAGGTAAAGAAGTCAAAAAAGGGCTTATTTTAATCGGAATTTTGGGTATGAGCCTGTTATTTGCACTACTAACTTTTGTAAAGCTTAGTTTTGGTATGTATGTATTTACGGTCTTTGCGACGGCATTTATGGGCGGCATGTTTCAGATTCCCTGCCTGTCAATGCTTCAAAATGCAAATCTCGGTCGCAAACTAGGCGATATGATTGCCTATCTGAATCTGGTTACTTTCGTTTTTGTGCTGCTCGGCACTCTTCTATTTTCTCTCACAGCACATTTCACTTCCGAAAACAGTTTTGCCATATTTGGCGTAATGCTTGTAATATGCTTGATGGTAAGCGCCTATTTCTTCAAAATATCTGAGGAGTTTTGGAGAGAAACGAAAACACTTTTCCGGAAGTCGAATGTTTAAGCCACAAAAAATATCAAAAACAAATATAATTACAAACTGTTAATGTATTTTTTGCTTTAATACAAAATTTTGACGGATTGAGTGTTTAATATCTATTTAAAGCCTACTGATTATTCAGTAGGCATTATTATATTCATTAAGTCATTTTTAATTTCCTTTATATGCATTCAACATCCAATTACTTCAATTTTCATGAACTTATTCTAGTCTTTGAAAGGTAATTCCTTACTTTTCACACTATACATTAACTCTACAAATAAGTATTTTTTTGATTTCTTTATAATTATCACCTCTCACATATTATTGTAACAATCTATTATTCATATTTATATATAATTATATTAACTCTACAAATATTCCTTCATCCAGCTTAATATAACAAAAGAACTATAACATTTATTGAAATAAATGTAGTAATATTGCAAAGCATTTATAAAACTAAAATTATGTTGTTTGCAAAAGCTAATAAATCCATTGAGCTGATTGATACTTTTCTCAATTGTATTGATCAAAGCTTGTTTTTGTTCAAAGAAGGCGTAAAAAATTATTTATATAACAACACTGAAAATTTCAACAACAACTTGTTGTCATTGGCAAATGCTGAAATTGAATCGGATAAGTTACGAAAGGAAATTGAGAGAGCACTTTTTACACAATCTTTGATGCCTCAAATGCGCGGTGATATTATGCGATTGTTGGAGGAAATGGACAATATTATTGATCAGGCAAAAAAAAGCTTGTTTCAATTTGATGTCGAAACTCCTCATATCCCACCAGAATTAATACCTGATTTTGAACGCCTCACACAGATATCAGTGTCTGCAGCCGAATCGGCAATGCCGGCAGCAAAAGCCTATTTCACTGAACCTATCAATGTGAACGAAAAATTACACCGTGTTTATTTCTACGAAAAAGAAACCGATGTACTGGCAGACATTATACGCAGGAAAATTTTCAGAGAAATGCCAGATCTAAAGTTAAGCGAGAAGTTCCATTTAAGGTATTTCACACTTCACATTGAGAATATTTCTGACATTGCTGAAAAAGTAGCTGATTTACTATCTATTATGGCCATTAAAAGAATCGAATAAAAATGTTAATTTGGGTTTTCATTTCGAGTGGATTATTTCTGGGCTGGAAGCTTGGAGCAAATAGTGCAGCCAATATTTTTGGTACTGCAGTTGGGGCTCGAATGATAAAATTCAAAATAGCAGCCATTATTGCAAGTGTTTTTATTGTCTTAGGAGCAGTTTTTCAGGGATATGGTGCAGCTGATACACTTTCACAACTCGGTTCAATTGATGCATTGGGTGCTGCATTTACGGTTTCACTTTGTTCAGCATTGGTGATAATCATTATGACAAGAAACAAACTTTCGGTTTCTACTAGTCAAGCCATAGTCGGAGCCATTATTGGATGGTGCTATTTCACTTCAAAACATATTGATTATCTAATACTTACAAAAATTGTAAGTTCGTGGATAAGTGCTCCTTTATTAGGAGGACTTTTTTCAGCTCTGCTATTTTTGATGTTGCGGAAATTTCATTTAAAATCGAAAATACATTTAATTAAGCAAGAAGCATTAACTCGCATTGCCCTAATTATTACCGGAGCTTTTGGAGCTTACAGTTTGGGTGCAAATAACATTGCCAATGTAATGGGGGTATTTATTAACGCTGTATCATTCACAATAAAACTGGGTTCAGTTACATTTCAGTCAACTCAAGTACTTTTTTTTCTGGGTAGCCTTGCTATAGCTTTAGGTATAATTACTTACGGTAAGAAAGCAATGGAAAACATTAAAGGAGAATTTATTAATCTAACACCCGAATCGGCAATAGTAGTTGTATTATCACAAGCAATTGTGTTGTTTCTTTTCTCATCTTCCACGGTTTCAAAAAATTTAATTAATTTAGGTTTGCCAACTATTCCGCTTGTACCGGTATCAAGTACGCAAGTTTTGGCAGGTTCGGTCATCGGTATTGGTTTGGCAAAGGGTTTACAGGAAGTGAAACTTAAGATAGTAGGAAACATTTTGATTGGTTGGATACTCACACCAATATTTTCAGGGTTTTTGACTTTCTTCAGCTTGTTTTTTGTAAATAGTATTTTTGGAGTTGCCATTACCCATAAAGTTCCAATAGTAACAAATAATTTATCTTCAAATGCAATATTATTTAACATATCCCTGGAATATTCACCGCTTACTTTCCTGTTTTTTCTCTCAATAGTGCTAATATTCTGCACTTGGGTGTTTTTTACTTATAAAAAAAGCAAAGCCAAACTTCAGGAGAATGAACGACGATGGGCAGAACAATTACATTTTTCGGAATTTCAAAAAGCACTCAACGATATTGAAGTTAACACTATTCATCTAGAAAACGATACTCTGGCAACACAACTGGAAGAAAGAAAAAAAGAATTGATAACCTACTCACTCAACATTGGACAGCAACGCGAATTACTCGATTCTATTTGTAAATCAATTGAAAAAGCTGTAAATGTGAAAAATAGTGATGAAAAAAATCTTATTTTGACAAATGAATTGATTCGTATCAAGCAAAAAAAGAGCTTTACTACCGAAGCAGAAAAAATTTATCAAAATGCAGAGCAAGCACATACTGAATTTTTAAGCAGGTTATTATCAAAATATCCAAACTTAACAAATCAGGAAAAGCGTTTATTAGTCTTACTTAGAATTGGTTTGTCAACAAAGGAAATTGCACCGGTACTAAATATCTCAACAAAAAGTGTCGAAATTGGGCGACATAGATTACGAAAAAAAATAAACTTAAATAAAGATGAGAACTTAATACAATTTGTAAAATCAATGTAAAACAAAAAACTATTAGACATGAAAAAAACATTATTAACCATCGTGGTTTTACTTGCATTCACAAGTATAACTGCACAAGAAAAGCAAAATGACAGTATTCGGCTCAATGCATATGGTCAGTTAGTAAACCGAGTTCCATTGGTTGCAGAAAACAGAAACGGTATTCTTGTTTTTGAATCGAAAGACCAAAGCATGAAAACCTGGTTCGACTTACGTGTAAATTTTGACGCAGCTCATTATTTCGATGAAAATGCTTACAATGCAATTGGTGATGGTACTACAATTCGTCGTTTACGTTTTGCTATGAAAACAATTCTTTACAAACACTGGACTGGTGAAGTAGACTTAAATTTTGCCGGAGGCCAGCTCGATGTAAAAGATGCATTTTTGGGCTACAGATCTGACGAGACTAAATATTATGTGAAAGCAGGTTATTTCAAAGAACCAATTTCGATGGAAACAACTACCACTTCGCGTTATCAGACATTTATCGAAGAACCATTTATGACCGAATTTGCTCCGGCACGTCAAATGGGTATAAATTTTTCGAAATGGGATGACAAATATTTAGGTGTTATTGGCGTACACTTTAATGATGTTGAAAATCTTGAAGTTACTACTTGGTCGCAAGACTTAAATAAAGCACAAGGCACCGATGAAGGTTATTCAATCACAGGTAAAGCGGTATTTAGACCTATTAACATTGACCATAAAGTAATTCACATAGGTGTATCCGGTTCGTATCGTACGCCAAAAACAAGTTGGGAATTTCCTAATACCTATAGAATTTCAATGCGAGATATGACAAATATTAGCCGAAAAAAATTCCTTGATTCTGACAATATACCAAATGTCAAATCATACATTTTACTTGGAGGTGAATTAGCAGCTTGTTATAACAATTTAAAATTTTCCAGCGAATGTATTTATACCGATATAACACGCGAAACGGGATTTGAAAGTTACCATGCAAGTGGATGTTTTGCGTCTTTGTCTTATCTTATTTTTGGAGGAAAATACTCTTACAATGATGAGGAAGGTGAATTTACACAAGTTTCGAGAGGAAAAAAATGGGGCGATGTAGAACTTGCTCTACGTTACGACTATATTAATCTGAACGATACAAAAGCTGCAGTTATGGGTGGTAGTGCCAATGGTTACACAGCAGGTATTACATACCACGTTAATCCAAATGTAAAATTCATGATCAATTATTCATATATTAACCACGACCGTTATGCGAACGGTAAAGGATCACTTTACGTAGGTCACGATGTGGAAGGAAATTTAACGCGTATTCCTTCGCTAGTAGCAGAAAGTGCAGGTAAAGGTGGAGATGATTACGGTTTTATTCAAGCCAGAGCTGAAATTGATTTTTAATACTAACAATTTAATACTATATATATGAAAATTAAAATTTTTCAAACAAGCATATTGCTAATTGCAATGTTTTTGGGCGTATCGTGTATTAACGATGCCGTTTATGTGGGATCTGCTTCAATTTCAAATATAAGTGCCTCACCCGAAATTCCCAAAGCTTCCGACTCTGTGGTTATTTCTGCAAAAATTACCGATTTAAAAGGTGTTCAATCAGCAAAATTATATTTTAAATCATTAGGTTCTACTGCTTTTACAACTGTAGGAATGACCGAAGGTGAGAATCATATTTTCAGTGGTGAAATTTCTGAATATCCTTTAGACACTGTTGTTCAGTATTATATTGAAGTAATCAATATAGACAATATGACTACTAAATTTCCGTCTGCAGCACCGGCATCACTTGCTTTGTACACGGTAGGCGTAAACACTTCAAGTAAAATATTTGTGAACGAAGTATTTCCAGATGGAACAAAAGATGCAACCGATCCTGATTGGGTAGAATTCTACAACGATTATGATGTTGAAGTTGATCTAAGCGGATACTATTTTTATGATAATGGTATTTTAAGTTCCAATGGTACAAAACCCAAACGGGTGATTGAAAATGGTGTAAAAATTCCGGCAAAAGGATTTTTAGTAATTAAAACTGAAACTTATACCAGCCAATACACAGTTGAATTTGGATTAAGTACAGGGGGAGATGGAATTTACCTAGAAAATAAAGAAGGTATATTAGTTGCGAAATTGGATTTTTCAGCAATAATCACTACCGGAAAAAAATCCTATGGTTGTAAACCGGATGGTTCTTCAAATTTGGTTTTGTTCAACGTTGCAACCAAAGGAGCATCTAACAATAACGCAAATTAACAGACGTGTAAATCATTAAAAACAAATCTGAATTGCTGCCATTCATGGTGACGGCAATGAAGAAAATTAAATGTCTGAAAGAACTTTTTTTGAATGAATAAAAGAATCATTTTTCTTTCACTGACTGCGATGATCACTTGCTGTTCTTGCATTATCGATGATATGGCTCCGCCCGATGATATAAGTAATGGCAGCTCAAAAGACAGTATATTTAATCTTAGCATCATCGAACCATCTGATTTAACTTTTACTGTAGGGAAAAATACATTTCTAACGGTAAGCGATAATACCGGAAAAGTGTATGAAATTTCGAGAAGTGGCGATTTGATTTCCACTCTTGATTTTACCGGTATCGATTTAGAGGGTATTTGTGTGGATACGTTGACAGGCGATGTGTACGTTGCACAGGAAAGATTGAGTCAGATTGTTCATTTATCTCCTACAGGTGTAATAAAAGAAACACTTACACTCACCGGCTATATAACAGCTGATGCAAATAGCAATTTCGAAGGTGTATCGAAAAACGGTGATACGCTGTACATTGTGAAAGAAAAAAATCCGGGCTTATTAATAAAATACAATTTAGCAACAAAAAACTGGACATCTACTACACTTACATTTGCGCTCGATTATTCGGCAATAACGTATGATGCCGTGGATAAAACATTGTGGATTATGAGCGACGAATCACATACATTATTTCACTGCAATTTGAATGGAAAAGCCCTAACAAAACAATCAATAAGTGTTTTGCAACCTGAAGGCATAGTGATTGATCACAAGGCAAATTGTGCATGGGTAGTTGGCGACAGCGACAAAAAACTTTTCAAAATAATTTTAAAACAACTAACTTTATAAATTCACTCATCATGGCAAAAGAAGAATTAAAAATCGGTGAAATTTCGAAACCACGTTTCGAATTCCGTTCATTTGGGCAAAATTTCGACACAGCTGCAAAACGCATGGCTCGCCTGTCAATGCCAATTCCCGAAAAAGTATGGGAACGCTATTCGGATGAAATTTACATCCTTTCGCGTACCAACGATATAAACAATACCAAAGTTCGTGATGGTAAAATGGACATTAAAACCTACATTCAAACTGTAGATGGCATGGAACAATGGAACCCACTGATGAAAGGTGAATTTCCGATTCTTGCTTCAGTGCTGAAGAGCGAAGTATTTCCTGCATTTAATGTTGTGATGCCCGCATTGACAAAAGATGTTTATACTTTCGATGAATTTATGGACATGATTAATTCAAATCCTGATTTGGCAGCTGTAAAAGTTCACAAACAACGGTTTGGATATCTAGTGAATAATACCTTATGCGAATACGGCGAAGTACTTATTAATGGTGCACGGATTGTTACCATCAACTCCGAATCGACAGAGGTGGAAGACATTGTAAAAACAGTAAAGGAAATTGGGCTTGAAGGTGTAGAAAACATCAACTATCTGCAGGCAATCAAACGCGTTATTGGGATGATTGACAAACCATTAGCAAACTAAATGCCCCTAACCCCTAAAGGGAAAATTAAGAAGTATGTAGTGTTCAAACAGCAAACTTCGGGTTTCAACTGTAAATTATAAATTAACATATTTTTAAAATTATAAAAAAATGGCACAAGAAATTGAAAAAAAATTTTTGGTAAGCACCGACGCTTTTAAAGCTGAAGCCTCAAAACAAACCCGTATCACTCAGGGTTACCTGTCATCTATTCCCGAACGGACTGTCAGGGTACGAGTCAAAGGTTCGAAAGGTTTCATTACCATTAAAGGTATAGGCAATGAATCGGGTGCTTCACGCTACGAGTGGGAAAAAGAAATTCCGGTGGAAGAAGTACAAGAATTGTTAATAATATGCGAGCCGGGTGTTATTGACAAAACACGCTACGAAGTGAAAGTTGGAAAATACACGTATGAAATTGATGAGTTTTATGGCGAAAACCAAGGCTTGACAGTTGCAGAAATTGAACTCTCGAACGAATACGACAGCTTTGAAAAACCATCGTGGTTAGGCCAGGAAGTTACAGGAGATGTAAAATACTATAACTCTATGTTGATGAAAAATCCATACACTAAATGGTAATTTTCATTAACAATTTAATCATTGACTATTTACAATTTTGAAAATAACACTGACAGGGTTTGAAAAGACTTATCGGTAAATTGCAATAACCTAAGTTTTCTAAATAGGAAGATTTAGGTGATGGCACTTAGTATTTTTGCATTATTAAAAAACAATAAATTTCAACAAATGAGCGAAGAATTAAAAAAAGTCACACCAACCGCTAATATTGAAATAGAAAATACCGTTCCATTCGATCCGCTCGATATGAATAATTACCGGATTGAGAAATTACCTAAAATGGTAAAATCCGGATTCGAAAAATGGATGGCATTAGCCGGCGGACCTTTGGCAATATTGCTTTTCATTTATTTCTATTGGTTTGCTAAAATTCCTTTTCTCGAACAATTTGACGCTTCCTCTTTAGGAAAAGAAGCTGCTAAACGATTTGGGGAAATAGGTGCAATAGGTTTTACGAGAATTAATTATGCCATGCTCGCAATTTTTGTAGGGGCAATAGTGCTCTGGATTACAGAAGCGATTCCAAATTATCTCACATCGCTGATATTGATTTTGGGTATGGTACTGACAGGAGTTACTACCGATAAAGTGGCATATGCACAACTTGGTCACCCTGTTATGTGGCTAAATATCTTGTCGTTTGTTCTGGCAAGTATGTTGGTAAAAACACGTGTTGCCAAACGTTTTGCACTATGGTTCGTAATCCGGTTCGGAAAAAATGCAACCATGGTTATTTTCAGTTTTATAGTAATCAATATCGTTTTATCCGCTTTTATTTCGGCAACAACCGCCAAAGCAACTATTTTGTTACCCATTTTCATGGTTGTGGCTGCCATTTATGGTGCAAGCAAAGACGATCGGAATAATTTCGGGCGTAATTTGGTACTGCAAAATCTTTTTCAGATTAATATGGGAGCTACGGGATTTCTCACGGGTTCTGGGGCAAACCTTTTGGCTGCAGCCATGATTGCTGGTGCAATGGGTTGGAGTTCATTTAGCTATCAGGATTGGTTTGTGGCTGCATTTCCCTTGTGTTTGATTTTAATGTTGATTGGGTGGTTTGTAGGACTTAAGATTATTTTTCCATTAAAAAAATGTGAAAATCAACCGCAAATAGAAGGTGGAATGGATCGACTACAATTGGAACTTTCCAAAATGGGTAAAATGACTTTTGAGGAATTTAAAGCTATTGCTATTTTTGTATGTGTGCTGGCATTGTGGGCAACCGACAAACAACACGGCATCAATCAAACAGCAGTGGCATTTATCGGAGCTGTAGTGGCATTATTACCCGGAATTGGTATTGTAAAATGGAACGATGTGGATATTCCCTGGCATTTATTGCTTTTCTCTGCGGGAGCTTATACCTTAGGTGCAGGATTAGAAGCTACGGATTTACCTGCTACTTTAATCGAGACATTATTCAATGCTATTGGAGTAAACTCACACACACCTTTTATTCTGATTTACGCAATGCTTACCGGTGGCATGTTATTCTCCGCACTGTTGTTCGAAAGTAAAACCATGCGCGCCCTGATTTTCATTCCTATTGCAATAGGTGTCGCACATAAATTTGGATATTCGGTTTTAAGTCTAGCTTTTCCGGTTGCACTGTTGGTCGAACATGTTTACGTATTGCCCTTCAACAGTAAACCCGCTGCATTGCTTTACACAACAAACCATTATAGCTGGAGCGACACACTGAAATATGGATTAACCATGATGGTGATAAGTTGGTTTATGATTATGCTTTGGGGCGAAACGGTATTAAAATGGTTGGGTTATACAAACGGATTGCTTTAATTAATTTAGTAGAATTGGTAAAATGGTAGTCAAGGTTTACAACGATATCGTTAATTTTATGAGTTTTTCAACAAAGCTCAGAAAACTGCGTACACAAATAAACCAAAGCATTGATCTGCCTGAAATTATCTCTGAACTTCCCAATTCACATCCACGAGGATTTATTAAAGTATTTAAAAAACGAAGGACAACCATTGTCGAAAACTATTTACGAATTACAAATAGTCTCGAATCTGCTATTTATAAAGAAAGAGTTCATGCATTAAGTCTGCTGGCCGAACATATAATTTATTCACGTTCGGTAACGATGCCACTCAATGCTGCAAGGGTACAGTTGGCACTAATGAAAGAAGTGGTGAAAAATCGCGACGACAAACGCGTACAACTGGAATTAATGCGCGATTTTACAGTTTCATCTTTTGGTCACCCCAGAACAATCAGAAATTTTCTCAGAAAACTCGATATTATTGAAGTTCCCGAAACAGGCGAAGAACTGAAAGACCTTAAAATGGGTTGGGATTTTCATGTCCATGATAGCACTTCCTATGGTGTAAAACGTCCAATTCAACTTATTATTGATGCATTTATTAAAGGAATTTCCGAATTAACAATTGTTTATAACAATCTCGACCGCGAAGAAGCTGTAAAAGAAGTACTTGAAGCGGGGAGAATATTAGGAATAAAAGTAAATATCGCCCTGGAATTTAGTGCATTAACCAATGGTAAGCGTTTCCATTATTTATATATTTTGCCCAACTTTTCTAGTGAAAAAGAAAGATTTAAAACATTTCTGAGACAAAAAACAACCAATTTTAAAGACTTCCTGCACGAGTTGGAAGAGAATAAAAACAAACGTCAAAAAGATATTGAACGGCTCATACAAAATTTTAACAACGAACATCTCTCAAAAATAAACGAAGGGTATGCATCTGATTCGATTTACTTTTTACAACCTATATCAATTCAAGACAAGGAAAATATATTTGGGCATGAAATTTATTCGCAGCGGCAACTGGGAGAGCTTTTATTTCCAAAACTAAAAAAAATACTTGAAAAAAGAGCGATACAGATTTCAGCATTAAAAATACAGACCGAAAAAACACACGAACAATTTACAAAACACGAAAGAGAAATAATTCAACAACGTTTCCGTGAAATACGCATGCAATACCGAAATTTGGAACCCGAGAAAATAAGATTAGAATATTTTGGCAGTGACGAATCCTTGATGGTCGAAACGGCTGTTAGCAGCCTAGAAGACATTTATTTACTGGCAAAAAAAGCGGGTGGCGAAATTAAATTTATTCAGCCACTTGAGCATGGATTGCAAGCAGCTGTAGAAATTATTCTTGAAAACTACAAGATGCTTTCATACACCGAAATTTACAATATGTATGGCACAGTAGAAGCGAAAGAATCGGAATTTGTGACATTTGCACATTATATTAAACTCCTGAATGAAGGTGATTTATATAATTCAACAAAATTCCTAAAAGACAACAATCTTAACTTTGACCCGAAAAAATTAGAAAATGCACTGACATATTTTCAGCAGAATAACCTAATTCCGGCTATAGGAAGTGATGCTGCCGGACGCTCCACACTAGCACCGGGTATGGGATTTGCATTGGAAAGCAGGTTGGCAAAACATCAAAAAAAGTATTTCAGAAAGCATCATCATATTTTACCGACCGAAATTTCCGAACTGATTTTTAAATTAGCCAAGATACCCAAAACGCCTTTAACAAAAGACGAAAAACCTACTATTATTTGTTTGGGAAGGCAAAATAGTTGGAAACAAAATCTGCTGGGAGATGAAAAAATTGAGAAAACCATACAACTTTTGCGAGGGTGGCGATACCTCAATCCGGGTATAAAAAACACGATATTTATACTCATTGGATTTATTCCGGCTTATTTTACAGTCGGTATTGAATATGCACTTTTATGGCTTGGCATTACCGGTTCACGCAATATTTTCGTAGATTTGATTTCGGAAAACGGATTTAGTCCGAACGAATGGCACACTAACGATGTGAACTGGACAAATGTTGCTCATTCATTATTTTGGACAGGTTTCTCAGTTCCTATTCTTGGATTAGTAAAAGCGCATTTCGATATAAGCTGGACAGGAGAACATCAGGGTGCACTTTTTGAAACAGTAAAATTTTTCTGTATTAATATTAGCAATGGCATTTATCTCGCAACTCATAATACCTTGCGCGGCTTCGATAAACAAACCATTCGTGCCAATTTTTTCAGGAGTATTCTGGCATGGCCACTTTCTGTCACTTTCTCTCCAATTGGAAATGCATTATTAATTCCAAGCATCGTTCAAGCTAAGTTTTGGTCCGATTTTGTAGCAGCCATTATCGAAGGAAGCGGCAAATACCGTAACATTATTAAGGTGAAAGACCGAATTATGAAAAAGTTAATTCCTGCGCTAACGGGTGATAATGAAGAAGCCGAAAAATTAGCTCTGATGGATTTGATATTTTTCGTGAATGAAAGTCGAAGAGCTAAAACTGCACTGATAAAGCAATTAGTACCACAAAAAAGCAGAATTACCGAACTAAAAGAACTAATTTTTAGAAAAAAAATCAAATCCGTTCCTAACGAAAGTTACTATGAACTCAAAAAACGGATGGATTCACCTAACCAGTTCAACGAATTAATCGATTATATTATTGAGCATTATTATCGTGAGCAAAGTTTGTATTTAGTCAGAATGGTGTCGGAAAATTATAATAAAATCAACAAATGGTTGGATCGGTTATCATCCAACTAATATATCATCCGAAATTGAACAGAGACAGGTTGACAAAACAAATAAGTAAATAAACAATTTAAACTAAGCCTTATATGACAATTATTCTTTTTGGCCCTCCGGGCTGCGGAAAAGGCACTCAAAGTGAACTAATTGCTGAAAAATACAAACTAAAACATATTTCTACCGGTGACATACTTCGTACCGAAATGGAAATGGGAACAGACCTTGGTTTGTCGGCAAAAAAGTATGTAACCGAAGGAAAATTAATGCCCGACGATGTAATAATCGGTATGCTAATGAAGTTTATTCAATCCAATGATGCAAGTATGAAAGGCGTTTTACTCGACGGTTTTCCACGTACAACAGCGCAAGCCGAAGCATTGGAAGAAAAATTAACTTTATCGAATAAACAAACAAATGTATTGATAGATTTACGTGTAAATGAAGAAGAATTGATTTCGCGCATGATACTTCGGGGAAAAGCTACCGAAAGAATAGATGACAATCCTGAAACCATAAAAAAAAGACTTCAGGTTTATGCCGAACAAACTTATCAGGTAAAATCATTTTATCAAAAATTAAACAAATATGTTGCTGTGAACGGTTTAGGAAAAATCGAAGATATCTTTGGTAATATTTGTATTGAAATAGAAAAAGCTATCTGATTGCATGGGAAATATCTGTAAGAATGAAAATTCCGACAAATAATATTAAATATTCATCTTCATGTATCATACATTCAAAATTATAGTGTTGACATTAATTTTTTCTGTGAATTCAGTTTTGCATAGTGCTCAATCCGTTTGGCCGGCTGTGCAATGGGCTTCGTCAGTGAATCTTTCAGCCTGTTTTCCTTCGGATGCTATCGGATTAAGCGGGATGTATTGGAATAGTTACAGTAACCGGCTTTATACCATCGGCGATAAAGGCTATGTTTACATCCATCAATACAACAAAGCAACAAATCTTTTCACGCTTATTGCTACAAATACAAACATGGGCGGACCTGAGGGAGTAACGATGGTGAACGATTCGTTAAACGAATTTTATACGATCGACGAAAATAGCTACCAGATATGTAAATACACACATACTGCCGATATATCAAACATTACTTTGTCTAAATATTGGTACTTATTGCAATCACCTTCACCCATGGCTGATACAGGAAATACCGGTCCTGAAGGAATTTGCTTTGTTCCAGATAAATACCTGAAAAGAGTAGGATTTATTAGCACTGTAACAACTAAAACCTATACTTCGACCAAAGGAATGGGCGGTTTACTGTTTATAGCCAATCAGGATGGAGGTTATGTATGGGTATTTGATGTGAACCCAAATCTTTCAAACGATTTTGCTTATGTAGGAAAGTATAAAACCAACCGAACTGAAAGTTGCGATGCAGCCTTCGATCGGTCCACAGGACTGCTCTATATTTTGCACAATACCGGAGATAACTATCTGGAAATAAACGATATGACAACTAATTTAATTTCGGGAGAATATAAATTTGTTACGGAAAAGGAATTTTTTATTCCCAATCCCAGCGGTTCTGTCAATGTAGAAGGTTTTGCGCTTTCTCCCAAATTTCCAACCGCAAGCAATTTGGGGGCATGGCTGTGCCGCGATGTGAAATTAGCCGATAATACCGATGCAATTCGCTGGTTTAATCCATTTGTAGCCGAAGGAACAGATATCCAAACCTACGTACCGGATATACAAAAACAAACCGTAACATTCAATATTTCCCTAAATCAAGTAGTGAATGAACTAACAATAAGCAACATGAACACTGAGGGAAAAGAATACTCTGTTCAGGTATATTCATGCAACGGTCAACTTATGGCAAAAAAAAATCTACTGAGTTTTCCCACAACTCTTAATGTTAGCAATCTCAGAAGTGGAATTTATTTCGTCAAAATATTATCAAAATATGAAACCGAAGCATTAAAAACAATTATTAAAATCTGATAATTTAATCGAAGTTTAACAACGGCATCAATTAAAGAATTTTTTCTTCATTAAATCGAAAAAAAACGAAATATATGATACTTTATTAAAATTTAATTTCATATATTTGTGGATATTTTACATAAATATATTTATATGTTTTTCTTACATGTTAGTATTCAAGGAATTCATTTATTATTAATAACAATTTAAAAATTACGATCATGAAAAAAATTACAATTAATTATTTTTTTAAATTAAACTTGAAGGGCATTTTTTTAAAATCCTTTTTTGTCTCTTTATTATTAATTGTTGGAGTTTTAAATTCCTTTGGTCAATTTACGGCAGGAAACCTTGTTGTTGAACAAGTTGGAGATGGAACAACTGCATTAACAAGTGCAGCAATTACAGTCAAATTATTACAATTTACACCCTCAGGCACTCCAGCTACGGGAACAGCTTTTTTTGGATCTACCGGAACTCCAACAACATCACCCTATAATATTGTAGAAAGTGGAACAGCTACAAGCAATGGTTATATAAGTTTATCTACTGACAAATCTTTCATACTTATACCCGGCTATAATGCACCTAATGGGACAGCTAGTATTGCTGGGAGTGCTTCTGCAACTTATGGAAGAACAATTGGCAAATTAACATCCAACGGTGCGTTGCAAACAAATGGAACATTTAATGCAATCGGAGGTAATAATTATCGCTCTGTGGTATCAAATGGTACTGGATACTGGATGTCAGGCGGAGCCGGTATTGCTTATACTGCAACAGATGCAACATCGAATATTACAACAACTGGTACAAGTATATTTGGCACAAACACCAGACTTTTAACTATTTTTAATAATACGTTATTTGCAAGTAGTTCGTCTACCACATTCAATGGAACAGGTTCTAGTCCTGGAATTTATCAGATAGGTTCTTTTAATTCGCCACCTACTGCAACGGTAACAGCAGGAACTGCAGTCATTATTATTAATGCAACTAGTACTGGTAGTCCCTATGGATTTACTTTTAGTCCTGATGGGTTAACTTGTTATGTGGCTGATGACAGAGCTACTGTTGCAGGTGGTGTACAAAAATGGACTTATTCAGGCACATTCTCTACGTCAACCGGCTGGTCAGTAGGTGGCACATGGACATTAGCATACACGTTGGGTACCGGTGTAGCAAGTATAGGAGCAAGAGGATTAACCGTAGATTTTTCGGGGACAAATTCTATTATTTATGGAATAAGTGCTGAAACGGCGCTTAACCGTATGTTTACAGTAACTGACACCGGATCAGGTTCAACAGCAACAACTTTAGCAACATCCACTACAAATTACATTTTCAGAGGAATAAGTTTCGCTCCTATAACACCTCCAACAATTTCAGTAATTGAATCTTCAGTTCCAGCCATGACACCAAGTGATGCAACTAAATCAATTACCGTTAGTGGTTCAAATCTGACTGCTAATATTACTCTTGCTCTTAGTGGAACAAATCCTACTCAGTTCTCTGTTTTGCCAACATCACTTACACAAACATTAGGAGCAGTTGCCAGTACTTCAGTAGCAATAAATTATTTAGCTACAGATAACAGTGCCAACTCAGCTATACTAACCATTTCAAGCCCGGGTGCAACTTCGAAGACTTTTAATTTGTCAGGTGGTCCTGTAACCGGATTGTCAATGCTGAATTCAAATCTTAAGGCTTACGTTTCCAATGGAAACGTAAGCCTTAATGCCTTGGCAGGTCAAACAATTGAACTTTTCAATTCAGTTGGTCAAAAATTAAAGAGTCAACTGGCAGTAAACGGTTTGAATACCATTCAATTATCAGCCAAAGGAATCGTTTTAGTTAAAGTTGGCAATCAAATTAGTAAAGTAGTTTTGTAGATAACTTATCTATCCGTCCGACCGCTTTAAGTGGCAGGACGGATAGGAGAATCATCTTTATAATACTTTAATTATTCATTTAAAAAAACTTTTGAAAGGAGAACAAATTATGAAACAGAAATTACAATTTTATTTTGTGTCCGTATTTTTCTTAATGTCAACAGTATTTGTAAGCGGACAAGTGAGAATTACTGAAGCTATGTCGAGTGCTGGCGGCACCGGAGTTGCAGCAATTGACTGGTTTGAAGTTACTAATTTAGGTGCCACCGACGTGGATATTACAGGTTGGAAAGTGGATGACAGTAGTTATGCATTTGCCACATCCCTTGCATTGAGTGGTGTTACTGCAATTCCTGCCCGAAAAAGCGTTATTTTTATGGAAACTGCAGATCCAACTACAATTATTCCTACATTTAAAACTTTCTGGGGTGCAAGTTTAGATGCTGTATCAGTAGGCTCATATTCAGGTTCTGGAATCGGACTTTCGTCAAGTGGTGACGGGTTGGTTTTATTTCAAGCTGATGGTACTGAAGTAACTAGGGTTAGTTTCGGCGCTGCCACAACTGGTAAATCATTTTATTGGAGTTATAGTTCTGATGGTTCAGTTGTTGCAACTGCTGTTGTAAGTTCTTTAGGAACAATTAATGGCACTATATCTAATCAGGTTACAATTACTTCTGCCGATGTTCTTGGTAATACTGGTTCTCCCGGAACAGCTATTGTAGTTCCATTAAGTTCGGGCTTAAACATCCCTAACTACAAAAATTGGTCGTTAACAAGTAATATTTTGAATTTTAGCGTTTTGCCAACAACTCAGGTTGAAATATTTGCACTTACAGGTAGCAGAGTGGCTATTTTTGATGCTACCACCAGCATCGTACTGAATCTTCAGAAAGGAATTTATATTCTGAAAGCAAATAATACTACTGCTAAAATCTCATTGAAATAACGCTACATTTTTTCAAAATTAAGAATTATACATTTAAAGTTATAAATTGAACCGCATGAAATAAAATTTTTTTCATGCGGTTTTTGATACTTCGTATTTCATGTTGTAAAACATACAAAACTGAAATACAAATTTCACACAAATTTCATACATTGCCATTCAATTTTTAAATTAAAAAACAGGTTATTTTTTAGTATCAATCCTTTATATTTTAATACAATATGAAAGTATATCAATCGAATGAAATTAAAAACATTTCATTGCTGGGTAGTTCCGGCTCGGGGAAAACCACTCTTGTGGAAGCTATGCTTTACGAGAGTGGAGTTATAAAACGTAGAGGCACTGTTGCCGCTCAAAACACTGTATCAGATTACTTTCCGGTTGAAAAAGAGTACGGCTATTCCGTATTTTCAACCATTATCCAGACTGAATGGCTGGAGAAAAAACTCAATTTTATCGATTGTCCCGGTTCTGACGATTTTATCGGTGGTGTAGTAACCTCACTAAACGTTACCGATACTGCTTTAATCCTCCTCAATACGCAATATGGCGTAGAAGTTGGAACCAACAACCACTTCCGTTATACCGAAAAATTTAAAAAACCGGTTATTTTTGTTACCAATCATCTCGATCAGGAAAAAGCTGATTTTGACAAGACCTTGGAGCAACTGAAAGAAAATTTTGGCAGCAAAATTGTTCAGATTCAATATCCTGTGAATGTTGGTCCGCAATTTAATGCAGTAGTCGACGTTCTGAAAATGAAATTATACCGATGGAAACCTGAAGGCGGCGTGCCTGATGTATTGGAAATTCCTGCCGACCAGATTGAAAAAGCACAAAACCTGCACAATGTATTGGTGGAAGCAGCTGCCGAGCACGATGAAGAACTGATGGAAAAATTCTTCGATCAGGGTTCGCTTTCCGAAGATGAATTGCGTATCGGTATCCGTAAAGGACTGATTCACCGCGATATGTTCCCCGTTTTCTGCGTTTGTGCCGGAAAAGATATGTGCGTACGTCGTTTGATGGAATTTGTCGGAAATGTTTCGCCAAGTGTGAATCAGACCGAAAAACCACAAACTGCCGATGGCAAACAAATTGCGCCTGACGCCGCTGGTCCAACCAGTATTTATGTATTCAAAACTAGTGTTGAACCACATATCGGTGAAGTTTCCTACTTCAAGGTAATGAGTGGAAAACTGAAAGAAGGCGACGATTTGGTAAATGTTGACCGCAGTTCGAAAGAGCGTGTCAGTCAAATTTTCTCTGTTGCCGGACAAATCCGCACCAAAGTGGACGAAATTGTAGCCGGTGATATTGGTGCAACCGTAAAACTTAAAGACACCCGAACGGGTAATACCCTAAATGTGAAGGGTTGTGATTACGATTTTAAAGAAATAAAATATCCCGAACCAAAATATCGCCGTGCAATTAGAGCAGTTTCGGAAGCCGATGAAGAAAAATTAAGTGAAGTTCTGACCCGTATGCACGAGGAAGATCCAACCTGGGTAATCGAACAATCTAAAGAGCTGAAACAAACCATTTTATACGGTCAGGGAGAATTTCACCTGCGCACGCTGAAATGGCGTGTTGAGCATAACGATAAAATTCCGATTGAATATAAAGAACCAAAAATTCCCTACCGCGAAACCATTACCAAGAATGCACGTGCCGATTATCGCCACAAAAAACAATCGGGTGGTTCAGGTCAGTTTGGCGAAGTTCACATGATTATTGAGCCTTATTTCGATGGCATGCCTGCACCTGAAATGTTCCGTTTTAATGGTCAGGAATTCAAAATAAGCAACCGCGATACACAGGTTATCGATCTGGATTGGGGTGGCAAACTGGTTCTTATCAACAGTATTGTGGGTGGTTCTATCGATGCACGTTTTGTTCCGGCCATTCTGAAAGGAATTATGGATCGTATTGAACAGGGACCATTAACCGGTTCGTATGCCCGCGATGTACGTGTAATTGTGTACGACGGAAAAATGCACCCGGTTGATTCCAATGAAATTTCGTTCCGTCTTGCCGGTCGTCATGCATTCTCTGCTGCATTTAAAGATGCCGGACCAAAATTGCTCGAACCGGTTTACGATGTGGTTGTTCAAACACCATCCGACCGATTGGGTGATATAATGAGCGATTTACAAGGCCGCCGTGCCATTATTATGGGTATGGAAAGTGAAAAAGGGTACGAAAAACTGTCGGCAAAAATTCCATTGAAAGAATTGGGTAGTTATTCCACCACACTAAGTTCACTTACCGGAGGGCGTGCTTCATTCAGCATGAAGTTTGCAAGCTATGAGTTGGTACCAATGGATATTCAGGATAAATTGCTCAAAGAATACGAAGCAACCAAAAAAGAAGAGGAATAAAACACACGATTTTTTGTCTTTCAAAATCAATAAAAGCAGTTGCACGGAAACGGGTAACTGCTTTTTTAATTACTTTTTGCTGACAGCAATAACTGCGTAATAACTATTGTATTGAAAAGTATTATTTACAGAAGGGTAGGGCAGAAGATTAATTAATTTGTATCTGATTTCTCCGATAATCGTATCACTCCCGAATGCAGTATTTGTATTTAGGGTAAATTGATGATTATTACCCGCTTCTGTGAGATTGAATTTTGCTCTTGCATTACCAGCCCATATACATTCACCACCTAGAGGACATCTTGACTCTTCGGTAATTGAATCGAGTTGAAGAACAAACTTGTATTTATCGTTCAACACCTTTTGATTGACATATATAAACATGGTGTCATTGGATGATATCATGACATTCACCCGATTTTCAAGACTACAACTGCAGAACAACAAACAGAAAAAGAATGTTAATGTACTAAGTAATGTTGATTTCATTCTCGGAAGTTTTTTATTATAGATGAATAAAAAACGGAAAACGTTGCATCAAGTTCTGAAACACAACTGAGGGAATGACTTTGAAGTAACTTGTTTTTAAGATTATATTTGTAGTGTTTATTTACTTTGCTTAAATAACCGAATAGCATATAATAGCAACAAAAGACCTATTATAAATAAAGCTACTCCACCAAATAACACACCTTTTCCATAGTTTGATAATGAACCAAAAACAGCAATGCATCTAAAAATGGCATAAATAGGATAAATTATCAATACAACTGATAACAGTAACAAGGAGATTTTCTTCATAATTTTAAAAAAACATGGCATGAATTTTTCCATGCCATGTTTGAAAATTTTACTTAGTAATAGTTACTGTTGTAGGTGTGTAAATTCCACCGGTAATCATTGCCAACAAACCATCAATAAATGAATGAGAAACGGTAATTGAATAATCTTTCGCATCTCCAACTAGTTCTTTTGAATTTGCAGTAGCAATTGGAGCCAAACCAGCAATTACATAATGATTGTGTGCTACAATTTTTTCTCCTGTTTTTGGTCCATTACCTACGGTTGCAGTAAACGTGTAGCATGATGTCATCATGACAGAAATTCCAACAACAAAAGCTAATTTTAATAAACTTTTTTTCATAAATCCTTGATTTTGTTTTTTTGCCTACTCATAAGCTTTTCAGCATCCGCTCCTTACTATTTTAAGGATGTTCAGGTCTTTTCCTTAGATTTTTTGCATAAAAAAAGCGTGGTACTTTAACAGTAACACGTTTCCAAGGTACGACCAGCACCTACAAAATAATGTATAAGTTAAAGCCCACGCCAGAGGCGCAGGCGTTTACTAACTTATTCTTTATTTTGCTTCTGTAAAATTGGTCGTTTTTGGAAACAAGAATAAAAGCTAACGCTTTTGATAATATGTAATGCAATTGTCGCTACAATTGACGATTTAATTAAATGAATTGCAAATATAAATATAATTTTTGAATTGTGAACAACTTAAAATAAATTTTTGGTGTATTTCTATAAACAACTGACGGAGTGACTCAAAGTCACCGCGTCAGTAAATTTAGCAAATGTATTTTAAAGGTTCAACGCCATTCTCAAGGCTTTATAACCTGCCGGACTTGTTTTAATTTGTTGTCCATTTTTTAGTGTAAGTAACTGGTTTTGTTTCTCGTACAATTCAATTCGCGAAATCATTTCAACATTTACAATTACCGAGCGATGCACCCTTACAAATTGATTTTCGGGCAAATGTTCTTCAAAATACTTCATGGTTTGCTCTTTCAGGTATTTTCCATCGCGGGTATAAATCTGAACATAGTCGCCATCGGCCTGCAGATAAAGTATGTCAGATACTAACACAACATGAATTTTAGTCCCTGATTTTACGGCTATGCGCTCAAGCAATTCAGATTCCTGATTTTTTTTTGGTTTTAATTCTGCTGGAACTATGGGGACTTCCTGAATTTCATTAAGGGAAATTGAATCGGACATATTATTTTTAAAATGCTTAATAATAATTATATAAATCAATAACCCAATAAAAGCCCTGAGAGCTAACACAGGAATAAAAAGCATTGCTAACTCATTTCCGAAAATGAGAAAAAACAGACCGTAACCGACACCCAACCAAATTATCAGACTCAGTAAAGCCAAAGCTATCTGATTCACCAATCGTTGATAAAGCGTGAGTGCCGAGAAATTTCCAAATTTCAGCAGATTCCACAATATCAACCCAATACCGGCAAAAATGACCGCATGAATCAGTCCATCAACCAACAATACCCAGATGGGTAATGTTAACACCGAAACCAAAACGACAGCTTGCAGAACAGCATATACCATCCAAAGCAGGAAGTATTGCGTAGTTTTAGCCGTATTTTCTAAAAATGGATGCATGTTATCAGTTGACAGTTATCAGTAAACAAATTTTCTCATTAACCTAACCGAAAAGGCGAGCAATTCATTAATCATTAACCATTTATAATTGACCATTAATTTCTAAGTTCTCCTCCACCAAATACACACGAGCCGGTAATAATAAGCTTACGCGTTTTGTCTGTTGGTTCTTTAGGCATGCGGTTGTCCTGAAATCCTCCAAATACGGCATCTAAATGTGTTTCAACATACCAATCGGCAGGTACATAAATGGTAATTCCACCAAATACGGCATTTATCTCCACCACCGTATCACCAACTGCTAAATTCGTTCTGCGCAAATCAAGAGTAATTCCGCCAAAAACAGCATTCATGTCACCACCTTTAAATTCCGGATCAAGAACAATATGGTCACCGCTACCGAAAACACTATTTTTAGAGAAGCCATCGGGGTTCGTGTTCCAGTTTGAATAATCGCGATGATGGCGACCATGATGATGGTACTGTTTATGATTGTGAATCCGATTTTGCCATTTGTTCTCAATTGATCCAAAGCCCCATTGAGGAAAGATAAAACGTTGCAGAATAATTAAAATCCCGGCCAAAATAAATAACAAAGGCCAATAAATATGAGCAAAGTTAGAAGTTAATCCTGGAAATACATTCGGGTAAACCTCAATGATTCTTGGAATAAGAAAGAACTTACCAACTACAATCAAAATAATCCCTGAAATCCAATGCCTTTTGAACAGATTGACAATGCCTATGAATACCAGTAGCATTGGCCATGAGATAATTACACTTTCAAGTTGTCCGGGAATTAATCCTGTTTTCAATCCAAGAAATACAGAACCCAATAGAATTAACAGTAGGCCAAAACCAACTCCTTTTGAGTAGCCCGAACGAAACGAATTTTTTACTTCATTTTCCATAATTTTTTGTTTTTAAAATTTATGCTGCAAAGATACGAGCATAAAAACCTTTGTTCCAACGTAAAATCGATGAAAAAGCTATTTTTCCCCGACGAACGACCTGAATAAACATGTTGAGTCGCTGATGCAAAGGTAGAAATTTAACTGAGACAAACAATCATTTAATACTTGAATTAAACCTCTTTTAAATTCAAAAAGTTAAGCAGCTATTATCGAATAAAACGAACTAATAATATAAAGAAATTTTTCTTTAATATGTGACAAAAAATTACTACTTTTGCGGTCAAATTATCAAACACTTAAAATACTCACAAAATGGTCAGTTACAAAGAACTTGGATTGGTGAATACCAACGACTTATTTAAAAAAGCAATTGAAGGCAAGTATGCCATTCCGGCTTTTAATTTCAACAACATGGAACAAATGCAGGCAATTATTGCTGCTTGTGTTGAAACAAAATCTCCTGTTATTTTGCAGGTTTCGAGCGGTGCACGTAAATATGCTAACCAAACGTTACTTCGTTACATGGCTCAGGGAGCTGTTGAATATGCTAAAGAACTGGGACTAAATATCCCTGTAGTATTGCACCTGGATCATGGTGATACTTTTGAATTATGTAAAAGTTGTATTGACTCAGGGTTTTCTTCAGTAATGATTGATGGTTCACACCACTCATACGAAGAAAATATTGCTTTGACAAAACAAGTTGTTGAATATGCACACGCTCATGGCGTAAGTGTTGAAGGCGAATTAGGCGTTTTGGCAGGTGTTGAAGACGATGTTGTTGCTGAACACCATACTTACACTCAACCGGAAGAAGTGGTTGACTTTGTAACCCGCACTGGTGTGGATTCATTGGCTATCTCAATCGGAACTTCACACGGAGCTAACAAATTTACTCCAGCTCAATGTACCCGCGACGAAAACGGTGTATTAATCCCACCACCATTGCGTTTCGATATTTTGGAAGAAATTGAAAAACAAATTCCCGGTTTTCCTATTGTATTACATGGTGCTTCTTCAGTTCCACAGGAATATGTTGAAACTATCAACAAATACGGTGGAGCATTGAAAGATTCAATCGGTATACCTGAAGAACAATTGCGTAAAGCAGCTGCTTCAGCAGTATGTAAAATCAATATCGACTCTGATGGTCGTTTGGCTATGACTGCTTCTATCCGTGAATCATTTGTAAAAAATCCGGGCGAATTTGACCCACGCAAATACTTAGGACCTGCACGCGATGAACTGAAAAAACTATATGCTCACAAAACTGTGAATGTATTGGGAAGTGCCGGAAAAGCCTGATAACAAACTTTATACTGTACAAAAAGAGCTGCAATATTTTGCAGCTCTTTTTGTACAGTATAAAGAAACAAAAGTAAATTCGACTGTACTGAAAATAAATTTAGAAAATCTTATAACCGATTGTTATGGATAAATTAGCCAAAATATCATTAAATTTTGAACTTGAAGGAGGATCATAACCATCTAAGTAATCAGAAATAGCATAACGTATACATGCTTCAGCTCCTAGTGTTAGTCTATTTCTAAATTCATATTTATAGCCAATACCTACAGGAAGAATTACGCCAGATGAATTTGTAATACCCGGATTTAAGACTTTAGAAAAATTATTATTAATGATAGCACTGTCAGGATGTGTAACATTTGCAGTAAAGCAACCGATTCCTACAAATGCATAAACAGAACTGGGAGCTTGGAATCTGAATCTTTGACCAAATTTAACACAATATTCAGCTCTTACTGTGAGTTCTAAAATATTGGAGGAATATGAATACGGAATACCATGTGGGTCTTTAGCATTGTTATCATCTCCAACATAATTTCCATACATTAGATTTACGCTATAACCAAAATTTAGAGGAAGTCTTTGATTAAAACCTAATGAAGTACTCCAATTATTTACATTGAGCAATGATTTCTCTAATATTGGACCCTTTGTATCACCATAAAGGTATGAAGGTCCCGCAGAAAGAAAGAAATAACCTCCAAGATCCTGCCTTTGACTGCTTATCAGACCCCTTCTTTGAGCATTTACTCCAGAAAAGAATAAAGCTAAAAGAATAAATATTGGTATAGATTTTTTCATCTACTTTTCATAAGTTGCTTAATATTTAAAAATCAAACGCAAAAATACAAACAATAGTTTAAATTTTAAGTATAAACTGGAAAAAATACTACAACAAGTCAATTTTAATTTCAATACCTGAAACTACTTCCCCCCAAAAACTCTCTTAACAAAGAAGTGGGTGGAATTTCCCGATCATGAATTGGCACAAAATAATTTAAGAATTTTATAAGTCGATGAGCTTCAGTATATTCATCACAGTATTTTGGCACTTCAGCTAAAATAGGTTCAGCATGTTTCTTAAGAACAGCTAATTCAAATAAAAGAGCTGAATTAAACATCACATCTGCTTTCTCCTGAAACGGGAATATCCATTTTTCCTCCCCTCGACGTACACTTGGCCAGCGGGCGATTGTCTCTCTGGCTGAATAATTTCGGAAACGATAATCCCGAATAATTCGCCTTAGCAAGCGTGTATCGGTTGTTGGAATCCAGTTATGATTATCAATAGAAATAGTCGTTAGTGCTGAAACATAAATTTTAAATGTGGTATCGGCCGGAATATCAGGGATCAAATCAGGGTTTAAAGCATGTATTCCTTCCATTATCAGAATACTGTCTTCCTCTAGTTTTAATTTTTGGCCTTTAAAGTACCTTTTGCCATCTTCAAAATTAAAAAATGGTATTTCAATCTCTTCACCATTGAGTAATTGTTTCAGATTTTGATTAAATAGACCCAAGTCGAGTGCATGCAAATGCTCAAAATCCCATTCTCCATGTTCATCTAAAGGAGTTTCATCTCTGTTTACAAAATAATTATCAAGGGACAATACAACCGGTTTTAACCCACTTACAATCAATTGTATTGAAAGGCGTTTACTAAAAGTAGTTTTACCAGAAGAAGATGGTCCGGAAACTAGTACAAATCGCACCTTTTCTGCACTTTGAGAAATCATATCGGCTATAGAAGCCACTTTCTTTTCGTGTAAGGCTTCAGACACTTTTATCAGATTAAACGATTGATTATTTTGACAAGCAATATTGAAGTCCCCTACATTTGTGAGGTTCATAATCTTATTTGAACCAACATATTCCTTAAAAATATCGAACATCTTCGGTGACAATAATACTTCTTCCAACTCTGTGGCATTTTCTCTGTTTGGAATCCGAAGTAATAGTCCATCATAATATTCAATTAAGTCAAATAGTCCTAAATAATCGGTTGAAGGTAATAATACTCCGTTATAATAATCAATAAAATCATCAATCCGAAAAAAACGAAAATAGGGATTTCCCAGTGTCTCAAATAAACTGATTTTATCTTTTTGATTTGCCTGATTTACAAACAGATCTTTTACAACTTTGGTTTGCTTTTCCTCACAAACAATGCGTTTCCCCTGCGAAATTATCAATTTGACTCTATCTTTAATTTGACTTATTATATCAGGACTTATATCTTGTCCAAGATTATCTAATTGACAATAATAACCTTTTGAAATCGGATGTTCTATTCGAAGTGTAGCGTGTGGGAAAAGCTCTGAAATTGCTTTAGCAAGGACCATACTCAAGGTACGAACATAAACCCGCATGCCTGAAGGTGTCATCATGTCGATAAATTCAATATCCTTGGGTTTGTAAACCATAAAGTTCAAATCTTCAACTTTATAATTTACGCGAGCTGCCATTACAGGAAATTTTAGCTCAATTTTCAGATCTTCATAAATTTCAATCAAAGAAATACCCAATGGATATATATGATATGATTTCGTGTTTTTACAATAAATCGTGACTTGTTTCTCCATGCAGGTGGAACTATTTATGGGTTTTCGTATTATTTTGGCGTAAAATTACATTATTTTTTTTAAATGTTTTTATTTCAGTGTGTCTAAATTTTGAATTACATTTGCATTTCTTTTTTCAACAATGCAAAAATTTATATTTAACATGAACTTATTTAATGTTTATCCACTTTTCGATATAGAAATAACCAAAGGAATTGGTTGCAGAATTACTGACATACAAGGAATTGAATATCTTGATCTCTACGGTGGTCATGCTGTAATCTCTATCGGGCATTCACATCCATATTACGTTCAAAGATTAACTCAACAGCTTGAAAATCTGGTATTTTATTCTAATTCCGTTCAAAATAAACTACAAGTCGAACTGGCTAAAAAATTGGGCCAAGTAGCAGGATACGAAGATTATTCGCTGTTTTTAGTTAACTCTGGAGCAGAAGCAAACGAAAATGCTCTTAAATTAGCCTCGTTTCATACTGGTCGCCGAAAAGTACTTTCTTTTAGTAAGAGTTTTCACGGCAGGACTTCAGCAGCTGTGCGTGTGACTGATAATCCAAAAATAGTTGCTCCTATTAATGAAGGATTTGATGTTGAATTTACGGAATTAAACGACATAGAATCTGTTCGTAAAATCCTAATAAAAGAGGATGTTTGTGCAGTTATCATTGAGGGGATTCAGGGAGTTGGTGGAATTCGTGTTCCTGAGCTAGAATTTCTGAAAGAGCTTAGTGCCGAATGTAAAGCAACCGGAACAATTTTAATTCTCGATGAAGTACAATCAGGTTACGGCCGCAGTGGGAAGTTTTTTGCACATCAACATGCTGGTATTCGTCCGGATTTAATCACAGTAGCCAAAGGTATGGGGAATGGATTTCCGGTTGGTGCTGTGTTGATTAGCCCTATATTTGAAGCATCACACGGATTATTGGGAACAACATTCGGTGGAAGTCATTTGGCTTGTACCGCTGCCATTTCAGTTCTTGACATTATCAAGGCAGAACAATTAATTATCAATGCCGAAAAGATTGGACAATATCTGATTAATGAGCTGAATAAAATTCCGCAAATAAAAGAAGTCAGAGGAATGGGTCTCATGATTGGGATAGAATTTGAAAAACCGGTAAAAGAAATTCGGAACAAACTACTTTTTGAGAAAAAAATATTTACAGGTGCAAGTGGAACAAATACAATTCGTTTACTTCCGCCCTTGTGTTTGTCGAAACAAGATGCCAATTTATTCCTGACAAGCTTTAAAGAAATCATTCAATCAACTTTAGCAGACTGAAATTCAATTACTTTAACATGAAACAACTCTGTCTACTTGTTCTATATTTGATTATTTCCACACAACTATGGGGACAAGAATCTGTTATTCAAAATAAAATTACGCTCAATTCCGGAGAAGTTTACGTTGGTGAAATTTTAGTGAAGACAAATGAAATGATTATGATAAAGACTGCCAATGGCAAACGATATCAATTTCAACTTTCTGAAGTCAAAATGATTGAACAAGTTAGGTTGTCCGGTTCTTTAATTCAATCTGTAACGGATCAAATTGAGAAAACAGATAATACTGCAGTTTTTTGTGGTGACGTTGAACTTTCAGGAGCAATAGCAAACACTTCGAATTCGTTTAAATCAGCCCCAAACACGGAAATTTCAATGATTTTTGGAAATAAAAATGTATCAGGAAAAGATTTTTATGTCGGATTTGGTGCAGGTTATAATATGATATTTTTAGTAAATTCAACTGACCCGATTAGCTATTTGCCTGTATTTATTCGGTTACAAAGTATGTTGAATAAAGCCAGAACAGCCCCATTTATCGGTATAGATGCCGGTTATAGTTTTGGTTTAAATTCTGGTTTTGGTGGTGGTCCTGCCGTCAAAGTTTCTGTAGGCCTGAATCATAAAACAGGCTATAAATCTGATATCTACGCCGGAGTATTTGGCAGTCTGACATCCATTTCTACAAGAATAACTGAAACAAATGATTTGGGAACTTTTAGTTACAATGGATTTACTTCCATGACAAATTTCGGGCTAAAATTCGGGCTTCATTTCTGAAAATCACACACTTCTTTTATGCATTTTTCAATCGGATTGAATTTAAATCCCAATGCTTGTTCAATTTTCTGACTTGAATAAAAGTCTCTGTTTAGAGCTGACTTTGCGGTCCCAACATCAATAATTGGACTAAAATGGAATAATTTTCCGATAATTTCCGATAAATATCCAATACTCAACATCATTCTTTTACCAATACAAATAAATGGTCGACGCTTGCCATAACCGTCGGCCATCCAGCTCAAGACATCTTTATTTGACGAATTTTTACCAACCAATACAAAACGTTCAGCTGATATTTTTGATTTGACTAATTGTATCATTGCCTTCGCAACATCCTGAACATCAACGTAACCACTTCCTCCGTTGGTATAAAATATCAGGCCTTTTTGTACCTGAAAAAATAATTGGGAACTGCCTGTATCTTGTCCTGAAACTCCTAAAATTACTCCCGGATTCACTATCACTGCATTCAGTCCATTTTTTATTCCTTTCCAGACTTCCTGTTCTGAATAATATTTGCTTTTAGAATACAATGAATGATCATTAGAATCAGTCCAAACAGCATTTTCATCAATTAATTCTGAATATTTAGTTTTACCACAAGCAGCAATGGAACTTACAAAACAGAACTTCTTAATATTATTTTCAACTGCTGCCTGAACTACATTACGCGTTCCGGTTACATTGGTATCAAGCAAAATATTCTCTGAATTTCCGAGCGAAACCACCGCTGCGCAATGATAAACGAAATCGACAGCCTTCATTGCTTCAATAAGTGAATAGAAATCAAGCACATCGGCAGTTTTCCAGTCAATTCGGCTTAAAAAATCGTCAGGATTAGAGCTATAGTAGCTGAATATCGTTCGAAGCGATATAAGATTACTCGTTGGACGACGAATGGCCGAAACTCGTTCATTTCCTTGCAACAAATGCCACAATAAATGACCTCCAACTAATCCGGTGGCTCCTGTTACCAATATCATTTTCTCATTTTTTTAATTTAAGCTCAAAAATACGGAAAGAAAACTGTATTTTTGCACAAATTTTGGTCAAAAAAGATAAATCTCCTTGATTCCAATGCAAACCATTTGTGTTTATTGTGCTGCAAGCACCCAGATAAAACCTGAATACTTTGAAGCAACCGCCCGACTGGGTGAAATTTTTGCCGATGCAAATATTTCCGTTGTATTCGGAGGTGGATCGTCAGGTCTCATGGGAATGTTAGCCGATAGCATGCTGGCTGCAAACGGAAAAATTACCGGAGTAATCCCTAGGTTTATGTGTGACGAAGACTGGCATCATAGCGAACTTAGCGAATTAATTGTGGTCGAAACCATGCACGAACGAAAAGCATTAATGGCGCAAATGGCAGATGCAATTGTGGCGTTGCCGGGCGGTTGTGGAACGTTAGAAGAATTGTTGGAAGCAATCACATGGAAACAACTTGGTATTATTTCAAAACCTATCGTTATCGTGAATATGAATGGCTATTATGATGCTATGATTGAAATGCTTCAGCGGGCTGTGGAAGAAAAATTTATGCGCACTATTCATAAAAACATGTGGGAAGTTGTTGAAACTCCCGAAGAAGTGCTGAGTGCAATAGAGAATTCAGCTAGTTGGGATTCGAATGCACGAAGTTTTGCAGCAATATAAACAAAAATGGTTCAGCCGGATACACTACAATTTATAAATGACAGCTCGAAAGTTTTGTCGGATTCGTTGGCAAAAACAGATTCGATCATAGTGGCTGACTCCATCCATTTGGCTGATTCGTTGAAAGCAATTGTACAAATTCCGCATGGATTTATTGGAATATCGCATCCATCATTACCTCAAACCGAAAGTTGGGTGTTTATTATTTTGGTTTTTCTTTTTTCGGTATTTGTGTATTCATTAAGTCAATCTGTAGGTCTTATTTCGGATACAATAAGGTCATTTTTTCAAGCCAAAGAACGATCAAGTATATTTAGCAAGGCTACAGTCAACGACTCCAGATTCAGATTTTTCTTAATTATTTTTTCTATTGGAACTATAAGTCTTTATGCTTATTTCTTACTTCATACAAAAACAGATTCGTTTTCAATAAAAGAATTCAGTTTATTTTTGCTTGCAACGAGTCTTTTTTTTGCTTTAAAATCACTAATATTTGATTTGATAGGCTATGTTTTTTTAAACTCTAGCAGTTTAAAAATGGCGAAAGATGCCTATTTTAATATCATTTCATTTTTAGGAGTTTGCTTATTCCCAATCTTATTTCTACAAATTTATATACCAGACAATTTTATTGGTATTACACGAATCATTAGCCTGATTGTCTGTATTTGCATTGGCATTTTGATTATTATTAAACTATTTCAAATATTTTTCCAAAATATATTAGCTTCTTTTTATATATTGTTGTATCTTTGCACCCTTGAAATTTTACCCTTAATTATTTTGCTTAAGGTGTATAAATTAATAGTTTAGGTTATAAATAATTTAAGTTTAAAGCTTTGAAAATCAAAAAGATACTCGTATCGCAACCCCAACCAACAACGGAAAAATCACCCTATTTTGATATCAGTGAAAAATACAATGTCAAAATTGATTTTCGTCCGTTCATAAAGGTTGAACCGATTTTAGCTAAAGAGTTCAGAACTCAACGTATATCTATTTTAGATCACACAGCAATTATTTTTAACGCGCGTCATGGTATAGACCATTTTTTCAAATTGTGTGAAGAAATGCGGGTTACGATTCCCGAAACGATGAAGTATTTTTGTGTTTCTGAAAGTGTAGCATTGTATTTACAACGTTACATTCACTATCGAAAACGTAAAGTGTTTTATGGTGCATCTGGCAAATTAGCTGATCTTGTGACTATTATGAACAAACATGCTGAAGAGAAATATTTATTTATTACTTCGGATGTTCAAAATGAAGATACATTGGCAACGCTCGAAAAAGCGAAAATCACATACAACAAAGCCATAATGTACAAAACAGTTAGCAACGATTTTGGTCCCGATGAGGAGTTCAACTATGACATGCTGCTGTTTTTCAGTCCAATTGGGATTGCCTCTTTGTTGAAAAATTTTCCCGATTTCGTTCAGGATGAAATTCAAATTGGATGCTTTGGAGCAACAACAGCTCAGGCTGTTCGTGATGCCGGATTGCGCTTAGATTTGGAATGTCCGCTACCCGGTTTTCCCTCTATGACTATGGCTCTCGACAATTTTCTGAAAGAAGCCAATAAAAAAATTCGAAAATAGAACAATTAAGAAATTAATATTGCTATCCCAAAAGTATGGAAGAATTTCCGTACTTTTGGGATAGTTTATTTTTACCAGCAATGAAACATCCGAATGCATTCTCAAAAGCTGAACATTTATGCGGTGAAAAGCGAATCTCAAAGCTTTTTGTTGAAGGAGAAGCATTTATTTGTTATCCACTGCGTGTCCTTTTTCGTATTGAGCCAAAATTGGATGTTGAACCCGCAAGTATATTAGTTAGTGTACCAAAAAAGCGTTTCAAAAGAGCCAACAAAAGGAACCGTATAAAAAGACTTTTGCGCGAAACTTACAGGCTGAATAAACAGGAAATGATTGATTTGTTAAATGAAAAACAAGTCCAGATTCATGTAGCTTTTAATTATGTTTCTGACGAAGAACTTGATTTTCCATTTATCGAAAAGAAAATGAAAACAGCACTTCAAAAATTACAATCAAGAATTGAAACATATCAGGTTGAAATTTGTTGATGTATTAAATGCTCTGCCATGAAGAAAATCATTCGGATTATATTTTTACTCCCCGTATATTTATACCGTTACAGCATTTCACCTTTACTCCCTTCGAGTTGCCGTTACACACCTACTTGTTCGGAATATACAATTATTGCAGTAAAAAAGCATGGCATTATTAAAGGTTGTTGGCTATCTGCAAAACGTATTAGTAGTTGTCATCCATGGGGTGGTAGCGGATTCGATCCGGTACCCTAGCTGAAAACTCTTGCTTCATTTTATCTTAAATTTTTTAAATATTGGATTGTGTTTCTTAAATTAAATATATCTTTGTCCACTGCATAATTCCTGAATAGTTATAGATTTTGAAAACCATTATCAAATACATTGTGCTTTATCCTATTTCACTTATCTACGGAACAGTGATTATGCTTCGCAATTGGTTATTTGATCAGGGAATACTCCACTCTACAAGTTTTGATATCCCAATAATTAGTGTTGGTAATTTATCAGTTGGTGGTACCGGTAAAACTCCTCATACCGAGTTTATTTTAAGCTGCCTAAAAGGAGAATGGAAAATTGCCATGCTCAGTCGTGGTTATAAACGGGAAACTTCCGGTTTCTTTTTTGCTGAGGAAAATACGGATAGTCGAAAAATTGGTGACGAACCTTATCAAATTCACAGTAAATTCCCTGACATTTTGGTTGCAGTTCACGAAAAAAGAGTAGCCGGAGTTAAGAAATTACTCGAAATTGCACCTAAATTACAAATTATTGTACTTGACGATGCTTTACAACACCGATATATTCAGGCTGGATTATCGATTTTATTAACTGATTATTCGAATTTATATAGTCGTGATTTAGCTTTACCGGCTGGAAATTTGCGTGAATGGAAAATTGGAAGTAAGCGAGCAGATATAATTATTGTGACAAAATGTCCTGATGAGATCAAACCAATTGAAATGCGTTTGATTGAGACTGAATTGAAACCGGAAAATAATCAGTCACTCTATTTTTCCAGCTATGTATATAATGAAATTATTCCGGTTTTCCCTGATTCAGAACCTGAAAACTGGACATTTAAACATATAAAAGAAACCAGCGCTGGTGTTTTACTCATTGCCGGAATAGTTAAACCGGAGCCAATAATAGAACAGATTAAAAAGTTCACAACTGAAGTAACCTCCATTTTTTTTGATGACCATCACACTTTTCATACAAGAGATTACAATTTGATTATGAGTAGGTTTGATGCATTCAAAGCTGGTGAAAAGTTAATAATAGTAACCGAAAAAGATGCTGCTCGAATGGTATCTGACAGAAATTTTCCTGAGATATTAAAATCAAGAACTTTTGCTTTGCCAATTCGTGTAGAGATATTAAACAAACAAGAATCATTATTTATTCAAAAAATCAAAAATTATGTTGTTGAAAATTCAAGAAACTGCTGATTTCCTTCTTTCAAGAATTCCTTCAAATCCGAAAACGGCGATAATCCTGGGTACAGGATTGGGTAATCTGGTTACTCAGATTACCGACAAAACTGAAATACCGTATGAAATTATACCAAACTTTCCTGTTTCAACTGTCGAAGGTCACAGTGGAAAGCTCATTATTGGCAAACTCGGGAATGTGGATGTGTTGGCTATGCAAGGCCGGTTTCATTATTATGAAGGTTATGACATGAAAGCCGTGACCTTTCCCGTTCGGGTAATGAAAGCATTGGGCATAGATACCTTATTAGTTTCGAATGCCTCCGGGGGTGTAAATCCAAATTTCGAAATAGGTGATTTAATGATTATTACCGACCATATTAATCTATTCCCTGAACATCCACTCAGAGGTAAAAATTACGCTGAATTAGGACCTCGATTCCCCGATATGAGTGAAGCATATTCCAAAGAACTGATCGGAAAAGCAAAACAAATTGCCGCCAAACACAATATCAGAGTTGTTGAAGGTGTATATGTAGGCACAACCGGTCCAACATTTGAAACTCCCGCTGAGTATCGATATTTTAGAAATATCGGAGCAGATGCCGTTGGAATGAGTACTGTTCCGGAAGTAATTGTGGCTAATCATGCCGGAATCAGGTGTTTTGGAATTTCGATTGTTACCGACCTTGGAGTACCGGGGAAAATAATTGAAGTAACACACGAAGAAGTTCAGGAAATCGGGAATTCCGTACAACCACTTATGACTCTGATAATGAAAGAGTTAATTAATTAAATAGTTGTTGCATTCTACATACTAGAGTAAGGCCTGCTTGGATATTCCAAACAAGCCTTACTTTAGTAAAAAACTATTATTCTCACACAAAAATACATTCCCTAGCTACTTTTCCGATAGCTCAATACCGCTAATCCATTAAATGCCACTGCGAATCCTAACAAAGCGACCAGCTCTTGGGCCAACTGACTGAAATTACTGCCTTTCAGGTAAATGGAGCGCATTACAATCATCAGGTGTTTCAACGGATTAAAAGCTGCCAACCATTGAGCCCAGTTGGGCATACTGTCCACCGGTGTGTACAATCCGCTGAGCATAATAAACAGCAACATAAAGAAAAATACAATAAATACCGCCTGCTGAAGGGTCTGGGCAAAGTTGGAAATTACGATTCCCATGCCCGAAATGGCAAAAATATAAACTGCAACGAAAACATAGATTTCTAAAAAATGCCCCACCGGAATTAATCCGTAATCCAGCCAGGCAACCAAAAACCCAATTGTAATTGCAATAAACCCGATAATCCAGAATGGAATCAGTTTTCCTAATATAAAGATAATTTTGGGGACAGGACTTACGTTCATTTGCTCCATGGTACCGATTTCTTTTTCGAAAACAATAGACACAGCAGGTAAAAATCCGCAAAGCAAGGTTAGAATCATAACCATCAGTGCGGGAACCATAAATACCTGATAATTGAGTTCTTTGTTGAAACGGTATTGTGAATCAATCTGAATAATGGACGAACTATTTTTGGCCATCTCCGGATATAATTCTGAAATCAGTGTAGCATTGAATTCGCCAATAATGCTGGCCAAATAGGTCATTCCTACACCAGCTTTCATTCCGTTCACAGCATTAGGTGAAATCATTACCTTTACATTTTCGTGATTGATAATACTTTTCTCAAAATTCTTAGGGATTTGAAGAATGATATCCGCTTTGTTATTTTCAATGCTTTTGAGAGCATGGTTATAATCACTTGAAATATCGGTTAACCGGAAATAGTTTGACGAAACAATAGTCTGAGTTAATCGTTGCGAGTAAGGTGTATGGTCGCTGTCAATTACACTCAGGTTCAGGTTCTTAATTTCGTAGCTTGCCGCCCAAGGAAATACCAGCAACACCATCAGCGGAAACATAAAAATCATTTTCGGCAAAAACGGATTCCGAATGATTTGTTTAAACTCCTTTTTTAATAAGTATTTTATCATATAATATTTCTATTAACTATCAACTATTAACTGTCAACTATAAACTATAAACTATTCAAGTCGTACTTTAAACTTTTTCAAACTTATTGTTACCAAAACAGTTGCCATCAGTAGCAGAACACCCACATCTTTCAATACAGCACCCAGACCAAGTCCTTTTATCATGATGGTTTTAACTGCATCGATATACCAGCGTGCCGGTACAAAATTGGATATAAAGCGAAGAAAGGCGGGCATATTTTCTATGGGGAAAATCATTCCCGAAAGCAACATCACGGGTATCATTAAACCCATCCCTGAAATCATCATAGCAGCCAACTGTGAATTCGTAACGGTTGAAATAAGTAAGCCCAAAGCCAATGCAACAAAAATATAGAGTAACGAAACAATAAGTAAACTGATAAAACTACCGGCAATAGGGACTTTCAGTACAAAAACCGAAAGTAACATGATGGTGGCGAAATTGATGACAGAAAGCACAAAATAAGGTGATATTTTCGATAGAATAGTATACATCGGTTTCATCGGCGACACAAGGAGAATTTCCATTGTTCCCATTTCTTTTTCTCGTACTATCGCAATCGAAGTCATCATGGCGCAAATTAAAATCATAATCATACCAAGAACCCCTGGCACAAAATTGAAAGCGCTCAGCATTTGTGGGTTGTAAAGCATTTTTACTTCAGGTACAATCATACCTCCACCCGATTGTGGTTGCGAAATATCCTGCTGGTAATTGCTTATGATATTCGAAGCATAAAACATAAATGAATTAGCCGCATTGGGATCAGTGGCATCGGCAATCAACTGAATATGAGATTTTCCGGTATGTTTCAAATTTTCCGAAAAATGATCCTCGAAAATCATGGCCAATTTGGCTTTCCCGTCACGAAATGCAGCGTCAATTTCATCCGAATTATGGACTGTTCCAACTACATCGAAATACTCACTGGCATCGATACGATTAATTATACGACGTGTTGCTTCATCACTAGTTGTTGAAAGCACAACCACTTTGGTGTTTTTCACCTCCTGCGACAACGCAAAACCAAATAGAATAATCTGTATGATTGGCATCATCAACAAAATCATCACTGTGGCTTTGTCGCGGAAAATATGGTGAAATTCCTTTCGGATAAAAGAAAAAAGTTGTTTCATGTCGTTAGTTGACAGTTGATAGTTGAGAATTGATAGTTATTTGTTTTTTATATTGTCCTTTGAAGACTTTATAATGCTTATCAACATTTTGATTAATTCCTGACAGTCTGAAACAATTGAATTAAATGACTTGTCATCCAAATAGCCACTATCATGCAACAGCATTAACCAATACTCCGTTTCATTAGCTTCTTTAAGTGAAATACTTAGTTTGTGGATAAAATCAGCTTTTGATTCAGCATGTTCGGCCTCTCTAATTAACGCTCCAATTGCAGTACCACTTCTCAACAATTGTTTTGAAAGGACAAATTCTCGTTGCTCAGCACTTAAAAAATTATATGCTTTTATAATTCTCAATGCGAATGCATAAGATTTAAATTTTACAGTATTTTCTTCCATTTCTAAATTAATTATGTTTATTTTCTTCGCTGTCAACTGACAATTATCAACTGTCAACTCTTTTAGCTTTTCGGGCTAACTGCTGGAAAACTTCGTCCATATTTTTTGCATTGAATTGCTTTTTGAGATTATCGGGCGAATCAAGTGCTTCAATACGTCCGTCAACCATGATGGAAACGCGGTCGCAATACTCGGCTTCATCCATATAATGCGTTGTCACAAAAACGGTTATTCCCTGAGCAGTTGCATCGTAAATCATTTCCCAGAATCGGCGGCGCGTAATCGGGTCAACACCTCCGGTTGGCTCATCCAAAAATACTACCTGTGGCTGATGAAAAATAGAAACGGAGAAAGCAAGTTTCTGCTTAAAGCCTAATGGTAAAGACTTTACCAGCTTATCACGTTCATCTTCAAAGTTCAGTTTTATCATCAGCTCATCGGTTTTCTGTTTGATAACCTTGTCGTTCATACCGTAAATTCCGCCAAAAAGTTCCAGGTTTTCCCACACTTTCAGATCCTCGTACATCGAGAATTTCTGACTCATGTAACCAATACTTTTCTTAATCAGTTCGGGTTGTTTGAAAATGTCGTATCCGGCTACCGTTCCTTTGCCTTCAGTGGGAATGCTGAGTCCGCAAAGCATGCGCATGGCTGTGGTTTTTCCGGCACCGTTGGCACCCAGAAACCCGAAAATTTCACCCCGCTTCACTTCAAACGAAATATTATCGACTGCCGTGAAATTGCCAAACCGTTTGGTCAGATTTTCAACTTTTATTACTGTTTCCATTGCTCTGCGCATCAAATTTGTGTAGTGGATAATTCCATAAAACAGTCCTCAATGGTTGGTTCAATCGCCTCAATTTTAATATTTTTATGGCCTTTCTCAATCAAATACTTCTTCAAACTATCAACTGTCAACTGTCCATTGTCAACTGTAACGTGTATCGAATCTCCAAATGCAAAACTGCTTTTTACCTGTTCGTCTTTGCGCAGATCCTCCAGCAATTTGTGCATATTGTCGCTTTTGGCAGCCCAAAGCACATCGTCAAACTGACTGACAATATTCTCGGGTGTATCTATTTTCAAAAACTGTCCGTTTTGGATCAACGCAATTCGGTCGCACAGGCTGGCTTCGTCCATGTAAGGCGTGGAAACCAAAATTGTAATCCCCTGTTCCCGAAGCTTTTGAAGCATTCCCCAGAATTCCTTGCGCGAAACCGGGTCTACACCGGTAGTCGGTTCATCCAGAAAAAGTACCGAAGGTTTATGAATCAATGCGCAACTTAAGGCTAATTTTTGCTTCATTCCACCCGAAAGTTTTCCTGCCCTACGTTTTTTGAATGGCTCAATCTGAACATAAATGTCTTTTACCAGCTCGTAATTTTCTTCAATGGTGGTATTGAAAACAGTTGCAAAAAACTCGAGATTTTCTTCTACCGTCAAATCCTGATACAACGAGAAACGTCCCGGCATATATCCAACCCGTTTACGGATTTCCTTGTAATCTTTTAGCACGTCAAAGCCGTCGATTGCTGCGGTTCCGCTTTCGGCCAAAATCAGCGTGGTAAGTATGCGAAAGAGAGTAGTTTTTCCTGCTCCATCAGGGCCGATAATTCCGAAAATTTCTGCACGATTTACATCAAAATTGATGTTGGAGAGTGCCTGAATTTTTCCGTAATTCTTGCTCACGGATTCACAGTGGATGGCAATGTCTGGTAGGTTTTCTGAGGTATTCATCTAATTTATATAATATAACTATCAACTGTCAACTATCAATTGAACTTCACGTTTCCGTACATGCCTATTTTTAAAATGCCATCATTTTTTACGTTGATTTTCACAGCATATACCAGATTCGCACGTTCATCACGGGTTTCAATGGTTTTTGGAGTAAATTCTGCTTTGCTCGAAATCCAGGCAACTGTACCGCTATAATCTTTCATTTTTTCTGTTCCAAAATCACAAGCCACTTTGACTTTCTGACCTATTTTCAACTGGCTCAACTGGTCATTGGTAATATAAGCACGAAGAATCATATTTTCGGTGTCTGCAATTTTAAAAAGGGCTTTTCCGGGCATAACCAATTCGCCTTTTTCAACATATTTCACCAGCACAGTTCCGTTTATCGGACTACTGATATGACATTTCTTCAACTGGTCTTCAATTTGTGCAACCTGAAGTTTGACACCTTCGTTGTCTTCTGTAATTCCCTGATTAGCAGTTACAAGCGTTGTTTTTTGAGCATCGAGTTGTTTTTCCAACACAGCAATCTGAGCATTCACATCATCCAGTTGTTTTTGGTTGGTGGCATTGGCTTTCAGCAGATTTTCAATCCGCTTTTTCTCGGTTTTGGCAGTTGCAATCTGTTGGTCGATAGCTGCAATTTGTTTCTGAACATCCGGACGACGTACCTGAATTGATTTTCCTGTTGCCAGTAATTGTTTTTTGCGCAAAAAAAGTTGAATGCTGTCAATAGAACCAACAACCTCACCAACTTGCAATACCTGACCTTCAGTTATATCAAATGTAAGCAATTTTCCGGAACCTTCAGCCGAAACGGTTATTTCAGTGGTTTCAAAAGCTCCGGTTGCATCATAATCATTAGTAGACTTTTTACAGCTTGTGAATCCGGTCAGCAATGCAATTCCTAAAATTATCTGATATCTCATCTTAAAATTTATTGTTTTCATATCTTTTTTCTTTAAGCTCCGCAATTTATCCCGATTTATCGGGAGGTGCTTGAGGTTGATTTAGTTATTAATATTATTTTTTAATTGATATACATTCATAAGTAACTGAATTTCGTGCAGCGATTTGAGTTGACGTGCCTGGCTTTCAGCATTCACATCACGGATTAAATCACTTACAGATGCAGTTCCGTTTATTTGCTTGTTCTGTGTCGATTTTTTAATGCTTTCGCGTAAGCGTATAATTTCATCGTCATTGCTTAGGGTCGATTGCAGTTTTTCGATTTCATTTTGCTGCTGTTTAGTTGCCAGATTATTGTTGAACAAAAAGGTTTCATTCTGGATATCAACTGATTTTTTCCCAATATCGAGCTTGTTGAGATTATCTTTCTGTGTATACAATCCGCTTATATTCCACGAAAATCGTACACCGCCAACATAAAAAGGGGAAAAACCGGTGCTGAACATATTTATTCCGGGTTGACCGTATCCACCCTGAACAAAAGCTCCAATTTTAGGCAAGTTGGCCGATAATACGAGATTTTTTTGATTATCGTACAACTTATTTTGGGCATTAAATAAACTGATCTCCGGTCGATTATTTGTGTTGGCTTTCAATACACTCAAATTTAGCTCAGGTTTGATTAATTCCGTTTTTTCATTAATGTTCAGTCCGGTAAATGCCGTAAGCAGAATAGCATAGGTTTTGATAGATGACTTTAAATCAGATTCACGTTGAATGACATTTAACTGCTCCACTTTTATAGCATCTAAATCGGATTGCTGAGCTACACCATTTTTAATATAAGCATCCAATCGATTATAATTCGTTAGCAAATCATTTTTTAGGATTTCGGTTTGTTTGAGTTGTTCATTCAGCAATAAAATGCCGAAAAATAACTGATTCACCCGATCTTTCAAGGTGTATAAATCCACCTCCAGTTTTTGTTTTTCGACTTCAGTTCCAGCTTTAGTTATTTTATTTTGCGTGGAAATAACCCCTCCATCCCAGATTACCTGAGTAGCTTCCAACACAGCCTGATACTGATCTTTGGCCAATGAAGGGAATGAAAAAGGTTTACCTGTAAGTTTCGACAACACATCACCTAAACTTGAAGGAATCTGAGTTACATCCGACTGATAAGTTGCTTTAGCCGAAAGTGTAAGTTGCGGCAGATACCCACGGTTTGCATTATCAATATTGTAACGGGCAGTTTGCTCAATCAGTCCGTATTGCTTTACGAGCGGATAGTTGGCTTTTGCTTTTTCCTGGCAACTTTCAATTGTCAGACTTTGAGCAAAACCACCAACAGGAAGCAAAATCAATAGAAATTTTAAAATAATTTTGTTCATATAATTTTAATCTAAATAATTTATGGTTTAATTCCGTTTAATATAATCCGTATGTTTTCGTCGCGGCGATGATTAATAAAAATCTCCTTTTGTTGTTCGTCTAAGGAAAGAATTCCTGAAACCACAGGCAGGATTAAGAACAATGAGATGTTTGAAGAGATAACGCTGAAAATCAAATCAGTCATACTAATTTCCCGAATTCTTCCAGCTTTAATTTCGTTTTGTAGTTCTGTGTTTATTGTTGTTGTAATTTGACTTACGACTCCTGCCAGTTTGCTTTTTAAAGAACTTACCATGTCCGGATTTCTAGTAAATTCATTAAAAATCAGTATTGGTATTTTTGGATTTTTCCTCACCATATCAAAATGAGACCCGATAATATAGGTTAGCTTTTCAGTAAAATTCAGACCTTTTACATTTTCTAATTCAAAAATAGACCTGAAAAATTCACGGAACTTTGTCTCGAAAATCACATTGAACAAATTTTCTTTAGTTCGGTAATAATAATGAATAAGTGCCTGATTACAACCAACTTCCTTCGCAATTTCGGTAGTTGATGTCATGGAAAATCCTTTTTCAAGAAACAAGCGTTCAGCCGTTTCCAAAATAACTATTTCCATAGTTGGATTATTCTTAACTTCCATATTTAATAAGTATGTTTAATAGCTCTATTAATTTAATGCAAAGTAAAGTCTTTTTGTTCGGACTTTTATCCGGATACGATTCAAAAAAACATTTTTTTAGATTATTTAACTCAGGAGAAGCTGAAAGTCATGAATGCAGGTCCTAAATGTTCAATAACATCTCCTGCAATCAACGATTCTTTCGACTGACTTGCAAGGCACATATCACCAGCCAAGCCATGAATAAAAACTCCTGCTTTGGCAGCATTTTCAGGAGAATAACTTTGAGCCAGCAAGCTAACCAGCAGACCGGTAAGCACATCACCCGTACCCGCTGTAGCCATGCCTGAATTGCCCGAACTGTTGAAGGTTAGTTTTCCATCAGGTGTTGCTATAAGCGTGTAACGCCCTTTCAGTATAATAATCAGGTGGTGTTTCTGAGCCATTTCCTGAGCTTTCAGCATACGTTCGTAAGAGTTTTCCGAAGCTCCGAAAAGCCTTACAAATTCTTTTGGGTGGGGAGTAAGTATGCTTTTTTTGGGGATTATAGATAGAAGTTCCCTGTTTTTTCCAATCAGATTTAAGGCATCGGCATCAAGCACACAGGGCGAAATAAGTTTGCCCAGCGTTTCCTTTAAAAATGCAGCTGTCTCGTCAGATTGACCAATTCCAGGCCCGATTGCTACGGCATCGTAACTATCAACCAACTTCACTTCGGTAATGTGGTTATCTGATTTATCTGAATAATAAATAATTTCAGGCACGGTTGACTGAACAATTATCCGGTTAGACGCCGGACCGTGTACACTTACCAATCCTGTACCCGACCGAAGTGCAGCTTTTCCTGCAAGCACCGAAGCACCTGCCATACCTTTGCTTCCGGCAATTATCAGCGCATGACCAAATGTGCCTTTATGTGAGTAATCGGGGCGGGCTTTTATCAGTTGAGCAATGTCACTGTGTGTTTGAAAATAGAAATTACTTTTAGTTGAGGCAATTGCAATCGGATGAAGTCCAATGTCAAGCGTAATAAATTGTCCGACGAAGGAATCATTTTCAGGGAAAAGAAAAGCCAGTTTAGGAAATTGAAGCGAGAAAGTATAATCAGCTTTTACAATCGGAACGGATAAATCGGAGTTTTCTTCGCCCTGCAATCCTGACGGAATATCAATAGAAACAACTTTTTTCCCCGAAGAATTTATCCACTGGATAGCATCTGAAAAAATACCTTCAGCCGGCCTGCTCAATCCTGATCCGAAAATTCCTTCAATGATAACCGTATTCGCAGAAATCTCGGGGTCAATAAATTTTCGTTTAAGTTCACTGATTGAACGGGGAAACTGAATCTCCATTCGACGGTAATTTGCCTTGCAATCATTCGATAATGAATCCGATGACAGCAGAATGGATGTGACCTGATATCCTCTTTGGAGCAACAACCTCGCAACCGCAAGCGCATCGCCACCATTATTCCCGGGTCCGGCAAAGACACAAACAGGAAGATCGGCAGCAAATAACTCAATATATTTAGTTGTGATTGCATCGGCAGCACGTTCCATTAAGTCAATGGAAGCAATCGGTTCATTTTCAATCGTGAATTTGTCCAGTTCACGAATTTGTGAGGTGCTGAAAAATTTCATAATTCGGCAATATAAACTATAAATTATAAACTATAAACTATAAACTATAAACTAAAGCGCATTCCAACGGGTTTCCAACCACTTTTTCTGTTGTGTTGGAGTTAAGAAACTCCATGCCAGAATCCGGCTGATTTTCGTTCCCTGTCCCATTGCTATGGTTTTTATATCCACTGCTCCGGCCAATTTCAAAGCTTCAAGAAGTGGTGCAACATGCACCTGCTTGGCAATCAAGGTTGAAAACCAAAAACAATTCGTCGAAAATTGTTTGCTCTGACGAATCATATTGCGCACAAAACGTTCCTCACCACCATCGCACCACAATTCATTACTTTGTCCGCCAAAATTCAACACCGGAGTAGTTACTTTTTTGTGATTCAGACTGCTCAGTTTTCGAAGTGTACCTTTTTGCGCTTCTTCCAGCGACGAATGAAAAGGCGGATTGCAAATAGCTATATCAATTGGCTCGTTACGCTCCATCACTCCATGAAAAATATCATTCGGATTTTCCTGAAAACGCAGTTCAATATTTCTTTTTAGAAAAGCATTATTGCTAATAATTTTATTGGCCGATTCCAGTGCTGCTTTATCTATCTCAGTCCCGATAAACGACCAACCATATTCTTTATTGCCAACAACTGGATAGATACAACTGGCTCCCACACCGATATCCATGCATTTCACTTTATAGCCGGTGGGAATTTTGCCATGATTCGACTTGCCCAACAGTTCTGCTATATGGTGAAGATAATCGGCTCTTCCGGGAATGGGTGGACACAAATAACCACTCGGTACGTCCCAGTATTCAAGAGTGTAATACTGTTTAAGTAAAGCCTTGTTCAACCATTTTACCGCTTTCGGATTGGCAAAATCAATCGATTCGTCGCCATAGGGATTCAGTTTCACATACTTGCCCAGTTCAGGACAAGCTGACTTCAGCAAGTTGAAATCATAACGCTCCCGATGCTTATTTCGTGGGTGTAAAACGGACTTTTCGGCAGGATGTTCTTTTTTATTCTCAGACATGGGAGTTTTTTTATAAATATATCTTGCAAAGGTAATCAATGTCGGGCGTAGTTGTTCAATTTATACCGAACTTATACAGTATGAGGAGTTTGAATTTTCTGACACACGTTAAATTAATCTCAATTTATTGAATAAATGTTGTATAAACGTATAAATATTCTTCTAAATCAGTGTAAATCAAAACATTTAGACCACAGACTTGTTTCATAGATTACTACTTGTTCCAAATGGAACATGAATTAAATTAAAAAACAAAGAATATGCAACATTCTCAAAACACAACAAGCGCTAAATTGGAATCTTCCGTTGAAGAGGCTGAGTCCTTTTTATCCTTTGAACATTTCATTCAAAATTTTAAAAACACCCTGAAAAGAGTTTTTCATGAGGAAAATGACATTGATACAATGGGCATTACCCGTGGTATTTCGCCTGAAGTACTCGGACAAATCATGGATTGTAATCCTCTTTCAGTAGCCATCCCAACCGAATACGGTGGCCGTGGCGGAAAAGTACAGGAAAGCCTGCAACTGCTATCGGCTTCGGCTTACGAATCTCTCGCATTATCTCTGACCTTGGGGATTAACAACGCGCTTTTTCTGCAACCTTTTGCCAAATACGGACAGGAAGCTGCAAAACCCGAAGTATTTGGTCGTTTTTTGAACCAGCAGAATATGGGTGGGCTAATGATTACCGAACCGGGTTTCGGTAGCGATGCCTTGAATATGCAAACTTCCTTTACCGAACAATCCAATCATTATCACCTAAAAGGCACTAAACATTGGGCAGGATTGACGGGACAGGCTGATTATTGGTTGCTTACAGCGCGTAAACAAACCGAGCAAGGTGGTTTGCAGCGGGACATTGACTTTTTTGTTTGTGACAACACCCTTCCCGATCAACATATTTTTGTGGAAGAACGTTTTGAAAATCTGGGCTTATATCAAATTCCATACGGACGGAATATTCTGGACGTAAAGATTCCTAAAACACAACGACTTATTCCACAAACCAATGGCGTTCAAATGATGTTGGACTTATTGCACCGCAGCCGCCTGCATTTTCCGGGCATGGGTTTGGGTTTTGTAAAACGTATGCTCGATGAGGCTATTACGCATTGTCAGCAACGCTTGGTGGGTGGCCGCAGTTTGTTTACTTACGATCAGGTACAACAACATTTAGCCAAACTTCAGGCTAATTTTACCATTATATCTGCTTTCTGCAAACACAGTTCCGGAGTTGCCGGTATTGAAAATGATTTGACAGGTCTGGGTCTCGAAGCCAATATCATTAAAACCGTTACAACAGATTTAATGCAGGAATCGTCGCAAACTTTGCTCACCCTGGTAGGTGCAAAAGGATATAAGTTGAATCATATTGCCGGACGTGGCACGGTGGATAGTCGTCCATTTATCATTTTCGAAGGTTCTAACGATATTCTGTACGCTCAGATTGGTGAAGCCGTAGTGAAATTAATGAAAAATGCGAAAGAAACTGCTTTTCATACGTATCTGGAAGCACATCGCCTGACTGAAAATGCGGCCAAACATATCAAAGATTTGGTTAGTTTCGATATTGACCTGCAAATGCCACAGCGTAAGTTGGTGGAGTTAGGCCGGCTAATGAGTCGTGTAGCCTCAATGGATTTTGTACTCAAACTGGGTGATGCCGGATTCCGAAACGATTTGGTGGATGGCGCTGTTTCGTTACTTCGTCAGGAAATATCCACACTGGTTAGTCAATTCTCTTACCTTCAACCAACAAAAGTAATCGAAGACTATCAGGTTGATAGTAACTGGAATAATTTTCTGTTGGCATAAAAAATTATATGATTATCCGAAAAGTATACAGAGTAGTATTAAATGTTTGAATTTGAAAAAGAAGGGTGTATGCTACATTCCGACTTGACGGAAGCACTGAAACCTATTGTTTTTAGATGTAAGGGCTACGCCCCTAAATATCGCATCCAAAAAAATTGAAATATTGGAAATCATTTAAAAAATCTATTCATTGCAGATAATCTTAATAAATTTTATCTTTCAAGCAAAACCGCCCAAGCTGAATTTCAACTTGGGCGGTTTTTAATTAATAAATTAATCAGCTCAAATTAATCAGCAAGCCATTTCCCCTGCATTTTTCTTGGCCGAAAGCAAATTATACGCTCCTTTTACTACCACTTTTGCAGCTTTGAAATTGAAGTTGTCGGGAAACGTAATTTCGGTATATCCTTCGTCGGTCACACCTTTTTTTACCTGTATCAGTTGGTATTCTGTAAATGGTTTGCCACTTTCCTGTTTGTTCCGTTCAAAAACAAAAATATAGTCTTTGTCTTCGAAACTAACAATGGATTCAGAGGGTACTGACGTTACTTTATTAGTTGTAGCCTCAATAATCGCATTGACATACATACCCGGCAAAACATTCTTACAAGTCCCCTGAACACTTGCATACACCTTGTAGGTCTTATCGGAATCAACGGATTTAGCGGTTTGGTAAATCAATGCCATATGTTGTTCGGATTCATTGTTGATAAAGAAACGTATTTTTTGTCCGCTGGAAACCTTGTCGGCATCTTTTTCAAAAAGAGTCAATTGAAGGAAAAGTTTGCTGGTATTTACAATTTCGAATAACACATCGGTCGCCGAAACCGATTTCCCGATATTTACATTGACGGTTTTTACATATCCCGAAATGGGTGATACCAATGTAATGGATTTACTGATAGTATTTTCGTTCAGTTTATTCGGATTGATACCTATGATCGACAACTTTTGTTCTAATGATCTTAGCTGCACTTTCCGACTCTTGTACTCCGACGCAACTAACTGCATATTCTTTTGGGACGAAACATCATTTTTGTACAGTTCGTTTTGACGGTTGTAATCTGCCTCAGCATATTCAAGTTTGCTTTTTGCTTCAAGGTAGTTTTGTTGAATATCAATAAATTCGGAGTTCTCAATCACGGCAAGAGCTTGACCTTTAAAAACCGAATTGCCTGGCATTAGTGATGTGCTTTTTACAAAACCACCCAGGGGCATACTTACCATAGCCATATTTTGTGGTGCTGCGGCCACTACACCGCTTACTTTCAGGGTTCCGCTTAGCGAACGCAATTCAATCAGACCCGTTTTTATATCAGCAAGTTTTACCTGATCGCTGCTCATTTCTACAATATTATCCGGTAGCACTTCTTCCTTGATAGCAGTTTCTGACTTTTTCTGTTTTCCACACGATGCAAAAGCAACCAACAGTACTGAAAATAAGATGAATGATTTGAAATTATATGTTGTCATAATTTTATTTTTTTTAATTCATAAGCCCCTTTAGGGGTTTGGGGTTATTTAATAGGTTTTCCCTGTAATAAAGTCAATGGAAATAATGGTTTGATTGAAGCTATTTAGCGCATCGAGGTAGTTTTGTTTGATACTCAATGCCCGGTTCAGACTCAGCATATAATCCGAATAATCCATTGCACCGCCTTTGTAACTTTTCGAGGCTTGATTGATAATTAAATCAGCTTCCGGAATAGCTTGTTTTTCGTAATAATCCACACTGTTGCTGTTTTTGCTGAGCTCAAGTAATAATGAACGATAGCTACCCGAAATGGATTTGGAATAACTTTCTGCAACAGTTTGTGCTATTTTCTCCTTCAATTTTGCGGCTTTGGCTTTGGCGGAATATGGAACAAACCAGATCGGAACTGCTATGCCAGCTTGAATACCACTAAAACGGTTGCCAATGCCAAACACACGTGGCACTCCGTTTATTTCCTGAGTTCCCTGCATGGTTTGACTGAAATATCCGATACTCAAATCGGGTAAAGCACGACTACTTTCCAGTTTTTTCTCCAGTTGCGTAACTTCAACCTGTTGATTGATATAACCAATTAATGGGTTAGCAGCTATAACCGAGTTATCAGTTGCAGGCCTAAAGTCTATTCGTTGCAAAACGGTGTCGGCAGGTAAAAGAACCATTTCTGTATTTAAAACCGTCTTCAATTTCTGATTATAAATTATCAGATCGGCACTGATTTGTTGCAACTTATTTTTTATCTCAAGACATTCTGAGCGAGCCGAAATCATTTCAAGCCGATTGGTTTCGCCGGTTTTGGCACGGAGTTCAGCTGCTTTCTGAAAGCCTGAATACAAGCTATCCTGATATACAAACAGTTTTTGTTTTGAATACAGGTAAGCCAGTTGCCAGTATATTTGTTTTACCTGCGTGGCTGTCTCGAGTTGCGAACTTTTCAATTGCCATTCACTGCTTTTTACATTGGCGCTTGCCAGTTTATGTTGATTAGCATAAACCGTAGGAAACGCAAACGACTGTGAAACGCTAAAGCTATTATCTTTTGAATAGGAATTAAATTGCCCGTATTGTCCTTCAATATTTGTTTTTGGAATATCCCACGAAGCCCGTTTCAAGTTTTTTTGAACTTCAACGGAATAACCGGACGAACGTACCATTAAATTACTGTCCAATGCCAGCTGAATGGCTTGTTTGAGTTGAATTGTCTTGGGTTTCTGTGCATTTATGGTGTTAAAGCCCGAAGAACAAACTACAAGGAGGAATATAATGGCTAAAGTTTTCGTAGATTTCCGTTTCAACAGCGACCTGAAAGAAACGCTGGAAAAGAAAATGTAGAACACCGGTAGTACCAAAAGCGTCAGCAAGGTAGCTGTTATCAATCCTCCAATCACTACGGTTGCCAACGGTTTCTGAACTTCGGCACCTGCAGAACTTGATAATGCCATGGGCAGAAAACCAAGCGAAGCTACAGCAGCAGTCATAATTACCGGGCGCAAACGAGTTTTCAGTCCTTTAGTCACCCGCTCATAAATGTCGGCAACACCGTCTTTTTCAAGTCGGTTGAATTCGGCAATAAGCACAATACCATTCAGCACCGCAATACCAAACAAAGCAATAAAGCCAACTCCGGCAGAAATGGAGAAATTCATGCCCCGAATCCACAGAGCCAGAATACCACCAATCAGCGACATAGGCACTGCCGTATAGATTAATAAGGTTTGTTTTACCGAATGGAATGTGAAAAACAAGAGCACAAATATCAACAACAATGCCACCGGCACGGCAATAGCCAAACGTGCTTTTGCAGCCTGAAGGTTTTGAAACTGACCTCCATACGATACGGAATATCCCGTTGGAAGTTTAAGTTTGGTATCAAGTTGTTTGCTAACTTCGTCAATCACAGTTTGAACATCCCTGTTGCGTACATTAAAGCCAACAGTAATTCTGCGCTTTGTGTTCTCCCGTGACACCTGCGCCGGACCCGATTTAATTTCAATGCTGGCCAATTGGTCAAACGGAACCTGCCCACCCGAAGGCAAAGCAACAGAAAGATTTTTTACATCGACCATACTTTGGCGGTAATCTTTATCTAACCTCACCACCAATCCGAATCGTTTCTCTTCGTCGAATACAACCCCTGCCTGACTACCGGCAAAAGCAGCCCGCAGCACTTTGTTTACATCCTGAATAGACAAACCATATTGAGCCAACCGATCACGATTATATTCAATTTGCACCTGTGCCAGACCGGTTACTTTCTCCACATTAATATCTGCAACACCTGTTATAGTTCGTATTAGTTTTTCCACATCAACGGCTTTTTCGGCCAGGGTGTTGAGATTATCGCCATATATTTTTACGGCAATATCCTGTTTCGAACCGGACATCAGTTCGTTGAAACGCATTTGAATGGGTTGTTGAAACTCAAATTTTACTCCTGCCAAGGGTATCAACGCATCTTCCATTTTCGCAATAAGTTCTTCGCGTGTCTGTGCCGAAGTCCATTCGCTTTTTGGTTTCAAGGTAATAATATAATCACCTGTTTCCATGGGTGTGGGGTCGGTAGGGATTTCACCTGCTCCAATTTTACAAACAGCATGTTTGATTTCAGGAAAATTGGCGAGCAATATTTTATTCGCCTTTTCTACTTGCTCAATCGTATTACTCAGCGAACCGCCCTGCAGGGTAATCACTCCGGCAGCTAAGTCACCTTCTTCCAGTTGAGGAATAAATTCTCCACCCAGACTATTAAACACAAATAAGCTGGCAACAAAAACCATAATAACCGTAACCGAAACAAGCATTTTGTGCTGGATTGTATAGCGGATAATCGGATTAAAAATATGCTGAAACCCTTCCATCATTTTGTCCGATAGATTGGGTTTGTGTTCGGTACTTTTACTCAAAAACAGGGTTGAAATCATGGGCACATACGTCAGCGAAAGAATGGTAGCACCAATCAATGCAAAAGAAACTACCTGCGCCATGGGGCGAAACATTTTACCCTCGATACCCACCAACGCCATTATGGGTACATACACTATCAGAATAATGATTTGTCCGAATGTGGCAGAGCTCATCATTCGTTTGGCCGAATCAAAAACAGTTTCGTCCATTTGTTGTTGAGATAACCGCTTTATGCCTACATGGTGATGCTTACTCAAGGTGATTCGATGTACCACACTTTCAACAATGATGACCGCTCCATCCACAATCAACCCGAAGTCGATAGCTCCAAGACTCATTAAATTGCCCGAAATTCCAAAAAGTTGCATCATAGAAACGGCAAACAACATGGAGAGCGGAATAACCGAAGCGACTATCAGTCCGGCTCTTACATTGCCCAGAAACAATACCAGAATAAAGATAACAATTAAAGCACCCTCCAGAAGGTTGCGCGAAACGGTAGTAATTGCCCGTCCCACCAAATCGGAACGATTAAGAAACGGTTCTATTTTTACGCCTTTAGGTAATGACTTTTGTATAGATTCAATGCGTTTTTCCACACTGCCAATCACTTCGTGAGCGTTTGCTCCTTTAAGCATCATTACCACACCACCAACTGCCTCAGTACTATCTACCACCAACGCTCCATATCGTATGGCACTGCCATATTGTACAGTTGCCACGTCACGTATCAGCACCGGCATACCCAAAGCGGTAGATTTGACTACAATTTTTTCAATATCTTCCAATGTTTTTAGCAAACCAATTCCCCTGATAAAATAGGCAGTTGGTTTTTTGTCGATATAGGCACTACCGGTGTTTTCGTTGTTTTTTTCCAACGCTTCAAAAATATCAGTAAGTGTCAGGTTCAGGCTTTTGAGTCTTTCCGGATTTAGGGCTATTTCATATTGTTTTATGAATCCACCATAACTATTAATCTCGGCTACCCCCGCAGTGCCAAGCATCCCGCGCCGAACCGTCCAATCCTGCAAAGTGCGCAATTCCATTGCTGTATAGCGTTGTTCGTACCCTTTCTCCAGCGCTAAGCGATATTGGAAGATTTCACCCAAACCGGAGGATATCGGGGCAAGTTCAATTTTTGCCAGGCCTTCCGGAATAATATCTTCAGCTTCTTTTATCCGTTCGGAAAGTTGCTGCCGTGCCCAGTAAACATCTACTCCGTCTTTGAATACAACGGTTATAACCGATAATCCCAAACGGGATATGGATCGAAGTTCAGTAATATCGGGTATATTGGCAACTGCCACTTCTACAGGAGCGGTAATGGAACTTTCCACCTCCTGCACAGCTAATGAGGGAGCAAGCGAAATAATCTGCACCTGATTATTGGTAATATCGGGAATCGCATCTATGGGTAAGTTGGTGAGCGAATAAGTACCCCAACCGATTAATGCCAATACAAAAAGTCCAACAATAAATTTATTTTTTATTGAAAAATGAATGATACGTTCTATCATACGATAAGCTTATAAGGTGAATACAAGGATTTTAATGATTTATTGAAAACAACAAATCATTAGTGGAGAAATGAACCCATTAAACCTCAATAGATTTTAAAAAAATTGACTGATGAATGGAGTACAATCTTTCCTCAGTTCCCCCTTTAGGGGGTTAGGGGGCTTTTAGCTAAGCTTTGGCGGTTGCCAGATAGACGCAAAATTGAAAGAAGAAAATTCCGAACAATAGCTTGGATATTGAACAATAGAAAATGAATCGGAAATAAAATTTAGTTGAAATAGCTCCTCATGCGAGATGGCTGAAACACAACAAGTACAAAAACAGAAAGGCGAGCAAGTATCCGCTTCCGGAAACTCTTGATTGGCATTTGTAGTATTTTGACTTAGCTGCATATTTACACCTCCCGAAAATTCAGGTGCATCAAGGCATGGAATGGCCGTGAGTACCAAAATATAGAGGGCTAATATGTAAGCTAATAATCTCATATTTCTATTTAACGGCAAAGATACATAAAAAATTTATGCAACCGGGTTGCAAACTGTCGGTTTTACTTATTCAGACCTAACAGCTTTTTCTTTTAGGTCGTTTTTCAAAAATACTATTCCTGACTATTCAATAAACCCTTTTTCAACGATTCATCAAACTCGCTTGTATAAAACACTTGCCCAAAGATACCAATACCAATCACTTTTGATTGTCCATCCACCTGTATCGACGAAGTGGAAAACAATCCGTAGCTTTTTGTACTTAGCTGATTGTCAACCAATTTATTAACCAATTCTGTGCCCAGCAATTTTCGCATGGATTCACTGATTTCTCCCCAGCTTTCATCCGTACCGGGTATTTTTGCGGTGCCTGATTCCTGCAGCCCGGAATAAAGTTTGCTTTTTAGCAGCTCTTTGTGTCTGTACCCATTCGGATTTGTAAGTGCTGCAATTACAATAATAAATAAGATAATTCCCGCTATAATATTATCCCGTTTCATTTGTGTGTTTTTTTTATCCAGACCTAACAGGTTTTTAAGATTCCCCCTCCACAATCTTCACTTCCTCATCCGTCAATTCATACAGAGCATACACCATGCGGTCTATTTCACGGTCGGTATCGTCTATTTGTTTTTTGATATCGAGGGCTTTTGCTTTTTCCGTGTTGAAGTAATCTTCCCATTCAGCTTCCTGAGCAAGAGTGAGTTTTACTTTTTTCTTGCCAAGTTCAGCAATAAACTCTTTATAGCTAAGCAAGTACCAGTTTTGCAGCTTACCCGGCAATTCTTCCAACTCAAACTTTCGCTGAAGCATACGTTGGAATTTTTGAGATGATTCCTCTAAGTTTTTATTTAAAGTAATCATCATATCTACATTTTCAATTAATGATTCTTGTTCTGACAATGATATTTTTGGAATAGGAATTTGTTGCAGTTGATTAATTTTAATGTGTAATCCTTCTTGGAAATTTGATTCAAACCATTTATTTACAAAGGTCGAATTCAATAAGGATAAAATGGTTTTCATTTTATACTCCCCATTAGTATTGTAAATTAAATTCAATGTATCATTTGATAAAATAATTTCATTACAATAACATGCATTAATGCTTTTGGAAATATCCTGAATATAGATCTTCTCACTTAAAAAGTTTTCTAACACTCTTGGTCGTCCACCTATTTTCTCTTTAATTAGTTCAGGTTTATACCAAATCCATTCCGTATCATTCGTATAATAGTATCTTGATATGTTTCTACCTCTTAAAATCGGGAAACAATTTTCATCAATCTTTGCATTAAAAATAAATCTGTTATCGTCACTCGTTTTAATTCCAAGGGAAAAGTCTGCAATTTCTCCTAATAATTGAGTTTTATTTTTAATGTCAATTTCGGGTAGAAAAGAAAATGTGTTAGTCGTTGAATTTGTAATTCTTTTGTAACTTAATTTATTTGTGAAAATTTTAAATTCATTGTCAATAAATTCTTTCAATACTATTTCTACCGTTTTTGAAGGGATAATTTTTGTAAATATCATTATTAATGGTGTAACAACTGCATCAGCAAACACATCATTAGGTAATTTCACCAATTCATTTACAGTAGTTTTCTCTATTAAATATTTCCTTAGTCGGGAAAAGCTCTCAGTACCCAACCATGAATTTGGAAATATAAATCCTAATTTACCCTCCTTTTTTAGTATACTAAATCCTTTTTCAATAAAGATGCTATATAAATCAGATTTGTTTCTTACAGTTTCATAAATCCTTTGATAAAAATCTCGTTCTTTATTATTTGAAATATTGACTATATTTACATACGGCGGATTCCCAATCACCACATCAAAACCACCTTTCAACTTTTCATACTTGGGTTTTGGAGCAGAAACAGCTTCTAATTTATCGGCATATTCTGCCAATTGTTTACTGATTTCCAATGCTTCTTTAGATAAGGCAATTCCCTGTTCGGCTTTCAGTTGAGCTTCAGCCGATTTTTCCTTAATCAGTTTCAGGTAATCAGGCGTTTTGTCTTTTTCGAGGGTAATTGCTTCAACCGCTTTCTGTTCACGTCCAAACACTTGTGGGAATTCTTTGTACCAGTCGAACGCTTTATCGCCTGCCACAGCCGGGTCATCAATCAGCGAATTACCACATTTGATATTATTATTCAGCGAACTGAGTTTGCGGTGAGGTTTGGCAGTGCGCAGCCACAACGACAGTTTGGCAATTTCCACACTTTCTTCGTTGATATCCACACCGAATAGGTTGTTTTCCAGAATGGTATTTTCAATATTCGATAAACCCATAGAAAAATGGTCTTTCAATCCCGCAATTTTATCCTGCTGATTGTCAATCCATTTATGTTCAGCTATCAAAAAATCGAGTGCGGTATTCAGGAATGCACCGCTACCACATGCCGGGTCAACAATGGTGATTTGCAACAACCATTCACGGTAGGCATCGAAAACTTTAAGGGCTTGTTTCTTTTTGTCTTCTTGTTCTTTTTTTGATTTTGCCTTAAATTCAAACAGTTCTTCACCTATACCCAGTTCTGTTTTCTTTTCTTCGCACAGTCGCCCAACAGTATTTTCAACGATGTATTGAGTAATATAGCGTGGAGTATAAAATACGCCATCCTGTTTGCGTTTCGAAGTGGTTTTTACTCCTGTATTTATCTCATTGGTTACTTCCTCTATTTCGTTCTGGCTGTTTTCAAAAATATGTCCGAGTATGTTTACATCTACATCAGTATCATAGTCGTATTGAGCCAGTTTAAGTACATTTTCAGCCAGAATGGCATCATCAATCCGGAGTTTATTCAGAAATTCATCGTTGGCAAACAACCCACCGTTATAAGCATAAATCTCGGTGTTTGCATCCTTATAGCCCACATCCAAGAGTTTGAAATACTTCACAAACCGACTGTACAAACTCTGATAATCGTTCATTGGGTCGGCATTGAATTTCTTCCATTTATCTACCGTTCCCTGAATTGAATTGGCAGGAAGCAAACTTTTATCTTCGGCAAAAAACAGGAACAGAAACCGGTCAAGCAGTTTTTGTGTTTCTTTAAACAGCAGCAGTTTGTCGTGTTCCGGATTCAGCAATACTATATTGTCAAACAGCAAGCGTTTAAAAACCGAATAATCTTTATAAAGTTTCTTGGTAATAATATCCTCGTTGCTTAACGATTGGTTTTTAATCTCCTGAGGCAGATTTTTAGCTATGCTCTCGTATGACAAGCATAACCAAAGCCTACGAAATTCGTCGAAAGTCAGATTGAATAAGTCAAACTCTATAAAATCAACTGCATTATCTATGTAAAACCGCAGTCGTTCAAAATTGGAAGTAACAACGTAATGGCAGTTCTTGTGATTGTTTTTGTAGCCGAAAGCCTGTACCTCTACTTTCTTTAAATCCTGCGTTTTGTGGTCTTTCAGTTCAATAACCGCAACTATCTGGTTATTGATATTAATAGCAGCATCGGCACTTTTGGCATCTGTTTCGTTTTTCTTTTCCCTGATAAGGTTGAAATTGGGGTGTGGTTGAGCTGTATAACCTAATATATCAACAAATAAGGCTCTGATAAATTCACCCTGATATTGCTCTTCAATTACCCCAAGTATATTTGCTTGAATGGCGGGATTGCCAAAATAATCAACGAATTTTTTGTAAATCGGAGTCAGATCGGTGCTTATATCCCCTAAAAACTGACGTTCAACCTGTGTTTGGAATAGAGACATACTATATTGGTTTGTAGTCGGTGATTTATAGTTAAAGATTATCAGATACAAAACTACAAAATCATTTTCACATTCTATCGTTATGCGTTAATTTATTTTATTTCACACTAATTTATTTCAGAATTATTTTATTTTGCTGATATAATTGATCTTGATTCCTCAGCACGTTGACATGATTCAGCTCTGATTTCATTCTAATCAGACCTAACAGGTTTTAAAAATCTGTTAGGTCTTAAGTTGCGCAACAACTCTAAGTTCAGCCCGTCAATTTATTAAACAGCAAACCGCCCAAGCTGAATTTCTTCAACTTGGGCGGTTCTGTATTTTTAATTCAGTATTTAAAACTTTATGCTTTAAATATGATGAATATAAATGATTATTCTTTTACAATTTTATGAATGCTTCGTCCGCCGGTGGTATTTACTTCCAAAATATAAATTCCGCTACTCATTGAAGTCAAATCAACTTCATTGGTACTTGATACAGATTTGATCTGAGCACCCTGTAGATTGTATACTCTGGCATTGAGTATGCTACTTGCTGAAGTAATATACACTTTCGAAAGAGTTGCTGTAGGGAAAACACTGCAATCAACATCAGCCTTCGGAGCACTTACTGCATTTGGCAAATTCACAATCCGATCCGTATAAATTAATAATTGTCCGGGTTGCATCGAAATGGTCATATTCGTATTGCTTACATTCAGGGTTTCTCCGGTTAGTAAGTTATACCAGGTTCCTGTACTTGGAAAAGTAGGATTGCCGGTAACGCTTATCGTTGGGTCAAAATTCCCTAAAACTATCATATTCAGACTTGAATGAGAAAGTGCAATTCTTCTTCCCTGACTCCAGTCAGCTGAACCAACACTCGTAACATAAGAACCTTGAGTAAATGCTGTCGGGTATAGTTTCCTGAGTGTAATAATTTTGGCACAAGCATCCGCTGCAGCCTTACGTTGCGCTAAGTTTAACCAGGCCCACGCCTGTTGTTTTTCGTTTGTACGGCCTCCGTTTGAATTGATTGAATAATCATATCCCATTTCACCAAATTCATAAACCATTTTCGGTCCGGGTAATAATGTTGTAAATGCGATATTCAAAGGCACACGGTTAATGCGTGCTACTGAGTCTGTTTTCAATGATCCGGCACCATAAGTTTTTGCCTGAAAGAAATTGCGTTCTTCGTCATGACTTTCAGCATATCCAACCCATTGACGGGGTGACGAGATCATTCCTGACATATCGCTGCTGCTTTGATAGCCCATCGCGGTTTGTGAATACACGCTATTCATATTGCGCCACAAATACATACCTTGTGAAGCCAGATAATCTTCTTCACTTCCTCCCACAAAATGTTCCAGAATAAACATGGTACTTCCTTTTACACTCTTAACCGCAGTATAATAATCATTCAAATTATTAACTCTCTGCTGATCATAGCTTGACTCTGTTCCTGAATTTTGAGTAAATCCCTTGGTTAAGTCCATACGATATCCATCAACTTTATATTCGGTTAACCAGTATTGCAATACGCGCTTAAAGTATTCTTTTGTACCGCTATAGCTGTGATTAAAGTCATTCAACACACTGAAACTATGAGGAGCAGTGACGTTCATCCATGGATTATTAGCTGCCGGGCGACTATTTGCCGCATCCCAGTAAAGCAGTGCAAATGGACAAATACCTGATGCCTGATTAAATACCATATCCAGAATCACCGCAATACCACGTTTATGACATTCGTCAATAAATTTCTTATAGGTTTCAGGCGTTCCGTAGGCCTTATCCGGAGCAAAATAATGGTTAGGATTGTAACCCCAGCTATTATTTCCATCAAATTCCTGAATTGGCATTAATTCAATAGCCGTTATTCCCAGATTCTTCAGATAATCAAGCTTTAGGATAGCAGCATCTAGCGATTTTTCTTTCGTAAAATCTCTCAATAACATTTCATAAATTACCAGATTCTCTTTAGAAGGAACCGTGAAATTTGGAACTTCCCAGGCATAAGCCGTTTTTGCAGTCTGAAGGGTTGCCACCAGCCCATCTGTTTTTCCAACCGGATAGGGTTTCAAATTTGGATAAATAGTATAATACTGATTAATCCATTGATCATTCCAGGGGTCAAGAACAAGTTCGGTATAGGGGTCGCTCGATTTGATAGTTCCATCCACTAAATACTGAAAACCGTACAATTTTCCGGGGGTTAATCCGCTTAGCGTTATCCACCAGTAATCACCATCTTTCTTCAACTGATACGCATTTAGTTGAGTCCAGTTATTAAAATCACCTATCAGGAAAACATTGCTTTTTCCGGGAGCTAGTAAAATTAGAGTGGCAGTTGTATTATCAATATAATTTATACCGTCCTTCAATCCTGTCGGGCGAGCCTGACTTGTAACGGCAGCAGGTACACAAATATAGGCAGTATCATAAACAGTATTGATTCCGGCTGTTGCAGAAGCAATTAAGGTATAATCAGTTGCACTGCTGAATGTATAAGAAGTGGTGAGCGTGGTCGAATCTGTAGTAGATGATTTTATCACTGTACCATTCACTTTAATATTTAAAGCAGCATTAACTGATGAAGCTATTTTAATGGGCGAAGTTGTTCCAATAGTTACAGCAGCATCTGCAGCCGGATTAATAAATGCAACATTTAATCCAGCCTGATACACATTGATCAGAATATCTGCACCACTGGCAGTTTTACCGGTTTTAGACCCATCCGCATTTCTGAAAACCATGGCAATTTGTTTGATGGCTTCACCTGAAGGAACGCCCAAAAAAGTCTGAATATCGGGACCAATGGTTAGTTTCCACATATTACCACTTACATAAGTCAACATATTTTTAGCTGTATTTGCTTTGGTATCACTTGCACTTGTTGGCCAGCTTGTCAGTACATATTTCCAATCGGAGGAGCTCGTACTCTTGGAAGTAATAACCCCAATATGTACATAAACTCCACTTGTAAGACCTATTAAACCGGCAGATCCTAAGGAAGCATCATAATTTAGTACAAATGGGCAACTGGTTTGAGTAATAAAGGTGGGAGTGGTACTAACTTGTGCCCAAGTCAGGAATGTGCTAAACAATACTATAAGTGAAAAGATATTTTTTTTCATACAATCGGGTTGATTTAAGTTTGTAATCGTTGTGTATAATGTTTAGCAAAAATAGCGTATTATTATGTTCATGTCCAATAAAATACAATTTGTTGACGTAATTTATATTGCAAACGTTTGCGAGGCAGTTCAAATTAGAAATACATCAAAAAAAAAGTTGGTCAAACAGACCAACTTTTTTAAAATAGTGTACAATTAATTAATAACCCGGATTCTGAGTCAGATTTGGATTAGCATTAATATCGGTAGAAGGTAACGGGAAGATATTCAAATCAGAACTAAAGCTTGTAACTGTCGGTGTTCCATCATCCGCAGGCGCCACTCCACCTTTCCAGTCCCAATTGTAGGTATTTGTTCCACCGTACTGATTAAAGCGAATTAAATCAGAACGACGATAACCTTCAAAGAAAAACTCTTTGGCTCTTTCATCAATGATATTTTGTAAAGTTGGAGTAATAGCTAATGTTACTGCACCTGCACGAGATCTCAATGCATTAACAGCTTGTTGAGCAGTATATCCTCCAATTACCGCTGCACCTCTTGTTACAGCTTCAGCATAATTCAGATAAGCTTCTGCTGCCCGCATAAATGGAACATCGGTATCTGTATATTGTACATCATGTGAGGCCGCCCCATCTGCCCTGACATTACTGTATTTTATAACCTGATATCCTTCTTTAAAAGTATTCATAGGCCCGATATTTAAAGCAGTACATACTGATTTTTTATCAAACAAGGCTCTGTTGTCTTTCATTGAAGCCAATATTGCTGTTGTTAAGTTTGTTGCATCTGAAAAGAAGGTTGAACCAGTAGGGAAAAACTTCTTCACCAGGCTGGCTCTGGCTCTGTTACCACCCCATCCTGCATTTGAACCCCAGCTTACCATACCATTTGTATGCGTTGATGCTATTAAGAATAAAGACCCACCCCAGCAGGTTGTTTTTATTCCATCCTGAGCTATTGCGAAAATTATTTCATTGGGGGCTAAATTGACAGTAGATCCATCAACTACTCCGGCATTATCTGCCATAAATAATTGTTTGTAAGCCGGACATAAAGTATAACCCGAACTTGGATCAATTACTTTTTTCGCATAAATAGCGGCTGAATCCCATTTGGCAGTACCGGTATATACTTGTGCATTGAGAAATAACCTTGAACGTAACAACCAATTCGCAACAACATTTACCCGATAATATGGTTTAGCAACTCCGGCAGCATACATATCCGGCTCACAAGCTGCCAATTCTTTATTTACATAGGCATACAAATTTGCACGTGTAATTTGAGGTGCATAACCTTGAAGTAACACTGTTTCTGTGAATGGAACAGTACCAAACATATCCAACAGGTAATAGTAATTTAATGCACGCATAAAACGGGTTTCGGCACGTTGTCTGACAGATTTTGCATCAGTAAGACTGGCAGTTTGTTGCAGGAACTGATTACAAAGAGTGATATTGAAATAGAATCGGCCATACAATCCTTTAACCTGATCATGTGATGAAGACCATTTATTAAAGTTTAATTCGGGTATACCCGGGTCACCCCACGAGCACATGGCCTCATCGGTCGTTAACTCATTCAAATTCCAGATTAATCTCACAAAGGCTGATGTGCCTTCGTCAATACCGGCGACATCCCCATTACCGGAAGGTCCTTCCTGACCAGTCAATGCTAAGGATGAATAGATCTTTGCAAATACACCGTCCTGATCAAATGTTTGAATTACACTTGGATCAATAGGTTCAACATTCAAATCGTTCACACATGACGTCATGCTGATTGCAAACACAAACGACAGAATGGGGATAATCAATTTTATATTTCTATATTTCATAATGATTCTTTTTATAATGGTTTAAAATTAGAAATTAAGGCTTAATCCAACCATAGTTATCATTGGTCGTGGGTAAATACTGTTATCAATTCCACCATATACTTCAGGATCTAATCCTTTATAACTTGTAATAACAAATGGATTTTGAACAGTAGCATAAATACGACCACTTGAAATTGCTTTAAACAGGTTCTTAAAAGAGTAACCAAAGGTTATATTATCACAGCGTATAAATGATGCATTTTGAACAAAATAGTCCGACAAATAATAGTTTGTTGCATTTTTTGTAAAATTAGTCTCCAATGCCGAGCTCGGTTTATTAGAGAAGAAACCCGAAGATGACCAAACACCGGATGAACCAACATATGCACTACGAGCTGCAACATCATTATACATGTAATTGCCTAAACTTGCACGCAAAGTAAAACCTAAATCAAAGTTCTTATAAATGATTTTACTCGAAAATCCCATGGTTATATCTGCAGCTGGATTATGAAAGAAATAACGGTCGTCGTCATTAATTACTTGTTTGGCAGAAGGTATTTTCTTGCCATCAGCATCGAGCTTAAATGTACCATCTGGATTCTTATCATAGTCTATCGATCTATTTACAAATGAGCCTTCAATTGGTTTGCTCGTTATACTATCATAAACCTGCTGATAAACATAGAATGAACTGGCAGCGTGTCCTACGGAATGAGCTTGAATATTATTTCCTGTACCGGAAGAAATACCTCCTGTAGCTACTATATAATTAGCTTTTGTACCACTAATTAATTTTGTAATTTCATTTTTATTGTAGGTCACATTATAACCTATCTCCCAGGTTAAATTTTTAGTTGATATGGCTTTTGCGCTGATTGAAAATTCAAGTCCCTGATTATTCAGCGAACCGATATTACTGATAACCTGATTACTGAAGTTTGAACCGGCTGGGAGGTCAACTTTATTTAATAAGTCATTTGTTACCCTGTAATAATAATCCAACGAACCGGAGATCCGCGAATTCAATAATCCAAAGTCTATCCCACCATTATAAGTGGTGGTTTGTTCCCATTTAAGAATTGAATTATAAACATTGGGTCTATATGTTGTAATATACTCATTGTTATCACCAAGGGGATAATAAGCACCTACAATATTATTTTGATAAACAGGAATATATGGATAATCTCCCTGATTAATATTTTGTTGACCCGTAACTCCATACCCTAATCTAAACTTCAAATCCGATACCGTTTTGTTGTCTTTCAAAAAGTCTTCTTCGCTAACTTTCCAGGCAACAGCAGCTGCAGGGAAAAGAGCCCAACGATTTGCAGCAGAAAATCTGGAAGAACCGTCATCACGTAACGTAAATGTGGCTAAATATTTATTATTATAGGTATAGTTTAATCTACCAAAAAACGAAACTAAATAATTTTCAGATTTCCATTCTTTTGCTTTATAACTATAACCACCAATATGACCTGTAACTGGATCAAGTACATTTGTTTCCAAACCCTCATAAGAATTACTTCCCTCATGATGGAATTTCTGCCATTCGTAACCAGCCATTACATCGAACTTCTGTTTATCAATCTCTTTAGAGTATTGCATATAATAGTTTAATGATTCATTTATTTTGCTGATTTCCTCCCAACCCTGTCGTCCATGATGCGTATCACTTCCCGACAATGAGTCAATGTATAAAGTTTGTAGACCACTGGCTGATTCAATTCCCAAATTTAAGTGTAATCTGAGTTCCGGTAAAAAATGACATTTATAGTCAAATTCAGCGCTGCCAATAAAATCTTTTGAATTAGCCACATCCATTTTTTGGTTTAAGCTTGCAACCGGATTTTTCATTGATAGAGAATTGGCTATTGTAACCCCTTTATCAGTTGTATTCCATTGCCAGTATCCGCCAAAATTCTTTCTGTAGATATCACCATACCCCATAACAGGTTCAGTAGGATCCATTGAAGCTGCTGATCCCACCACACCACCATCGGCATATCTGTTTCTTACAAGCATTCCCTTTGCATTCAAATTTATTTTCAAATGATCGTCAAAAAGCGATGGATTAAGACTGAAAGCTCCGGTATATCGTTCAAAATTAGACGTTTTTATAATACCATTCTGATTTGTATAACCTACCGAAAAACGATATGGCATATTTTTAAAACCACCCATAACATTAATATTATGATCGGTACTTAATGCTGTTTGATATATTTCACTTTGCCAGTCTGTACTGTTTGTCCATTTTCCATTTTTATCAAGCCACATATAGGTATTGTTTATTTTGGAAAGAACATCAGGTTTACCGGCATATAATGTTTTGACTAAATCTCTGAATTGATCACCGCTTAGGACATCAAGTGTCTTTTTGATATTACTTACCGACATGTTTCCTTCGTATGATATCCGTGGTTTAGAACCTTTTTCACCTTTCTTGGTGGTTATAATGATTACACCATTCGATGCACGTGAACCGTAAATAGCAGTTGCAGAAGCATCTTTCAAGACTGTAAAAGTCTCAATATCATTCGGGTTAATTGCACTCAAAGGGTTTGCAACACCTTTTACTCCATCATTATCCATAGCCAGTCCATCAATTACAATTAACGGATCGTTGCTGGCATTAAGTGATGAACCACCACGAATACGAATGGTTGCTCCACCACCCGGAGTACCACCTCCTGAAGTAACATTAACACCGGCAATTTTACCGGTAATCATGTCCTGAGCATTCGTGGTAAGACCTTTGTTTAATTTGTCCGGTTTAATGGCAGTCAGTGAACCGGTAGCATCGTTCTTCTTAACAACACCATAACCAATTGCAACCACCTCACCTAAAGCAATTGCATTTTCTTTTAATTGAATAAGTAGATTCTTTTTACCTGATACTGGAACTTCAACAGTTAGATAACCAAGGTATTTTACGACAAGGGTTGCATTAGTTGGAACCGAAATTGTAAATTGTCCATCTAAATTCGTAATAATACCTTTCGAGGTTCCCTTTTCCAGAATGCTTGCGCCGAGGATAGGTTCCCCGTTGGCAGCATCTTTCACAACTCCGGATACTGATATTTGTTGGGCATTGGCTGTTAAACCAAGAACAAACATCACAAATACGGCTACTAAAGCGCGTAATTTGGGCTTAAAGTGATTGTACTTCATGCATTAATTTTTTAAGGATTTAAAATTATTTTATTTTATTGTATCATTGAGGCATTCTGTACTTTAACTGATTTCAATTCAAATTAAAATAATCAAATGCGTTTATCAATTCATGTAGCAAAAATAGAGTATTAATAATTATGTGTAAACTCTGTTTAATAAATATAAATCGAAAAACCTATGCAAACGTTTGCGAATTATATCTTTAAAATTCGCGGAAATAATTTTTTTTTCGGATAATCTGTTTTACATTTGCATTATAATTATTTATACACAGGAAAATTGAACTTGTTCATTTTTCAATTTCAGACAATTATAATCTGATTTTCAAAACCTTACCTTAAATCACGCAGTAGTTATTTAATTTAAAGCATTTCGTAATGGCTATGAAAAAAACTCCAATTACTATTAAAGACATTGCACGGGCATTGAATATTTCCCCTTCTACTGTATCAAGAGCACTCAAGAATCACCCCGACATAAGTCAAGACACAAAAGACCGTGTTAATAAATATGCAAAGGATTATAATTATAAGCCGAACACATTGGCTTTAAGCTTAAGAATGAGCAGAAACAATACCATCGGGGTCATTGTGCCGGAAATAAATAATTATTTTTTCTCTTCTATTCTTTCCGGTATTGAACAAATTGCAAATCAGGAAGATTTCAATGTAATCATCTGCCAGTCAAGCGAGAACTACGAAAAAGAAGTTCGTGACACTAAAGCTTTAATTTCTACACGTGTTTCGGGCGTATTGGCTTCACTGTGTAAACATACTACTAACTACGACCATTTTCAGGATATAATTGACAGCGATATTCCGCTCGTGTTTTTCGACCGGATTTGTATCGGTATAAATACCGACCGCGTGGTGGTTGACGATTACGCAGGAGCTTATGCAGCGGTGGAATACCTTATTCAAACCGGTTGCAAGCGGATTGCATTCTACAGTTCACCTGTTCATTTAGAAATTTCCAAAAACAGAAAGAACGGTTATCTGGATGCACTCCGAAAATATGGTTTGCCTGTTGACGAAAGTCTCATCCGGGTTTGCGATACCCGCGAAGAAGCGATTATTATTACTCCCGAAATTCTGGATAGTCCCAACAGACCGGATGGCTTTTTTGCAATAAATGACCATTGCGCAGCGGGAATTCTTTATTCTGTAAAATTAGCCAAACTAAGAGTGCCGGAAGATATTTCAATCTTTGGATTTTCAGATGGTGAATTGGCAAAGGCCTGTGATCCTATGCTTAGTACTGTCGAACAACATGGATTTGAGATGGGAAAACATGCTGCTAAACTCCTTCTCGACAAAATAAATGGTATCACTCACGGACAATATTCAAATAAAATTGTGAAAACGAATTTAATTATTCGTGGAACGACAAAGTAAAACAAAACATGAAACATAAAACTCAATATAATAACACAAAACCTCATTTCAATTTCTTACAAATTCTGAGTTTGAGCATGGGATTTTTGGGAATTCAATTTGGATATGCCCTTCAGAATGCCAATGCCAGTAGAATTCTTCAAACATTCGGAGCTGATATTGAACAACTTTCGTGGTTTTGGCTGGCTGCTCCTATAACCGGTATGATAATTCAACCCATCATCGGGCATTATTCCGATCATACCTGGACTAAGCTTGGTCGTCGTCGACCTTTTTTTCTGGTTGGCGCTATCTTGGCATCGATTGCACTAATATTAATGCCCAATGCAGGCGTTTTTGCAAACGTTTTACCGGCTATGTTTATCGGTGCTGGATTTCTTATGATTATGGATGCTTCTTTCAATGTAGCTATGGAACCCTTCCGCGCCTTGGTGGCCGATATGCTTCCTGCCGATCAAAGTACGCTGGGTTTCTCTATCCAGACATTTTTAATCGGAGTTGGAGCAGTTTTTGGTTCATGGCTTCCTTATATTTTGGCAGAAGGATTGGGTATTTCTAAAGTTGCCGCCAACGGTGGTATACCTGACAATGTGGTCTTTTCGTTTTATATTGGTGCAGGCGTTATGATAGTAACCATACTCTGGACTATATTCACAACCAAGGAGTATTCTCCCGAAGAACTTGCTGTATTCAATGCTGAAAATGAAACCATTAAACAAGAAGAAAGTAAATTCTCGGACATTTTCAGAGATATTGCCACCATGCCAAAAACCATGAAACAACTTGGATTGGTTCAATTTTTCTCCTGGATAGCTTTGTTCGGCATGTGGGTTTTTACCACTCCGGCTGTTGCACAACATGTTTATGGACTGGCTGTTAGCGATACAAAATCGGTTCTTTATCAGGATGCTGGGAATTGGGTAGGAATTATTTTTGGAGTTTACAATGGTGTGGCGATGATTTATGCGTTGCTGCTCCCTTCAATTGCTCATAAAATTGGTCGCAAAATGACGCACAGTATCTCGTTAATTGCAGGTGCAATTGGTTTAATATCAATTTATTTCATTACTAATCCAACCAACCTTATTTATTCAATGATTGGAGTTGGAATGGCATGGGGCAGTATATTATCCATGCCATATGCCATTTTGGCTCCTGCCCTACCCCTCAAAAAAATGGGAATTTATATGGGAATTTTCAATATCTTCATTACAGTTCCACAAATTATCAATGGACTTTTTGGAGGAATGATTGTAAAACATATTTTTGATTCGCAAGCTATTTTTGCCATAATGATGTCGGGATGTTTTCTGATAATTGCTGCTATAAGTGTTTTGTGGGTCGAGGATAAAGTTCACGATGAACTTTCAACTAAAAAATGACAAAATAAACGAACCATTCAAATTCCACATACTATGAAAGAACAAGTAGAAATTGATCTCTGGAGTATTTCTGATGATACTTTCAGACCAGAGAAACAAGCTGAAGCTGAGCAAATTTTCTGTCTGACTAACGGAAAAATAGGCCAGCGGGCAAGCTTTGAGGAATTTTACTCAGGTGAAACTACTAACGGAACCTACCTTTCAGGCGTATATTGTTCGGAAAACGATGCAAAAACCCTTTCAAACCTTCCCAACTGGACAAGTTTAAATGTACGTTTGAATACTGAATTAGTAGACCTGGCTCAATGTGAAGTAATCCGTTTCCGTCGAACCTTGAATATGAAACAAGGCTTTTTGGAACGAAATTTTGAAATAAAAACGGCTAATAACGAGCATCTTGAAGTTTCTATACATCGATTCCTGAGTTTAGCTCAAACGGAAGTTGGAGCGATAAAATATTCCGTAAAATCACTAGATTTTGTTGGACGCATTACGTTTTCACCTATTATTGATGGAGATTTCAATTCGTTTGAAGCAGCTGACAATGAACCTGAATGGAATGTATTACAATCTAAAATTCAACAAGATGTGGCTCACCTTTGGATACAAACCAGAAAGACTAATTTTCAGGTTTGCGAGGCCATGACTTTTGATTTCTTTAAAAATAATGCCCAAATCAAAACAAACCCAACCAAAATTGAAAAACAAAAAGTGGCTGGATTTTCATTCGGAACGGATATGAAAGCGGGTGATTCGGTTTGCGTTTATAAATTTGTTTCGATGTTAAGTTCATTGAATTATCCATATCTGGAATTAACTACAAACGCCTGCCAAAAAGCTATTCAGGCAAAAAATACCGGGTGGATTGATCTTTTTGAAGAAAACAATCAGGCTTGGCAACAACACTGGGATACTTTGGGTTTATTGTCCCCAAAAACCGAGCAATCGACTATTATAAAAGCATTTAAACAACTCCAACCAGCCTGAATTTCAATTTACAAACGATAAGAAATACCGGAAAAATGAAGAAAATCATTTTAATAGTACTGACTTTTATTTTTGTTTTACAACTTGAAGCTAAAAACAGTCCGTTGATTCAACGGGTTGAACCCACTTTTTGGTGGACAGAAATGAATCAACCTGAACTTCAGATTATGTTGTATGGCACCAATATTAGTTCAGCAGTAATTTCAATCAATTATCCCGGTATTACTGTTTCACGAAAAGAACTGACTGACAATCCAAATTATCTGTTTCTGTATCTGAATATTACAAAAGAAGCACTTCCCGGAAAGTTTAATATTCAATTGACAACAGACAAGAAAAAGCAAACCATCGTTTATGAATTAAAAAAACGTCGAGATGGTTCATCTTCCCGTAGAAGTTTTACGGAAGCCGATGCCATTTATCTGCTTATGCCCGACCGTTTTGCAAATGCGAATCCTTCAAACGATTCCATTACAGGGTATCATCAGGGCGTTCATCGCGAAATTCCGGGAGCACGACATGGTGGTGATATTGATGGAATTATCTCGAAAATTCCATACCTGGCGGATTTGGGAATAACTGCTATATGGACCACTCCGCTTTTTGATAACAATGACACGAAGTATTCTTATCATCATTATGCCTGCTCCGATTATTACAAAATTGATTCCCGGCTGGGCAAAAATGAAGATTATCTGCGACTTTCTGAAACATGCCATAAAAACGGACTAAAACTAATTATCGACCTTGTGCCAAATCATTGTGGCTCATCACATTGGTGGATGAACGATTTGCCGGCAAAAGACTGGTTAAATGTCTGGCCAAGTTATACTTCGTCGAATTACCGTATGACCGCCTGGACTGACCCACATGCTTCGGAGGCCGATTTATATAAGTTGACACACGGTTGGTTTGCACCCAATATGCCCGATTTAAACCTTCAAAATCCATTGCTTTTCGACTATTTGCGACAAGTTTATACTTTTTGGATTGAATCGGCCAATATTGATGGAATGCGTGTTGATACCTATCCATATAACGACATAAAAACAGCAGCCCGCTTTATTCAGGCTATCCGGAATGAATATCCGAATATGAATGTGGTGGGCGAATGTTGGGTTAAAACACCGGCAGAAATTGCTTATTATCAATCGGGCAACCGAAATAAAAATGGGTTTGATTCACACCTGACAAGCGTTATGGATTTTTGCTTAAAAGATGTACTTTCCGCTTCATTCAACGAACGTGAAAGCTGGGATGGTGGAATGGCTCGATTCTATTCGCTTTATGCTCAGGATTTTGTATATCCGAATCCAAACCTGATAATGAATTTTTTGGATAATCATGACATTGACCGATATTCTACAGCTGTAAAGAATGATATTCAGAAATACAAAATGGCTTTGGCCATGCTGATTACAGCCCGTGGTTATCCACAAATATATTACGGAACAGAAATCATGCTCGACGGAATTGCCGGAAGTTATGAAGGGAACCGTTTTGATTTTCCGGGTGGCTGGGCTGCTGATAAACGAAATGCATTTTCGGCTGAGAACAGAACAAATGCTGAGAATGAAGTGTTTAGTTATTTAAAATCACTTTTGAATTACCGAAAAAACAATCCGGTACTTCAAAATGGAAAAATGAAACAGTTCATTCCTGAAAGAGGAATTTACGTCAATTTTCGCTATGACAATGAAAAAACGATTATGATAATTGCCAATAACAATCAAGAATCCAACGAATTACAATTCGAAAGATTCAACGAAATGTTGGGAGGAAAAACGGAAGGACTTGAAATCACGAATTCAAAAACCTATTCATTACAAAAGCCCCTATCAATTCCGGCAAAAACGGTATTGATGCTGGAACTAAAATAAACTATTTTGATTTAAAGTTATACTATTACTAATCAGATCTTTAAACTTAATTGGATGAAAGGTCAAAAATCAATTTATTATGAAAAAGTTTTCATTTAAAACAGGAATTGAAAAAATACAGGGTGTTGCTTTACGCTTCCCTTTTACGTTGTTTTTTATATTGGGTTTGGCATGTATGTTTTTGCTTCAAATCAACAAACATGGTATTGACATTAAACCTGCCAAATGGGTATTTTTCTCGCTTGGAATCGCTCTAAGTCTTTCGGTAACATTATTTTCTGAAACTTTAAAAACATTAGTTTACAAGATTGGACTTAATCTCGTGGCAATTTTAGTATTAATGGCTTACTGCTGGCTGCTCCCCGAAAAATTTGAAGCAGTAAATTTCTACCAGGTCATTTCCATTGGGATAGTGCTTGTTTTATCAGCTTTCGTAGTGCCATTTATCAAAAAGAATAACGACATTCCGTTTTGGGAATTCAGCAAAACTGCTATTGTTCAATTAATTATTGCTTTCATTTTTGCTCAGGTATTATTTGCGGGTTTGAGTTTGGCGGTTTTATCCTTGAAAGAATTATTTAAAGTCGATATACAACCAAAAGTATACGAAGACATTGCAGTAATTTGCTATGCACTTTTTGCACCAATTTATTTTCTTACTAACATTAGAAGTTTTCAGGAAATGTATAATCAAGAATTTAAGTTCGACAAGTTTATCAAAATACTTGGAATGTATATTTTCCTTCCGATTCTAGCACTTTACACAATGATTTTATACGTTTATCTGGCACAGATTATAATCAAATGGCAGCTGCCGAACGGCTGGGTTTCCATGCTTGTGTCAGTTTTAGGATTGGGTGGATTCATAAGTATGCTTATCCTGTATCCACTTAGATTGGAAAAGGAGAAGCCAAATAAAGTGGTGAATCTCCTTTCGAAATACTTTCCAGCACTATTATTACCGCTTTTAGTTTTAATGTCAGTTGGCATATCCCGTCGCTTAGGCGATTATGGCATGACTGTTAACCGAATGTATGTCTTGATCTTAAATGTTTGGTTATATGGTATTAGCCTTTATCTATTCCTAACAAATGCCAGGCATTTAAAATGGATTATCATTTCGTTTTCAACCGTTTTACTCATCTCGTCAGTTGGTCCTTGGAGCGTTTATAGTATTACCCGAAGAACTATGCTGAAGGAAATTGGGCAATTACTAAATGATACTAAGTTGCTGAAAGACGGAAAAGTAATCGATAATTCAGAAAAAACAATTGTGTTAAGTCCGAAATTATCCGAGGCTTTATCCGAAGACATTAAGTATGTTTGTACTAATTACGGTATTGAAAAGTTACAGCGTTTTTTCAAAGATTCCGTTAAATCCAAAACGAGTTCTGACATCAACGAAAAACTAGGAATAAGTGACTTACCCGTCAAAGATACTAATTTTAATGCTTGGATTGAAAAAACAAGCAATTCAGTTATTGATATTAATTCCTATCTTTCACTTGTTTTTATTCCTTCATTTAATAGCGATAAAACAGATATTTTAAATAATGACCTAGTGGAAATTTCATTAAAAGATTTGAACCTTAAGGTTAATCCAAAAGCGATGAATACTTCTGCAGTCATAATTCCATTAAAGCCAAAATTAAAAGAAATTTTGCAGTCTCATAAAACAAGAAGTTCCTATTCTGCAAAAGAAATGACTATTACTTCTGAAAATTACAAATTAATTATCACGTCAGTTATGGGCAACTATTATTCTCAAAATGACAGCATTTACATTTCAAATTGTGATGCTCAATTATTCCTCAAATAATCAATAATTTCATGAGAAAAAATCATTTATTTTTCATTTTCATCTTAGGATTTACATCTTGTCAATCCAATCTCAATTTCCCGACTGATTCGGAAAACAACAAGAATCTGAATTCCTTACTCACATTGAAAGTTGGCGACAATAAAGTGTATTTACAGGATTTTATTCTGAATCCGGCAGAAATTGATTCAGTTACGAGTTCTTCGTCACAATTGAAATGCAAAATGGCTGCTGACAAGATGGCCGGGACTTTCACAGTAACAAAAGATATGGAAACTTTTGTCGATGTGAAACTTTGGATAAAAGCTGTGCCCTATTCAATTCCATGTAGGAAAACCGATAAAATTGATTATAGCTTCACCTTTAATCCGCAAGGGAAAACCTTTGGTCGGGTTCAGATTGCCGGACAGATGAACGATTGGGCAGCATCGCTTTCACCTGATTTAATACTCAATAATAAGGGTTTGTATCAGGTAACCCTGAATTTGAGTCCGGGTACCTATCTATATCAAATGGCATTGGATGGCAACCAGAATCATGATGCTAACAATCCAAATAAAGTTGACAATGGCTATGGGAAATTCAATTCCATATTACAAGTTTCAGGGAATGGTGATAGGTTTCCAAAACTTTTCACTAAACGATTTATGAGTTCTACTGTGAAGCTGACAAGCCAAAATCAAGTAAAAAATGTTTTTGTTTACTGGCAAAATTACCTACTTCCAGCCGAATTTGTAAAAGTAAAAAGAGGAAAAATTATTTTTCATATTCCATCTGAAGCTTCTTCACTCGAGCGTTCGTATATCCGTGTATGGGCAAGTAATGAATTTGGCGTAAGCAACGATTTACTTATTCCACTTCAAAACGGAAGGGTTCTGACAGATTCAAAGCAAATTTCACGCGAGGACAAACAAGCTCAAATCATGTATTTTGCTCTGGTGGATAGATTTATGAACGGCGATAAAAAAAATGATCACCCTATGAATCGTGTGGACGTAAACCCGAAGGTAGATTATTGGGGAGGCGACTTAGCTGGTATTAAACAAACCATTGACAATGAATATTTCAGCAAACTGGGAGTGAATACCTTGTGGATTTCTCCACTAAACCAAAATCCAACTGAACCTTATGGTTATTATAAGCCAATGAACACCAAATTCTCCGGTTATCACGGTTATTGGCCAATTTCGTCATCCAAAGTTGATTTTCGGTTTGGGACTAATCAGGAATTCAAAGATTTGGTGACCGATGCGCACAAAAATAATATCAATGTATTGCTGGATTATGTGGCACATCACGTTCACAAAGAACATCCATTCTATCAACAACATCCTGAGCTGACAACTTCGCTTTTTCTGCCTGATGGAAGTCTGAATACCGAGCGTTGGAATGATCAACGACTCACCACCTGGTTCGACACCTTTATGCCGACACTCGATTTAAGCAATCCCAAGGTGGTACATATCATGACTGATTCGGCTATGTTTTGGTTGAAAGAGTTCAAGTTGGATGGTTTCCGTCACGATGCAACCAAGCACATTACCGAAGAATTCTGGCGTGAACTAACTCTAAAAATAAAAAAAGCGAACAAAGGCAAAAACCTGTATCAGATTGGCGAGACTTACGGAAGCCCGGAATTAATAAGTAGTTATCTCACAACCGGAATGTTGGATGGACAGTTTGACTTTAATGTGTATGACATTGCCAATACCACTTTTGCCGGTGTAGGAGGAAGCGATTTGAAACAAGTGTCGACAATATTAAATTCAAGTCTGTACATTTATGGAGGTCATAATCTGATGGGTAATATCTCGGGAAATCACGACAAACCGAGGTTTATGGCATTGGCTTCACACGATTTGAAGTTTGGGGAAGATTCCAAAGCGGCAGGATGGCAACGCGTAATTGGCATTACTGATTCAACTGCTTACGATAAATTGCTGCTTATGCAGACATTCAACATGACCATCCCGGGTATACCTGTCATTTTCTATGGTGACGAGATCGGTCTGACGGGTGCAAATGACCCTGACTGCCGGCGTATGATGAAGTTTGATCATTTGAATGAACGGGAGGCAAAGCTTTTAAGTAAAGTCAGTACATTGGCACACTTGCGAACAGATAATCCGGTATTGATTTACGGTGATTTTATAAACATTCAGAGCAGCAAAGACAGTTGGGTTTATGCCCGCAAATACTTTAGGAATGAGGCAATAATCATCATCAATAATTCGGCAAAAACAAAAACGATTGAAGCTGAATTACCGGAAATTTTGAGAGGAAGGGGATTAAAATCAACCTTCAATCATATTTTCGACATTTCCGGTCATAAACTATCCATTGAATTACCTGCATTTAGTGCAGAAATCTTACTTTAGAAACTTTTAAACTTTCAAACTCAAATATGATTAAAATTAAAAACAGTTCATTAGCTACCGCAGCCGAAAAAGGGATGGATGAATTCCTGCAAGTATTTATTGATGCCTATCTGGAGGCCATTGGCAGTGAATTAAATGAAAAAACGATGCCACTATTAAATGGAAATCAGCACACGTTGCTGGCCTGGCATTTTTTCAGTTCTGAAATGCGTGATGGTGGTTTTGTGCAACTGATTCAGAATGGATATGGGGGTTATATTTTCGGAAATCCTTTTGCCAAAGCGATGAAACAGTTTGGTGCAATTGAACTTTCACGCCTCATTTACAAAGCCAAAGAGATTTATGATCCGAACAAAAAAACATTAGAACGTGAAACTACCGATGAAGAATTCAATGCACTTTATGTAGATTTTGAGGCATTTGATGAATTGGAAGAGCGTTATTTCGATATCGAAGAAGAACAAACTGCTTTATTGGCAGCTTATGTCGACGACCATATTGTTGACTTTGCTGAAATTGAGGAATAATCACCTCAATCCAATATCTTAATTTAGCGAAAGGATGACTTTGAGTCATCCTTTCGTTTTATCATGAAATTGCTTAGCAATTTTTTAATTCCCCCATTCTTTCTATCTTTGCAATTACTTATACCAAAAAAAATAATAAAACTGCGAATGAAAACCAAGTATCTTCAATTAATAAATCCTGTTAAATGGGTTAAAGCCTATCGTTCAACGAAAAAAGACGGACAGTACGACAAATCTCAAAGTGATCTGGAATTGAATCTGTATTCAAAAATACTTAAAAATGACATGCTACATTATGGTTATTTTGAAGATACTGAAATTGCACCCGAATCCATTTCAATTAAATCGGTTGAAGATGCTCAGCTAAAATATGCTCAGAATATTGTCGATTTAATTAGCGACAAAAAGGGTCTTATCTTAGATGTTGGCTGCGGAATGGGCGGCTTATCGGCTATCCTTAGTGCTCAAAAGTTTAATGTGGAAGCACTGACACCTAATCGGAATCAAATCAGACATATTCAAAACAAATACAAAACCATTCCGGTGCATAACTGCAAGTTCGAAGATGTGGATGAAAACAAAATATATAAAACGGTTATTAATTCTGAATCGTTTCAATATATTAATCTCGAAAAAGGACTAGAAAAGATCAATGCCATTACCGAACCTGGTGCAAAGTGGATTATCACCGATTATTTCCGCCTGCACAACGATGGAATTAATAAATCGTCTCACTTGCTAACTGATTTTATCAGCACAATCGAAAAATCGAATTGGAAAATTGTGTATCAAAAGGACATTACGCCGAACATCTTGCCAATGCTCCGCTTTCTGAATATTTATGTGGAACGGTTTCTGTTTCCAATTAAAAACTTCGCCTTCGAAAAACTCCGTTATAAACAAGGCTTTCTGTATTACCTGACACAAGAACTTCGCGAAGGAATTGACGGAAAGATTTACAAAGAAGTGGCATCAATCGATCCTGTGAAATTTGAAAATGAAAAGAAATACATGATTTTTGCCTTGGAGCGAAAATAAAAAGATATGAAAATACCTCAGCAAAAAAATATTATCACTGTAATAGCCGTATCACTCATTCTAGTGGCTATACTGGCCAAGCGACTTTTCATTAAAAGCTATTCGATGGAATCGACATACAGTTTTCTGGCCGGATTTGCAACGGTATTAATTGCTTACCTGATTTTTAAACGGTTTTTCAAAAAGGAATAAGTGATTAAACGAATGACAGGGCTTTTATGAAAACAACCAGCTTTTTAATTCTGATTTTATCTGCCTGCTTAACGCTGTCATGTAGAAAAGTGGCAACTGAGGATTATGGAAATAATCCCAAAGCCGGACATTATACCCGGATAAACGGAATTAATCTGTACTACGAAACCTACGGAAAAGGGAAACCACTTGTCATGTTACACGGCAACGGTGGATCTATTGCATCGTTTAAGTATCAGATACCCTACTTCGAAAAACACTATAAAATCATTGCCATCGACAGCCGCCTTCAGGGCAAATCGGGCGGTGCTGCGGACACACTTTCGTATGATATGATGGCGGCTGATTTTGCAGGATTGCTTGACTATCTTAAAATCGATTCGGCATACGTGCTGGGTTGGAGCGATGGCGGAATTGACGGGCTGGTACTGGCTATGCACTTTCCGAAAAAAGTCAGCAAGCTGGCCGTAACAGGTGCCAATATTATTCCCGACACAACTGCTATGTATGCTGTAGATATGGAACAAATGAAACATACCGTGTTGAAAAGTACTTCGGAGAGGGAGATAACTTTAAACCGCATGATGATTTTTCAACCTCAGATTCCCTTTTCTGATTTAAAAAAAATCCATTGTCCCGTGTTGGTAATGGCAGGCGACAAGGATATGATTAAACCTGAACACACATTGAAAATATTTCAATCCTTACCCGCTGCAGCCTTGTGTATTTTCCCCGATTCATACCATCAGGTATGCCAGCAACATCCTGAATTATTTAATCAAACTGTGCAGACTTTTTTCGGTAAATAATAAAATAAAATAATTATTTATTGTTTAGAATCGATAATCAAAACTCTTTCAATCTGATATCAGAACCCGATAAAAAATTGACAATATAGTTGTTTGGCGAATAAAAAACTAAAATCAGAAAGTAGTGCCTACGCTTTCTGATTTTTACTTTAAAAAGTTGGATAACAAATCTTTAAACAAGTAGTTGGAATTGGGTGTTGTTAGTTGTAGTACCAAAATATTATTTCTACATTTGTGGAGTAAATCTACCCAAAACAGTACTGAATGGAGTCAATTTCATCGTTTGCCGAACTGACAGCTCACCTTACCGGACTGAACTGCCGCAAGCGTATGGCTGTGGCCAATGCGGTGGATGCACACACACTCGATGCGGTTCTGCAAGCTGTTGATTTAGGAATTATCGAAGCATGGTTAATTGGTGATGTGGCTTCCATTGAATCTCCACACTTGTTCGAGGAACATACCCTCTCGCCTTTCGTTCATATTATTGATGTACCCGAAGTAAAAGAGGCTGCCATAGAAGCAGTACGAATGGTAAAAGAGGGTGAAGCCGATATTCTGATGAAAGGATTAGTCAATACGGACGTACTGCTACGTGCCATTCTGGATAAAGAAAAAGGCATTCTGAAACCCGGAACGGTAATGACCTACAATGCCGCCATGGAAATTCCGAACTACCGCAAACTGATTTTCTTTAGTGACCCGGTAGTTATTCCTTCTCCTAATTTGCTACAACGAATAGCGATGATAAAATATGCCATTCAAACAGCGTATAAGTTTGGCTTATCTTATCCAAAAATAGCGCTGATTCATGCCACCGAAATAGCTAATCCAAAAATTCAGTATATGCAGGATTACTTAGACATTATGCAGATGTGGCGCGAAGGTGAATTTGGCGATGTGATAATGGATGGACCACTGGATATATTTCTGGCATTGGATGCCGAGCGAGGAAGCATTAAAAATGTGCCGAGTCCGGTGTTGGGCGACGCAGATATACTCATCTTTCCAAATTTCGAGTGTGCCAACACATTCTACAAAGGGCTGGCACTTTTTGCGGGTGCTCAAATGGGTGGATTACTTCAGGGAACTAACAATCCGGTAGTACTTACCTCACGTAGCGAAACCACCGCTTCCAAATTCTACAGCATTGCTATGGCCTGTGTCATGGCTTAACCAAATCAATTCCCTTGTTTTACTTTTTTTGACAGTTCTCTAACAATGGAAGTTGCAGCACGTTTTGCAGCACCGGGTTTGCCAAGAGTTTCCAAGATTTCAGTGTAACCCACAGTAATCCTATTCCGGTAAGTTTGATGATAGATAAGTTTTTCTAATTCTTTGGCTACATTATCAACTGTAAAATGATGTGCTACCAATTCCTTCACAACTTCCTTTTCAGCGACGAGATTGACTAAAGAAAAGAACTTTACTTTGATTAAAATGTCCTTAATAGCATAAGCTAACCGTCCGAAAATGACATGATAAACCACTACTTGCGGAGTACCCACCATAGCAGTTTCAAGTGTGGCAGTTCCTGAATTTACAATAGCCGCTCTGGAATGTTGAAGTAATTGGTATGTTTTGCCAAATACAACCGGTATTTTCTTTCCATCCAATATTTTATGATAATACTGAGGATCTATTCCGGGAGCACCTGAAATTACAGTCTGATAATTGTCAAAAATTAAAGCAGCATCAATCATGCGGGGCAGACATGCGGAAATTTCCTGCTTTCGACTACCGGCTAAAATGGCTATGATTTGTTTTTGTTTCAGGTTATTTTGATCACAAAATTCTTCGAATGTCTGGTTCTGATTCGGACGATTAAGAATCGTCTCAACAGTTGGATTGCCAACATATTCTACAGGATAATTATGTTTGGCGTAAAACTCCGTTTCGAAAGGAAAAATAGTAAACATTTTATCCACATAGCGTTTAATATCTTTAATCCGGTATTCTTTCCACGCCCATATTTTAGGAGAAATATAATAGTAAACAGGAGTTTTCAAATTTTCCTTTACAAATTCGGCAATACGAAGATTGAAACCCGGATAGTCAATTAAAATAACCACATCGGCCTGGAAATTTATAATGGCTTTCTTGCAGTCATTTATATTTCTTAGAACCGTTGGTGCATTTTTCAGCACCGCCCAGAAACCCATAAAAGCCATTTCACGATAATGCTTCACCAACTTTCCACCCTGTGCCAACATAAGGTCACCACCCAAAAAGCAGAATTCAGCTTCTGAATCCGCATTTCTTAACTCACACATCAAATTCGAAGCATGTAAATCACCCGAAGCCTCACCGGCTATAAGAAAGTAACGCATTGTTGTTTAGAAGTTTAGATGATTAGATGATTAGATGATTAGTGGTTTATTGTGTTGATTAGAAGATGTAAAAATGAAATGAATCTCTTATTTACTGCCACTATTAACTGTCAATTGTCAATTGTCAACCGCTTACTGCTATTTCATAGCATAAAAAAACTCGAAATCAGATATGGCATCGCTCCCAGCATTATTCCGGTTGCAATTCTGAAACTATCGCTTTTATAAAAAACAAAAACCAGAACCAGATTTGGCATAATGGACAGTAACAGTAATTTCCCCATCAGTAAACCCGGCCAAATTTGTTTTATTGTTTCGATAAACGATATGTGGTCGGGATAAAAACGGTTCAGATAAACCCACATAAACAGTACCGGAAAGATTAATCCCGGTATCAAGCCATATATGAACTTATTGAAATGCTCCATGAGAATAATTATTAATGGCTAATGATTAATGCAAACCATTCAACTATAAGCACTTTGGAATCTATAAACTCAAATCAAAACTGCCACCCTTTAACAGCTTCGATTGCTTCATAAGCCGTCAAATCAATTTTGGTAGGAACGATAGAAATGAAATTGTTCAGTATCGCCCATTCGTCGGTATCTTCAGCTTCCGGTTCGTTGTTTTCAAAATAGCCTGTGAGCCAAAAATATTCCCGTCCCTGCGGATCAGTTCGTTTTTCATATTCTTTTACCCACTGACCATCAGCCTGACGGGCAATCTTCACTCCTTTAATGTTGCCATTTGGCGCATTTACATTCAGACAGGTACCATGACTTAATCCGTTCTTCAATGCTTCGCGGGTTATTTTCAACACATGCGATTCAAAATGAGAAAAATCGGCTTCCAGTGAATGTGTATCAATTGAAAACCCAATAGATAAAATACCATTTTCACAACCTTCGAGTACCGCTCCCATTGTGCCTGAATAAATTACATTAATGGCTGAATTGGAACCATGATTTATGCCCGAAACAATCAAATCAGGTTTACGTTCCACTATTTCATTCAATGCTAACTTCACACAATCCGTCGGTGTGCCGGTACAACAATAACGTTTAAGTCCATCCTTTTCTTCCAACTTTTTGTAGCGAATCGGTTGAGTCACCGTCAGTGCATTCGACTGTGCCGATCGTGGTCCATCGGGTGCAACAACTACCACTTCACCAATTTCCATCATCAATCGGGTCAATACTTTTATACCTTTTGCCTCGTGTCCGTCATCATTGGTAATTAAAATATAGGGCTTCTGTGGCCCTTTAAATCCCTGAAATGGGGAATCAATTGTTTGTATCATTGTAAATTAATATTAAGTTTTAAGTCCCCTTTAGAAGATTTAGGAGCCTTTATTTTCGCACTCTCCAAATCGTTGCCGATAAAAATCCGCCACTCATCAACACAAAATAAATAATATCGCGCGAATCAATCACACCACGGCTCATCGATTTATAATGTATATGTATTCCTAATTGTTCAACTACTTGTACAGATTGTCCCGACCTAAAGAAACTCATAGTAAGCTCAAAACCATAGTAGAAAAAGAAGGAGAGTACCACAGCAACTACAAATGATACAATTTGATTGGACGAAAGTGACGAAGCAAAGCTACCGATAGCAACATACAGTGCTGCCAGAAAAATCAATCCGATAAACGATCCCCAAAATGCACCCGAATCAACATTCCCCATCGGCTCAGCCATATAAGAAATGGATAAATAATAGAGTATTGCAGGGAATAATGCAGCAATAACCAGCAACCAAGCGGCAAGATATTTACCAAGAACAATCTGTGGTTTACTGATTGGTTTTGTCACCAGCAATTCCCACGTTCCGGTTTGTTTTTCTTCAGCAAAAAGTCGCATGCTAATGGCAGGACACAAAAATAAGAACAACCAGGGTGCAAGATAAAACAATCCGTCAAGATTAGCATAACCTGTTTCCAGCACATTGTATTCTCCCTGAATTACCCAAAGAAACAAGCCAGTAAGCGTCAGAAAAATGCCAACAACAATATAACCGGTTGCATTACTGAAAAATGCACGCAACTCTTTTTTTAAGACTGAAAACATGTTTTTTGCCGAACAACTTAGATTGATAATTATTTTGCTATTTTTGCGCTGTCAAAGGTAACCAAAATAATTGAATGAAAAACCATTTGCAATGGATGATTTTATGAGAAACAAGCTACTATTCCTACTGATTATCATATCTTCCGGCATGATTCCGGCACAGACTTATGACAACTACAGCATTAAATTACAGGGGATTTACGGGAATATTCTTCCACACGATGCGCATGTAAAAGCTTTAGTTTTGAATTCGGTTACGGGTGCTGAGTTATCACTTGAATTTCAATCGATGAACGAAAAAAACTGGTATCAATTCAATGGTTTTCCTACCATTGGACTGGGAGCTGTGTGGCTAAATCTGGGTAATCCGGCTAAACTTGGTAACGCTTATGCTATTTATCCCTATATTTCCTACTCCATCATCCGCACTAATTTTCTGAAAGTGAATTTTAAAGGAGGAACAGGAGTGAGTTTTCTGACCAAAAATTATTACAATACCAATACCGATTTAGCTGGGAATATACTTCCATCTTTAACCGGGACAAATGGTGCCATAGGCTCAGTTATTAATGTGTATTTTTCTGCCGGTGCCAGTTTGGAAATACCTATAACCAGTGGACTGAGCCTAACCGGCGATTATACCTGGAATCATATGTCAAATGGAAGCGCAGTTGCTCCAAACTCAGGATTAAATTTACTGAATGGCTTTATTGGACTGAAATACTCACCTAATTATAAGAAATACACATTCCCTCAAAAGCAACAATTAGAGGGAATTACTAAAAAATTCTATCCTGAAATTATTGTTTCGGGTGGCTTCCGACAGTTGTATTATCAGGATCAGAAAACCTTTCCGATTGCGTCTGTGATTGCCGGTGTATATCACCCTGTTACTAATTTTTATCGAATGGGGTTGGCTGTGGATGCTTTCTATGACGGCGCATTCGATGGATATACGAAATTCTCACGTTACTACATTACAACTGACGAGTTGAAAAACAAGTTCCGTGTGGGATTATCGTGGCAACATGAATTATTGTTTGGTAAATTGATTGGAGGAATGGATTTCGGAGTATATTTATACGATCCGCTTAAAAACCTTTCACCTTACGATCAGGCAAAAGTTACAACTTTGAATAAAGGATTGATTTATCCGTATAATATTGACTCTGAAGATGGGTGGTTTTATACTCGTGTCACACTGAAATATGCCATAAGTAAACATTATTTCTTATGTGTAGGATTAAAAACTCATCTTCAAAAAGCCGAATTTATTGAATGGGGATTGGGGTATAGACTATAATTGTCTGCTTACTACTTATTGCTTATTGCTTACTGCTACTAACAATGCATCCAGCATCAACGGAATTTCATCCTTGTCAATTCCATTTGCAATCAGATAAGACTTATCTTCATTAAAAGCTCCAAGAAACAAATCGTGCTTATTCTCATGCAATTCAATGGTTTTACGATATAAGTTTATGGCTTCGGTATGTTTCTTCTGACACCAGGCTATGTGAGCTGCATTCATAAAATCCTGCACATTGGGTTCAGTCTCAATCAGCTTACTAACATAATAATCAGCCTGTTTGACATTACCCGAAACAAACGAACACCAAGTTATTGCCCGCCACACCTTCACATTTTCGCCTTCGAGGGCATCCAGTTTAAAATAAATATTCAAGGCTTCTTTGAATTTTCTCAATTCCACAAAACAATGTGCAATTTGCATCAAAACTAGGTTTTGATTAGGTTTTAGATGATCTACATGATGGTAGAATTCAAGTGCCTTCTCAAAATTACCCGACAATCTATAACAAAGTGCCATTTTGCGAACTGTCCAAATATCGTCGGGCTGAATAATATCAGCTTTATTATAAGCGTCAAGTGCTTTCTCGAATTGTGAAGTCTGCTGATATATATACCCAATTTTCTGATATAGGGCAGCCATTGGAGTTATTTCGTGCTGAATTTCCTCAAACAGTTCAAGTGCTGGAATAAAATGGCTTTTTGAGAAATAATATTCGGCAATACTTATTTTAAAATCGTGGTCATTCGACAAAATATCAAATAAAAATGAGTGGTGCATCGACAGTGAATAACTAAACATATCTGCGAAATCGCCATGTTTCGAATACAGCTTAAAAAAGCGGAACAAATCCTGGATATATTGTTTCGAAATATTTTTTGTGGCTAAATTTGGGTTAAGTATAGCTTCGTCGTTTGTCAACTCTGCCAACTGTTCAGCTTCCATTTTGAACGAATTCTTTAGCATGCCACGTTGTGATTCTGGCATTTGCAAAATACTGAGACAAAAAGAGTATTTATCCGAATTACACATAATGTTATTCCCCACAAAAGCAGAAATCAATGAATTATCATCCGGTTTAAAAAGCTCTTTTACAGTAGAGTATTTTGTGTCGAAAGGCAAAAACCAATTACTCGTTTCTGAGAAAAATGGAAAATTCTTCAGAAGTGAAAAGGTACTCATATAAACATCAGCACCTTCCATTTGCAGTTCGCTCAGTTCTTTCAGTTTATCGGATATTCCACTTTTATCAAGCATTTCCTGCCATTCAGGATTTTCTTCACCCCAGTCATCTGAATTTAAAAGTGAGTCTGGGTCCATTTTATCCTTCAGCAACGGACTGATTTTCATCATCTCAGGCAGAATTTCTTCCTGCATTTTCTTTGAAATCTTTTCAGTTTCGGCTGTTGAGATTATCTGAATTAATATGGTTTGAAAATTATCAACCACATGATTATCGTCTGCCAATAAAACCAACCGATTTCGAATAGCAGGAAAATAGGGCAAAAAACGGTTGTATCGAGCCATCACAAAACTCAATCCAACCATGGCACGCTGTCTGACCATCTGATTCTCTGACTGACAAGCATCGAGTAGCATCATCATTTTGCGCTCGTCGAACATGCGCCACAAATTGAGCGTCAGCGCAGAAATAAGGATTGATTTTTCTAAAAAACCCGGATAAGAATCAATTAGAATCTGCTCAAAAAGTTTTTTCTCCTCCGATTCATACGAAGTTGCTAACCAGAATATGTTAAATAGCTCGGGCAAAGCAGTCTCATAATTTGATCGCAAGCGGTTCTTTTCTAACTCATGGCTATCCTGCAGATTAGAAATTAAAATAGATTGAGAATGATAATACCGGAGCGATATCAGTAATTCAGCGGGTGATTTATATTTTTTTGTGTAAGGAAAATAACGTTTCTGAGTATATTCAAAATTTGTTGAATTACGAAATAACAGTTCTTCTCGCAATTCAGCATCCAAAACAAACAATTTGGCAATCAGCTTATTATAAACTGATTTACGTTCAGGATCTTCAACTCCGGTAATATAGTATTGCAGGAGAAAACGGTAATTTTGATGCAGGTCATTCAATCGATCGGTATATTCTCCGAGTTGCAACTCATTAGTTAAATCTTCTATTTTTGCAATCGCAGTCGTTATCTGACCAGTAGCCAGAAAGTGTAAAACCGAATTATATGTTGAATGAATTTGGGAAGAATCCATAAGTTAACCCATTTTGCTTATTTTTCGTAAGCGTTCTTCATCAATAATTTTAAGTTTCCTGCCATCCATTGCAATAACATGTTCATTTACAAACATCGACAAAGTTCGAATAGCATTTGATGTGGTCATATTGGACAAGTTAGCAAGGTCTTCGCGTGAAAGGTATATGCAAATAGTTGCACCATCTTCTTCCATACCATAATTTTTTCTTAGCAACAATAAGGCTTCAGCAAGTCGTCCTCGAATATGTTTTTGTGTAAGATTTACAGTACGAGCATCAGAAGCTCCTAAATCTCCGGCAATTTCTTCCAAAAACCGATAACAAAATGCATTGTTATGACGTAAAATAGATAAAAAAATGTCTGCTTTTATCATGTAAACCGTCGAAGCTTCAAAAGCGGTCACATTAGTATTGTAATTTTCGTTCGCAATAATGGCTCTGTAACCAAAATGTTCTCCTGGTTTCAGCATTCTGATAATTTGCGATCGGCTTCCGACACCTTCTTTATAAACTTTCACCTTTCCACTGGCCAGTATCATCATGTGTGTAGGTATCTCACCTTCGCAATGAATCATTTCATTTTTCTTAAAATGATGAATAGAATAATTATTTTTCACAAACTGCCTTTCATCAGGAGTCAAGACATCCCAAACAGTTAGAATTTCTTCTATTGGTTTTAGCACTGAAACATGTTTTTTTGCCATAAAATTTTCGCTGAAATATGTTTGACAACAATGTTATAAAGCACAAATTTAGTGATTTTCTGACAAATATATCCTAAATAGCAAAAAAATATAAATAAATATTGAAAAAGAAATTTTTCATTTGTCATTTTTGAATAAAAGAGCTGATTATCATTGTTTTTGTAATTGTAAAAAATATCAATCATGAAAATTCAAATAAATATGATTACTTTTGTAATATTCATTTAGCATAAAAGATCTATGAAACGTATTTTCTTGTACTTTTTCATATTATTGAGTACTCTTAAACTGAATGCTCAACAATTAATGTTTAGCGATTCGACAATTGTAAGCTTAATAACCTGCTCAGCAGGCGAAGAAGTGTATGAAAAATTTGGTCATACCGCTATCCGTTTAAAAAATCCTCATTCTGCAATAGATGTAGTCTTCAATTACGGTATTTTTAGCTTTGACACTCCAGATTTTTATTATAAATTTATCAAGGGTGAAACAGATTATGAGCTTGGGGTTTATGATACAGGCAATTTCCTGGCTTCCTACGCTCAACGTAATTCGTTGGTTTGGGAACAAATACTTAATCTGAATTCAACTGAGAAAAGAGTTTTAATTAAAAATCTGCTAAAAAACTACGAACCTAAAAACAGAGTTTATCGCTATAATTTCGTATTCGACAATTGTTCAACCCGTCCAAGAGATAAAATATTAGGTTCTATACATGGTTATGTAAAATTCGAAGATAATGCTGATGTAAAGACCTATCGGCAGTGGATCGGCAGCTATGTTGGAAATGACACCTGGTTAAAATTTGGAATAGATCTGTTATTCGGAAAAGATGCTGATCAGTCTCCAACTTTTAGTGAAAGTATGTTTTTACCTGAGGTACTTATGACCGGTTTTCAAACGGCTGAAATTCACTCCATAAATAATCAGAGCAGAAAATTAGTTTTAGATAAAAAACTTTTAATTGACAAAAAAGAAGTCGAACAAAAACTAAGCATTTTGTCAATAAAACCTTTAACACTTACAATATTGCTTTTCATTATTGGTCTATTAATAACAATTTGGGATTTATTTCGCAATCATCATTATAAATTATTCGACTCATTTTTACTTATTTCAACAGGCTTAGTGGGCATATTAGTAGCCTATATGATGATATTCTCTACCCACCCCTTAGTTAAAATTAATTTAAATATATTGTGGTTAAATCCACTCAATATTATACTTGGTATTTTAATGTGGTTTCCTAAATTACGTACACCAGTTTTTTTCTACGAAATCATAAACATTTTGCTTCTTATTGGAGGACTTTTCTCGTTTGCATTATCAACTCAGATTTTTAATCTTGCCGCTTTTCCATTAATTGTATTACTATTATTACGTTCCACCAGTTGGTTTGTATATTTAAAAAAACGAATGTATAAAAGAAGATCTGTTATATAAACCCGGAATTAATATTTATCAATGCCATCAAAATCTTATAAAGAAAAACCGTTGAAGTTTGTAGCTATCATACCTGCACGCTTTGCGTCAACCCGTTTTCCTGGAAAACCATTGGCTAATATTGGGGGAAAAACTATGATTCAGCGGGTTTACGATCAGGTTTCAAAAGCAGTACAAGATGTGTATGTGGCAACCGATGATCCACGAATTTTCAATGCAGTTGAGGCTTTTGGTGGAAAAGTAATTATGACATCCGACCAGCATCGTAGCGGAACTGACCGTTGTTACGAAGCATTTACAAAATTAAAAGAACACTACGATGTCATCATCAACGTTCAGGGCGACGAGCCATTTATCCAACCTGAACAAATAATGGAGTTACAGAAATGTTTCGAATATGACGAAACTCAACTGGCCACATTGGCAAAGAAAATCACTCAGAAAGAGGATTTGGAAGTTCTGACTAATCCCAATTGCCCAAAATTAATTGTGAATAAGTGGAATGAAGCACTGTATTTCAGCCGCTCAGTTATTCCATATAAACGTGGAGCTGAACTTCAAGACTGGATTTCGCTACATCCCTATCTGAAACATATTGGTATTTATGCTTATCGTGCTGATATTTTACGAGAAATAACACTTCTAGAGCAATCACCTCTTGAGTTGGCCGAATCCCTTGAGCAGCTTCGTTGGTTGGAAAACGGATACAGAATTAAGGTTGGCTATACAGATGTAGAATCTATTGGTATTGACACACCGGAAGATTTGGAAAAAGTTACTTATCAATTCAATTCAGCAACAACATTATAAGTGTTCAAAATAATTTACCAACCTATTTTTTCTATCCAATTTGCAGATTTCTCTTCAAAAAAAACCAAATATTCTGCTAAAAACAAATAAATTGAATATCTAAGATTTAAAATATTCTTACTTTTGTGGAAAATTTCCGTAATATGAAAAAGTTGTTATCCTACCCATTGTCCATTCTTGCATACAGTTGGTTTATATTTTTCATTTGCCTTTTTCAGCCCATTCAATGGATTTGTTTTAATATCTTTGGATATCAGGCACATAAAAAGAGTGTTGATATTCTGAATTTTTTTACAATTCTCAGCTTATATTTTATTTTTTCTAAAGTAGAAATAGAAAACAGAGAATTGATTCCAGAAGGAAAGCCCCTCATTTTTGTAGCCAATCATCAGGGTTTGTTCGACATTATTGGAATGGGGTGGTTTTTACAAAAGTTTCATCTTAAATATGTGAGCAAAATTGAACTGGGTAAAGGCATTCCAAGCATATCATACAATCTGAATCACGGAGGTTCTGTGTTAATTGACCGCAATGACCCAAAACAGGCATTACCAGCTTTAAAAAAGATGAGTGAATATATTGAGATGAATTGTCGTTCGGTAGTTATTTATCCCGAAGGAACCCGAACAAGAGATGGAGAACCAAAACCATTTGCAGCCAGTGGTCTGAAAATACTATGTAAATATGCTCCAAGTGCTTATGTAGTACCGGTTACTATTAACAATTCCTGGAAGATATTTCGATATGGAAATTTTCCTCTGGGCATTGGCAACCCTGTAAAATTTAGTGTTCATGAACCCATGAAAGTAAGTGAATACGATTTTAATACGCTGTTCGAAAAAACTGAGCAGGCAATTATTACTGATATTATCAATTAAATTAAACTTCTACAGATACTACAAAGGAAACAATAAAACATCAGTTTTATTATAAACTGTCAACAACCCCTCTGTCTTTCTTCAGCTGGTCAACTAACTCATCCAAACTATTAAATTTCCGTTCGTCGCGAATTTTTTCGAGGAATTCTACTTTTATAGTCTGATTGTAAATGTCCTGGTCGAATTTTAGAATATGCACTTCGAGGCTCGTATGATAGCTGTTGTTCAGGGTGGGGCGTGTACCGATATTCATCATGCCTTTGTAAACGATTTCGTTGTGATACACCCTTACAGCATACACACCAAATGGAGGAATAAGTTTATCGGAATCAAGAGCTTGTAGATTGGCAGTAGGAAAACCGATTTTTCGTCCGACACGAAAACCGTCTATCACTTTTCCCTGAAAAGAATATGGGTAGGTCAGTAATTTGTTGGCATGGACAATATCGCCCTGACTGATTGCCAACCGAATGTCAGATGAGCTTACATGCCGGTCTTCGGGGGTTTTGTAGCGTCCGGCTTGTACCACTTCCATGCCCAACATTTCTCCATACTGTTTATATTCAAGAAAACCGTCAGCACGGCTATGTCCAAAACGGTGGTCGTGACCGACGAGTAAGGTTATGACCTTATATTGTTCTTTTAGTACCGTTTTCAGAAAATCAAATGCAGGGAGTTGAGCCAAATCCAATGTAAAATCCATGACTACGCAACGGTCAACCCCTGTTGTTTCAAGTTGTTCGATTTTTTCATAAAGTGTATTAAGCAGTTGAGGTTGATAATCGGAATTTAGTACTTTGCGGGGGTGAATGTTGAATGTTATCAGCAAACTTTGCATATTTCTGGCCTTAGCCAGCGATTTTAGTTCCTCAATCAGGAACCTATGACCGGCATGAACTCCATCGAAAAATCCTATTGTGGCAACGTAATTTAATTCAGAATGCATAATTTCCAATTCTCAAGTTTCATCTATCAACTGTAAACAAATTTTCTCAAATCCTCCTTTACATCCACCAAAAAACTTTGAATACCGAGTTTAGTAGCTTGTTCAATGTTTTTTGGTCCGTCGTCCAGAAACAGACATTCTTCAGGCTTTACTTTTGCATCTTTCAATAGTGCCTGGAAGATTTCCGCATCCGGTTTCGCCATTTTCATGTCGTACGACAAGTAGCTTTTTTCAAACACATCATCCATTTTCAACCCAAAACGTGAAAATTCATTGGCAGCACTGATTTCGATATGCAATGGATTAGTATTGCTCAGTAATAATAAACGATATTTCTTTTTCAGTTCGAGCAATAATTCGATTTTATAATCCGGAATATCCACCAAAAACAGACACCAGGCATCAATAATTTGTTGGTTGGTAAGCGGTAGGGCTGTAAGTTTCCGTACATTTTCGCAAAATTCAGTAACGCCAATTTCGCCTTTTTCAAATTGCAGAAAAAACCCTTTTTGTCCAAAATTGCTAAGATTTTCTTCAAAATTCTTAACGCCCAACTCCTTGAATCGTTTAATACAACGGTCTAAATCAAGATTTATTAAAACGCCTCCGAAATCGAAAATGATAGTGCTTATATTTTCAGTGTGAATCATGTGAGCAAGTAAATTTAGCCTTTTGTCAAACCCTTGAAGTCAGTTTCTTTAGAAACATCTATCGGATGCGAATCCGGGTACCTTTTTTCAGTTTGGCTTTAGTTTTCAGTCCATTTAATTTGCAAAGAGCCTTTACACTGATACCGTTTCGGGCAGCTACTTTCTTCAATGTATCTCCTTTCTTGACCTTGTAGTATTTTACTGAAGCAAATAATTTTACTTCGTGCTGATAGTAGAAGGCATTCTTTTTGGTCATCAAATAGGTTTTTGCCAAAACCTGTCCACTATTAAAATTGATAATGTGAGCCGGATTTATAGCATTTCCAATATAACGCGTTTCAAAATGAAGATGAGGTCCGGTGGAATGACCTGTATTTCCTCCAAAGGCAATTAACTCACCGCCTTTGACGTTTTGGTTCAGTGCCACTAGTACTGCTGAAAGATGTGCATATACTGTTTCCAGTCCATTGTCATGTCTAACAACAATGTAATTACCATACCCACGTCCTTCATAATTAATTAAACGGATTTTCCCGGAGAATGCGCAGCGAACAGAATCGCCCACTTTTAGGCGCAGATCAATTCCATAGTGAAAACGATACCGCCTCGGTCCGAAAACCGAAGTTACCCCACCACGAACCGGAATGAAAAAGTTAGAAACGTCAATACGCACTGAATCAGGCAAGCTGTCAATCGGAATTTTGTAGGGATTCACATGGTCACTCGTCCACATATCGTTGTAGATATCATCGGCCGGGTGATTTTCCATCAAGTCATCCGAATTATCGTTCAACATTTCCTTGTAAATGTTGGTCGTGTCTTTTTTCGGAATTAATAAAAAATTATTGAGCTGAGCATAACCCCCAAAAGTTGAGAGAAAAAAGGCGAGAAAAGTAATGTGTTTTTTGAGGGAAATAAACATTAGTAATTAGTTGGCAGTTTATCGTTTACAGTTTATAATGAATTAAATAAGCAATTTGTTGTTTAAATTTTTAACTAATAATAAACTGTCAACTATGAACTAATTTAAATTTCGTCGTTAGCGTATAAAAAATTTAAATTGTGTTGGTCAAATTCAAAGATTTCATTTTGATTGAAAAACCTTGCCAACTCAGTTTTTGCATTTTCAACGTTATCAGAGGTATGAATAATATTTTCCTGAACACTCATACTGAAATCGCCTCTTATAGTTCCCAAAGCTGCTTCACGACCATTTGTTTTTCCAGCCATTTCGTGTACAATATGAACAGCATCCAGTCCTTTTAAGCAACAAACAATAACCGGAGTTATCATCATCGAGTCTTTAATCCGTTTGAAAAATGGACGTTGAACCAAGTGGGCATAATGTTCAGCCAGAATCTCTTCAGTCAGTTGTGTCATTTTAATCCCACATACTTGCAGCCCTTTTCGTTCGAAACGATGAATAACTTCACCAATTAAACCACGTTGAATTGCTCCCGGTTTGATAATGACAAGTGTTTTTTCCATAATGTTAAGTAATTTTAATTGGAAATTAACTAATTGGAAATTGAGAGTTGTTTATTCCTCTCCAAAATTAAAGAAATGCGCTTAGCGGTCAAAACAAATTCAACTTTCTTAACTTATTGAACCCCAATTTAAGGTATTTGTCTTCAATTTACTTAATTGTGCGGCCATAACCCGATTTTCAGTTTTTTCAAGTTTCATATCGTCTTCCAAAATTTCAATGGCAGCATTTCGGGCAATCTCCAGCATTCGGCCATCCTGAGCTAAGTTGGCTATTTTTAATTCAAAAGGCATCCCGCTTTGTTGTGTTCCTTCCAGATCTCCGGGACCTCGAAGCCGTAAATCTGCTTCCGAAATTTCAAATCCGTCATTCGTTCGTACCATGATTTCCATACGTTTGCGGGTATCAGAACCTAATTTATGATCTGTCAATAATATGCAAAACGATTGTTCCGCTCCACGACCGACACGTCCACGCAACTGATGCAATTGTGACAGTCCAAAACGCTGCGCACTTTCAATCACCATAACCGAAGCATTGGGTACATTTACACCCACTTCAATCACCGTGGTAGCCACCATTATCTGCGTTTCGCCCGATACAAATTTCTGCATCTGAAATTCTTTTTCAGCCGCTTTCAGTTTGCCGTGAATCATACTGATTTTGTAAGTTGGAAAAACTTCGCGCATGTATACGAAACCGCTTTCGAGATTTTGCAAATCGCTTTTTTCAGATTCCTGAATAAGTGGATAAACAATGTAAATCTGTCGCCCGATTTCCACTTGTTTGGCAATAAACTGGTTGAGTCCTTGTCTCTTGTTTTCGTAATAATGATAGGTCTGAATAGGCTTTCGTCCAGGCGGAAGTTCATCAATGACCGAAACGCTCAGGTCGCCGTAGAGCGTCATAGCGAGCGTGCGGGGAATGGGCGTGGCGGTCATCACCAGAATATGAGGTGGATTAACGTTCTTTTTCCAGAGTTTTGAGCGTTGCTCCACACCAAAGCGATGTTGTTCATCGATAACCACTAAACCCAGATTTTTAAATTGTACCACGTCTTCAATCAGGGCATGTGTACCAATCAAGATATTCAGTTCTCCGCTACGGAGTTTTTCATGCAGTTCTACACGGGCTTTGGGTTTGGTTGACCCGGTAAGTAAGGCAACACTTACACCCAAATCGCCGAGAAATTCATTCAAACTGGCAAAATGCTGGGTTGCCAGAATTTCGGTGGGAGCCATGATACAGGTCTGAAAACCATTGTCAATTGCAATCAACATAGCCATCAATGCTACGAGTGTTTTTCCGCTACCTACGTCGCCCTGTAGCAGTCGGTTCATTTGTCTGCCCGATGCCACATCTACCCGAATCTCTCGAATAACCCTTTTTTGGGCATTAGTCAGTTCAAATGGCAGAAAATCTTTGTAAAAAGTATTGAAATAATGACCGATTTGTCCAAACACAAACCCCCGAAAATGCTGGTCGCGCCACTTGGTTTGTTGCAGGATATTGAGTTGAATATAAAACAACTCCTCAAATTTCAGCCGCTGCCGGGCTTTTTTAAGCAGATCGGCATTCTTGGGAAAATGGATATTGACCAGCGAATCGGTGAGATTCAGCAAGGCAAATTTCTTAAGTAAATAGGCGGGAAGCGTTTCGGGAATACCGCTTCGAATGGATTGAACGAGTGGAAAAAGAATTTTCTGAATCATTTTAGAATTCAAAAAACTGCTTTTCATCTTTTCCGACGTATTGTAAAAGGGTTGCAATCCCATTTGTTCGGGCGGTGGCAGTTGCGAAGGTAAATCTAACTCTGGGTGTTGTAAATTAAATTTTCCATTAAAAAAACTTGGTTTTCCAAAGACAACATATTCAATACCGGTTTTATATTTATCCAGAATAAAACTAATGCCCTTAAACCATACTAACTCAATCGTATCGCGTCCGTCAGTAAATATAGCAACGAGCCGCTGCTTTGGACTTTCACCTACTTTTTCGAAGCGGATAATTTGACCTTTGACTTGAATAAACGGCATTTCTTCCGAAATCTCATGCAGGTAATAATAGCGACTGCGGTCGATGTATTTGTAGGGGTAATGCCGCAATAAATCTTCTGCCGAATGAATGTCGAGTTCATTCGCCAGCAATTCTGCCTTTTTCGGTCCAACACCGGGCAGAAATTTTATGTCCTGATAGGAGAGATCCATGTTTATCCTGAAATATAATTTCCTCCCGGCACTTTTCGTAAAACAAAAATCATCCCGAATGAACTTATCAGCACTAAACTCACAATTGCCGGCAGTGAAAGTAAGGGATGTGCCATTGTCCAAAAGATTTTATGATCAAATAATAAGTTGATAATCAGCACATGTACCAGATAAATCCCATAACTGTAATTACTCAGATTGGTTATAAACCAACGGACAATTTTGTTATTTGTTGCTATGTCTTTTAATAAAATAAAAAGTGCCACCGATTGAAGCAAGGTGTTTGGAGTCAGACTTCCGTACATGCTGGTGTCCAGTTTATGAGCTTGTTTGCTCAAAAACCAGGTAGAAACTGCTGCGATTAAAATGGTCAGAATGAAAACAAATGCAGCAAGAATTCTGATGCGATATGAAGGAATTTGAACTTTCATTAATTGATATCCCAGCACTAAATAACCGGAATACATAATATATCCAAAAAAATGCTGTAGCAAAACAGGCCAACTCGAAATTGTAAACCAATGAAAGGTTTGTGCCACGTTAATCAATATCCAAACTAACAGTATTGACCATAAAGTGGTTTTATTTAATTTACGAACAGCTTTTCCCAAAAATGGCACAAAAACATAAATAATCACTATCATATAAATATACCAGAAATGCCTTGAAATACTCTGATTTACAAACAGATTTAAAGCCCAGCTAAAGATCGAAAACAGATCGGCTGGTTGAGATTTAGTGGGCAAGTTTTGCCATAAATAAACACAATAAATTGCCGACCAAAACAAAAAGGGAACCAAAACCCGCATAAATCGTCTCAGATAAAAATCACCCAATTTGTAGGTTTTGCTTAGCATGGTAGCTCCACTCAGCATTAAAAACATAGCAATTACAAAACGTACACAGCTGTCAATGCCGTTTCCAATCCACCAAAACTCCATGTTTCTTCCATAAGTCATTTTCAGCACCGGCGTACTTACGTGGATAATAATAACTCCAAGTGTTGCCAATGCCCTTAATGTATCGAGAAATTGTATGTTTGCTTTATTTGACATTTTTATTTGGTAGTGACAGGTCATGACATGATTGATTCAGCCATTTTCAGATCAAATTCGGTGGTGATTTTGATGTTTTCACGATTCCCCTCTACCAACTTAATTTTTGCTCCAAGAGCTTCTACTACTGAAGCATCATCGGTGAATAGTGGAGTATATTCCTGTTCGTAAGCTTTTTTTAATAGTTCTGCGTCAAAAACCTGTGGTGTTTGAACCAGTTTAAATGAGTTCCGGTCAACCGATTGGCTGGCATTTTCAGTCACTTGACGTATACTATCCACCAAATCAACAACAGGAATGGCTGCATCGAATTTTTCGGCAGTTTCAAAGCAGCGTGCAATAGTATCAACACTCACCAACGCACGAACACCATCGTGAACAGCCACCAATGCAGGAGCACTTATAGCTTCGAGTCCGTTTTTTACAGAATCGAAACGGGTATTCCCTCCGGGAATAATCTCATGATTCAGGCTGAAGTTGTGTACAATACATAGCTCCTTCCATAAATCAATCTGAACAGCCGGTAAAACCAGAATCAGTTTCATGCTTGCTTCAAATTGATGAAAAACATCGAGAGTATGCATTAATATCGGTTTTCCCTGAATTTCAATAAATTGCTTGGGAATATAGGCTTTCATACGTTCGCCTTTTCCTCCGGCAACAATAATAGTAATTTTTGGTTTTGACATGGATTTAGAATTAAACAAGAACAAAGATAAGCATTAAGCAACTAATAATTAATAATTCATAATTAAAAATTATCAATATAATTGACAGACAGAATGTTATAACGTTTTTTGGGAATATATTTCCTAAACTTGTCAGAAAACCCATAACAATTTCATAACTTTGCAGCCTAAAAAAAATACAGGAATGAAATTTAGATTTCTTTTGGTTTTTGGAATTTTAATGCTGTTTGTCAACATCTTATCTGCTCAGGAAAATGTAGATGTAAAACCATCAAACATTTTCGATGCACTTTCTGCAACAGATTCCACAACATATGCCACAGTTACAATTCATCAGGACAAACGAATTGAAGCCTTGCTGGTAAATAAGAAAAGCCTGACAGTCAGTGGATTCAGAGTGCAGGTTTTCTCAAGTAACATTCAGCGAACTGCAAAAAACAATGCTTTCGGGATTGAAAAACAAATTCAGGAAGTATTTCCAAATCAGCCGGTTTATGTGAATTATACTTCGCCTTTCTGGAAAGTTAGGGTGGGTGATTTTAAAACAAAAACAGATGCACAGGTCTTTCGAAATCAGCTGATTGAATCTTTACCTGCTTTAAAAAGTGAGATCTATATCGTTCCGGAACAAATCAATATTCCTGCCCCTAAATAAACTATGATGGATTTTAATATAAACCAGCCGGTACCCTTCGAGGATGAAAAAACCGCAAGAATTGCCGAACATTACCTGGAAATAATCAAACTGTTAGGCGAGGATGCTAATCGGGAAGGATTGCTAAAAACGCCAGAACGAGTTTCGAAAGCCATGCAGTTTTTGATGCAGGGTTATGAACAAAATCCTGAAGAAATTATTCAGTCTGCCATGTTTACCGAAAATTACCGTCAGATGGTAATTGTAAAAGATATTGATTTTTACTCGATGTGCGAACATCACATGCTTCCGTTTTTCGGCAAAGCGCATATAGCCTATATTCCAAACAAAAAAATTACCGGACTGAGTAAAATTGCACGCATTGTGGAGGTATTTGCCCGTCGTATGCAGGTTCAGGAGCGCATGACCACTCAGATTAAAGATTGTATTCAAAAAACGCTGAACCCAATGGGCGTAATGGTTATTATTGAAGCTCAGCATCTTTGCATGCAGATGCGTGGGGTTCAAAAACAACATTCCATTACCACTACATCCGATTTTACTGGGGTTTTTGAACAGGCAAAAACCCGTGAAGAATTTATGAATCTGATAAACAGAAAATAGATAGCTGTTTAAAGGTTTTTTTCAATCAGTTCATCCGCCATACGAACATATTCAGCGCAGGTGAACTGTTTTTCTTTTATTTCTGAGCAAAGTAATCCACCGGCTTTTTGTCTGAATTCCTCCACCACCGATTCTTTACCGGCTTGACGAAGTATACGCTCTGCGGCAAACAATGCACCACATGTTCCACCTTCGGCTCTTCCCCCACCCCAGGCTCGAAATTCTTCAATTTCCTGATTGGAGATATTAAATTCATTCTGAAATCCTTTTAAAACTGATTGAGCACAATTTAGTTTCTCAGGAAGAACGTGGAAATACTCATCAGATTTAGCGCGATTTGTTTTTTTCATCTTCAATGTTACTTTCAAAATTTTCCTTTTTAAGGATAATATATTCTGGTCTGTTCTTTATTTCATCAAATAAATTTCCAATGTATGAGCCGACAATTCCGATTGTCAGCAATTGAACACCCCCGAAGAAAATAATAAGAACAAATAAGGATGTCCAACCCGAATCGGCATGGGTAAACCCAATTATTTTTCCTAAAATAGACCAGATAGCAAGAGCCAATGCGACCAAAACTGAGGTGAAGCCTAAGGTAGTTGCAATTCTTAGTGGTTTTGTCGAAAAATAAAGCATCGAAGTAGTGGCAAATCTCAACATTTTCATAAACGGATATTTAGTTTCACCTGCAAAACGTGCTTCACGTTCGTAATAAAATGGAACTTGTTTAAAACCTACCCACGAGATTAGACCACGAATGTATTTCCCTTTTTCGTGCAAATTATTAAACTCCCTGATTATACTTTTATCGATTAACCGAAAATCACCGGTATCGACTGGTAAACGAACTTCAGAAAGAAAATTCAGAAAACGATAAAATAATTTAGCTGTGATTTTTTTGAAGAAACCTTCTCCTTTTCTCGATTTTCGAACACAATAAACAACCTGTGCGTGACTAGTTTCCATGGTTCTAATCATTTCAGGAATGAGTTCAGGTGGATCTTGTAAATCGGCATCAATTATTATGGCTAAATCAGAAGTGCAATGATTAATACCCGCAGTTACTGCTTTTTGATGACCAAAGTTTCGTGAAAAAGTAATCAGCTTAACGCTGTTGTCACTTTCTAAAATATTATACAGAATTTCCTGCGTTTTATCCGTACTTCCATCGTTTATGAAAATAATCTCAGTTCGAAAATCAAACTGATTTAGTATGGACTTAATCCTTTTGTAAGATTCAGTTATAACCTCTTCTTCGTTAAAACAGGGGACGATTACGCTAAGTGATTTATTCATTTGTTTCTGATTTGAAAGTATAATACTTATTCAAAAGAAAATTTATTATTGTGTAGACAATTATTGATAGTAACTGACACACATAAGGATCAATCTTTGTGTGGTTTAAGAGCAGAGATAAATTTCCTAATTGAACCAGATACGAAAATGCAAATGTAACGATAAATTTAAAAACAGTTTCTTTTACACTCCCTTTGTTTTCAAATGTCCATTTTCTATTCCATATAAAACTATTAATCAAGCCAATACTATATCCTATTATATTTGACAAATAATCTGACCAAAGCAATACCTTCAAGAACAACCAAATGGTCAGAGCAGTAAGTAAGGTGTTGACTATACCTACAATTCCGAATTTGAATAGCTGAATCAGAATCTTTTTATTTTTCATTTAGTGTCTGATAATACTCTGAATTTTGAGATGAAAAAATTATTTATAGCCGAAAAAATAAATCAATTTTTTAATTCGACTTTTAAAGAGCTTATAAAATCTTTTGTTGCCACAATAATGATTGATATATAGAATATGAATGCTGGCCACAAAGGTAAAATATCTTTAAGTCTTGAACAACAAAGATATGAATAGAACGAAATAAGGATTATTCCCAAAGATAAATACATGTTTTTCCTACAAACACAAAAATACACAACCGCCATGATGTCACCCAAATATAAATATCTCTCATGCATGCCCGGTAAAAGAAACGGGCTAATAATTACACTTAGAAACGCGAGTTTAACCCATATTTCGAAAGTAAAAATGTATTTTTTATTACTTAAAATAAGTCCGAAGATTAAGGTATGTATTATAGTAAGAAAAAATCCCGGAAATCTGAGAATGTCAAAATAATCATTGCTAATCCATGTGTAAATGTTTGGGAAATGGATTGTTAACATTTCGTAGTAACTCGATTGTGAGAAATAAATACTGAGTAATTCAAAAACAGGTCTTCCAGATGTCCAGGCAGGCAAAATACTAATACAATAAATAGCTGGGATTGTGAAAAAGTAGTACCACTTTATATAGCCGCGTAATAATAAAACAAAATAAAAAGGGAGAATAAATGCAGTTTGAATTTTAAATGCAAACGCTAAACCTAAAAACAAAACAGTGAGAAATTGTTTTTTCTTCAGTATAAAATAGATACTTCCAACCACAAAGGATGAATAAATTGAATCACATTGACCCCAAAATGCTCCATTCAAAAGTATACTGGGTAACAAAGGTATAATGCCAAATGAAATCCAGAAAACCAGCTTATTATTGTATTTTATAAATAGTATTTTAGCAACAAAGTATGCTGTGAGAAATTCGAAAATTATGGATACAATTTTGATTAGGTAAAGTGGATATAGTCCTGTTTTTGCTATTAAAATAAGGATATAAATATAGCTTGGAGTATAATTGTAGAAATTGAATTTCAAAGAAGAAGTATAACCGTTATTCTTAATAAAATTCACCCAAGGTTCTAAATAAAAATTGTAGTCACCTAATCGAAATGGAAACAAGGATATTTTTAAAATTACAGCAAGAAAAATTACCAGATACCAACTTTCTTTTTTTGAAAATAACTTTTTCAATGGAGATTTAAGTTTCATATGATTTCCGCTTAGCAAATTAGGTCTAACGCCGTTAAATACTGATGATTAGTGTTGAATATTTAAAGTCGTAGTCAGATAAGCCAGGAAATACGGCAATGATAAGTTGAAATAGGATATATCACATATTGCATCACTAAACAGATTACCTTCACCGGCATTCACAATTCTCATTATTTGGGCAGACAACATAAACAGGAAGATAAAAATAGAGGTTACGAAGAAAAATTGTTCTACATTTTTCCACTTCAAAGCTAATATCAAACCTAATGCCATCATGATTATGAGCGTGTAAATATTACCGTTGCCGGTCTGTGACATGAATGGATTTCGTGAAAAGAATATCCAGGTATTGGTATCCCAGAAAATAAAAGGCAGAAAACTGATAAGTGCGATACAAAAAACGATTATAGGAAAAAGTATTTTTTGTTTGACACTTAATTTCAGGTAAGGTTGAAAGAAAAACAGGGCTAAAGGAAGTAGTGCCGAAAGTCTGGTAGAGGCTATTATTCCACATATTAATGCTCCAATTGCAAAACTGTTTGATAAGTTTCTGTTATTTTTATCTAACCAAAGGATAATAATAAAAACGAGCCAGGCATTGCTCATACCATCACTGCGTGCAGCAATTTCCCACCAGTAGGCAGGTGATATACAAAGCATTGACAAGAAGAATAATGACTTTCGATAAGTTGAGAAGTAATATTTTAAAACATAAGCCAAAAATATCAGAAAAAAAATCAATTCAGTTCCAACATCTTTTAAAAGATAAAAAGGAAGCATCATCAAATGCCAAAGTGGAAAAGGAGAAGCAAAATTTGTTACACTCACATGAGTATGTGTTGCATACGGATAGTTGCCCTGAAAAATGCTATCCCAAAAAAAAGTCAGAGCAGACCAACGGTCAACCCTGATTGTATTGGGATCAATTGCTATTAACAGCACTGATATAGAGGCTAACATCAATATAATCAGTCCCCAATAGATAAACTTGTATGCCTTCTCACTTATTTTCAGCGTTTTTATATAAACTCCAAAAAAAATCAAAAAAAGAACAAGGTAAATTGAAAGAGCTAAATAAGGATTAAATCCCGTTCTTGAAACGTATTTAAGAATATATAAAGCGTTGATTGATAGAAATAAAACAAGTTGAATTATACTTTTTTTTGAATTCACAATCGATATATTCATATTTCAAAACTTAATGTATACTATTTCCTTTAATTTATTACCATTATCTTTGTAATTGTATTCTGAGTTCCATCAGCATTAACACATATTGCCAGATAAATTCCGGTACTTACTTTTTTGCCATGTACGTCTTTTCCATCCCAGGTAGCAATACTGCCATTTGATACAGTTTCACATACCAGATTTCCATTGATATCAGTGATTTTTATCTGAGTATTTTCAACTAAACCTGTAATAGTAATTATACCTGTATAGCCTTGACGTACGGGGTTTGGATAAGCATACACATTTTCGAAAGTAGCACCAGCTTCACTTGCATCACTTTGATACGAAACAATGCCCTGAGAAGTTCCAAAGAATACTTCTCCGGTTACCGGATTAATAGCAATTGACATAATTTCATTTGAAAGTAACGGACTGTTAGTCATAGTAAAATGCTGGATGGTTTGCTGACCATTTTCGGACATTAAATATACTCCGGAACTTCCCGTGCCAATCCATTTTCGGTTTGCACCATCAATTGCAATAGCTTTAATATTTTCATTAACAAGCAGGTAATCAGCAAGATTTGTACTATCGTTTCTTGGAATTTTCACACGTGAACATGTATAGCCTGTATTAAAAACGTTACTTAAATTATTAAACAGGAAAGGTCCCAAATCAGTCCCAACCCAAATAACTCCATTTTTATCCTGAGCAATTGAATAAAGATAACTGGGATATATTGAAACTAATTTGGTCAGTCCGTTATTGTCAATTTCTGGGTAAATAAATGTCGAGATAAAAGTTGACTTATCATCACTTTCAGTATTTAAAGTTCCATTGTCATCATAAATGCTCAATCCGGGTGTATATCGAAATGACAGTATCCATTTTTGATTTGGGTTTTGATTTGAAATCAACAATTTACTCGTCTGTTTATTGACATTTGGATTTGATATTTTAGACCAGGTACCATCCGAAAGTAGCATCTTTACACCAGCTGATACACCGCAGTTTGTTATGAGGAGATTCCCATTTTTGTCATAGATTGCTCCGTCTAAACGCGTATAATCAAGTGGAGCAGTTGGAATAACAGATTCAAGATTACATTTATCAGTATTTGGAGTATACCATTTAGAAAACGCATTATTTTTGAATTCATAAAGTCCTGTTCCGTAGGATGTTACAAAAAAGTGTTTGTTGTCACCAGGATCGACAGCTACATTACAAAAGTCAGTGACAGCATGCTTTGTAGAATCTTGAATTGGTTTAGACAGGATATTTGTCCAATTACCCTCTTCATACATCATAACATTACCATCCCTGTTATATTGTGATGCCCAGCGTCCTCCGGGTACAACAAAAAGTTTTTTATCCGAAAAGGTCATATCCCAGGGAATATTCACAGCAGGTCCTGCCGGCTTATAATAGGTTATGGCAGGTGATTCACTTCCGCTTTGTTTGTAGGCTATGATACCTAATGTATTTGCTGCAAAGTAATAAGTACTGTTTGTTGCATCATATTCTGCATCTGAAACAGCTCCGATAGAACTTATGGTTTTGGTGTTAAAAGAAAGATCGGTCAAATAAGCTGAGCTTCCATCAAAAATATTCAGGCTCTGATTAGAGACATTCATGTAGCTAACATTTACACTTGGCAGAAATGAGGCCCAGATATTATCGCTACCCATTCTATAGGTTTTACCCCCACGTTGCAGTAGTAATTTACCATCGAATGAACATATTTTCTGAAAATCACCACTACCGGGTAGTCCGTTCATCGTGGTCCAAAATTCATAATTTACTAAATGACTTTCTGTTACCGAAGCTTGCAAAATAGACGAAGCTGTTAAAGCATAAATTATTCCGTTATGAACTGCAGTATTCAAAACTTTTAGTTCGGAGGCGTTTGGACCAATAAAATAGGTGTCTGAAACTTCTTTTTTCTGCATATTCAGCACTAAAACTCCGAAATTACAGGACAAATAGGCTTTGTTTTGATAGAAAAGTATATGATTTATGTCTTTAGTCGAACTCATTTGTTTGTTATATAAATCAGGGAGATTAATAATTCCACCAGAAGTCATAATATCAATATTTCCAGTCGAATAAATAATCAAAAGGGCTTTATCATCTGAGTCATATTCTATCCTGGATATAGTGGAACCATTTAATCCGCTATTTTTACTATAAAACTCTAATCCTCCATCTTGTTTATCTACTGAATAAAGTGCTCCTTCACTGACAGCAAAAATTTTGTTGTCAGATTGAGCTATTTGCGATACATTATTATAGGCAAAATGCGTTCTCCATTTACCCATAGCCACCTGTGCTATTGAAGAAACAGAAAACAAACTGATAAATAACCCGCTAATAAATATATATTTTTTCATATATCGGAATTTACTTTTAAAAATAGGATAAGATGTAGAAACTAAATCAGATAAATAAACTCAAAAATCAGCATTTTATTTCATTATTCCACTGATTTTTAAACAATTTACCATAAATGAAAAACTGAAGAACGAAACTCTGTTGATGTCAGATTTGCTGCTTTAAATGTTCAGCAAGCTTTTTTACAGCTAATGCTCTATGACTTATTAAATTCTTTTCAGCACTGCTCAATTCTGCAAAACTACGGTTGTAACCTTCCGGCACAAAGATAGGGTCGTATCCAAAGCCACTATTCCCGGTGGGTATCAAACTAATGTCACCCTCAATTTTCCCTTCAAAAAATGTAGTTTTTCCTGCTTGTATTAATGCAATTACTGTCCGAAAACAGGCTTTTCTATTCGCTGAATTTCCCAATAAATTCAACACTTTAGTCATATTTTTTTTTGAATCGTTGTTTTCACCGGCATAACGCGCCGAATAAACTCCGGGCTCTCCGTTCAGTGCTTCCACTTCTAAGCCGGTATCATCTGCAAAACAATTTAATCCGAATTTTTCAAAAACAAAGCTGGCTTTAATGAATGCATTTCCCTCTAAAGTAGTAGCAGTTTCCGGAATTTCATCATAGCATTTCAGCTCATCCAGACTAATAATCTTATATTCTGGTTCCAAAATGGCTTTAACTTCAGATAGTTTATGGGCATTATTCGTGGCAAAAACCAAATTCTTCATTAAGTATGTGTAAATTTAATAAATCAATTGCCTGCAAAGATAATTAATTTAGGAATTATTATAACGTTTTTTCCAGTTATTAATGTCGTTTAAGTCTTAATTTAGCCTATTTGTTTCGATATTTTGTTTATTTTTGCAAATCAAGATTTAATAATATTGTAATATTAATTTGAAAAAGTAAAATCATGAAAAAGCTTATTATTTCACTAATTTTTGTTGTTGGTATTGTAAGTGTATTAAGTGCACAACTTGATAAAAAAGCTATTGGTGTACGTTTTGGCGGGTTTTCAGGCTATGGTGCTGAAGTATCCTATCAACAACCACTTGGTGCTAACAGAGTAGAATTTGATTTGGGCTTAAACGGTTGGGGGTTTGGTCTTAACGGACTATTTCAATGGGTTAAACCTTTACCACAGTTGTACGAAGGATTCAACTGGTATTGGGGTGTCGGTGCTGGGTTAGGATTGTATAATTTTAACTCAGCAGGTACAGCTTTTGGTTTGGGAGTTTTGGGACAAATAGGGCTGGAATATAATTTTGAATTTCCATTGCAATTGTCCATTGATTATCGCCCCGGACTTTATGTTATGCCTTCTATTTATCCCACTTACGATGGAATTTGTTTAAGTGCCCGTTACCGCTTGTAATTGTTCGCTAATTCGGTTGTAATTTGGTTATAAATACAGAAATAATATTGAAAAAAAGCCCGGAAATATCAAAAATATTTCCGGGCTTTTTTTGTTAGAATCATAAAACAATTCCACCCTGGGTTTTCTTACAAAAAGTCGAATATTGTACTACATTTTGAGATGAATACCCCTCGTTGCTACAGCAAGGGTCAGAACTGATTTTTGATAAGTTTTGCTATTGTAAGTTTATTTCCCGATTTAACCAGGATCATATACATCCCTTTTGCAAGGAAACTTACATCAATAGTGTTGACTCCGCTTGATAGGGACTTCGCATAAACCCTTTTCCCATCAACGGAAGTGATCTGTACGCTATTTTGCACAACCTTGTTTTCAACGTTGATATTCAGATAAGTGCAGGCAGGATTTGGATAAATGCTTATGACTTCAGGCGAGATATCGGGCAAATTGGATGATCCACTGACGACTTTAAATTTCACCAGATAAATCGATGGTTTGTCGATATAAGTAGGCACAACGCCTTCTTCTAGGGAAGAAAAGGCTTTAACTTTGCTGCTCGTGTTACTGAAGTCACCTACAACATAAACGTTCTTATTTCCATCAGATACAATGCCTTTGAGTTGTTGACCTGATGATTTTGGAAAACCTTTTCCCCAAACCGGGTTCATTGCATTGTCAAATACGGCAAGAAACATATCACCGAATCCAGTCGGGTTTGTTCCTCCGTATATGATGTTGTTTCCCCATACAATGCTGTCGCCAAAGGTTGTACCCAGTAATGCCATATAATCCGAACTTATTCTTGTAAGTCCCCACGAATATTCTGATTCCTGAGTTCCTATGGCTTTGGCCGTTTGTACAATGCCTTCGGTGTTGATTTTGGCAATGTAAATATCTGCAAAGCCATGATTGCGAATAATCACATTATCAAAAGTAAGGGAGTCAGTTTTGAAAGTACCTGTAAGGAATATGGTGCTGGTTACAGTGTCGATAACCGCTCCATTGAGCAATGCATGTTCCCCCTCGCAGAATTTTTTTGCCCAGATTACATGTCCGTTCGTGTCGGCTTTAGCCACATACACATTGTGATTTTCTTTGTTGATAAAGGTTCTGAGTACATGGTTTTCCAGGTAAATACTATCCATGTAACTATCCGCAAAATAGAGCTTTTGTTCTTTGTCAATCATTAAATTTCCACCGTAGTTTTTAAGCCATTGTGTACGTCCATTTGTATTTGTTTTTAGCATAAACATTCGGCTTAAATTGCTTGGATTAGCAGTATAAGTTATAGGACCATTGCCCTGTTCAGTAATGCTGAAACTTTCACCAAACCACCCACTAATATAGATATTGTTATGATCATCTATAACCATAGAGCCGGATGATGAATTTCCTCCAAATGATTTTGCCCAAATGCTAACACCGCTTGAATTGGTTTTTAGCACAAAAGAACTGTTTGCCCATGAATAGGGTTTAACTGATTTAAAAGCAAATGCATCGAACCGGATGGAATCAGTGAAATAACCTGTCAGATAGATGTTTTCTGTGAGGTCAAGTACAATACCTGTTACTTTTGCAACATTATTGTTGTAGAACGATTTGCAGAAAACGACATTGGTATCGGCATTGAGTTTTAGTAAAAAAACATCATTTGTACCTTGCCGTGTAAGAGTATCGGTACCGAATATCAATTGTGGGCTTTTGAAAGTTCCAACGATATAGAGATTACCGTTTTGGTCAACAGTTGATTTTTGAATCTCATCTTCATTACCAGCCAGAAAGTTAATAGCAAAATCCGGGGTCAAGGTTTGAGAATAACTTAGGGATGTTACTAACAGGAAAGATGTTAGCAAACAAAATAAAAATTGAGTAGTTGTTTTCATGGATTACAAATTAAAAGAGTTGCTGACTGTTTTTGTCTGAAAAATATAATCGTAATCGATGAATTGCAGATAAAGTAAAATACTTTGTTAGCAATTTGTCGAATGAAAGTCGGACTTAGCCAAATCCGAAAGGAACCTTAATCAACTAGTTATGAATTAATACGAATACTTAACTAACAAATAAAACAAATTAGTAATAAAGTTTGTTCAAATAAATCTTTCAATTACACCTGCATTTCCGGCTTTGTACTTTAAGGACTTGACAGCAGCAGACTGGTTTATTAATCCACTTGCTCTCTCCTCGCTACCGCACGAATTCTTCGTGTGGTATTCCTTAATTATTTATTTGTTTCCATACGCGAAGAATTCGCGCGGGAGCAGCGTGGGTTATTTGACTTTAGAACAATTAAAAAAGATTTTGTTGATTCAGTTCCGGATAATCAACCGGGTTCTGTATTTCGGAGTAATTGCGGAACTCTTTTGCATTACTTGCTTTCCGGGAAATGCTGTGGGCTTTCATTCGGTTTTCATCGTATGGTTTTATCAGTGTTTTAATTTCATCCGGCGAAAGACTAGGTTTCATCCATGTATGAGCATCTTCCATTGTCAATATCAGGGGCATTCGTTTTTTGATGTTGTGGATCATTTGCATTAAAGGATTTGCCTTGGTGGTGACAATGCTGAATGTATTACTGATTTCGCCTGTTGCGGTGTCCGTCCAACTGTCATACACCGAACCTAATAAAAATCCGTTCCCTTGTTCAGGTTGTATGTAGTAAGGATATTTGCGACTTTCGTATGCTCTCCATTCGTAAAACCCGGACACAGGAAGTAAACAGCGGTGTGAAATGATGTTGTCCCGATAGGAGGGTTTTTCGAAAATGGTTTCGCCCTTTGCATTTAGTGTCAGCTTGCGGAATTCGTCAGCTGCTACTCTGTCTTTCACCATTCCATTGTTGGGGATAAGTCCCCATTGATTGAGTTCCATTCCGCTTTCTTTGATGACTGCTAATGCGGGATGCTCAAACCCACTTATCATAAAAAAGTCGGGCATCTCCGGCATTAGCGGATTATCTTTTTTCTTTCGTATGACGGGCGGTAAGCTGTTATAGTATTCTTCTGCAGTGAGTAGAACACCATTCCGCATTATGGCAACAGTGAAACACATAGTTTTTTTAATTATTGAATTACGTTGTCACCCATTTGTCTGAACCACGATTTATCAGATTAGTAGATTTATCAGATTACCAACTCTCCTTTTCTTTCCCTTTAATCTGATTAATCGTGGTTCAGACAATTTTTTACCGCCCCAAAGATAAAAAATAGCTTTAACAACAGCAATCATTTTTGAAACTTATTTATATATTTTTTAAAAATCCTTTGCTACCGCAAGAATTGTTTCGTATGGCAAGAACATTATAGGTACAACATAATACAAAGGTCATTATTTTCTTTCCCCACGTGATGCAATCGCCCGGGAGGAGCCGCTTCAAGTTCTTGATGATTTGGTTACAAATGAGTTATAAATGCAGAAAGAATATTAATATTAAGCCAATAAATATTAAATAAATTCCCCGCCTTTTTTTTTGTTTGTAGAATAAAAATTTTCCTACCCGACATTTTCTTACAAAAAGTCGAACATTATACTACATTTTGAGATAGATACATTTTTCCAGTTAATAGAATTTACTGTTTAAAATACTTTCAATCAGCAAAATACTTAAACTGAATGATTTTTCGGTTGAATAAATTATCAGGCTCTTTTAAAAGCAGAAATAAGTCATTCTGAGCGTAGCATTTAAACTGATAAAGATTGTATTATCTTCTACATTGGCTTATTATTCAGATGTTTATCTTTGCTTGTCTATTTTAAAAAAGAGTGTATTTTATTCTCATTTCGAATTTTTAAATCATTCATAGTATGAAAACACAAGCTATCGTTGGAAGAAACCTTCCTCAAGACAAAATGAACGTGGATATGTTAGAGAAAAACAACAGATTGAAGAATGGATTCAGGCTGATCTTTCTTTGTCTTCACACTCTATTTACGATGTTTTCATCAACGCTGAATGCGGCTACAATTACAAGTACTGCTACAGGTGGAGCATGGGCAACAGGTACGACCTGGGTTGGAGGGATAGTACCCGCTCTTGGCGATGCAGTAATAATTGCAACGACCGGTGCTAGCAATGTGAGTATTACAGTCAGTATAACGCAAACAGCAACTGGCTCAGTAACCATAAATAATGGAGCAATACTCAATATGACAGTAACAGGAGTAACTCTTAGTTTGGGTGCATTAACTATAAGTTCCGGTGGAGTTTTTAATGTTAATCGAAACTTAACAGTGCAGGGAGCAACATCAATAACAGGAACAATAAATTTTGCTTCGACTAGTACCGCAGCCAGAACAATGACGTTTACAGGTGATATTACGCTTAATACTGGAGCGGTTTGGATTGAGCCATCGACTGGTAATGGAGCAAATAATGCCTATCGGTTTGCTGGAAATTTCACAAACAATGCAACAACATTTACAGCTATTGGAACTGGTACTCATACATTTTCAGGAACAACTAAAACATTTAATGGTTCGACAATATCAACAATTTCAAGAGTCACAATTACTGGGACACGAACCATTTCGTCTCCATTGACTGTAGTAACATTACTAACAATTACAACGGTAACAGTAACAAATAACAGTATTATTACAGCTACAACAGCCCTCTCGGGTACAGGGAACTTAACACAAGGAGCAACCGGTATTTTAAATATCGGTGGCACTTCGGGAATTACCACCTTAAATGCAACTACTGCAGGAAATAATGTAAATTATTCCGGTGCAGCAGAAACCATAAAATCAACGAATTATTATCATCTAACATTAGGAGGAAGTGGCATTAAGACGCTACAAACCGCTACAACAACAATTGGTGGAAATCTCACATTAAGCGGTACGGCATCGACTACAACAGTAGCAAATTTATCCGTTGCAGGAAATTTTGTAATTGGAAGCGGAACTACTTTTACTCAAGGATCTGCATTTACATTTGGAGTTAGCGGAACAACAGGTATTACCGGAACATATACTGACGGCAGTACCGGAACAAAAACATTAACAGGTGACATCACCCTGAATGCTGGAGCTGTGTGGAATGAAACATCCATTTCGGCCTACACCATTGCAGGAAATTTCACAAATAATGCAACAACTTTCATCCCAAATACTGGGGTTCACACTTTTAGTGGCACAAGCAAAACATTGAGTGGCACTACCATTACTTCAATTCCGAATGCTGCTTTTACTGGTTCATACACCAATGCCAACACTTTAACAATTACAACGGCATTAACTGGAGCAGGAACATTAACCCAAGGCACAAATTCTGTATTGAATATTGCAGGCACTTCGGCTGTTACGACTATGGCTGCTACAGCAAACCTAAATACTGCAAATTACACAGGTGCAGCACAAACAATCAATTCTGGTAATTATTACCATTTAAACCTTACTGGAAGTGGAGCAAAGACATTTCAATCCGGCACAACAAGTATCGTTGGAAATCTGACTTTGACCGGAACAGTTTCAGCAACATCTGCAGCCAACATGACTATTGGAGGAAATTTAGACATTGGAACAGGAACTACATTAAGTCCAGCATCAACATATACTTTTGGAGTTACCGGAACAACAAATATTACCGGTACATACACCGATGGAAGTACCGGAACAAAAACTTTTACAGGAGACATAACCTTAAATGCCGGTTCTGTTTGGAATGAGACGGCAATTTCGGCATATAATATTGCCGGTAATATCACAAATAATGCAACTACATTCACGACAAATACTGGTGTACATACTTTTAGTGGAAGCAGTAAATCTGTAAGTGGTTCTACTATTACGTCAATTCCAAGCATAACAATTTCAGGTAGTTACACAAACAATAATACTTTAGCTATTGGAACTGCATTGGCAGGTGCCGGTTCGTTAACTCAAGCAACAAGTTCGACATTGAATTTAGGAGGCACCTCAAGCATTTCTTCACTAATTGCATCAAACTCAGGCAACACTGTAAATTACACAGGAGCAAGTCAAACTGTTTATAATTCTAATTACACACATTTAGTTTTATCGGGAAGCGGATCAAAAACTATGCAAACCGGAACAACTACCATTAGTGGAAACTTTAGTATTACCGCAACAGCATCAGTAATTGCTGTTATCGGACTTTCAATAGCTGGGAATGTAAATATTGGTTTAGGAACAACTTTTTCAGGTGGGTCATATATACACAATATTGTTGGAGACTGGACTACAACCGGAACTTTTACGGGTGGAACAAGTACGATTAATCTGGCAGGTGGGAGTCAAACTATTACAGGAAACATAACCTTTAACAATCTAACATTCGGTGGTTCGGCTGGAAAAACCATTGCAGCAGGAACTGCAGTTACCATAAATGGTATTTTGTCTATCGAAAATGGAGCAAATGCCAATACTTTTTCAGGAACATTAGCATATGGATCTGCAGCAACGTTGAAATACAACACATCTACTGCCAGAACTGCCAGCACAGAGTGGATATCTCCTTTTACTGGAACTGGTGGAATAATCATTGTTAATACCGGAGAAATTACATTAAATGAAAATAAAGTTTTCAATAGTTCTATTCCTTTAACTATTAATGCAAATGCATCATTTAATACAGATGTTGCCAACAATTATAGCATTTCGTTAGGTGGAAATTTTAGTAATTCGGGTAATTTTTCAGCAAATGCTTCTCCAATTATTATTTCCGGCACAATGACAACTCAAAGTCTATCCGGATTTGTAACAACAGGCACTGTTAGTATGACTAAAACAGCAGGAACAGCCACTTTACAAAGCAATGTCAATGCAACTATATTAACCATTAACGGAACTGGTGGAATATTACATTTTGGCACAGGACTAACCCACACGTTTAGTGGTGATATTACACTTAATTCAGGCATATTAAACGGAGGTTCAAGCACATTAATTGTAAATTCAACTTCAGCCACTGCATGGACAGGAACAGGAAGTAATTTTACAGCAGGTACAGGAAGTGTTAGCTTTGGCGGTGGAAATCAAACAATTAATACATCCACAGCTTTCAACAATATTGTTTTGGGAGGGACAGGCACTAAAACATTTACAGCAGCAACTACAACAAGTGGAAATTTCTCTATAAATAAAAATGTATTGGTGAATCTCGGAACTGCATTGACTCATTCATCTCAATACTTGTATTTTGCAGGGGTAAATCAAACCGGAGGAGCTGGAATTTCCTGGGGAGGTACAGCTTCGGCTGCAACTTACAAAAATGCCAGCTATTTTGGAAGTACTGATACAGGAAAACTTAATGTAAGTGCAACCAGTGCTTGCGGTACCAATACCTGGTCGGGAGCAAGCAGTACTGATTGGAATAACGCCTCAAACTGGTGCGGTGGAATACCTACAGCAATAACCGCCGTTTTCATACCTGCTGCGGCAACCCGCCAACCAACAATCAGTTCAGCAGCTGTTTGCGATGGAATTAGCATTGAAACAGGTGCTACACTAACAATTTCCAGCACTAACAACTTGACTGTTTACGGTGATTGGGCAAACAATGGAACATTTACAGCTAACAGTAGCACAGTATTATTTTCTGATCCTGTGGCACAAGCAATTTCAGGCACAAGCACTACTACTTTCAACAATCTTTCCCTTGCACAAGGTGCAGTAATAAGCTTTACAAAAGTTCCTACTGTGAATGGAATACTTTCAATGGAAGGTTCTTCTGTTTCAACTGGAGCAACATTTGGTTCGGCTGCAACACTTCAGTATAATACAAGTTCAACTTTCACAACTGGAGCAGAATGGGTTACACCATTTATTGCCACGGGTGGTGTAATTATTAAAAATACTGGGCAAATCACATTAGGTGGTACAAAACAGCTAGGTAACAGCACAAATGTGGCGTTGAATATAAACGCTAATGCCAAACTTGCTACAGCCAATTTCGGATTAATTTTTAATGGGAATTTTATTAATGCCGGAACATTTGCAGCTGGTAGTTCAGCCATAACAATCGACGGAACTGTTAGTGCTCAGAATATAGCAGGATTTACAACATCAGGCGCTGTTACTATCAACAAATCGGCAGGAACTGCTACATTAACCGGAAATTTAAATGCTGCAGCACTTACAAGCAGCACTTCAGGAGGAACTTTACATCTTGGAACAGCATTAACACACACTATTTCAGGAGACTGGACAAGAACAAATGGTACAGTAAATGGAGGATCAAGCACGTTGAATATTGGTGGAAACGTAACCAATACAGCAGGAAGTTTTACTATCGGAACAAGTACAGTAAATTACACAGGTGGAGCTCAAAATACAGCTTCAATTAATTATTACAATTTACTATTGTCGGGAAGTGGAACAAAATCTATGCAATCAGGAACAACAAGTATTGGAAATAATTTTACATTAAGTGGAACAGCTAGTGCAACAACTGCTGCCAATTTATCGGTAATTGGAAATTTGACTATTGGTAGTGGAACAACATTAGCCACCTCTTCAACATTTACGTTAGGTGTAACTGGAACAACGAATATAACCGGAACTTATACTGATGGAAGTACCGGAGCAAAAACCTTTAGTGCTGATATTGCACTCAATGCGGGATCGGTGTGGAATGAAACTGCTATTTCGGCTTACAGTATTGCTGGAAACTTCACTAATAATGCCAACACATTTACCGGAAATACCGGAGTTCATACATTTAGTGGGGCAACCAAAATATTGAGTGGTTCAACCACATTTTCAATACCAAATTCAACTTTTAGTGGTACTTACACAAATAACGGTACGTTGACAGTAAGCACAGCATTATCTGGTGCAGGTTCACTAACTCAAGGAACTGTTTCTACTCTAAATATTGGTGGTACTTCGGGCATAACAACCCTAAATGCAACAACCAATATCAATACCGTTAATTATTTCGGAGCAGCACAAACCGTTCATGCCAACAATTATTCAAGTATAACATTAAGCGGAAGTGGAACAAAAACATTGCAAAGCGGCACTACCTCAATCATTGCTAATTTCAGTTTGAGTGGAACTATAACTGCTACAGCTGTAACAGCTATGACTATTGGTGGAAATGTAAACATTGGTTCAGGAACAACATTTACAGGAGGATCATTTACTCACAATATTGCCGGAAACTGGACTAAAACAGGTAGTTTTACAGCTACAGGATCAACCATTAATTTCAATGGAACTTCGGCTCAAAGTATTGGTGCAAGTAATTTCAATAATGTTACTCTCAGTGGTAGTGGAACAATTTCAGCTACTGGGAATTTATCAATTATAGGAAATTTGTCTATTTCCAGTAATTTTTTTGCAGGAAGCTATAACCATACATTACAAGGAAATTGGACAAATAATGGAAGTTTCACGGCCGGAACAAGTACAATATCATTGAGTGGTTCAAGCCCTCAAACACTTGGTGGTGCATATTCAACATCATTTTACAATCTTACACAAAATGGAACCGGTCTTGTAACGTTAGGAATTTCCTCAACAGTTACGGGAATACTAGGAATGTCGTTAGGGAATATAGAACTTGCCGGATATAATCTGACAGTTGGAGCAACAAGTGGTGGAAGTGCCAACAGTTATGTTCAGACAAACGGCGTAGGTCGATTGATTCAATATGTAGATTACAATATTAGCAAATCGTATCCGGTAGGTAAATCAGCTTATAATCCAGTTTCGGTAAGAAATAATTCTTTTGGTGGTGGCGATTATTTCCATGTAGGAGTTTCAGATGACCCGATTTCAAATGCAAATGATGTGACCAAAACGGTAAATCGTCGTTGGTATATTTTCAAAAACAATGCCGGGACAGCTAATGTAACACTTGGCTTCACCTACAATTCGGGCGAAGGCCAAACCAATTTTAATGCAGGTTCAAATCCTAAGCTGGGACTTTTCTCCGGTTCATTCTGGAGATATACCACTGCAACTGTAAATGGAACAACATTCTCGGCAACCGGAGATATTCTGGATATTAATACCCCAAATCAATTTATTGGTATGGGTAGCGAAAATGCATTTGATGCCTCAAAATTTGGTTTAACTATTGACCCGGCAACTCCTGTCAGAAATTCAAATAGTACCGTCTTGACAGTTCAATCGCTGAATAGCAATAATATTCCAACTGATGTGATGAGCGATGTTACTTTCAGTTTGTCGGCTACGAATACTTCACTTTTCGGAACGCCTACAGGAACGATTTCAACCGGTTCACATCAAACAACAGTAAATTCAGTAATTTTTACTGCCACTACTTTAGATACAAATGCTGATTCTATAATATATCGTACAAATGCTTTAGTAACTGCTACTCAAAACGCGGGCATTAGTGGAACAAGTGACAGTATTGCAGTAATAGATGCAGCTATCTACGAACCTGTTGCAACTGAAAACTGGGTTGCTACTGATGGTTGGAGAAAGAGTATTAATGGAGGTTCAACCTGGACAAATCCTGCGACTTTGCCTGGGAATAATGATTTTTCGGAAACTGATGTCATTCGCATTCCTTCAGGTATTACACTGACTGCTGATACAACTGCAACATTTTTTAGTATGTTAATTTACGGAACATTAAATATCGTAAATGGTGGTCATATCACCATTAATCATAATGTTTTAAACGGAATTGATAACGATTACAATTTGCATGTGGAAGGTGTTTTAGAAAATTCAGGCGGAGTTTTAATTAATACCGATATTGCCTATCCGATTGACATACATGGCGGAAACTATATTCATGCTATGAATGGTGGAAATATCCCTGTAGCAACCTGGGTTAGCAATGGAGGAGTAACATCAACCTGTCAGATTACGGGGATTACAGCTACTCCATTAACCGGACTGAATCAAACTTTTGAAAACTTCAGCTGGAATAATGCAAGCCAGAGTGTAATTCAGTATCTTGATGGTGATATGGCGGTGAGTGATACCTTAAGACTAACAAACGGAGTAATTACCACCACTGCCAGCCATATTATTGAGGCAGCTTCCGGTTCGTTAATACGAACGAATGGATACGTTAATGGTAATTTCCGTTTATATGTGCCAAACACAACTGCACCAACAGTGATATTTCCTATCGGAGATGCTACACATTACGCTCCTATTTCTATTACTTTTGCTGGTACAGTTAGCGGTTCTGGCTATTTGGATACCTATACAACTGCTGCTCAACCTCCATTTGCATCCGGTTTAAGTCAGACAAAATATATAAACAGAAAATGGAATATAGAAAATAATGGTGTGGCCGGTTTTACTTCATATAATGCCACATTGACCTGTAACGATAACGATAAAGTTGGAAGTCCGATTTTAGCAAATTTAGTAGTACGCAAATTAAACGGATCGACCTGGTTTACGACTCCGACTACAAGGCCAAACAGTAATGCAGTAACTTGCACCGGATTAACAGGTTTCAGCGATTTCTACATAGGAGAAAGTGATTGCAGTTCAATCAATGCCATCTGGATGGGAAGCACAAATACCGACTGGAATACTGCAAGTAATTGGTGTAATAACGCCGTTCCAAGTTCTACATCAAACATTACCATTCCCAATGGTATCACAAATTATCCGTTAATTGGTTCGGCTGGTGCCAGTTGCAATAATATTAATATTATGACCGGCTCTTCGCTCGCTATTTCGGGAGCTTACACAATGGATGTAAAAGGAAACTGGACAAATGATGGCACTTTTACTGCAAATACCGGAACAGTTTCGTTTACAGGAACTTCAACACAAACCATTTTAAGTGCAAGCACCTTTAATAATTTAACAATAAACAATAATACAGGAGTTAGCGCTGCTGCAAACCTAACGGTTAATGGAATTTTGACATTGACAAGTTCTAATCCAGATGCAACTCACGGAACACTCGACTTGGGAACTTACACCTTGAATATGCCAAGCTCAACAGCCACTGTAAGTGGAAATGGAGATGTTTCAGGAACAAGCAAGCGAACTCATACATTTTCAACAAATGTTCAATACAGTTTTGGAAGCCAATTCACTTCCTTAACATTTTTAGGAGCTGGAACTCAACCCGATGAGTTAACTTGTAAGATTACATTAGGTACAGCACTTCCAGTTGGAGGTTCGGCAAGTACTTTTGTTTTTAGAAATTATAGTTTCTCACAAACCGGAGTAACCGGAACAGACCGTGTGGCAGTAAATTTACACTATCTTCCTTCCGAACTTAACGGACAAGATGAAACAAAAATAGTTATGTGGGATCATCATCCATCGGATGGAAGAACCGAAGAACATGGCAAGACCAATAGCAGCACCCTAAATAAGTGGATTGGACTTTCCGGACTAACTATTGGATATGTGGCACCTGATCCAACGAGTTCAAGCTACAATAAACAATTAGGATTAAGCAATTATACAACCACCAAAAAGACATGGACAGGAGCATCAAATACTAACTGGAGTAATTCTGACAACTGGAGTCCTGCCGGTGCACCGGTATCTACGGATGATGTATTAATCCCAAAGATATTGACTGTTTATCCAACGCTTACTGCAGATGCTGAAATTAGAACACTTCAAATAGATTCATTGGCAACTCTTTCTGCAAGTACATATAACCTAGCAATAACTGGTTATACAGGGGCATGGATTAACAAGGGAACATTTGCTCCCGGAACTGGCACTGTTAGTTTTATGCATGGCGTTAACAATCAGATAGTTTCTGTATCTGGAAATACACAATTTAATAATCTGTATTTTGGAGCCAACACCTATGTGCGCCCAGGTTCAGGAAGTTTAATTCAGGTTTCCGGCTTAGCTAATGGTGAAGTTAGTAGTATTGTTGATTTATCTGCCATTGGCAATACAGTAGAATTCAACGGAACTGACCAATATATTAGTAATCCGTCAACTGACGGATTTGGGTTCTCAGGTTATTACAACTTAAAAATAAGCGGTTCGGGAACAAAAACACTGGTAATGAGCGACCAATTAGATATTGCTGGTAATTTGATTAATAACGACACCTTGGACGTAAGTTCTGCAACCGTTAACTTCGCAGGAACATCACCACAAATAATCAGCGGAACAACAGCGTCTGTTTTCAATAATGTAACAGTGAACAATCCAACCGGTGTGACTTCAACAACCGATTTGACGGTTAATGGTATACTTCAATTGACTGATAATCCATCAGTTACTAAAGGCGCATTGGGTATGGGAAGTAACACGCTGACAATGGGGAGTTTGGCAACTGATACAGGTACTGGAGATGTGATTGGTAGTATTAGCCGGAATGGTATGGTTGCTAGTAAATTATACACTTTTGGTAATCCCTATTCCAATGCCATTTTTGCTGCAAATATTGGGACAATTCCAACAAACGCAACTATGAATGTTGCACTTGGGACATCTCCAAGTTGGAAAACAAGTGCTGTAAAACGTATTTACACCTTAACTCAAACTGGGAATGTAAGTACTAAAGCTACTCTCCAAATGCATTACCTCGATAACGAATTAAATGGAAATACCGAAGTATTATTAGTTCCATGGTATTATGTTAGTCCAACAGTTTACGAAGGTGTTTCACGGTCGAACTTTGATGTAACCAATAATTCAATTACGCTGAGCAATGTAAATTTCAGTTTCCCTACAGGCACTCAATTTACGTTAGCAAATTCGACTGTAACTTCAAGCATTTGGACAGGTGCCACAAGCACAGATTGGAATACCTCATCAAACTGGTACAATGCCGTAATTCCTACTTCAACATCGAATGTAATTATACCCGATGCCAGTACCGTACCAAATAACCCGACATTGGCCACAGATACTATTTCTACAATCAACATACAAAGTGGAGGAATTTTAAATTCAACATCGAACGCAATACTAACGCTAAATGGAAGCAATGGAACATGGAATAACGACGGCACTTTCAATCCAAACACAAGTATAGTAATTTTTGCAAATGGAACGGAAGCAACGGTTTCCGGCACTACAGATTTTTATAATATCACCATTAGTTCCGGCACTCGATTGTCAAACCAAACAGCTGCGGTCATTGGAATTGCAGGTGCAGTTACTAATAACGGTGTTTGGAGTACCACGTCACAAGGTATTTCTACTGTAAATTACAATGGTGGAGCTCAATCGGTTGTAATTCCAGATGCCAGTAGTCGAAGGTACAACAACTTGATTTTAAGCGGTAGTGGAAATAAAACGATGCCGACTACTCCTTCAACACTATTAAATATTGTTGGTGATTTCACCATGAGTGGAACAGCTTCAACAACCTTAATGGGGATATTAAACTTTGACGGAAATGTAACACTGGAATCCGGAACTTCTTTTACCACAGGTTCGTTCACACATACTATTAAAGGTGACTGGACTAATAACGGAGCAACTGTTGACAATTCCGCTAGCACTTTTGATTTCGATGGTACAACCACTCAAACAATTGGTGGTACAACATCAACTTCATTCAACAACCTGACAATTAGTAATTCTTCAAGTATTTATGTTGCCAATAATTTGACATTATCAGGCAATTTATCAATTCCGAATTCAAGTACTTCTCTTTATCTGGCTGGCAATTTAGTAAATAATGGAACAATTGATTTAAGCGCTGGCACTGTACTTTTCAACGGTACAACTCCACAAACTGTCGGTGGTTCATCATCTTCAACTTTCAAGAATTTGACTGTAAGCAATCTGGCAGGACTTACGGCAAGCAATGATGAATATATAAATGGCATTCTTTCACTGACAGTAAATCCTGACGCAACTCATGGGGTGCTTGATATGGGAATTAATACACTGAATATGGGTGTTTCGGCAACCAACATTGGTATTGGTGATGTGACCGGAATCGTAAAACGGCAACATACTTTTGTGGGTGATACTTCCTATACTTTTGGAAATGAACATACTTCTATTCGATTTATTAATGCTTCAGGTTCAACCAAACCGGACTGGATTATACTTAAAATAGCGATTGGAGTTACACCTTCGTGGAACAGTAGTGCTGTAAAACGAATTTATAGCTTTGCACAATCAGGCGGAACAGACCGAACAATCACACATTTGCATTACCTTGATTCTGAGTTAAATGGGAATACTGATGAAACCAAACTGGTTTATTGGGATGCTTATTCTTCACCAACTTACGGAAGTAAATATCCACGAAGCAAATCAGAATATAATATCGACAATAATTGGATTGGATTAACCGGTATGGCCATTAATTTTATGGCTCCTTACAGCACATTGGATACCAAACAATGGACTTTGGGCTATTCAAATGTGGAGAAAATAACCTGGACAGGGAACGGTTCACCAACCTATTACGGCGACTGGAACTTACCCGGAAATTGGAATGGTGGAGTACCGACTGCAAACGACGATGTTGTTATTCCAGCTCCTGCCGATTTACCTGTTGATACACACGGACTTCCAATTCGAAATCTTTTATCATCACCGGCAGTTTGTAATTCTTTAGAAATCAAATCGGGAGCTACACTCACAGTTGATAATTTCAATATTACGATTTATGGTTCTACTGGCGCATGGATGAATAACGGAACTTTTATACCGGGTTCAGGAACAGTAATTTTTGCTAACGGAAGTACTTCAAATACTGTCACAATTGGTGGTGCAAGCAATTTCAATAATCTGACTGTGGGTGACAACACACAAATTCAACCGCTTACTGCTAATGTTCTGAATATTGCAGGAACTTTGACTGCAGGTTCGGGTAGCATTATTGACTTCACAACGAACACCAACACGGTAGAATACAATGGAACTTCGGCTCAAAATGTTATTTTGCCACAATCCGGCTATTCTAATTTAGTGCTTAGTGGCAATTCTACTAAAACATTGCCTTCAACTGCTTTGTCAGTGCTTGGCGATCTGACCATAAATGGCTCAAGTACAGAAGTTAATGCTTCGAATGCACTGAGTGCCGGAGGTGTTCTTACAGTTAGTGCTGGTACTACAATGGATATGAAAACTTACCCATTGAGCAATTTGACATCAAACAGTGGTACAGGAACATTGAAAACACAAAATACAGGATCGAATCCAATACCATCAGGCAAAACATGGACTGAATCAGTAGTCTATAATGGGTCGGCTCCACAAACCCTTCCAGCAGGTACATTTGCAAATTTGCAAATTAGCAATACCGCTGCTACGACAACCGCTACCGGAACATTAAATTCTACAAATCTTACTATTGATAATGGAGCTATCCTCGATATGGGAGCTAATTTATTGAGCTCAATGACTACGAATAGTGGTACCGGAACCTTGAAAACTCAAAATACAAGTTCAACACCAATGCCAACGGGTATAACTTGGACTGGAAATGTGGTATACAACGGTTCAGTGGGACAATCGGTTGTGGGAGGTACTTACAGTGGTTTGCAAATTAGTAATACTGTAGCAAATGCAACATCGACAGGAACACTAAATACAACAAATTTGACCATTGACAATGGAGCTGTTTTGGATATGAACACAAACCTATTGAGTACAATGACCACGAATACGGGTACAGGAACTTTGAAAACACAAAATACCAGTTCCTTACCTATTCCTTCGGCTAAAACATGGTCGGGAACGGTGATTTATAATGGTTCAGAGGTTCAAACGGCTGTTGCTGGAACATTCAATAATTTGACCTGTGATAATGGTGCTGAGTTGGATCTGAATGACAGCATAACCGTAAGCGGAACAGTGCTTATTAATAGTTCTAAGGAAATGGATATTAATGCCGGAGCTAAGATGGTTGCAAACCAGATTACTAATAATGCGGGAAGTACAGGACTTTACGTTTTAGCCAATTCTAGTGGAGCAAACGGAACCTTGATATTTAATAATTCTGCAGAATCTTCTGTTTCTGCAACTGTAGCCATGTATTCAAAAGCAGCTGCTTCGGTGGTGAATGGTTCTTCATATTCGCAATACAAATGGCAATATTTTGGAATACCGGTTCAGTCAATAGCAACAAATCCTACTTTTGCAGCTTATGTTGGGTCTATTAATAATGGATCGTACATAAATAAACACGTAGAATCAGGAGTGTCTTCATCAACTTACTGGGTTTCGCAAGGAAATAGTGCTGTGTTGATTCCGTTTGCAGGATACGAGCTAACTCAAAAAATGGCTAAAACAATTTATTTCGAAGGTCAATTGCTAAATAATGATTTTACTCAGGTATTATCCTATACCTCTGGTGCCACTTATCCCGGTCAACATATTTTAAGTAATCCCTATACGGCGGCCATTGATATTAGCAAGTTGACTTTTGGATCTGAAACTGAAGGTACGGTATATTTGTATAATACCGGTTCACATGACGATTGGGCCACACAGACCGGAGTAGATGGAACTGCAGGACAATATGTTTCAGCACCAAAATCAACTGCAGGTATTGGTGGAGTTCCCGGACAAATACCATCGATGCAGGGATTTTTAGTTGTTGCAAAAAGCAGTTCACAAAATGCAACGATTGAAATCCCATATAGCTCGGTTATCAGAAATTCGGTAAAACAGAGAACTCGCAGCATTAGCAATATTAGCACAGATAAGGTGTATACCCGAATCGATATTGCCGGAACCCGATACAGTGATAAAATGTGGATTTTTACTGATGCTACTTGTACGCGAGGTTTTGATAATGGCTGGGATGGTCAGAAATTCCTTGGATCGTCACTTACACCTCAATTATGGGCAATGGAAACAAGTGGCGATTATCAGGTAGATGCAGTTGATAATATCAATAATACCAATCTTGGATTTATCACAGGCGAGGATACAAACTATACAATGACATTTACACATGAAAATCTTGGTTTACAGTATTCGGCTTTGTATCTGATTGATTTGGTTGATAATAATAAAGTTACGGACATAACAATAAGCGGCTCAAGCTATTCATTTACAGCCATCAAATCATCAACTCCGGTAAATAGATTTAAAATAGTTACCAGCCCGGGCATTGCTACCGGTATTTCGAATTCATCAACTAAGTCATTGAATATCTTTAGCAACCAGGAAGGAATGGTTTTTGTTCAGAATTCGACTGATTTATCTGGTAATCTTGAGATTTTTGATATTGCAGGTAGAGTTCTATCAATTGCTAAATTCAGTGCTAATGGTCTGACTGTTATTCCAACCGATTTAGTGCCCGGAAGCTATGTGGTTAATGCCGCAACGACAAACCTAAGGGTTAAAAAACAGATTGTTTTCAGATAATACAAAATAACCACTTTGAATATATAAACTTCAAAGTGGCTTTTTTTGTTTTTAATGTTGAATTATTATTGCAAAAATCCCTGTTCTTTCAGCGCTTCTAGGAATTTATCTGAAAAGAATTCATTGTTCTTTTTTGAATATCGAATGTCAGTAAATACCTGAGCAAGTGTATCTTTATTGTTTTCTTTTACAAATTGGTTATAAAAGTCACTGCTTTCTTTTTCAGCATAAATTCTGTCGATTTCGTTTGCATCGTAATCTTTATACACTTCATGATGGATAAGTCCATTCAACGGTAAACGGTCTGTTTGTTCGGGTAATACTTCGGGATATCCAACTGTTATTGCAGTAACCGGTATAACTAATTTTGGCAACTTTAATGCCTTAATAATTTCCTGAGCATTGTAGGTTGTTGTACCGAGGTAACAAATGCCCAAACCCACACTCTCAGCTGCAATACAAAAGGTTTGAGCTACAATAATGGCATCGATAGCTGCGGATATAAACGATTGAAAATTATCATATCCTGGTTCTGCCTGACGTTGCTCGCACCAGGTTGAAAATCGGTTAAAGTCTGCACAAAATGTCAAAATAGCCGGTGCCTGAACTACCATCGGTTGGTTGAAATGAGCAGGTGCTAATTGTTTTTTCAAAACCTCATCTGTAGTAACAACCACACTGTAAGCCTGCATATTTCCTGTATTCGATGCTCTGCAAGCCGATTCAAGCAGTTGGTTTAATAAATCAGGACTTATTTTTTCAAGGGTATATTTCCGAACGGTTCGGTGGTCGTTAAGTAAATTAAGCATAGGTTTGAATTGTAATTTGATTATTATTTTGCAGTACAAAGATACGGTTTTTGTGTTTTGGTTTTCTCTCTGTTTTGTCAAAAATAAAAGAGAAAATTCTGTTTGATTAGAATTTTCTCTTTTAGTGATTTAAATTGCAAAATTATTTTAAACTATCAATTATCAACTGTCAATTACTACTATAAAACTCCCTGTGCCAGCATAGATTTCGCTACTTTCAGGAATCCGGCAACATTAGCACCTTTCATATAATTAATGTATCCATCTGCTTCACGACCATATTTTAGGCACTGTGCATGAATTTCGCTCATAATTTGATGTAGTTTAGCATCAACTTCTTCCGAAGTCCACGACAAATGCATCGCATTTTGCGACATTTCCAGTCCGGAAGTAGCCACACCGCCGGCATTCACCGCTTTGCCCGGTCCATACATAATTTTATGTTTTAAAAGCAATTCGATAGCTTCAGGTGTACAACCCATGTTGGAAATTTCACCAACGCAAATAACACCATTCTGAATTAAATTTCTGGCATCGTTTTCATCCAATTCATTCTGAGTGGCACAAGGTAGAGCTATATCTACTTTCAATTCCCACGGACGACGGTCGGGAACAAACGTAGCTCCAAATTTTTTGGCATACGGTGCTACAATATCATTACATGTAGCTCTCAAATCAAGTAAATAATCAATTTTCTCTCCGGAAATTCCATTTTCATCATAGATATATCCATCCGGTCCTGAAATACTTACCACTTTAGCTCCAAATTCAGTTGCTTTAAGTGCTGCACCCCAGGCTACATTTCCGAAACCGGAAATGGCAATCGTTTTTCCTTTAATGCTCATTCCGGCAGTTTCCAACATCTGATTAACAAAATACAAACCACCAAAACCGGTAGCTTCAGGGCGGATAAGTGAACCACCGAATTCCAGATTTTTTCCTGTTAGAACTCCTGTATTTACCCGTGCAAGTTTACGATACATGCCATACAGATAACCAATTTCTCGCCCACCAACTCCAATGTCACCGGCAGGAACATCAGTATCAGCACCAATATGTTGCCAAAGTTCTGTCATAAATGCCTGGCAAAAGCGCATCACTTCAGCGTCCGATTTTCCACGTGGATTAAAGTCCGATCCACCTTTTGCTCCGCCCATGGGTAGGGTGGTTAATGCGTTTTTGAAAATCTGTTCAAATCCCAGAAATTTCAAAATAGAAAGATTCACTGACGCGTGAAAACGCAATCCACCTTTGTAAGGTCCGATGGCATTATTAAACTGAATGCGGTAACCTAAATTTACTTGAACTTCACCTCGATCGTCTACCCAGGGCACTTTAAACGTAAATATTCGGTCCGGTTCAACGAGCCGCTCTGCAATTTTCGCCTTTTCAAATTCCGGATGGTCGTTATAAACCTCTTCAATTGTGCTTAATACTTCACGAACTGCTTGTAAATACTCGGTTTCGCCTGGATGCTTTGCTTCAAGAGACTGCATCAGTTTTTCAATAATCATATTAGAGTAATTTAAAATTGTTGTAGATTAAATATATCATTATGCAAGAATATACAGTATAATTAACCTTATTATTTTTGTTTTATTGTGTAATATGCATGTTGAACCCTATAATATATATCGTTTTGATTTTAATTGCAAGTTTAACGTTTTTATTTCTCATAATCAAATTTTTTGAAGAAAATTTTCAATAAAAGTAGAGAAAAATCTCATTACAAACAAATTCATCTCCAAAGATACATTTTGTTTTTATAACGTAACGAAATTAAAGTTCAACAATAAATTTTTGTATCTTTGCGGTCACTTCAGAACTATCTAATAATGAGGCTGTGAAGTCGGATTAAGCTCATAAATAAGTATTTTCGGTGAAAAAAAATCTCATATTTGTCATACTGTTTGCAGTGATTACTATCGTTAATGGGCAAGTACCGCCTAATTACCGGTTTGTGAAAACATGGCGTATCACCGATCGTTTTGCAACAGCTGATTCAATTCCCGTGGATACACTTCCTCTCAATTATCAGATTTCCAATCCAATAGATCGGTTTAGTATTTCTAATTCTTATAATGGAAATCTGGGTTCACCTATTCAATCCAAGCTTTTTTTTGATCGCCCGGCAAATACTGATTTTATTTTTGCAAATGCATATTATCCGTATCTTATGAATGTGGATCATGCCACATTATACAATACTAAAACGCCTTACAGTAACCTTGATTATAACACAGGTGGTACTTTGCATCGGGATGAAGATCACGTTAAGTTCATTTTTACAGCTAATCCAAAGAAGAATTTTAATTTTGGTACCACACTGGATTATATTTATGCTCCGGGAGAATATACGAATCAGGCAGTTCAGCGGTTTTCAGGTTCAATTTTTGGAAGTTTTCAAGGGAAACATTATTCGGCAACTGCACTTGTAGCTACTAATGATCTGAATGCCTATGAAAATGGTGGAATTCAGAAAAGTACTGATATTACGGCACCAATTACTGGTACTTTGCCGATTGATATTCCTGTAAATATAACCGGATATGCCAATTTTAAACAGACTCAATTATTTTACAATCAACAGTACAGCATTGGGTTTGAACGAAAAATAAAAGTAAGCGCAGATTCTGTCAGACTGGAATATGTGCCGGTTACCCGCTTTGCTCATACTTTGAAAATTGATGATCTTAGAAAACGGTATTTAGAGAAATCAGTAGAAAAAAGCTTTTATAAAAACACTTATCTGCCTTTCAGTCAAACCAATGACACATCGGCAGTTCAAACAATGACTAATAATTTTTCGGTAAGTATGGCAGAAGAATTTAATAAATGGATGAATTTTGGATTGACTGCTTTTATAGAAAATGAACTTCAGAATTATACCTATAACAAAGATTCGCTGGTTAACACAAAGTTTGTTTCTACCACAAAAGTAGGCGGAATCTTGTCGAAGCAACGTGGCAAAATTATTCGTTATAATGTACTGGGAGAGTTAAGTTTTCTGGGTTATAAAGCAGGTGATTTCAGACTGGAAGCTAATCTTGGAGGCTATTTCAAACTATGGAAAGATAGTATTTCGCTGGTTGCCAATGGATTTGTGCGAAGCGATAAACCGTCCTATTTTCTGGAACATTATCAATCGAATCATTTCCGTTGGGAAAATGATTTTACTAGTGTTTACCGAACGCATGTGGGTGGAACTTTTTCGATACCAACCCGGTCATTTGCATTGAATGTTTCGGTTGAAAACCTGACAAATTTTGTATATTTTGATACGAATGCCTTGCCTGTTCAGTTCACCGGTAATATTCAGGTTCTTGCTGCCAATCTGAAACTTGATTTTCACCTTGGTCGCTTTGCACTCGAAAATAATGTGGTGTATCAGGTGAGTTCGCAACAGGCAATTCTGCCTTTACCTAATCTGGTACTTTACCATAATCTTTATTATAATGATTTATGGTTTAAGGTACTGAGTGTTCAGTTAGGTGTAAATGTTCGTTATCATTCAACTTATTATGCGCCGACTTATATGCCTGCAACAGGACAATTTTATAATCAGACTTCGACATTAATCGGAAATTATCCGATGATGAATGCTTACTTAAATATGCATTTAAAACGCACCCGTTTTTTTATTGAGTATTTTCATGTCAATCAGATGTTTATGAAAGGTGCTTATTTTTCAATGCCTAATTATCCGATTGATCAGGCAAACATAAAACTTGGTATTTCGTGGAATTTTTATGATTAAAATTAAAGATTATATCATTCATGTTTTAGATTTTATCTGGTTTTTAAAACTCAGAAGGAAAACTCAGATTGAAATCGGTTTAGGTACACTTGCAGTTTTGTTTGCCGGTATAGCGCTGATTTACAGCCTTAATAAGAAAGCCCATGATTTGCCCGACATTCTTAAATCAGGTCGTATAACCGTGCTTACTGATGGAAGTAGTATCGGATTTTCAAAAAAAGATGGAAATGTGTCTGGTTTTCAATATGAACTAATCAAGGCTTTTGCCGACAGTTTAGGTGTTGAATTAGTGATTTCTGAAGAAAATGATTTGAAAAACGCTATAGTTGCATTGAAAACGGGCGATTATGATTTGATTGCGATGATGGTTCCTGTAACTACTGAATGGAAGAAAGATGTTATATTAAGTACTCCCATTCTAACATCACGACAGGTGTTGGTTCAGCAATTAAAACCGGACTCAGTTCCGGCTAAAATAATTTCTAAACATCAGCAACTGAATAATGACACGATTTATATTCCGGGCGATTCTCCCTTCAAAATGAGATTGTTACATCTTTCAGACGAGATTGCAGGTACCATTCATATTGAAGAAATGAAAGGTTTAAATGCGGAGCAAATGGTACGTTTGGTGTCGGAAGGAAAAATAAAAAATACGATTTGTGATGAGCTTTTTGCGCTAAAATTGAAAAAAGAATATACAAATCTGGATATTTCGGTGCCGATTGGTTTTGAACAACAGCAAGCCTGGATTTTAAATCCAAAATCGAAAAAGTTGCAGGAAAAATTAGATGAATTTTTGTCCGATTTTATTGGAACTACTGAGTATTGGAACATATATCGAAAGTATTATAATTAATGTGATAATACGATGTTATGTTGATTTCTTAAGAGGTACTTCTGACTATGAGCAATCAACTATAAACTATTAACTGTAAACTATCAACTAAAAAAATGCCATTAAATATCCCAATAACTTTACCGGCAGTGGATGTGCTGCGTGAAGAAAATATATTTGTAATGGATTCGGAGCGTGCTTCGAGCCAGGAGATTCGACCACTTAAAATTGTACTGTTGAACTTAATGCCAATTAAGATTACAACTGAGACGGATTTGATACGCTTGTTGTCAAATTCACCTTTGCAGATCGAAATTGATTTTCTACACATGGAAAGTCATACTTCGAAGAACACCCCTATTGAGCATTTGATGACCTTTTATAAAACTTTTGACGAGATCAGCAAAAGCAATTACGACGGCATGATTATTACCGGAGCACCAGTTGAACTCCTCGAATTCGAAGAAGTTACCTATTGGCCGGAGATTACCAAGATTTTTGATTGGGCAAAGACGCATGTTACGTCAACCCTTTTTATATGCTGGGCTGCTCAAGCCGGGCTTCATCATTATTATGGCATCCCAAAATATCCGCTCGATGCCAAAATGTTTGGTGTGTTCGAGCATAATAAATATGAACCACATAATCCGATTTTCCGTGGTTTTGATGATGTGTTTTTTGTGCCACATAGCCGCCACACCGAAGTGCGGGCTGAAGATATTCGCCGTGTACCTGAACTTACTTTGCTTTCCGAATCGCCCGAAGCCGGTGTATATATGGTGATGGCACGCAACGGACGTGAAGTTTTTGTTACCGGACATTCGGAGTATTCTCCCAATACGCTGGACACAGAATATAAACGCGATTTGGTAAAAGGTTTACCAATCAATTTGCCTCAAAATTATTATATGAACAACGACCCGAACAACGAGCCGTTGGTTCGTTGGCGCAGTCATGCTAACCTGATGTTTACCAACTGGCTGAACTACTTTGTATATCAGGAAACTCCGTACGATTTGACGAAAATACATTAAACCCCTAACCCCTGAAGGGGAACTATGCATGTGTTGTTTTCAATACAAAAAAAATGAATCCCAAATCAAATTTATCTGACGGAGCTAACTCTTATCCCCCTTTAGGGGTTAGGGGTATAGAACTTCTCTCTCCCGCCAAAAATCTTGAATGTGGTATAGCTGCGGTAAATCATGGTGCTGATGCAGTGTATATTGGTGCATCACAATTTGGTGCGCGCGCTGCAGCCGGGAACTCCATTGAAGACATTGCAGAGCTGGTGAAATATGCTCATCAATTTCGGGTAAAAGTGCTGGTGGCACTGAATACCATACTCACCAATGACCAGTTAGCCGAAGCTGAAAAACTGATTTGGGAAATCTACAATGTTGGAGCTGATGCGCTGATTATTCAGGATATGGGCATTCTGAAACTGAATTTACCTCCGATTGCAATCCATGCCAGTACGCAAACTGATAATCGAACAGCCGAAAAAGTAAAGTTTTTGCAGGATGTTGGTTTTTCGCGGGTGGTTCTGGCACGTGAACTCACAATAAAACAAATTTCGGAAATTTCATCCCAAACCGATGTTGAACTGGAGGCTTTTGTGCATGGTGCTTTGTGCGTGAGTTATAGCGGACAGTGCTATATGAGTCAGGCAAATTGCGGACGAAGTGCTAATCGTGGACAATGTGCGCAGTATTGCCGGTTACCTTATCAGTTGGTTGATGCGGATGATAATATTCTATTGAAAAATAAGCACTTGCTTTCCCTGAAAGATCTGGATCAGTCCGATTCATTAGCCGAAATGCTGGAAGCAGGAGTAACTTCGTTTAAGATTGAAGGGCGACTGAAAGATGTTGATTATGTGAAAAATATCACAGCTTATTATCGTCAGAAATTAGATACTATTATTGAGCAGGACAGTCGTTATCAACGTTCTTCTACGGGGAAAACGACCATTTTCTTTGAACCAAATCCCGAGAAAAGCTTCCGTCGAAGCTCTACCGATTATTTTTTACACGAACGTCATGCCGGTATTATTCAGCCCGAAACTCCAAAATCGCTTGGTGAACCGATTGGCAAAGTGACCTATATCGGTCGCAATTTCTTTGAACTTCACAATGGCACATTGCTGAATAACGGCGACGGACTTTGTTTTATTAACAAGCACGGTGATTTGACCGGATTCAGAGTGAATCGCGTAGAGCGAAAACAAATCTTTCCGGCCGATATGCCTCGAATGGATATTGGAGTGATGTTATATCGTAATCAGGATCAGGCTTTCGAAAAAATACTGAAAGGAAAAACAGCACAACGCAAAGTAGGAGTTGAGATACTTTTTAAAGAAACAACAAACGGTTTTGCGATTCAATTGACTGATGAAGATGGTACTTCAACATCATTTGAAACAACCTGCGACAAACAACCTGCTCAGAAACCAGAGGCCGTAAACGATAATATTAAAAATCAGTTTTCCAAACTTGGAAATACTATATATGAAGCAACTGATGTTCAGATTGAAATCAGTTCTCCTTGGTTTTTTCCAGCATCGCAATTGGGTGAATGGCGTCGACAAGCAATAGAAAAACTGGATGAAGTAAGAGCAAATTTGTATATTCGGGAGTCAAAGCGTGAACCAATATCGGCTGATTTTCCTCTGAAACAGCTATCTTACCTTGGAAACGTTAGCAATAAGCTTGCAGAAGAATTTTACCTGGATCATGGTGTAGAAACCGTGATGCCCGGCTTTGAACTGAAAGCTGAAGAGGGTGTGCCGCTAATGTTTAGCAAACACTGTATTAAATTCGAAATGGGTTGGTGTCCGAAGGAAGGTTACAAAGCGACTTTCAAAGAACCGCTTTTACTTCGAAATAATGATCAGGAATATAAACTGACTTTTGATTGTAAGGCTTGCGAAATGAGGATTTCGAAAGTATAGCTTTTATTCTGTGATTATGGATTACGCCACTTCGTGGCTTCTTACTAAGCTTCGCAGATTTACAGGGCTACTCCCTGTGTTTGGAGAAAATGCCACTTCGTGGCTATAAAAATAAATGTAGAAAAATCAGCCACGAAGTGGTATCTTCAGTTTGCGTCGGGTGTAGCCCGACGAGATTGGAGAATGAGTTTTTTAGCCACGAAGTGGCGAAATTAGAAAACTTGCATACTATAAATACTATTCCCAAAGATACCTTTCATCGTATTCTAGCTTATATTCTTCTAAAAATTGTAACAATTCCTGTTGGAAAGTCTTTTTCGTATGGTGTTCAAGTTGTGTTGAAATGTATTTGATTACTACATCAACTTCTTTTGGATTTACGGAAAAAACTCCATAACCATCTTGCCAGTAAAAGCTTTTGTATTTATCTCCTTTTGTTTTAATCCATTTAGAAGAATGGGATTTGATTTCTTCCAATAATTTCATTAATGCAATTTTCTTGGAGAGTAAACAAAGAATATGGACGTGATCTTTATGTCCACCAACAATAATTGGTTGACAATCAAGGTTCTTACAAACACCACCCAAATAATTGAAAAGCTCATTTTCAATTGTTTTATCAATAAATGGATAACGATGTTTAGTACTGAAAACTATATGGATATAATTTTTGACGAGTGATTGAGCCATGGTATTTGATTCTATGATTTTGCCACTTCGTGGCTTCTATCTTTGCTTCGTTGCCACATAGGGCTTCACCCTATGTTGAAAGAAATCACCACTTCGTGGCTAAAAATAAAAAATCCCCAACTGTTTTAAGTATTTGTACTTAATAAGTTGAGGATTTTCTAAGAATAGCCTATTTATTCTGTATCGCTTCCACAATTTTAGCTTCCAGTTCAGCAGCTAATTCAGGATTATCTTTAATAAGTTGTTTTGAACCATCACGACCCTGAGCTAATTTTGTATCACCGTAACTATACCATGAACCGCTTTTCTTAATAATGCCATATTCCACACCAAGATCAATAATTTCACCGGTTTTAGAAATTCCTTCGCCGTACATGATATCAAATTCAGCTTTGCGGAAAGGAGGTGCCACTTTATTTTTTACCACTTTTACGCGGGTTTGATTACCAACAGCTTCTTCGCCGTCTTTCAACTGACCGATACGACGAATATCCAAACGCACAGAAGCGTAGAATTTCAATGCATTACCACCTGTGGTTGTTTCCGGATTACCGAACATCACACCAATCTTTTCACGTAACTGGTTGATAAAGATACAAGTTGTATTTGTTTTATTGATATTGGCAGTCAGTTTACGTAAAGCCTGTGACATCAATCGTGCCTGCAATCCCATTTTAGAATCACCCATATCGCCTTCCAACTCAGCTTTTGGAGTCAGTGCAGCAACCGAGTCAATTACCACGATGTCCACTGCCGATGAGCGAATCAATTGATCAGCAACTTCCAATGCCTGTTCGCCATTGTCAGGTTGAGAAATCAACAATTCTTCAATGTTTACGCCCAGTTTTTCGGCATAAAAACGGTCAAAAGCATGTTCAGCATCAATGAAGGCAGCAATGCCACCGGCTTTTTGAGCTTCGGCAATAGCGTGAATAGCCAGGGTAGTTTTACCTGACGATTCCGGACCGTAGATTTCAATAACACGTCCGCGTGGATAGCCACCAACGCCTAATGCCACATTCAGACCAATAGAGCCTGTTGATATAAACGAAACTTCTTCCACTTTGGTGTCGCCCATGCGCATAATGGTCCCTTTTCCGTGATCTTTTTCAATTTTGTCCATTGCCAGTTGCAATGCTTTCAGTTTGTCTGAAGTTGGAAATTTAATTTCCTCTGCACTTGTTTTTGCCATGATTTGTTTATTTTATTTTGTTGTTTTTTAAATTTATGTTTTTAACCAGAGTAAGAATTACAAAGATAAAATTAATTCTTTCAATTTTATCTTTTAAGAGATGAAATTTATGAACAGATTCTGTAAAAACTGTCAACTATCAACTATCAACTATTCAAGCACTTCCAGTTTGGCAAATTTCAATAATAATGATTTGATACCTTTTTCGCCAAAATCAATATCTGCCTTTTCGTTACCAATTGAAATGCTGGTTTCCAGCACTTTGCCTATACCAAAAATGCCGTGTTTTACGAAAGCTCCAACAGGAATTGAACCATTTTGAACCGGAGTTTTATCTGCACTAGTTGAACTTAGTTTTACCAGCCTTTTCGGTGCAACCGGAAGTTCAACGCGTTGGTTGAAGGTAGATTTGGAGAATGAACTTTGGAAACGGTTTCGTTCGGTTTCCATATCGTCGTCCCAATCGTTGAATCGACCTTGTTTGGGTTTTTGTTCCACCGGCATATCCAGAAACTGAACATCTATATCTTTGATAAACCGGCTTGGATTTGAAAAATTGGTTTTACCGTTTTTGAAACGTGATTTGGCAAAACTAATGAATAAACGTTCCTCTGCTCGTGTAATGGCCACATAAAATAACCGACGTTCTTCTTCCAGCTCCCGTTCGCTTTGGCAAAAAGGTGAAGGGAACAGTTCTTCTTCCATGCCGACAATGAAAACAGCTTTGAATTCCAGCCCTTTAGCAGCGTGAACGGTCATCAACGTAATTTTATCTTTGTCCGTTTCTTTATCTGTGTCCTGATCGGTGAGTAGTGAAACTTCTGACAGAAAATCAGGCAAAAAGGTAGTTGGTTCGCCATCAGCTTGTTTTGTTTCGCAAAATTCATGAATAGCTTTGAGTAATTCCTGCACGTTTTCCTGCCGACTCATACTTTCGGGTGAATGGTCGGTGTAGGTGTCGGCAATTAAGCCCGAAACTTTCACAATACTGTTAGCCAGATCGTAAGCGCTTTGTATTTGAATTTGCTCCGCAAAAACATCAATCATAGACCGGAATTGTGCCAGTTTATTGGCTGTTCCTGCATTTATTCCCAAATTGTATTTCAGCATATCAGTCAATACTTCCCAGGCACTGACGGCATGAAGTTGTGCACATTCAATCAGTTTATTTACGGTAGTATCGCCAATACCACGCGCCGGATAATTGATAATCCGTTTTAAGGCTTCCTCGTCATTGGGATTACAAACCAATCGGCAATAAGCTATCACATCTTTGATTTCTTTACGTTGGTAAAAAGAAAGACCGCCATAAATCCGGTATGGAATTCCTTGTTTGCGCAGTGCTTCCTCCATCACACGCGATTGCGAGTTGGTTCGGTATAAAACGGCAATATCCTGATAACGATAATTGCTCGAAAAGCGCAAATCGGTGATATTATTGGCCACAATAAACCCTTCTTCGAAATCGGTAAATACGCTCAATACTTTTATCGGTTTGCCTGTTTCTTTTTCTGAAAAAACTGTTTTTCGGATTTGTTGCGCATTTTTGTCAATCAGGCTGTTAGCTGCATTCACAATGGTTTGTGTGGAACGATAGTTTTGTTCCAACTTAAAAGTTTGCGAGTTTTTGTAGGTATTTTTAAAGGTCAGTATGTTGTCGATATTGGCACCACGGAACGAATAAATACTTTGAGCATCGTCGCCCACAACACATATTTTTTCATGACGTTCAGCCAGCTTTTTCACTATCAGGTATTGGGCAAAATTGGTATCCTGATACTCATCCACCAGAATGTATCCGAACAAATGCTGGTATTTTTCCAGAATGTCGGGATTATTGCGAAAAAGCACATTGGTTTGCAACAATAAATCGTCAAAATCCATGGCGTCGGCCTGTTTGCAGCGATTGCAATAGATTTTGTAAATATCCTTCATCAACGGAACGCGTGAAGCATTGTCAGCTTTCAGCAAATCAGTATTTGCAGCATAGGCTTCGGGAGTAATCAGATTATTTTTGGCATACGAAATGCGTGATTGCACCAACCCGTGTTTATAGGTTTTATCGTCAAGCTTCAGTTCTTTGACCAGACTTTTGACCAGACTTTTAGAATCGGCAGAATCATAAATCGTAAAATTCTTGGAATAACCGATATGATTTGCTTCAGAACGTAAAATTCGGGAGAATATTGAGTGAAATGTCCCCATCCAAAGGTAGCGGGCTGTTTTTTCGCCCACCATTTGCGCAATGCGTTCTTTCATCTCACGGGCAGCTTTGTTGGTAAACGTCAGTGCCAGAATGGATGATGGTTGCATGCCTTTTTTTAGTAGATAGGCTATTTTGTAAGTCAGGACACGCGTTTTACCAGAACCGGCACCGGCAATAACCAGCGAAGCTCCTTCGGTAAATTCTACCGCCCGGCGTTGACTTTGATTGAGTTCGTTTAGAAAAGAAAAATCCATAAATAATAGGCCAATAGGTCAATGTGCCAATAAGCAAGAATATTAATTAGTTTAATGCTTATTTGTTCTTTTGTTTTTATGAATGCAAAGTTAGCAATTTGATTCAAATCGCACTAAAATAGTTTTCAACAATTCAAACTTCCTCAAAAAGCACTAACTTTGTAGTTCTAAACCGTTGAACAGTTAGCATGCTGAATTGTTTAACTTGCAGATAATAAAACTAAAAGACAAAAGCAAATGCAAAAATTAAGCAAGTGGATACTTAAAAAAACGGGTTGGAATGCTTTTACAACCCTTGCTGAACCTCAGAAAAGTGTAATCTGTGTAGCACCACACACCAGTAACTGGGATTTCCCGATAGGTGAATTGTCCTATTTATCATTAGGGCGAAAATCTTCTTTTCTTATGAAGAAATCATGGTTTTTCTTTCCCTTGAATTATTTCTTCAGCGCATTGGGTGGTGTTCCGGTCGATCGTTCCAAACGAAATTCTGTTACAGAGCAAATGGTGGAAGAATTTAATAAACGAGAATATTTCCATTTGGCTATTACGCCCGAAGGAACCCGTAGTCTGGTTGATAACTGGAAAATGGGTTTTTATCATATCGCCGTTAGCGCTAAAGTGCCAATCCAGTTGGCTTATATCGATTATGGCAAAAAAGAACTGGCTATCAAAGAGATTTTCTACCCAACAGCTAACGAGACTGCTGATTTAGCTCATATTCAGGCATATTACAAAGATGTTCAGGCCAGATTTCCTGAAAAATTCAATCTTAGTTTTAATAACAGTAAGCAGTAAACAGCAAGCAGTAATAACACCAACGAAGTGAGTATATCGCCGGAGGCAAATATCGTGAGCGAAGCGAACAAATATCATGAGAATAACATTAATTCAAGATCATATCGTTTGGGCTGATAAAGCAGCTAACCTGCAAAAAACAGGAGTGCAACTTGCTTCTTTAGCCGGAGAAACTGATTTGGTGGTATTGCCCGAAATGTTTAGCACCGGATTTTGCACTGACGAATCACATTTGGCTGAAACAATGAATGGCGAAACAGTTCAAACGCTTCGTGCATGGGCTATAAAATACAAACTGGCCATTACCGGAAGTTTTATTGCAAGCGAGAATAATACGGTTTATAATCGTGCTTTCTTTGTGTTCCCTTCAGGCGAAATACAAACTGCCGATAAACGTCATTTATTCTCTATGGGTGGAGAGCACAATCATTTTTCGGCCGGTGATAAGCGCTTGATTGTAAATTATATCGGTTTTAATATTTGTGTATTAGTCTGCTATGATATTCGTTTTCCGGTATGGGCACGCAACGTGAATAACGAATACGATTTACTGATTTATGTGGCGAACTTTCCTGAAAAACGCATTGCAGACTGGGATATTCTGCTGAAAGCCCGTGCAGTGGAGAATCAGTCTTATGTTTGTGCTGTGAATCGAATTGGAAAAGATGGATTGGGAATTGAGTATAACGGACATTCTAGCTTGCTCGACTTTAAAGCAAATGCATTGCTTACTTTTCCTGAAAATAAAACTTCCATTCAGACTTTCGAACTACAATCAGAACCGTTGCAAAACTACCGCGATAAATTTGCCGTGTGGAAGGATGCTGACGGGTTTAATTTGAAATAAAACCATTTTGATGGTTTTTGGACTTCTTCTTATTGGCTTTGGTTTGAAAGGAAGGGAAATAGGTTAAACTGCTGACAAAAAATCTGTTGGAATAAAAAGCGAGCTGATTCTAATGGAATCAGCTCGCTTTTTAGATAAATTGTATTGTAAATTTTATATTTTCTTCACCCTCACGGCATTCATTCCTTTTAGTCCGCGTTCCAATTCGAAAGTAACCGTATCGCCTTCTTTCACTTCCTGTAAAAGTCCTTTTACATGTACAAAGAATTTTTCCTGCGAATTACTTTCCTTGATAAATCCAAAGCCTTTCGAATCGTCAAAAAAGTCAATTTTTCCGGTGCGTTCTGTAGGTTCAGCCACATCTTCGCGGCGCGCCACGCCAATTTCAATGCTGTTGATATCCACTTTTGTCTTACGGGTTGGATCTGGCGGAGTATCTGTTATTCGTCCAAATTCATCAACATAAGCTATCATATTATCCATACCGCCGTCGTTGGTTAGCTTGCGTTCTTCTTTCTTAAGCACCTTATCTTGTTTCTTCTTTAAACGCTTCTTTTCTTTGTCTTGTTTCGTGTACGTGGTTTGCGATTTTGCCATTAATTAATGTAGTTTTTGTTTTAAAAATCGGAGGACTATTCTGTTGAATTTTCAGAGCACGAAGATAAGCTAAATAATTGAATAAAAGGTCATCTGCATTATTTGAATATAAAATAATCTTGCATCCAGGTCTACTTATTTCTTCCAATCCTCGTTTCCTTGTCTACTTGTTCCTTGTTTACTATAAAAAATGTATCTTTGTGCCTCAAACATGTTTCACCTTATAATACAATAGTCACATGAAAAAAATAGTATTCACTTTAACCCTTGGAATCCTGCTTATGGGATGTGTAAAATCAGATAATCCGTTTTTCGAAACCTACAAAAACAAATACGGTGCGCCACCTTTCGATAAGATTAAGAATGAGCATTATATGCCGGCATTTAAAGAGGGTATTAAGCAGCATCAGGCCGAAGTGGAAGCTATTGCCAACAGTTCTGAAGCTCCAACTTTTGCCAATACCATTGAAAAACTGGAATTCAGCGGTGAATTGCTAAAAAAAGTTTCATCGGCTTTTTTCAATCTTTATTCGTGCAATACCAACGAAGGCATGGAAAAAATTGCCACTGAAATTACGCCCATTCTCTCCGAGCATAACGATAATATTTATCTGAATGATAAACTTTTTGCCCGAGTAAAAACGATTTATGATAAGCGGACTAAACTTGGACTGACTGCTGAACAAATCCGTTTGCTCGAAAAATACCACCGCAGTTTTATTCGGAGTGGTGCAGCGTTAAATCCCGAACAAAAAACAAAACTTCGTGCTATAAACAAAGAACTTGGGTTGGCTCAACTGGCTTTTGGCAAAAATGTGTTAGACGAAACCAACGCATACAAAAAACTGATAACTAACAAAGCAGATTTAGCCGGATTGCCCGAAAGTGTGATTCAGGCCGCTGCCGAAGCTGCAAAAGAAGCTAAAAAACCGGGCAACTGGCTGTTTACAACTCAAAAAGCAAGCTTTATACCGGTGTTGCAATACAGCGAAAACCGCGAACTTCGCAAAGAATTACTCATGGCCTATACCACCCGTGCCAACCATAAAAATGCCAGCAACAACGATGCAGTTATCAATAAAATAATGAAATTGCGCACTCAAAAAGCACAACTGCTTGGGTTTGCCACTTCGGCTGATTTTATTCTGGACGACACGATGGCTAAAACTCCGAAAGCTGTTTACGATTTATTAAACACTGTTTGGACTCCGGCCGTGGCTAAAGCAAAAGAAGAAGCCGGAGAATTGCAGAAATTGATGGATGCCAAAGGAAAAGGCGAAAAATTAGAACCATGGGACTGGTGGTATTATTCCGAAAAACTGCGTAAAGCCAAATACGATTTGGAAGAAGAAGTTCTACGTCCTTATTTCAAGCTTGAAAATGTGCGTCAGGGGGTATTTGATTTGGCAACTAAGCTCTATGGTCTGAAGTTCAAGAAACTGAGCGATATACCGGTTTATGACCCCGATGTAGAAGTATTTGAAGTCAGCGATGCTGATGGCTCTTTGATTGGAATTCTGTACACCGATTATTTTCCACGTGCCGGAAAACGTGCCGGAGCATGGATGAACAATATTGAAGACCAATACAAAAAAGATGCTAAAAATAACCGTCCGATTATTTGCAACGTGGGTAACTTCACCAAACCAACCAAAGATAAACCATCGCTGCTTAACATGGACGAAGTTGAAACTTTGTTCCACGAATTTGGTCATGCATTGCACGGATTACTGACCCAATGTAGTTATCCAAGCTTATCAGGAACCGCTGTAGCCCGCGATTTTGTGGAACTTCCATCGCAGGTAATGGAAAATTGGTGTTGGGAACCTCAGGTTATGAAAACTTATGCGCGTCATTACCAAACTGGTGCTGTTATGCCAAAAGAACTGATGGATAAAATTCAAAAGGCGGCTACGTTCAATCAGGGTTTTATCAATACAGAATTGCTGGCAGCTTCATTCCTCGATATGGATTACCATAGTATGAAAGATACTTCCGGTTTTGATGTAACGGCTTTTGAAAAAGCTTCATTAGACAAAATTGGTATGATTCCACAAATAATTGTCCGTTACCGCAGTTCCTATTTCAATCATATTTTCAGTGGTGAATATTGTGCCGGATATTATAGCTACACCTGGGCTGCTGTGCTCGATGCTGATGCTTTTCAGGCTTTCAAAGAAACCGGCGATGTGTATAATCCGAAAGTGGCTACTGCGTTCCGCAAGAAGTTGTTGGAACGGGGCGACTCTGATGATCCAATGAAATTGTATCGTGATTTCCGTGGCACAAATCCAAATCCGGATGCCTTGTTGAAGAGAAGAGGACTAAAATAGTTAATAGTTTACAGTTGATAGTTGAATGAAGATTTCCCTTAAAAATTTTATTGTTCCAAGTATCCCACTGGCAGTATTGCTGGTGGGAGCTTGCATAGCCATGTGGATGACTGATTTTGCAGGATCTTTTTTAAATTTACCCATCGTTCATCAAAATGCATTGGCAGAAAAATCTCTTCCATTTTTCTCAGGCAATGGATTGCTTGTCAATATCCTGAGCCTGATAATTACAATTCTGAATTCGTTTCTGATTGCACAAATAAACAACAAGTTTAGCATTATCCGTACAAGGACATTCCTGCCTATTTTTTGTTTTTTACTATTAATGAGTTCTTGGTATCCAACACATACCGCGTTAACTTCTCAATTCGCATTAACGCTATTTATTTTTGCTGTTTTCAACTTTTTCAATATGCTGCGTGATAATAAAGCGTCTGAACAAGCATTTCTGGGAAGCTTATTAATCAGTGCCAGCAGTCTGTTAATTAATCAATTTATATTTCTGATTCCGGTTTGTTGGATTGGGTTCGTTATTTTCCAAAGTTTATCATTACGAACATTTCTGGCATCTGTTATGGGGACTTTAGCACCATGGATTCTCTATTTATCAACCATCTATTTACTTAATCCAACTGAGAATTTATTTCAGTTATTCTCCGCGAATCTGAATCACAATTTCAATTTTTCAACGTTTACGCCGATAGAATATATCTATGCCGGATTGATGACTGTAATCTTAATAATTAGTGTCGTTGGAGTTAGCAGCATGTCGAGAAACGATGCTATCCATACGCGTAACAAACTAAATTTCCTATTATTTTTACTGGTTTCGCTCGCCATTTTGTCGGTTGTTTTCATGAACCAGTTTATCAGCTTTCTGCCCTTAATAGCTTTCATTTATGCATTGCTACTTTCGCATCCGCTTACGCTGAGTCAGAATAATTTTTATGGAATTCTGTTCACGGTTTTCTGTATTTTAAACCTGGCTTTTGTTGTTTTCAAATACATCCCACTGTAAATGAGTATATTCATGGAGTTGGGCTACATTGGCCTTTTTCTTGCCTCTTTTCTGGCTGCAACTGTTGTTCCTTTTAGTTCCGAAATCATTTTCTCCGCCATGGTTTTTGGCGGATTGGATGCCTGGACTTGCGTTTGGGTAGCTACACTTGGGAATTGGCTGGGAGGAATGACAAGCTATTATGTTGGGATGTTAGGAAAAATTGAATGGATTGAAAAGTATTTGGGAGTAAAGAAAGAAAAAATGGAAAGTTATACCGTTCGGATTCAGAAGTATGGCGATTGGATTGCATTTTTCTCCTTTGTACCTTTTATTGGTGATGTGATTGCGGTTGCAACCGGCTTTTTCCGTTGTAATTGGTGGAAAGTTGCAATTTCGATGTTAATCGGAAAATTCTTCCGTTACATTATATGGATGTATTTTAATGGATTATTTATCAAATAATTTATGGTAAAGTTCCGAAATCTACTTTTTCTAATACTTGTTGGAACAACAACAGTATTTGCTAACAATGAATTAAAAATTGTTGATAGGAGTGTGCATTTCGGTATGAGACCCGAAACAGGTAGAACTATTGAAGCCATCATTATTCATTCGGTTTTCAACAAATCGGCTGGTGACAAATACAGTGTGAAACAGATACTTAAACAATTCCGTCAATACCACGTCAGTTCTCACTACCTGATTTCCCGGAATGGCAAAATTTTCAGACTGGTGAAAGAAAGAGATGTTTCGTTTCAAGCGGGTAAAAGTTGTCTGCCGGATGGTCAAACTTCTGTGAATCAATGTTCCATTGGAATAGAACTTGTAACTACGGATGATATTTCGGATAAACCGACCGATAAGCAAATTAAATCATTAACATCATTAGTAAAAAACATTCAGCACAGATACACTATAAAATACATTCTTCGCCATAGTGATATTGCACCGGAGCGGAAAACGGATCCATGGAATATGGATTGGGAGGAATTTCAGAAAAAATTAAGTGATGAAACCAGAAATTAAGAGGGTAATCATTCAGCGATTATCTTCTGATTCTTATTTGTATTGCATTTTCAATCGGTTGTTCGCTGAAAAAAATCAAATAACCGCCACCTCCTGCTCCACTTACTTTCCAACCTAACACATTAGGCTTGAAAACTTCAATCTGAGCCGAAATATCTGGTGTGACCATGTTGGGAAACATGGCAATTTGTGCGTTAAAACTTTCTGTCATGTATTTTCCAACAGCAGATGCATCCTTTTGCTGAAGAGCTTTCCAGCAGGATTCAGTTGCTTCGCTGAGTTTTCTAGCTCCAACTTCATTTATCTTGGTATTTGCCAACACATCATAATTATCGTGACGTGGATAAAGGGGAATCATCCAAATCCGTTGCTCAATCCACTCAAGCAATTCTCCAACCTGAACACTTTGAATATCTTCAGGCCAATAACCGCCATCGTAAAAATACTTATTCAAACCCGGCATCGTTATTCCCAACGAATCCTGTGAACCACTCACATAAGTTGTTCCGGGTGGATTTTCAAAACAGAAAAGTGTTTTGGCCAATTTTTCCTTATCGCCATCGGGTATATCGGTTTGCCAAAGCTCAATGGCTTTACGCCGACTACTGGTTGACATGCCACTTCGGTCGTTAAATTCAAAATCCGGTTCAATACAAATGGTTATGACCGAGCCACATGCAAATTTGCTTACATAAGGTTGATCGAGCCAACCTCCTGCCAAATCTAATCGGTATGGAATACGACATTCCTGACGTAAAGCAGTGGTTGATCGAGCGGGTAAATTTCCGTGTGGAATACGCTTACTAACCACATATTCAATACCTATTTCCTTACACAAAGCTTCCTTAGCAGGTGTGTGTCCGTCAGCATTGACAAAGAAAATGTCGGGTTTCAACGTTTCCAGTTCATCTAAAAAATCGAGTAAACCCCCACCCTGATTTATCCAGGCATTTTTTACAACTTTCAATGACTTTACCATATACAAGCGCTCAGCATCAGAGTTTACTGTTTTGCGTGCTTTTAATTCGTTGATAGTTTTATCAGAACCTATACCAACATATAAATCACCGTATTGCGCAGCATCTTCGAAAAATGCCACATGTCCGCTATGCAACATATCATAGCATCCGCTTACAAAAACTTTTTTACTCATACCGAAATCAGATTGTCAAGGTTGCTTGCGTTTTCAGGAAATTTTTAAACGAACTAAAATCCTTGGATAAAGATATACTTTTCTTTTCACCCTTCATAAATTCCTGCAATTTCTGTGGAATATCAATTTTTTCTTCGATTATTTGTTCAACTGTTTCGAGGAATTTAGCCGGATGTGCAGTTTCGAGGAATACGCCTATTTCGTTTGGTTTTAATCCTTCCTGCAAGGCTCTGTAACCGACTGCTCCATGTGGATCGAGCAAATATCCGGTTTCATGCTTACAAGCTTTCAGTGTATCGGAAATTTGTTCGTCGGTATAACTCACAGCACTGATTTCAGCTGAAATAGCTTCGTGTGAACCACCATACAAATCCAACACACGGGCAAAATTACTCGGGTCACCCACATCCATGGCATTAGCAATGGTCGAAACTGAAGGGCGTGGCGTATAAACACCGGTTTGTAAGTATTGAAGGAAAATATCGTTTCGGTTATTCGCAGCAATAAAACGTTTTAGTGGCAATCCCATTCGTTTTCCAAACAATCCTGCAGTGATATTTCCAAAGTTTCCACTTGGAACACACATCACCACATTGTCAGCCTTACCCAATTTTTTCAATTGAGCATAAGCATAGAAATAATAGAAGGATTGCGGAATAAAACGGGCTACATTAATGGAATTAGCAGAAGTCAGTTTCAGTATAGAATTTAGCTCCTCATCCATAAATGCGGACTTTACCAATGCCTGACAATCATCAAATGTTCCATCCACTTCCAAAGCCGTAATATTTTGTCCAAGCGTGGTAAATTGGCATTCCTGAATCGGACTAACCAATCCCTTTGGATAAAGCACGTATACATGAATGCCTTCAACACGCAGAAAACCATTAGCCACCGCACTTCCGGTATCGCCCGAAGTAGCTACCAAAACATTAACTAGTGTGTTACTTTGCTTTTGAATAAAATAGCCCAGCAAGCGCGACATGAACCGACCACCTACATCTTTGAATGCCAAAGTCGGACCGTGATACAATTCCAGACTGTAAATATTATCATTTACATGCACCAATGGCACATCAAAATTCAACGTATCATACACGATTTTCTTCAACGCCTCTGCTTCCACATCTTCGCCGAAGAAAGCATCTGCAACCGTATATGCCATTTCCTGAAACGAAAGCGTTTCAATTGTATTGAAAAACGACTGAGGTAATTTTTTGATTAAATCGGGCATAAACAAGCCTTTATCTTCAGCCAATCCCTTCACTACGGCATCCTGCAAACTAACGCCACTCACTTTTTTGTTGGTACTGTAATATTTCATTGAATCAACGTTTTCATAAATTCCATGCCTTTCAGCAATCCATAACTTCCTTTTTCCGCCGAAAATTCATCATAAACGGTTACTTCATCAGCCTTTTCATCTGGACGGTAAATAACAAACGGAACCGGTGAACAGGTATGTGTTTTATACACGCAGGGCGTTGGATGATCCGGTAAAATAGCTATGGTTACAGGCTCATCCCATGTTGAAATCTCATCAAAAATAGGCTTTACAACTCGTGAATCCAGGTATTCAATAGTCTTAATTTTCAAATCCACATCACCTTCATGACCGGCTTCATCGCTGGCTTCAATATGTAAATACACAAAATCGTCGGTGCGGAGTGCATCAATTGCAGCTTGTGCTTTTCCTTCATAGTTGGTATTATAAAGACCTGTAGCACCTTCCACCTGAATCACTTTTAATCCGGCATAAACGCCAATTCCACGTATTAAATCAACAGCAGAAATAACTGAACCACTTTTCAAATTATAGAGTTCCAGCAAGGTTTTCATTTCTGGTTTATAGCCGGGCGACCAGGGCCAGATACTGTTGGCTTTGTCTTTTCCGGCAGCTGCCCGTTTCAGATTTACGGGATGATTTTCAAGCAATTCCTGCGAACGAAGAATTAAATTATTGAGCAAATCAGCAGTTTCTTTTGCCTCATCTACTTCAGCTTTAATCATTACCTCTGTAAAGGGCGTTCCTGTAACATCGTGTGGAGGAGTACAACTCAACTGTTTTATGCCTCCCTTCAGCTTCAACAAGTGACGGTAGGAAACCCCCGAAAAAAAATTAATCTGGTTGTTTCCAAGTTCTTTTTGTAAAAAAAGAATCAGTTCGGTGGCTTCTTCGTTGCTGATATGCCCGGCCGAGTGATTCTTTACATTTCCGTTTTCTATGCAAATAAGATTACAGCGCATGGCCATTTCGCCATCCTCGATAGCTACACCCATACTTGCCGCCTCCAGCGAGCCACGACCCTCGAAAACTTTAGGGACATCATAACCGAGCACGCTCATATTGGCAATTTCACTGCCAGGCGCAAATCCTTCAGGGATTGTATCGAGCAAACCGCTTCGTCCTAACGTAGCAATTTTATCTATGGTTGGTTTATTGGCAGCCTGCAAGCAGGTTTTATTTCCAAGCGAGGAGATAGGCTCATCAGCCATTCCGTCACCAAGTATAATTAAATATTTCATATAACGACCCCTAACCCCTAAAGGGGGATTAAGCTACTTTAGTTCAATTAAAACTTTGTTATTATTTTTAAATAAATAAGATTCTAAAATAAATACTATCCATATTCCCCCTTTAGGGGCTAGGGGTTATCTATTCCAGAAAATCTTTATAATCAGGCAATGCGTCCTCAAATTTCTTAACTGTTTCAGCTAAAGTCAAAAGACTTTCACCACCTGCGGCATTTAAATGACCGCCACCGTTAAACAACTCAGCTGCCACTTTGTTTGCAGGAAACGTACCTTGCGAGCGTAATGAAATTTTTATTTTGTCAGTATCTTCCCTCATAAATACTGAAAAATCAACTCCTGCAATGGATAATGGTATATTTACAAAACCTTCAGCATCACCATTTTGAAAATTAAACTGATAAAGTTCTTTGCTTGTCAATGTGATTAATGCTGCTTTATATTCGGGATATATTTTCATTTTCTGAAACAGACAAAATCCCATTAAACGTAATCTGTCAGCAGAATAAGTGTTAAATACCTTCCGGTAAATCTCATCTTTGTCAACACCCAACTTAATTAGTTCGGCAATAATAATATAAATTTCCTGACTATTGGAATTATACGTAAACCCGCCTGTATCAGTCATCATACCTGTATAGATACATTCGGCACAAGCCAGATTGATTTCCGAAAAATCACCCAATCGACAAATCAACCTGAAAATCAATTCACTGGTAGAGGAAATTTCCGGATACGAAATAGCAACTTTAGCAAAATCGGCAGGTTGTAAATGATGATCAACTAATATTTTCGGAGCTGCAGCATTCATTACCGCATTAGCCATGCTGCCCATACGTTTTGGTGCATTGAAATCGAGTGTGAAAATTAATTCGGCAGCTGATATAAGTTCATCAGATTTTGCTTTGTGATTTTCATAATCGAGTACCCGGTCTGAACCGGGCAACCAATTTAGAAATTCTGCAAACTTTGTTGGAACAATCACAACCGGTTCTTTTCCTATAGTCATCAAATAATGCCACAATGCCAGGGTAGAACCCATAGCATCACCATCCGGCCCAACATGGGTTACAATCACGATTTTCTCAACACTGTCAATCGCTTTTCTTACCTTGCTGATAAGTTCCTCAGCAATAATTTTAGAAATCATATTTCTGTTTTTAATTTGAATGCAAAAGTAGCAAAAAAATACGATTTTGAGAGTACGATAACATTCTGATTCTTAATCTTTAATATTCAGTACATAAGCACCTTGTTCGGCAATGGAATAGAAGGCAATATTTCGTGCTTTACAGGCATTTCGTATATCGTCGGTGTACCATCTTGAAATACTTTTATCGACAATAATTTTTCGGGGATGAACACAATCCAGAATATGAGCAATTCGTGGTTTCAATCGGTTACCAATAATCAGATAATCAAGTTCAATTGGTGTTTGGGTAGTTTTCTTTTTCAGAAAATCATTCTGCAAAATCAACACTTTATTTCCTTCAAAACAACCGAAACCATCAGCAAACCAGTTTGAATTGTTCAAATAAACAGGCTTTTCGAATTTTTGTCGTTGCCAGTATGTTTTGGCAATACGTTCAATTTCAGCCGAATCCGTTGAGTAGACAAAATTTATATTCCTGTTAATAAAACTAATATGAACGTTTTTCTGACCGGCATACACAACGATTCGTTTGCTTGTAAGTGTTTGGTGATTAGTTTGTATGTTTAGCAAACAGGTAATCAGAAGGGCAAATAAACCAACAAAAAGCGGAGCAAATTTCCTACTGAAGAAATAAGCGGAAAGATAGAAAATGGCGAGAAAGAAGAAAAAAGTCTGCCTTACATCCAACGAAATATGCCAAACCGAATGTGGTAAATTCTGAATCGTCACGATTACATAATTCAGCAACCAAACCGACCACTTCAGCATAAATCCCATGGCAGTTGACAAATAAGGCAACCACGAAACGGTCAATAATCCGATGGCCAGGTAAATAACCAGACTCGAAAGCGGAATGGCGATAAAATTGGTCAACAGGAAATAATTCGGAAATTGTTGAAAATAATACAGTGTGAAAGGTGTTGTGCCAAGTTGAGCTGCAATAGAAACCGAGAACATTTCCCAACTAAATCGACTGATTTTATTGCCTGGTTTGTACAATTTATCAATGATGGGCTGAAAGAAAATAATGCTCAAAACTGCTGAGTAACTTAACTGAAATCCAACGTCATACAAAAAATTGGGATTATAAACCAACATCAACAAAGCTGACATAAAAATGGTATTGTAAATTTGCGATTTGCGTTCCAAACAATAAGCAAAAGCCACGAACGAAAACATCAAAGCTGCGCGAATTACCGCTGCCGACATACCCGAAATAAAAGCATAAGCCCACAGAAACAAAATAATGATAATGGATTTGATAATTTTCTTTTTTTGCGATTTGTCCAGGAAACTCAGCAAAAAGGCAATCACCACGTAAACAACTCCAACATGCATCCCACTTACTGAAAGTATATGCATTGCTCCTGTGGCAGAATAACTCGCCCGCAAATCCGGTTGCAGATCATCAGTATAACCCAAAGTCAATGCAGCCAGCACAGCAAATTCATCACCTTGAATTTTGAATTTACGGTAAATACCCAGCAGGTAATTCCGTCCCTTATCGGCTTCACGACGAATCGAAAAAGAATTGCTATGCCCCATTATCCACCAACCGCCTGAAGAAATATACGAAGTCGCTCCGATTCCCTGCCGTTTAAGGTAGGTGGCATAGTCAAATGCATCAGGATTCAGTGGTTTTTCGGGTGAAGCAAACTCGGCTTCAAGCATCAGTCTGTCGCCAAACAGAAGTTTGGATGCTGCTTTATCTTTCTGAAAATACAAAATAGCTTGTCCGTGAGCGGGTTTCCAACCTGAATTATAAAATTGCAGCACATCGGCTTTGCACATATAAGATTTAGCCTTTTCTACCGGTGCAGAAACAATTTCAAGCCGATAAATTCCTTTTTGATGCAATTGGTCAAATGAGGTTGACTTTTCATTTTCTAAAGTCAGGGTGTATGCCAAAGAAAACATAAACAAAAAAATTCCGAAGCCAAACAGCCAACGGAATTGAAATTGACGTTTCGGAATACGGATTCCAAACGATAAAATGACAAGTACAAGCGACAATCCAAGCATCGCCCACAAACACCAGGACTGAAACTCCACAAAGCGGTACACAATGATACCAAGCATAAATGGAAGCAACAATCTGAAAAACGGAGTTCGTTGCAGAAAATCCATAAATAAATAGTTACAAGAATTTAGTTACGAGTTACGAGGCTACGTAGCTGCCAATCTGCAATTTAAAAACAATTTCTAAAATCTCAATTACAATTTAGCATGTTATGAATCGTTTCAACCGGATTAGCGGAATTAAAAACAGAACTACCTGCAACCAACACACTCACACCTGCTTCGTAAAGTTTCGGGGCATTGTGAAGGTTCACACCACCGTCAATTTCGATCATGCAGTTGGCATTCTTGCGTTTCATTATTTCACGCAGTTCGGCAATGCGGTCATAAGTTTCTTCAATGAATTTCTGTCCGCCATAACCCGCAAATACCGACATCAGCAGCACCATATCCACTTTATCCACATAGGGCTCAAGAAAACTGATTGGTATATCCGGATTCACCGAAATACCCACCTGAATACCTTCAGCACGGATTAAATCAATCACTTCCTGCGGATTTTCAGCCGCCTCACAATGAAAAGTAAGCATACCTGCACCAGCTTCGGCAAAACGTTTCACGTATTTTTCGGGATGCACAATCATAATATGTACATCGAGCATTTTCGTGCAATGTTTCCTTACCGCTTCCAGTACCGGAAAACCAAAAGAAATATTCGGTACAAACACACCATCCATCACATCGATATGCAGCCATTCTGCCTCACTGGCATTAATCATTTCACAATCAGATTTCAGATTTCCAAAGTCAGCTGCAAGCAAGGAAGGAGATATAATTCGTTTCATATTTGATTAAAATTTAATATGCAAATATAATAAAAAAAAGACTTCCGAGCATTTCGGAAGTCTTTTTTTAGTTTAAGAACAATTCAATGTACTGATTTTCTGAAGATTTCTGAACCCTGTAAACAGCTGCGAATTGTAAAATCCGGTTCAGTGTTTCTTGCTTGGGTTGCAGTTCCTGATCACTTTCAGGACGTTTGGGTTTAAATAAATCAGTTTTGTTCGACAGAGTAGTAAATTTTTGCATAGGCACCTATAAAATTTTAGAAGTATATATCTAAAACGTAAGTGATTGCAAAAAAGTATAAATTCAATGAAATAATTTTATAATTCCCAATTTCCAATGGTTTTTTATTAATTGTGAATCAAAAATTGAATAATTGAAAATTACTTTATCTCAAGATAAACATCTTTTTCCTGAGCAATGCGACGCATATTGAGCAATGCATAGCGCATACGACCCAGAGCAGTATTGATGCTCACATCGGTTCGTTCTGCTATTTCTTTAAAGCTCAAATCTTCGAAATAGCGCATACGAATTACCTTTTGTTGCGAAGCTGGCAGCAAATCAATCAGGTGAACCACATCGGCCAGCACCTGCTCGTTCGAAAGAGTTTCCTCAATGCTTTTTTCAGACAGCTTTGCATTATTAACTATATCATAATCAACAGCATCGGCTGAAAAAGTATTTTCGTTTTTTACACGACGGAAGTGATCAATAATCAGATTGTGGGCAATACGGTTTATCCACGCCAAAAACTTTCCGGCTTCGGTGTATCGTCCTTGTTGAATGGTTGAAATGGCTTTGATAAAGGTGTCCTGAAATATATCTTCGGCGAGTTCCCGACTGCGTACAATCAAATAGATGTAAGTGTATACTTTTGATTTGTAACGCAACAATAAAATTTCAAACGCTTGATTATTACCTTTCTCATACAATTTCACCAATTCGTCATCGGTTAATTGATTCAGAGTTTTCATTACTTTTAATTTTGAGGTTTAA
>CAIUTB010000119.1 GCA_903901975.1 uncultured Bacteroidales bacterium
AGCGAAACTAAATGCTCCTGAACATTTCAACAACGACCCGTTTAAGACGAATCAGGTCTGAAATGAATTATTCGGTTTACTCTGATTGATTAGTTTCTTAAAGGAATGAAAGGATGTTTGATTTAAAGTCAGACATCCTTTCTCTAATTTTTAAGAACCATGAAAAGTCGAATGGTTTGATAATCAATAAAACATTCACTTTTATTATAAGTGAATGTTTTATTCTAGAGTTTTTCTGACATTTTTCAAAAACAAATTCCACACAAAACCTATTGCCAGATTTGTATTAACAAAATAAGTTTCAGGAGTAATGAGGTCATGTGGGTCAGTCAATTTCAGTTTCTCAAGAACCGGAAATAACTCTGGTTTAATAACCAGTTCAATTTCCTCTATAAAAGTCTCATACTGATTTATAAATTCAAATGCATCCATAATACTATTCAATAATTAAATTTGTTCAATATTTTCTTTGATGACTATTGAAATAGTATCGTACCAATCAATCTGATCAGCTAACTTTATTGCAATTGCTTCAAGTTCTTAAGGTGCTAGCTTCCTTTGGAGGATTTCTGTGGCCAAAATCTGCAAATCATCAATACGTAATTGAAAAATAATTTTATCGCTCATAGTGTAATCATATCATTTAAAATATTCTTTGTTAACCCTATCTTTATAATCTTCCGTTTTTTCAACTCTCTCATCGATCACTTCTACTAATTGATCGAAATATACTCTATGAATAGTATCAACTAGCATTTCATTCTTATCAAAAAGAAAAACTTCAAATAAATCTTGACCGTCATTATAGCTGATATTTACACTCCCTTTGTGTTTAAATCCATTTACATGAAATGAAAGTCCTTGTTTGATTATTCTAGGGCTATAGAATCCCCAACTCATAATAATACTTGGCTGCATGAGCAGAATAGAGTAAATGTATTCTGCCATTTCTTTGTTATTTTCCATTCTTTAGTACCTTATAACGTTTATCTTGGCTAAAATAGGGCTTAAGTCTTACAACCCCAAATTTTCAATAAAAAATAAATCTCGGATGGTGAAATATTTGTGGAAATGCTGAAAAAATAAACCGAATTTGAACTCAATTGAAATTCTTACATTTTCAAAAGTTGATAATTGTTTAAGTATAATGAAAAAATATATCCAATTATTTTGTATTATGTAATAGAAACATTATTTTTGTGCTACATAATTATACAAACACAATAAACCTATGACATTTGTAAACAGAACTGAAGAGCAAGTCAGAATAAGAAAGATAATAAATAGCAGTAAATCAGGGTTTATTGTGGTTTATGGACGAAGACGATGTGGAAAATCGACTTTATTAAAGCGTGTATTGAATGAATCCGATATATACTTTATGGCGGATCAAGCTGAGAGTCCTCAGCAGATTGCACTTTTAGCTCAGTCGATCGCAACAAGAATTCCCGGGTTTGATCAGGTAAGATATCCTGATTGGGAAAGTCTGTTTAACATGTTGAATAACAGATTAATAAATCCAATAACATTGTGTCTGGATGAATTTCCATATTTAGCGAAAAGTGCACCGAAGTTACCTGCAATTATTCAAAAGCTAATTGACAAGGGTGACAATCGTTTTCATTTGGTTATTTGCGGTTCTTCACAACAACTGATGCAAGGTTTGATAATTGATAGTACAGCACCACTTTATGGAAGAGCAGATTTGATATTGAAAATAAAACCTATGAAGATTCCCTATCTTCAAGAAGTATTACAATGTAGCGCTGTAGAGGCAGTGACTGAGTTTTCGGTTTGGGGTGGTGTACCACGCTATTGGGAACTACGTCAACAAGAAACATTATTTGTTGACGCTTTAAAAACACATCTATTCTCGTCTTTAGGCATTTTAATTGAAGAGCCTTTACGATTGTTTATTGACGATATGCGAGATACAACACAGTCTTATACCATTCTTGCATTAATCGGAAATGGTGTTCATCGTATGTCAGAAATTGCTGCGCGTTTAGAAAAGCCTTCAACTAGCCTAGCTGGTCCTTTAGATCGATTAATTCAGCTTGGGTATATTGAACGGGAATTACCTTTTGGTGAAAATCCACGAAATTCAAAGAAGAGTTATTATAGGATTTCAGATCCATTTCTGAATTTCTATTTCACCTATGTTTTGCCTAACAGATCTTTAATTGAATTGGACAAAGGTGATGTGGTCATGAATCAAGTTGTTCAACGGTTATCAGGTTACACTTCCTATTGGTGGGAAAAATTGTGCCGACAGGCAATTTCCGGAGCAGAAATAGATGGCTATACATTTGGTTTAGCACAAAGTTGGTGGGGGAATGTTACAAAAACCGAAAGGATTGAAATTGATTTGATAGCTGAGTCAACTGATGGAAAAGCGTTAATAGTAGGTGAATGCAAATGGACTGAAAGTGAAAATGTTGCCCGACTACTTTTTGAACTTGAAACAAAAGTTCAAAAACTCTCTTTCGCACAAGGTAAGAAAATTATACCCTGTTTGTTTTTGAAGAATTCTCCAAGCGATAAACCAACAAAAAACATTTACTTACCAAACGATATAATAAGAATGTTGAAATAAAAACTATTATAATTCATCAAGATTCATTCAATAATCTTTAATTTACAGATTTAAGATCAAAATATTAAATCAAACTAAATTAATTTCTTAGCTTTTTCAATTGCTTCATCATTTGTATCAGCGATGATTTCATCAACACTTTCGCAATAAAATTCATCCAGAATTCTCATCAGCATGAAATGTCTTTTCATAATGTATTGAGGGGCGAAACGTTCGGATAGAAAGTATTTTTCTGTTACATTAATATTTGAAACCAGTTGTTTGCCATTGCTATCTAAAACTGTTTCGTCAATCTCAACACTACCAATTTCTTTACTTATTTTCTTGTATTTCGGTAAATAATCACTAAAGATTGATATAGCTTCTGATACATTTCTGCATTTTGCAATGATACCAGTTGAATACATAACATCTCCATCATCACTTGATTTCAACAACTGCCAGTAATGATCAGTCATATGCAATGCTGAATAGTTTTTGGGTAAAGTTTTCATAATATTTTTTGTTTTTAAATTGTTCTCCAAATGTATAAAAAAAAATAAAACTCACAAAACATATAATCTTTTTAATGATTTTAAATTTTTTATTTAGAAGCTACTTATCAAGAATACTTAGAGTTTTCGGGAGCTATTATATTGATAATAAATAAGTTGTGCTCTAAAGCTGTATTAATTTATGTTTTGGGTCATATTTTTGAGTAAGTTTCAGAAAAGGGATTTAAGAGCTGATTAGATTAGGAATTTATCTGATTCGAAACTGCATTTAATCGCGCAATTAATCATGTTTTTTATGTTATAATGACAAATTCTGTCGCAAATAAATTGATAATGTGCGAATAGTGGTTCATATAATTTCTATTCGGACTATATTTTCTCATTTTTCAAGGCTATATCAAATCATCTTTAGATTTCTGAGTGAAAACTCTTTCGATGTATTTTAAGTGTGCTTTCTCCGGTTCTTCATTTCATTTTTTTTTCATTTCAGCTATTAACCATTAGAAAAAATAAGGGTGGATATGCCATTTTTGTTTGGCAAGTCCACCCCCACTAATAATACTCTTTAAGTGGATATTCCGGTCAAAATGACCAGTCTTCTCCGGATGAAATTGACCACCCACACAAGACTGAGCCCGAGCTACTATTTTCAAGCTTAATAGCGGTTACAAATTTATAGGTTTTTCTTAATAATGTTTGTATTTAATAA
>CAIUTB010000120.1 GCA_903901975.1 uncultured Bacteroidales bacterium
GTCCTTAGTCTGGGGAAGGCGGAGAGTAGTGCCTTGCCGATGTCCTTTCCATACGCCGATATTTCGTCCGGCAACCAACTCCCTCCTGAAATTAAATAATGATGAATGTCAATTCGTACGAAGTGAGAAATCTATAATAAAACTATAAACTATCAACTAAACTAATATATTCCTTCAATATCGACAATGAATAATCGCCGGCATGCTGATTGACAAAGCCAATAGCCGAAATATGTGCTTCTTCGTCGGCTGTATCTGAAATAACCCGCACTACAATCAAGGGAACACCGTAATCGTCACAAACCTGAGCTACTGCTGCCCCTTCCATCTCGGCACAAACCACCGAAGGCAGGTTTTTACTCAGAATATGTTTCATTTCCTTGCTCGAAATAAACAAGTCACCACTGGCAATATCACCCGTAAGCATTTTTACATTGATTATATTGTAATCGGCCAGTTCTTTGCGGAATTTCTTATTGTTTTTCAGAAACTTATGCACCGCTTCAGCCATCGTATCCACGTTTTGCTGAGGAGTTTCGTAGGATGTTTTGCCTGTAAGCGGAATTTCGAAACGACGCATCAAGGGACGAGCGTCCATATCGTGTTGAAACAGTCGCTGACCGATAACAATGTCACCTACATTCAACTCGGGCGAAATAGCTCCTGCCACACCGGTAAATACAATGCGATCGACATTGAATTCCAGAATCATATTCGTAGCTGTAGTAGCTGCTGCCACTTTTCCCCAGCGCGAAAAAACAGCCACAACGTCCTGACCGTATAACTTACCCCGATAATACAAGCGACTACCACGCTCCACAATCTCCTTGTTTTCGATAGCAGCAATAATTTTGTCCATCTCTTCGGGCATGGCACCCATGATTCCTAATAACATATCTAAGCCCCCTTCAATTCCCCCAAAGGGGGAAAGTTATAGTTTGATTTTTTTTTAAAACAATGTATATTGCTCCGAAAGTCCCCCCATTGGGGGATTTAGGGGGCTGTTATTTTACTGATTCTCTGATATAATGTTGGATGTGAGTAATGAAAAAACACAGTCAAGGGGTGTGGCATCAGGTTACTGAGCGAGGTGGCCGATAATTTCTTCAAACCGGAAACCAACTGCAAACCATAGCCGTGCGAATTGGCATATTCGTCAGCCTGATATTCGAACCTTCGCGAAAGAACATTGCTTGCAATATCCAAAATAAGCGAAATTGGAGAATATAATATACTGAATGCCAGTGCATTTAAATGAAACAATGCCTTCGTGCCTCCCAATGCCTGTGCCAGCGCATCGCTTTGCAGAATCAGTCCGAAAAGGAAGAATAAAATGAGCGTAGTTGGCATCGAAATCAGGAAATTAATAAGTGTATGCTTGTGTTTATAATGACCCACTTCGTGTGCCAGCACCGAAACAATCTCATCGGTAGTCATCGTATCCATTAATGTGTCATAAAGCACAATACGCTTCTTTGCTCCCAGCCCACTGAAGTATGCATTGGCTTTGGTGGAACGTTTCGAACCATCAATCACAAAAATATTATCCAGATTGAAATTGGTTTTAGTGGCAAACTTTTCTATTTCGGTGCGCAATTCGCCTTCGCCCAGCGGTGTTTGCTTATTAAACAGCGGAACAATAATCTGCGAGTAAAACATAGTCATAAACAGGCTAAAACCCGTCACCACCGCCCAGGCCAGTAACCAGAAGTAAGTAGGTGTAAGTGTGTAAATCCATAGCACTACTAACAATATCCCTCCACCCATCACAATAGTCATAGCATAGCCTTTCAGCTTGTCCAAAACGAATAGTTTGGGAGTTACTTTGTTGAAACCGAAGCGTTCTTCAATCACAAAAGTGTCGTACCATTCAAAAGGAATTGAAATCAGGTCGTTGGCAATATACAATATGCCAAAGAACAGTATCGGAGTCCAGATGGGACTGACCACCAGTTGCTGAACCAGACCATCCACCCAGGCAAAACCACCAAAAGCAAATAGTATCAGCGTAACCAGAAAGCTGAATGAGCTGGTGAGCATAGCAAAGCGCGAATTGGTGCGGAAATACTCCTGTTGTTTGCTGTATTTTTCCGGGTCGTAGATATCACGAAGCAAAGCCGGAAGTTCTTTGCCCGATTCTTTGATATTGAGGAATGCCAGATAGCGTTCCAGTATAAAGTCGGCAGTGAGAATGACAAGGATAAGAATAAAAAGAATTTGAACCATTGATATTTTTTTGAATTGAGGCGTAAAGATAGTGATTTTGAAGGAAAACTTTTCTTTAGTTTATAATTTATAGTTTATAGTTTATAATTTATAGTTTATAATTTAGAGCATGAGAGAGTGAATAAAACCAATTTAAAATAGAGATTATTTTAGTTTATAATTTAGAGTTTATAATTTATAGTTTATAATAGACATTATATAAGTTAGCATGTTTTTAAGAATGGAACGCGGATGGAACATACCGACAAGTCGGTATACGCTGATTTAGCGGATGTAAAACGGATTTTATCCCCGATAAATCGGGGATAAAATCCTTTTATTAATCCGTATTTAGACATATTATACCGTCAAGTCGGCATCTTCGATCAGCGCACAACCGCTAAATCCGTTAAATCAGCGTTCCATTTCTTTGTTTTTAAATATAAAATCCAATATGTCAGACAAATACAACTTGTATAATGCCTAATATAATAATTACAATGATCACTAACTTAATCACATGGAGCGAAAGCCCCTAACTATCGAAGACAATAGGATGCCATTATTAATAGCTGACTGTTTTTTTATCTAAATAAAAATATTAGTTAAATGTAGTTTGTATTCTGTTAATAATATGATATTGTAGCAGTAAGTGCTACTTTTTATAAATTCCAATAAACCAATATGTTAAGTTTAATAAATTGAAAATATCTAAATAAAACCCGAAATATTTCGGAATATTTGGATAATTGCATAGATAAGGCGCTTGTATATTAAAACACTGTAACTTATATTTGCATTTTATTATTGATGTTGACATTTCGAAAAAAGTATTTCGCTGTTGAAAACAAATAGAATGAATGTAAGGCTAATAAATGAAATCTGAAAGATCTAAACCCTAATCTGAAAGATATAAACAGGAATTTTAAACATCTAAACCCTAATCTGAAAGATTTAAACTACAATCTGAAACAACTAAAGGGCAATCTGTAAGATCTAAAAGCTAATCTGAAACATCTAAAGTACAATCTGAAACCGAAAAAAGACAATTTTGAAACGAAAAAGGAAAATCTGAAACCATAAAATTGAAATTTTGAAACCATAAAAACCAATTTTTTAAAAAGAAAGAACTCACAATCAGACAAAATTTAAAGACCATGACTAGTTTACAGGAAAAAAAATTAAAAATGTACCTGGTATTACGGGTATTATTGAGATCAGAACCGGCTATTTTGGCCAAGTTACCTAACGGTGAAGAATATCTGAACGCGCTTGATGCCGTAATTCAGAGCATTATGTCCATCACTCAACTAAAAAATGAAGGCACGGGCAGTATTAAAAATCAACAAAACCAGTTGAGTGCTCAGTTTAAAGTACGGCTGTTGGAAGAAGCTGCTAAATTAAAGCCTTATGCCAACTACAAGGATAACAAGCCGCTCATTGCGTTTTGTACGCAGAGTGATAGCAAGTTATCGAAAATGAAAGAAATTGATATGATAGTATATGCTAAATCGCTCTACGGTTATATTAATGAATCCCTCACCGAGCTGGCAAAATATCAGTTAACGCCCGATACACAGGCTTCGCTGCTCGATGTAATCAGCAATTTTGAAGCTACCAATCCCCAATTATCGACCGAAAAAGGAAAATACAAGAATTTATCGGGCGATTTGAACGTGGACTATAAGCAAGCCGATGCCCTTATAGCAAAACTGGACGACGAAGTGGAACTGATACACAATTCGGATACCGAAATGTACAGATTGTACTGGGTGAAACGGAAAGTGGAATACCGCTCCAGCAGCAATCAGCTTACGGGGCGCGTATTGGACTCCGAAACCGGTGCAGGCATACCCAATGCCAGCCTGAGCTTTGCCCTTGGCGACAACAACTCCGACCCACTGCTGAAACAAACTGCCGACAAGGGAGGATTTCAACTGAAAACCATTACGCCCGGAATCTATACAGTAACCGTTACGAAACTGGGATATGCCAGCCAAACCCTTAGCATTACCATCACGGGCGACGAACCCTACTCCCTGGAAGTGAAGCTGGCGAAGGGCTGAGAAAATAATTCATTGCACATATTCCACAGAATAGTGGCTATGTGCAATGAATTATAAAAAATATAGGCAATATATGCCTAGTAGGATAATTTTACTGCTCATATATTGATGTTAGGCGTAGCCCTAAAAAAAAAACAGCATCTAAAACAAGACCATAACACAAAATAAGAATAAAAGAAAATGGACAAGATTAACGTAATTAGAGAAGTTCGAGAACTAAAAACTCATTTATCGTATTCAAAAAATATAGGATTCTTTTTTGGTGCAGGATCATCTTGTGCATTAGGCATACCAAATGTAGAACAATTAACTGTAGAAATTGAGACAAAACTAACGGGAGACAATTTGGCGAATTTCAAACTTGTCAAGAATGATTTGGAGACAACAGTAACAACAAGAAAAGCTAATATTGAAGATATTCTCAACCAAATTCGTAGAATTCGCGAATTGACTAGAGAAACTACAAAAGAATATGAAGGGGTCAGTGGAACAAATGCGAAACAGCTAGACAAAGAAATATGTACAATAATCTACGATATAATTGCTGAAAAAGAATCAGTTGCTAATATCGACAATACAAAAAAGTTCTTTGCTTGGTTAAGTCTATTAAATCGAGATTTCTCAAAAGAAGTTTTTACAACCAATTACGACTTAATAATTGAAAAGTCATTAGAAGCGAGCCAAATCCCATATTTCGATGGGTTTGTAGGTTCGTATGAACCATTCTTTTGGCAAGAAAGTATTGATCAGTTTGTCTCTAAAAATGACTTGACTCAGAATTGGATTAGATTATGGAAAATACACGGTTCATTAAGTTGGTTTTGGAAAGAAGACCCAAAAACGAATGCTCAGAAAATTATTAGAATTGGGAGAATAGTGGATATTCCGGTCAAAATGACCAGTCTTCTCCGGATGAAATTGACCACCCACACAAGACTGAGCCCGAGCTACTATTTTCAAGCTTAATAGCGGTTACAAATTTATAGGTTTTTCTTAATAATGTTTGTATTTAATAA
>CAIUTB010000121.1 GCA_903901975.1 uncultured Bacteroidales bacterium
GTGCGCTGATCGAAGATGCCGACTTGACGGTATAAAATGTAAAAACTGATCAATAAAAGGATTTTATCCCCGATAAATCGGGTCTGATTTAAAGAACAAATTTTTAATCATCTCGCCAAAGGCGAGATATAATCCGTTTTAAATCCGCTAAATCAGCGTATACCGACAAGTCGGTATGTTCCATCCGCGTACTATTATCAAAACGAAAGAACTTATATAATCTCTATTATTCAAACTGGTATTAAAAACATAATTATGCCCTGAACTTATTAGTTTCAGGGCATAATTTTTTTTAATGCAAATTCATTACAACTGAAATAGTTGGAATAATTTATGCTTTTGATTTATCGTCTTTGCAACAATCCTGACAGCAGTCTTTACAGCACATCATAGTAGTAATAGCCAGTAAAAGAAAACTGCTGGCAGTAATAAAAATACTGTGGATGTGAGCAACATTAAGCGGATTAATACAAAAAACCTCAGAAATACTTCCTAATACAATTAATAGTGCACCAGTTGCAGCTGAAGCCCAGCCCAGCCATTTTAAGATTTTCATACCGTGTTGATTTAATTGTTTAACAATAGTGAATACCTAAATAATGTGTTCAAATTTATTTTTCCAATCTTTATTCCCTGCAAATATACAATTTTTTTTATTTCGCTGTTTCTTTTCCTGTTTTTTGTTTAAGCGCAACTATCTAAAAATGAAACTTTTCAACTCTAACTAAAATTTATTTGTCTGTTTTTGCTACTTTTGTAGAAACAATACTGCAAAAGTAGCGTTTAGTTCATACCTGCAAACAGCCTGATATTTTAAAATAGTCAACCTGGAAAATGTTAAATAAAACACTTGAATTTAGATTGGAAATAAAGAGAAAAAAAGTTGTAAAACTACTGCTATTGCTTTTGTTCCTTATACCTACGGTCAATATTCAAGCAGAATCAAGCTATAAAAAATTGTTTTATAGAACATTTGTTAATCGGGAAATGTATAAATGGGGTGAATTGATTCATACAGTCGAGACGAATAACTCAGCTAAAACAATTGATCAGAAGTTAGAACTGATAAACTATTATTATGGTTATGTGGGCCATTTAATGAACAAGAAAAAGCACGAAGTAGCTGCCGAATATATTGACAAAGGCCAGGATTTAATTGATAATGTGATAATACTTTCTCCACATAATTCCACGGCAATATCCTATAAAGGAGCATTTTGGGCTTTAAAATGGGTTTTAGTAAAGTAAAAGCTGTGTATCTGGCACCAAAATGCATGTTTGAAATTAACAGAGCATATAAATCAGACCATGAAAATTCGCAGATTATAATTAATAAAGCTAACTTGTTGTTTTATTCCCCTTCAGCCTTAGGTGGTGATAAAGAGCTTGCTTTGAAATTGTATCATAAAGCTATGATTATATTAGAGAAATCAAAAGACACTGATCAGAACTGGAACTATTTAAACCTGCTTACCACCATTGCCATAGGTCTGGATAAAACCGATAAAGCTCACGAAGCGAAGAAAATGTACGAGAAAATCCTTAAGATTGAGCCTGATTTTAAATGGGTGCGGGATGACCTGTATCCAAATTTTCTAAAGCGAATGTGAACTTGACGGCATATCTGCCATTAACCATAATTCAGTGGCCGTTTTGAGGTTTCTCGTCGTGGCAGTAAGTTTTAACTTGTTTTCAAAAAACGAATTGTTTAATTTTGTATTTCCATAGCCGTTTGGGCAGTAGAGATAAATTGCCTTATCCTTGCAATAAAATTCATCAGACCCATAATCTCCATCTATTATTTTATCAATCAGTGATTTGTCAGGATTTTCGGACAAAAAAGTGATATGCATACATGCATTATCCTTGAATGAATCTTGTGAAAATGGATTGTTTTTTAGGATTTTTCCAAGTGTTTCCTTCTCCAACACCAATATCTGAACAGCTAAACCAAATCTTTTCTGAATTCCCTCTGAAATTGACTTTTCAATCGATTTTGAATCAATCAAATTACTCTCAAAAATCACATTTCCGCTTTGAATATAACTTCGAACATCCGAAAATCCCAGTTGAACAAACATATCACGCAAATCAACCATTTTGATTGCATTTCGACCACCAACATTGATGCCCCGTACTATGGATATCCATCTTTTCATAGCTTGTTTTTTTGTAAATCGTTAAGTTCTCTGAAAAAAGAGATTATTTAGCTGACATATTGCATACAAAACACTCCATTGACCTACAATTTGAGTTGACCTTTCTATTGAATGTCTGCAAAATTAGGAAAGAAAATTTAAAAACAGTTTATTTTGGAACAAAACTTCCTTTTAGCCTAAAAAGTGAGGTTTATTCGGGATTTTTTACGACCTTTGCACCCCAAAATGTATTTATAAAAATCTGAATGAAAACGAATAATGAAAAATGGCAAGGAAATTCGAAAGGAAAACCGAATTCTGGTGCCGGCCGTGATGGTAAACCGTTTGAGAAACGCGATGTGAAATCGATATTAAAAGGCTCACGGGGAGCAGCAAAATTTTCTACAGCTAAACCCGAACGTGACAATAAACGCCCGAATGACAGACCTGACTTTAGAAATAATGATAATAACCGACCTTCGTTCGGAGAAAAAAAATCATTTCAGTTAAAAGGCGAAAGACCTGATTCAGGAGAACGCAGATCGTTTGAAAGTCGGGATGGAAAACCTTCATTTTCTCCTAAGAAACCCTGGGAGAACCGCGATAGCAAACCTGCTTACGGTGAACGTAAACCCTGGGAAAATCGGGATAGCAAACCAGCTTCGGGTGACCGCAAGCCCTGGGAAAATAAAGATAGTAAACCCCCTTACGGTGAACGTAAACCCTGGGAAAACAGAGACAGTAAACCCACTTATGGCGAACGCAAACCCTATGAAAACCGTGAAGGTGGTCGACCGGCATTCAATGGTCCAAAGAAACCCTGGGAAAGCCGTGACAGCAAACCAAAACCATGGGAAGACCGTACCGATAGCAATGGGGAAAAAGTATATGGCAGAGGAGCAGGTGAATCGAATGAAGATGAGCCACGTACCGGCAAATTAAGTTTCAAAAAACCGGGAGAAGGACAAAAATCGGAATTCATTGAAACCCGCTACGACAATAAGAAAGACGGCGTAATGTACCGCAAACGCAGCGACGATTACGATCCAAATTCAAAATATAGTAATAAAAAACAACTTGAATTCAAAAAAACAGTTGTAGACCTGACAAAACCGATCCGATTGAATAAGTTTTTGGCTAATGCCGGAATTTGCTCACGTCGTGAAGCAGATGAATACATACAGGCCGGTGTAATTTCGGTTAATGGAGAAATTGTAACTGAAATGGGTGTCAAGGTTTTGTTGACTGACAAAGTTTTATTTCATGAACAAGCTGTTCGGTCGGAACGTAAGGTGTATTTATTACTTAACAAACCGAAAGACTGTGTAACCACTTCGGAAGATACTCACGACCGCCTGACAGTACTTGACCTGGTGAAAAATGCTTGCAGCGAACGGATTTATCCTGTTGGACGATTAGACAGAAATACCACCGGAGTTTTACTCCTGACAAATGATGGTGATTTGGCATCCAAATTAACTCATCCGAAGTATGATAAGAAAAAAATATATCACGTTACACTTGATAAACCCTTAGAAGAAGTTGATTTTAATGCTATCATGGCCGGTGTGACATTGGATGATGGAATTATTGCAGCCGATGCTCTTGAATTTGTAAAAGAAGGCGATTTGAAACAGGTTGGTGTTGAAATTCATTCAGGTCAAAACCGTGTCGTTCGTCGTATTTTTGAAAAACTGGGTTATAAAATTATACGATTGGATCGTGTTTACTTTGCCGGTTTGACTAAGAAACAACTTCCAAGAGGAAAATATCGCTTCCTGAGCGAACGTGAAGTAAGCATGTTGAAAATGGGAGCTCACGAGTAGACCAATTCCCAATTAATAATTACAAAATCCGTTACAACATTGTGACGGATTTTTTGTTATAAAAATGTACTTAATTTATTGTGATACATTATGAAGAAAGTCATAATTGCCGGTGGAACAGGATTTATTGGGAGCTATCTGAAAACGCGCTTTATTGAAAACGGATACGATGTATTTTTGGTTTCCAGATTGCCGGATCATATACAGTGGGAAGTGGATGAACTTTCACACGAGCTTGAAGGAGCTGAATTGGTTATTAATCTGGCCGGAAAATCGATCAACTGCCGACATACACCCAAAAATCAGGAAGTAATTATTCAATCAAGAATTGAAAGTACAACGATGATTGGAAATGCTATCCAAAAATGCAAAAATCCACCTAAACTTTGGATTAATGCCAGTGCAACAGGAATTTACCAAGCTTCGGAAATTAAATCAATGACTGAAGATGAAACGGAATTGGGAAATGATTTTTTAGATGAAGTTGTAACTAAATGGGAGAAATCTTTCTTTGAATTTCAATTTTCTGCAACGCGTCAAATTGCGTTACGCACTTCGGTAGTGCTAGGTAAAAACGGTGGTGCTTTGTCTCCTCTGGTTCAGTTAACCCGTTTTGGGTTAGGCGGAAAGCAGGCTTCCGGTAAACAAATGTTCAGCTGGATTCACCTTGAAGATTATTTCCGGATTATACAATTTGCATTGCAAAACAAAAACCTTGAAGGTTTTCTGAATTGTACTTCCCCCGAACCGCTTTCGAACAAAAATTTCATGGGGATACTCCGGAAAATACTGCATGTGTCAATTGGACTACCGGCACCTAAACTGGCTATACAGTTTGCTGCAATGATCATTGGAACTGAACCGGAACTTATCCTTATCAGTTCTTACGTAACTCCCAAACGATTGACTGAGGCTGGTTTTAGCTTTCGATTTCCTTCTTTAAACTCAGCATTGATAAATTTGCTGAATTAAAGATAGCACGAATCACTTAAATCAGAATTGCGGTCTGCCATAACTTCCACCTCCTCCACCATCACCATGACGGTGAGGGTGATCACCATCTGGTCTGTAACGCTCGTAATCGGGGCGATGGTCCTTATCTTTCCCTCCTTTAAAATCATTTATTTTATAGGTGAAGCTTAACAAGAAATAAGTTGGCAGGGTATTGTAGGTATTATATTGAATATAATTGTCTCCAATGGTCTGACGAATATTAAGTTGTTGGTGCAGAATGTCATTCACTTTCAACGCAATAACTCCTTTGTTTTCGAATATTGTTTTATCAATAGTTCCGTTCCAGATAAGTTGGTTTTGCGAAGAAGCTGCATAGCCCTGCATAGTTGTGTAATTGATGTCACTACCAATATTAATATTGTAAGGCAAATGAAGCATTAGCGTTCCACCACCACTCCAGTCTTTAGTTATAGCTACAGCAGCGTTTAGGTTATTTTGAGTGTTGGAATAACGGAAGCTACCCCGAAGTCCAATTTCTATAAAATCATCGGTGTAAGTAAGTGAGAGTGACTCACCGGCATTATAACGAATCGTATTACTCAAATTACCCAACGGGATACTGTCTAATTTAAGAGTCTGAGCATTCAAACCACGAGAAGAGTAGCCATAATATTGATTTGCACCAAGCGAAGTGTTGGTATTGAAATGCAAGCGTTTTTGAATAAGCGGAACATTAAACATTATGTTTCCATTAATACTGAAAGGCGTTTCTCCTGCATTCACCGTTTGACTGTATTGTTTCCCTGTTGCGTCGTAAATACTGTTTGCAACCAGCGCATCTTTTGTAATTTGTCCCCACAGCGAAGCATTGAAAGACGAGAATGTGCTGTCGTTAAAGGAGGTGTACATCATACGCAGACTCTGATTAAAAGCCGGTTTCAGTTCGGGATTTCCAACGGTTACGTACATTGGATTAGAATTGTTTTTTACAGGTTGCAACTGACTCACGCTGGGTTGATCTGTTTGACCCCGATAATCAATTCGGGCAAATTTCTTTTTCGTGAAATTAAACTGCAAACGAGCAGTTGGGGAGAAATTAAATACCTCGCGTGGCACATACAATTCGGTCCCATTTTGATACAAACGGGAGCTATATGATTGTGATGGCTCACCCTTCATTCCAACCATAATATTATAAATTTTATCTACATAACGATAGTTCAGCTCCAGTGTTTCGCTGTAAAAGCTGTTCACGTAATTGTTACTGTACACCGAGTCAAGTTTACTGTAATTCTGAAAAGCATCTTTATTGTATTGATCTTTTTCAGAAGTATTCGTTGAATTTTTTAGTGAAATTGACGTTTCCAAAAAATTCTTTAAATTCCAGAGTGGTTCTACAAAAGACATTCTTAAACTGATACTGTATGCATTCGAATGACTTTTGGTGTATTGGTCCACAATAGTAGAATCGGAACGGGTTCGGTTTTTTGAATAATTCCAGCTCTCATTGTCATTTTGTGAAATGGATGTTTGCAAATTTGCCGTGAATGTACGACCTTTTTTGGAGTTAAACTTACGACTGTAGACAACACCCAATCCACCACTAAGTGACGAACCGTTACCATTATTCAAAGTATTTCCCCTACTTGTCAGAGTCGTGTCGGTCAGGTTGCTGTAGTCTCTTTCACTGTCTGAAAATGAACGGGTATAATTAATGTTCGGTTGAAAAAGTACGGTGCTCAATGTATCTGGCTTCCATTCAGCTTCCAAACGCATATTCCCAGCATATTGGTCATTGTGTGAAGTCGTTTCGGAGTTGTTGAAATAGGTTGAATCAGCCAGATAACTTTCACGATTCGATTTGGTTATCGACTCATTAAAAGTGTGATTAAGCGAAGCATCACCACCTATTTTCAGCTTAGGATTGAGAATTGAATTGAGATTATAACCAATGTTTTGCATGGTTGTCAAACCACTGTTATTTCCCCAACCTCCTCGTCCACGACTGCTTCTGGTAGTATTCGTGTTATTTCCACCTACCGTTAAAGTCGATTGCGCATCACCATCCATAAAGTTCAGTATTCCATTTCCGTCGTAGCGGAAAGCTCCGTTTAAATCCAGCCCACCGCCTGCACCAATGTTCCCGAAAATGCCGGATTTTCGGTTTGGTTTAAATGTAAGGTTTATAATTCGCTCTGTGTCGTTATCTTCAAATCCGGTAAGTAATGCCATATCCGATTTCTGATCGAGCACCTGAATTTTATCAATCAACTCTGCCGGTATATTTTTGGTAGCCATTTCCACATCGTCATTAAAGAACTTTTTCCCATTTACGCGGATTTTTTTTATTTCCTGACCATGCACTGTAATTTTACCTTCGGTACTTACTTCTACCCCGGGTAATCGTTTAAGCAGATCTTCTACAACTGCATTCTGATTGGTTTTGAAAGCAGTAGCATTAAACTCAGTTGTATCGCCCTTCACCACCATTTGTGCTGCCGTTCCTTTTACTTCCACTTCGCCCAGCAAATGGGCATCTTCTTTCAACTGTATATTTTTCAGAATAATATCTTTTGTCCCCATAGTTATTTTCTGACGGTAATCTACATAGCCAACCATTGTAATCAACAGAGTATATGTACCGGGTTTCACCTTCGAAATCAAGAAATTCCCTTTCAAATCGGTTTGACAGCCTTGTACCATACTGGAATCTGCAGCACGCAGCAACCGAACGGCTCCCAATTCAATAGCTAAACCATTTTTTGCATCGAAAACCATAGACTGAATGCTATGTTGAGCAAAAGCAGAAAGTGTGAGTAAAAAGAGAAGTGAGCTTAAAACCAGTTTTTTCATTTTTGAGCGGAAATTATACAGTTTAAAACATGAAAAATCGCAAGAAAGTGATTTCCTATCTTGCGAAAAATAAATTATAGACTTTGTCCGTTTAGTTGACAAGTGCAAAGGTAAAAGGTTTAATCGGAATAGTAGAAAATATTGAACTATTTTTAAATATAATAGTTAATACAACTTTATTTTAGTAATTGTTGAAATGTTAGTACCGTTATTAACTGATAATGTATTTATTTTAGCAGCATTTTTCAAATGCACAGCCTTCATCCACTGTTTCAAACTCAATAGTGGCATGTTGAATTTCTTTTTCTTTCAATATATTCCGGATTAGCGTTTTTAATTCCGCAAGTTTTTCCATTTTTAAGGAATTACCGAGAACAACGTGAACTGTAAGTACATTGTAATTACCATCTACCGACCAAATATGTAAATCGTGTACATTCTCAACGCCTTCAACTAATTCCAACTGTTTTGAAATAGCATCTATATCCAGTTCAGAAGGAATTCCCTGAAGTATTACCCGCAAACTTTGACGCATATTTTTGTATACATTATACAAAACGAAACAAACAATTCCAACTGACATAATTGGATCGAGCACCGGAATATCAATAAATTGCATTACTACAGTACCTAGTAATACGGCCAACCACCCCATCACATCTTCCAATAAATGTAGTTTTGCAACTTTTTCGTTGATGGAATCTCCTTTTCTTAATCGAAAAACAGCAGCTCCATTTACCAATACGCCCAACAAGGCAAACAATAACATGCCATCGGTCTTGGTGGCTTCTGGCTGTAAAATCCGGGGTATAGCCACGCTAAGAATTATTATACTTCCTGCCGTAAGTACAATAGAATTGATAACTGCTCCTAATAACGAGAAGCGTTTGTAGCCATATGAATAGGAATTATCGCTCCCTTTTCTGGCTGTTTTTTGAAAATATAAAGCCAATCCGAGTGAAAGGCAATCGCCTAAATCGTGAATGGCATTGGAGAGTATGGCAACACTGTTCGTCAGCATACCACCAACCAATTCGACCACTGTAAAAAACAGATTTAGAAAAAATGCTAACTGTATGTTTTTGGTTGACGAGTGATGATGTGTGTGAGTATGATTATGATTTTCGTGCGACATAAGCTAAGTTTTAGTATTCAAACAATTTTAAAATCGAACTGTTCGGAAAAAATTAAATTATTTATCCGGGTTAAACCAATTCAGAACATCTACATCGTATCCTGTTCCGTGCATGAAATTATAGGTCGCTAAGTTTAGTCCTTTTCCATAATAATCGAGGTCGATTTCATTGGCAGTACTGAATGGAATTTCATTGTTTGCAAAACTTCCGGGAATTGTAACAACCCACTTTGCACCTACATTTTCAGGCTGTTGACCCGATGGACTATGAATTGTCATAGCATATCGATGCCAGAAAGCAGATTGTATCCAACCATTTTCAAATAGTCCACGTACCACATCGAGTGATTCGATGGTTTCCTGTGCTGTTTCGGTTGGGAAACCGTACATCAAATAAGCGTGTGTCATTATGCCTGCTTCGGCAAAGTTTTTCATGCTGTCGCTGGCAGTTTCGATGGTAATTCCTTTGTTTATCAACTTCAATATGCGAGCTGAAGCTACTTCCAGTCCTCCCGAAACTGCTATGCAGCCAGAGGTTGCCATCAAGTAGGTAAGTTCAGCTGTAAACGATTTTTCGAAACGCACATTAGTCCAATAACTGACAGTAAGTTTACGTTTAAGAATTTCTTCGGCCAGTTTTTTCAACATAAGCGGAGAGGCAGCCTCATCGACAAAATGAAAGCCCGATTGACCCGTTTGCAACATAATTTCTTCCATGCGGTCAACAATCAATTCAATGGGTGCTTTTTCATACCGTTTGATATAATCAAGTGTGCCATCGCAAAAGGCACATTTTCCCCAATAGCATCCGTGTGCCAAAATTAGTTTATTCCAGCGTCCATTGCTCCAAAGGGCATGCATTGGATTGGTAATCTCAATCAGATTTAAGTATTTGTTTTTCAAAAGCCCTTCATAATCAGGAGTTCCGCATTCAGCAAACGCTATATTTTCTGTGCTGTCAAAGTTTACGCGTTGAATATTCCCCTGTGCATTACGGAACAGTGTCCGAATCATTTCAGCACCTTCCATTATTCGCAATATAGGCAACTCGCCATCGTCATATGTCAGAAAATCAACGTAATCGAAAATTTTCGGATCAGTTATACTACGTAATTCAGTATTTACATAACCACCTCCCATAACCGTTTTTATGCCAGGATATTCTTTTTTTAGCCATTGTGCACAGCGCAAAGCACTGAACAAATTACCCGGGAACGGAACGCTAAATCCAACGATTTCAGGCTTACATTCACTTATTTTTTTTGAAAAAATATTCAGCATCAACTCGTCAATGAACGAAAGTGGCTTTTGTAATTCTATTTCCAAGGGATCAAATTCGGGAAGTCGCAAACAAAGCGATTCAGCGTAACGTATCAGTTCGAAATGTGGATCGATGTTTTGCTGTATCAATTCGCTAATATTTTTCAGAAAAAGCGAACAAAGATGCGTAGCCCGGTCGTGATTGCCGATTAGTCCAAATGCCCATTCCAATTCATCTTCATCGGGTAAGCGTTTGTTATCAGGCCAAAAATCCAGGTTGCTAAATCGGGTGGCTAACGAGCTGTCACCACCACTCATAAATCGCATGACCGGTTCAATGGTCTGCAGATAAAAATCAGCTTGAGAGAGTATAATTTTATGTGATTTCGTGAGCTTTTTAAGTGCTAAGGTCTGGAAAATTGTTTCCAGATTTTTTTTTGTGAAAAGTTCCTGAATAAGTTCAATACTTAAATCCATTTGTTCAGCATCGAAGCCTCTCGAACGCAAGAAACCCCTAAGATGGCAGGTGGCAGGATAGGAGGTATTTAGTTGCGTAAGAGGTGGCGTAACAAATAGTATTTTTTTCATAGTTGTTTTACTTTATTTTTCTATCCCCAGGAACGAAGGGTATCGAAGAACGAATGTTTTATGCAAACTTACTGTTTTATTTTAGAAACAACAATAATAAATTGATTTTAATAATCCCGAATTATAAACAAAATTAGTTGCTAAGTACGAATATGAATATTTTAGAAGACTGCCCATATAGTTTGTGGTGTTAAAGTAGTTCGACAAATTTTACAACATAGAAAAAAATAAAAAATATTACTATTTTTTGCAAATCATTTAATACTGAATATGTTTAACCCAAATAAATTTAAGTTATGACCAAAGAAGAAATTATTGAAGAATTAAATTTAGTTCAACAAAGTGCCATTAGTCTAAAAGCACAATTAATAGATACGAACAATTTATTGAAAAATTCATTTTCTCGATTAAGAACGCTTAAAAGTATGTTGAGAAATATTGAAATTGCCTCAAATAGAAGAGAAAAACATAATCTGACAAGTATATTAACCAGCGAAACAAGAACCAAAAGAGGAGGTTATTCACCTGAGTTAGTTCTGATTCTCGAAAAAGGAATTTATCAGATAGGTTTATATGAACTTAATATTAATGAAAGATCACTTACACTGAATAATGAAAAAAAACGTCTTACAGTTAAAGAAATTCAGTTACTTGCTGTAATGGCCGTAAATGCTAATAAGTTGTTATCCCGTGCCTATCTGCTGAATACAGTTTGGAGTGAAGATTCCTATTTCTCAGGTAGAAGCATGGATGTCTATTTGTGTAAGTTGCGTAAAATTCTACAAGCAGATGAAACTATCAATATAGTTAACTATCATGGAAAAGGCTACAAATTATCAATAATGTAAGTTATTATAGTTGTATTTGCTTTAAACGTATATTCCTATAAGAAAATCTTTGCAGCCATAGTTGCAGGGATTTTTTTTGCCCTTATAAATTCAATTTAACTATTGCTTGACATTATCGTTTGCACATACTGAAAAGCTTGTGTTATTTTATTCCCAATCTAAAAAATATCATTGCAAATAGTTCATATTTATGTGATTATTTATTAATAATGATATCAAAATGTGTGTGTTACGAAAATTTCACTCTCTTTTTTTAACCACTTAATCACTTTATTTGCAACTTATCTAAATAATTTTACATAATAGGAAGTTTCAACATTAGGAATTCTATTTTTTAAAGAATATTTCATTTAACTTTGACCCGAAAAATTAACTGTATGAAAAAGAAAGATGAATATTCTGATTTAGCGGGTCCAAAATCAGAAAGGTTGGATGTTAACAGCTCTTTGCCAACTAAAAACGGCAATTTGGCTGACACACTTACCCAAGATTTTTTAGGAATTAATTCAATTCCTATTGAACTAGTTAAGCCTGTTGAAAATAAGTTAGTTCATGGAAAATTTAGTACGACTGAAATGTATCCGAGCTTATATACAACCCATCAGGGATATTGCCAGATTTTCCAAAATCAACGAACCTTTATGGTGGCAACGGCTCACGGTTTTCAATTGGTACGTTTAGCTCAAATCGTATGTTTCGAATATATTAAAGAAAAAAAACGTTGGGAAGTTACATTATTGGATGAAACCACACTTCAATTAAAGCGAAACACCACAGCAGATGAAATATTGCAATATTCTCTCAAGTTTATTAGGATTAATCAGCAAATTATTATTAATCTGGAATATCTGAATAAAATAGAGAATAATCTTTTTTTACTTTCAGCTTCTGTACGTATAGCTGATAAGCTGATTATCTCCAGAAATTATATGAAGATTTTACAGCAAAAAGTTGAATTGATTTAGATAGTAAGAAGTTAACGGTACAAGTAAACGGTAGAGGGCAAATTGTTTTTTGTTAGCTACCAACACCAACTAATAACTAGTAACTATGTTAGTAGATTTTGCATTATATACACCCATGTTTGTCTCTTTGACCTGGGCTTTGATTTTACTTTTTACTTCAGGGATAAGTGGACCTCGAACTTTTCTGAGCTTATTCATGTTCATTATCTCAGCCATATCACTTTCTAATGTTGTTTACTACCACCACTATAAAGAATATTTTTTTAGCTTTGAATTGATTTACATTTTTGGCAATTTGTCAATGCTGCCTATATCTCAATGCTATATAAAACTATTAACTTCCACGTTAAAAATACGCCTCAGCGATTTGAATTCGCTTTACCCGGCAGCTATACTAATGATTGCAACATGGGTAATCTATTTGTTTATGAATCCAGAAATGAGGGCATTGTATATAAATACGTATTTGTTTAGCAATGGTTCGTGGTACGCTGCACCTTCATTAATCCGGACAGAACTCATCTTGCACTATATTTTTCTACTTGTATTTGTAATTCAGATTATTTATTCATTTAAGCGTATCAGCGTTTTTATTGCTGAATATCATAAAAACATCAACAACTATTTTTCAAATCTCAATTATTTAACCATTGAGTGGCCGGTTATCATATTATATTCATTTGGAGTTATGTCAATATTTTCTAGTTTTACCTACTTTTTAGGTCGGAATTATTATGATAAATCACCCGTTATTTTATGTGTTACCGGAATTGGATTTGCTATCTTTTTATTTTTTCTCGGCTTTTTAGGTTTTCTTAATCGAAAAATTGTTGAAATTCATGATACAGATTCTGAAGACTTTTTTGAAATGCCATCTACTATTCAAATAAAAATAGATTTACATGTTTTGTTTGAGGAAAAACAACTTTACAAAAATCCTAATTTGAAGATTTCAGACATTGCTTCAAGTTTAAATACCAACCGTACCTATATTTCAAAATTCATTAACAATGAATACACCATTTCCTTCAGTATGTTTGTAAATCAGTACCGAGTTGAGGAGGCCAAACAATTGCTGATAAGTGACGAAAATACAAATTATTCACTTGATTATATTGCTAGTCTTGCCGGGTTTGGGTCATTACACTCTTTTATTCGGGTTTTCAAAGAAATTACAGGCACAACTCCGGGTCGTTTCAAAAAAAATAACCTTCCAAAAAATAGGGAAAACCTATTATAAAGTTCAACAGGCTTTGATATTTACTTTTTGTACTCAATTCTTTACCTTCTGCACAAAATTTTACCATTTGCACATGATTTTTTTATTCTGACAGATATATCTTTGTTGGACTTATTTAAGCGTTAATATAAATTATTATTGCGACAGCAGTTTAATATGTACGTGTTAATATCTATTGGGTAGTCTGAATATATTTTACCCAGTCATATCAGAAATTAAACTTTATACCGGGTTTAATTTGCAATTTAAGTTTCAAATGAAACTGCCTTATTTAATGCTTATCATATTTCAATAATTTATAGTTGATAAATTTATTCATGTTCATTGCTTTTTTTAATAAATTTTTTCGTTTTCTATTTCAAGTTTGTTAATTTTCTGAAGTCAAAGAGAGGTCGTGAGGCCTTGCTTTGGCAAGAAAATTGAATGATTAAACCCTTAAAAATATAGATTTATGGAAAATAATGATATACCACCCTGAATTATTTAATATTATAGCAATAGAGAATGACTAACATAAATGATTTAAATACTTAACATAAAAACTTTCAAAATGATAGTAAAAAGAAAATACACTCGACCAACTATTTTTTCCATTAGAATTGACAATCTATTTTCAATCAGCTTTGCTGAAAAGATATTGAATACATGTGATGAAGTAGTTATAACAGAAGATATGAAGATTCTTCAGGTTTTTAATTGAGAATACAGTTATATTTAGAGTATTTAAAAGGCATTATACAAGTTGTAAGTATCTGATATATTGAATTAAATATTTAAAACAAAGAAATGGAACGCTGATTTAACGGATTTAGCGGATGTGCGCTGATCGAAGATGCCGACTTGACAGTATAAAATGTAAAAACTGATCAATAAAAGGATTTTATCCCCCATAAATCGGGTCTGATTTAAAGAACAAATTTTTAATCATCTCGCCAAAGGCGAGATATAATCTGTTTTAAATCCGCTAAATCCGCGTTTACCGACAAGTCGGTATGTTCCATCCGCGTACTATTATCAAAACGAAAGAACTTATATAATCTCTAATGTATTCAGTCAATTTCTTTTGAATGCGAAATATGTGGGTTGAGATTTTTTTTTATCTGTTTAAGCAAAGAAAACTTACGCTAATAAAAAGGGAAAAACAATGATTAACCATTTAAATTTCTCGTTATTTCCATATAAGGATTTGCTTAACTTTAGCATGGATTTTATTGCTACAGTAGAAGAAAGCAAGCTAAAAAAAGCAGTTGTTGCCCATTATCTTGATGCACTGAAGACTAAATTTACTTTTTATCAAATAGCCTTCGAATCAGAAACAAAGAATCCGTACACCAGATCTCAATTAGAGAAAGATGAAATCAGGAACGACGCATTTATTGTATTTCGTAGCTATTGTGAATGGGCAAAAAATCACGATACAGATTCCCGGATGCAGGCCAGAAGAGTTTTATTGAATGTAATTCGTCAACATGCTTGGAATGCTCAGGATCTGGGATATATACCAAAATCAACTGCAATTACGAACATTGTTTCTGACATTATTAGCAATTACAGTACTGAATTGAATTTGATAGCAGCTGAAGAATTATTAGACGATTTGGCTGTGTCACAACTTAATTTTGAAGGTATAGTGCCGGCAGCCCAGGTATTTACTGAAACGGTAGGCGAAACGAGACCTCAACTTGTAGCTGCCATTCAATCTTTTCTTCGTTTTATTAGTTTACAGGAATTATTTGTGCCAACCAATGAAATGTTGGCTTTGATTACTGAACTGAACGAGCTAAGTGAAAATTACTTCAGCAGATTAAAAACATTGAACATAGTTACAGAAAAAATTATGCAAGCTAGGGCATGATAAAACAGTAAGTTTATGAAAACTATTCAAGTACACTCTATCGTTAAGGAATTTTTAGGAAGACATTGTCTGCTTAGACTCACAAATGGTAATTTTGTTGAAGGTATTATGGGTAATACTGAACAAAATATTAGTACAAATACACTAGATGTTGCATTATACTGTGATAACAATATCAAAAAGCATATTCCGTTGCTGCAAATAGAAGCGCTTAAAGTAGTGTGACGAAGTTTTTTATTTGCTAATAAACTGATAATTAACCTAATGCAAAAAGGCTCGTACTAGTAATTATAGAATGTTTTATTGTTCAATTATAGGAAAATATGATTTATTTTTGAACTACTTTATAATTACAACCGATTAGCTATCGGCTTTGATTACTGAAGGTATAAATCAAAATATTTTACAGCACATTAAAAACAATGAATATAATAGCAAAAAAATGGCAATCAGAATATAACAGGACTGAATCTGTAATAAAATTTTTTTCCTTTAATCCCACACCCCTAAACCTGAAAATATATTTTCTTTGGGATTAAAGCAAATCCCTGTAAGTTAAATCTTACAGGGATTTTTTTATTTCAATCCATACAAGAATTGCCGATTTAATTGTATTTTTGTAGTTCAATTTTTGAAACTCAATTTCAATGCGCTTAAAATTAGTTCTTTTCTCTGTAATCCTTTCGGTCAGCCTGTTTGCAAAAAAAGTAGATGAAGGAGAAATGTATTTTAATAATAGGCAATACGCAAAGGCGAAAACGGTTTATGAAAATCTACTTCGTAAAAAGCCGAAAGATCCTCTTAATAATTATCAGTATGCCCGCTGTTGTTATGAACTGAAGGATATTGAACCGGCAATTGTACATTTTGAAATGAGCGGATTGAAATACCCAATGCGTGAAATGTATTTGGGGGAATTATATTTCAAAATCTATCGATTTGACGAGTCGGTCACTTCCTTCCAAAATTATTTGTTTAGTTTAGACTCAACCGATGCTAAACGACCGGAATTTTTAAAAAAACTCAAGAAGTCGACCAATGCTGCTCGATTAATAAGCAGGGTAGAAGATATTTCTATTATCGATAGTATTCAAACCAATAAGTCTGAGTTTCTAAAGTATTATAAGTTCAATAGTGAGTTGGGCTCAATAAGCCAGGAAAGTCTAAATATGCCACATCACCGTAAATCTGACCGCGTTAAATACCTCACTCAACGCCGGGATCGTATGTATTTTTCAGATTCAATTCAGGGTCAAATGAATATTTTCACGTCATTTAAACTATTGGATGGTTGGTCTAAACCAAGTTCTATTTCAGATGTAATCAATACAGCAGCAAACGAAAATTACCCTTTTTTGCTGCTTGATGGTGTCACGGTTTATTTTGCATCGGATGGGGAGAATTCAATTGGGGGTTATGATTTGTTTGTAACAAGGTTTAATCCTTCGACTAACAGTTATCTGACGCCTGAAAATTTAGGTTTCCCTTTTAATTCTCCAGCTAATGATTATATGATGGTCATTGACGAACAGAATAATATAGGCTGGTTTGCCACTGACCGAAATCAACCTGTAGGGAAAGTGATGATTTACGAATTTGTGCCAAATGAAACCCGAAATATTGTACGCACCGAAAATAAAGAGTATTTACGGAATGTAGCTCAACTCAAAATATACCGTAAAGCCTCGGGGAATAAGTTGGATAGTGACTTAACTGCTAATCAAAATCAGATTCCCCAATCCGAAAAGCAAATTGAATTTGTACTAAATGACTCGACAATTTATACTAATATAAATCAATTTCGAAGCCCCGAAGCGCTAAAACGTTGGAATCAATATCACAAATTAAATGCTGACTTTAAAACAATGCAAAAGGAATTATCAGATCTACGGATAAAATTTGAAAATGATGAAACCCAATTTCAACGCGCTGTTTTGGCACCTCAAATCATCGATCTCGAAAATAAAAACAATGAACTTAAAAGGCTTATTTCAGTTGAAATCATTGAACTGAGGAATGTTGAGATAAAATTCCTTAAACTGAAATAAACCCAAAAAAAAATCGTTGTATATCTATATTTAATCGTTGTAAAGTAGATTTAATAAGTTATTTATATGATTGGATAATAGAGCTTTATCATTTCATTTATTATCACTTAACGTTATTTCCGATTAATTGTAGTCTAACTTCCGTTTTTAGGGCTAATTTTGTGAACTTAAAAAGATAAAATGGATAGACTAAGGTTTCAAAGTTTCGGAAGTGGTAGCAGTGGCAATTGCTATTTTATTGGTAATGCTTCGACTGGATTATTGATAGATGCCGGAATTGGAGTACGCACTATCCGTAAAAATCTTCGCAACTTAGGCCTTGATTTTGAAAATATATGGGGCGTTTTTGTAACTCATGATCACGCCGATCATATCAAAGCAATAGGTCCTGTAGGAGAAAAGCATCTTGTTCCGGTTTACAGTACACGCAAAGTACATGAAGGAATTCAGCGAAGTTATGCTGTAACCGAAAAGTTATATAGCAGTAAAAAGTATATTGAAAAAGGGGAAACCATTCAGGTTGGCGAATTCAAGGTAACCGCTTTTCCTGTTTCACACGATGCAACTGATAGTGTGGGCTATACGGTTGAATATAAGGGAAAAAGGTTTACATTTGCAACTGATATTGGCTTTATAGATGATATAGCCGCCAGTCATCTTGAACTTGCTGATTATATGGTGCTGGAAGCTAATTATGATGAACAAATGTTGCGTCAGGGACCCTACCCGGTTCATTTACAAAACAGGATTATTGCTGATACCGGACATTTGAGCAACGAACAGGCTGGCATTTTTTTGGCTAAGAACTACAATAAAAGGTTGAAACATGTTTTTCTGTGTCATTTGAGCCGTGAAAACAATTTACCGGAAGTGGCTTATACAACTGTCCAGTACCATTTAGAAGAACAAGAAATAGTAGTGGGAAAAGATTTGGAACTGGTTACTTTGGATCGCTTAAATCCTTCGGAATTATATATTTTCTGATCACAAGTAAGGACTAAGAGGCAAAATACAAGTAAAACTGTCAACTATTAACTAATAACTGTCAACTTAAAAAGTATGTCGCAAAACCTGGTTATTATTCCCACCTACAACGAAAAGGAAAATATCGAGAATATTATTCGCGCAGTTTTCAGTCAACCCACTGCATTTCATGTTTTGGTGATTGAAGATGGTTCACCTGATGGCACGGCTGCTATTGTAAAAAAACTTCAAAAAGAGTATCCTGCAGCATTATTTATATTGGAGCGAAAAGGAAAATTAGGTTTGGGAACGGCATATATTACAGGTTTTAAATGGGCTTTGGAGCATAATTACGACTTTATATTCGAAATGGATGCCGATTTTTCGCATAATCCTGTTGATTTGAATCGTTTGTATAATGCCTGCGCTAACGAAGGGGCAGATGTAGCTATCGGTTCACGTTATATAACAGGTGTAAATGTGGTTAATTGGCCGATTGGTCGGGTATTGATGTCATATTTTGCGTCAAAATATGTTCGGTTTATATTGGGTGTAAAAATTGCAGATACCACAGCCGGATTCAAGTGCTATCGTCGTGAAGTGTTGGAAACCATTGAATTGGATAAAATCCGCTTTAAGGGTTATGCTTTCCAGGTGGAAATGAAATACACGGCCTATGAGTGCGGATTTACGCTCAGAGAAGTACCGGTTATTTTTATAAATCGTGAATTAGGAACTTCCAAAATGAGTGGTGGAATTTTTGGCGAAGCTTTTTTCGGGGTTATTCAGCTTAAATGGAGTAGTTGGTTTCGCAAATTTCCACAGAAAAAGTGAATGAAATTGATAATTGATAATTGATAATTGACAGTTGACAGTTGATAGTTGACAGTTGACAGTTGATGATTGAAAATTGAAAATTGAGATGATGCAATTAATCAAAAATGCAACTATAGTAAATGAAGGAAGAACCTTCGTGGGGTCGGTATTGATTGCTGCTGAGCGAATTAAAGCTGTTTTTGAAGAAAATCAGCCTATTGTTATAAATGAACCTTTTACTGAAATTGATGCAACAGGTTTGCTTTTGATTCCTGGCTTGATTGATGATCAGGTTCATTTTCGTGAACCGGGACTGACTCACAAAGGCGATATTTATTCCGAAAGCAAGGCGGCTGTTGCAGGTGGTATTACTTCATACTTTGAAATGCCGAATACCAAACCACAGGCAACTACAATTGAATTACTGGAGGATAAATATGCAATTGCTGCTGAAAAATCATTTGCCAATTACTCGTTTTTAATGGGTGTGACCAATGACAATATTGAAGAATTAAAAAAAATAAACCCTCGAAACGTTGCCGGTCTCAAAATGTTTATGGGCTCGTCGACGGGTAATATGTTGGTCGATAATGAGAAAACATTGCAGCGCGTTTTTTCAGAAATTCCATTGCTTATTGTGACCCATTGTGAGGATGAGTCAATAATTCAGGCTAATATTCAGCATTACAAATCGTTGCTTGGTGATGATATTCCGGTTGAGTATCACCCCTTAATCCGAAATGCAGAGGCTTGTTATAAATCGTCATCCTTTGCGGTAAAATTGGCTACTAAATACAACTCACGCCTTCACGTCTTTCACCTTTCTTCGGCTAAAGAAATGTCATTATTCACGTCTGATAAACCATTGAAAGAAAAACGGATAACTGCTGAAGTCTGCGTGCACCATTTGTGGTTTAATGATACAGATTATGCCAAATACGGTAACCGAATAAAGTGGAATCCGGCAATAAAATCTGAATCAGACCGTCAGGCATTGATTGACGCTGTGAATTCAAATAAAATTGATGTAATCGCTACAGATCATGCACCGCATTTATTGTCCGAAAAAGAAGGTTCGTGTCTGAAAGCTGCTTCCGGTGGTCCGTTGGTTCAACATTCGTTAGTAGCTATGCTGCAATTGGTTAAACAAGGTGTTTTTAGTTTGGAAATAGTGATTGAAAAAATGTGTCATGCTCCGGCTGATTTGTTTAAAATTGAAGAACGTGGTTACATTCGTCCCGGTTACTTTGCTGATTTAGTGCTTGTTGATTTAAAAAAACCATGGACAGTTTCTGTTGAAAATATTTTGTATAAATGTGCTTGGTCGCCTTTCGAAGGAACAACATTTGATGCTTCTGTCACGCAAACCTGGGTGAATGGGAAGCTGGTATATGATAAAGGAAAAGTTGATGAAACCGTTCGGGGAAAACGACTCTTGTTTTATAATTAGATTTCTTTAGATTAAAACGATACTTTAAAACTAAAAATTATATTTCAAATATGAAAAAACGAGCAATTACAACCATTGGTTCAGGAATACTTTTTATTCTGCTAGCCTCAGCAATTTACTTTTGGTACGAAAACAAAAAAATTGATGCTTTGAATAATGTTCAATATATTCATAATCAAGGTGAAGCACAGGGAACGACCTATTCGATTATCTATCAACAACCAGATGCTATAGATTTGCAATCCAAGATTCAGAAATTGTTGCATGAATTTGATATGTCACTTTCTACTTATGAAACTAATTCAACAATTTCACGTATAAACAGAAATGATTCTACCGTTAAAACTGATTTATACTTTGAAGAAATGTTTAACGCCGCCCAGGATGCAGCAAAACGTACAAATGGAGCAATGGATATAACAGTTGGTCCATTGGTAAAAGCTTGGGGTTTTGCATTCGGTAATAAAGACCACAGTAAATTGCCAATCGTTTCGGATTTTTTGCCATATGTTGGATATCAGAAGGTTAAGATTGTAAATCACAAACTTATCAAAGCAGATCCGCGCATATTGATAGATCCAAATTCAATTGCTCAGGGTTATTCAGCTGACTTGATTGCCAAATTACTTGCAGAAAACAACTGTAAAAACTATCTGGTGGAAATTGGTGGCGAAATTGCTTGCAAAGGGTTGAATCCTGACGGACAGAAATGGAAAGTGGGTATTGATAAAGCCATTGACGATTCAACAAGCAGCAATAAAGAGTTGCAAACCATTGTTTCTTTGACTGATTGTGCTATTACTACTGCCGGAGATTATCGGAAGTTTTATATCGAGGGTGGTAAAAAATATTCACATATTATTAATCCTCATACAGGTTATCCGGTTGATAATAAACTATTGAGTGTTACTATTATAGCTCCTACCGCAATTATTGCTGATGCGTACGATACTCCTTTTATGGTGCTGGGAGTTGACAGTGCCCTGAAGGTGTGCAAGAAATTACCCGGAGTGGAATGTTACCTGATTTATGCCGACAAAGATGGCAAACATAAAGTGGTTTATACCGAGGGCTTTAAGAAGTATTTACCTAAATAACTATCAATAAATTCGTAATAAACCCTAGATTAGTTAAATTGACTCATTTTATTTTTTTATTCCTGATATAATAACTACTTTTGCAGTCCAAATTTCTTTATGAAAACGATCAAAATTCTCTTTTTAGTTGCTGTATTAACGCTGATTTCCTGTGGTGAATATCAGAATTTACTTAAATCGGACGATGCTGAATTAAAATACAACAAAGCAGTCGAGTATTTCGATAAAGGAGATTTTATGAGGTCATCCACTCTATTCGATGCTGTAGCAACTTATTATAAAGGAACTGAACGTTCGGAAACAGTTTTGAATTATCTGGCCAAAGCTAATATGGGGCAAAAGGATTATTTTACGGCCAGTGAATATTATAAAACCTACGTAAAGACTTATCCAAAAGGAAAATACGTTATTGAGTCAAAGTATATGATAGGTTATTGTTACTATCTTGATTCGCCGGATGCCCGATTGGATCAAACACCAACACATAGTGCTATTGCCGCTTTGCAAGAATTTATTGATGTTTATCCGGAAAGCGAAAGGGTACCGGAAGCTAATAAATTGTTAGATGAATTGACGAATAAATTGGCGTACAAATCGTATTTGAACGCAAAATTATATTACAATTTGGGTAATTATTTAGGGAATAATTATGAGTCAGCTGTAATTACAGCTCAAAATGCATTGAAAAAGTATACTGCAACAGCTTATCGTGAAGAACTGATTATGTTGATATTAGACTCGAAATACGAACAGGCTTTACAGAGTGTTGAAGAAAAGAAAATAGAAAGATACCGCAATACCATTGATGAGTATTACAATTATGTCAATGAATATCCTACCGGGAAATTCAGGAAACAAGCGGATAAGATTTTTAGTGAAACAAAGAAAATTGTGAAAGATTAAAATTAAAGTAATATGGACTACAAAAAAGTGAATGCTCCCTTGAACACCATTTCGCGTGATATGAATTCAATCAGCGCAAATGTTGGTAATGTTTACGAAACTGTGAAAATTATTGGTAAACGTTCTAACCAGATTAGCGTAGAAATCAAATCTGAACTTGATAAAAAGCTACTGGAATTTGCCTCATTTAATGAAAATATTGAGGAAGTTTTTGAAAACCGGGAACAAATTGAGATTTCACGTTATTACGAAAAACTTTCAAAAGCAACTCTGATTGCAACTCAGGAGTTTTTGGAAGACAAGGTATATTACCGCAATCCGATTAAAGACAAATTAAAATAATCTGTTTTTAAGGATTTGAATCACATTTAGATAAAAGAATATTGTGTTATTTTTAACGCTTTATTCTTTTATCTTTTTTTGTTTGTGTTTAGTTCAATTCATTTTTGTATTTTTGTGAAAGAAAAAGAACCAAGAACCAAGACATCAGACCTCAATTGTAAAATATACATTATGATAAAAGGAAAGAAAATAATTTTAGGGGTTACCGGAAGTATAGCTGCCTATAAATCAGCACAAATTATACGATTACTTGTAAAGGAAGGAGCTGAAGTTAAAGTGATTATGACCACTTTGGCCAAAGAATTTATCACGCCTCTGACTCTTGCAACACTTGCCAAAAATCCAATTTTGGTTGATTTCTTTGACCCGACAAATGGAGACTGGAATAGTCATGTTGATCTGGGATTATGGGCTGACGCTTACCTGATTGCTCCTGCAACTGCCAATTCCATTGCAAAAATGGCTACAGGAGTTGCAGATAATCTGCTTCTTACTACTTATTTGTCTGCAAAATGTCCTGTTTTTATTGCTCCTGCAATGGATTTGGATATGTTTGCCCATCCGGCCACACAACATAATTTAGAAAACCTTAAAGCTGTAGGAAATCAAATTATTGAACCTGCAACAGGTGAACTGGCCAGTGGTTTAGAAGGAAAGGGTAGGATGGAAGAGCCTGAAAATATCGTTCGGTTTATGGCTAATTATTTCTCTGAAAAGCCACTTGTCGGAAAAAATATACTTATTACTGCCGGCCCGACATACGAAAAGATAGACCCTGTACGTTTTGTAGGCAATTACTCTAGTGGAAAGATGGGATTTGCTTTGGCAGAGTCATGTGCTCAAAAAGGTGCTCAGGTTTGTCTGATAAGTGGCCCGGTTCAGTTGAAAACAAAACATCCTAATATTGAACGGATTGATGTAGAATCGGCTGTTGAAATGTACGATGAAGTTGTTGGTAGGTTTTATGGTATGGACGGAGCTATTTTGTGTGCAGCAGTAGCCGATTTTACTCCGATTGAGGCTGCCAATGAGAAATTGAAACGGGATAATGAAAATCTGATTCTGGAACTGAAACCGACACAGGATATAGCAACTTCTGTGGGTGAAATGAAAATGGAATCACAGTTTTTGGTTGGATTTGCCCTTGAAACGAATAACGAAGAAATCAATGCAGTAGGCAAAATGGAGCGAAAGAATTTTGATTTTATCGTATTGAATTCGTTGAATGATGAACAAGCCGGATTTGGTTACGACACCAATAAAATATGTATCCTTCATCGTTCCGGCAGTAAAAAGCAATTTGAATTGAAAAATAAAGATGCAGTTGCAGAAGATATTGTTAATGAGATTATTACTATAATGTGAATTGAAAAAGTAAAGAATTACAATATGAGATATTTCATGCTTTTAATGAGCTTATTTGTTTTTACCGTATTTACTCATGCACAGGAACTTAACTGTACCGTAAATATCAATTCGGATCAAGTTCAGGGAACAAATAAATCGGTTTTCAATACATTACAAAAATCAGTTTCAGAGCTTATTAATAACCGAAAATGGACTGAACTGACTTATGCCAATTCAGAACGTATTGAATGTACTATGAATATCATTGTCAAAAAAGTAGATGCTGATATTTTCACCGCTGAAATTCAGGTTCAGTCTCGTCGTCCGGTTTTTAATTCTTCCTACAATAGTACGCTATTTAATTTTAAAGACAATGATTATGTCTTTAATTACAAAGAATTCGACCAGTTAGAAATTAATGCCAATACTATAACATCCAATCTGACAGCCGTTTTAGCATATTATGTTTACCTGATAATTGGCTATGATATGGATTCATATTCCCGATTGGGTGGAACTCCTCTTTTTCAGTCAGCCGAAAGTATAGTCAATGCAGCTCAGGGTTCGGACCTTGGAAAAGGTTGGAAGGCTTTTGAGACTAATAAGAACCGTTATGCGCTGATTAATAATATTTTGGACGAAGCTTTTAAAAAATATAGAAATTTTTTTTATGAATATCACCGTTTGGGATTGGACGAAATGAGTACCAATGCAACGAATGCACGTGGACGCATTGCTGATGGCTTACCCTTGTTACGGGAAGCTAATCGGGCAAGACCTTCAGCCATTGTGATATCTTCTTTTTTAGATGCTAAAAATGATGAACTGATTAATATCTTTTCAAAAGCCTCGACTAAGGAAAAAACCGAAGCTGTTCAAATTTTGTCGGATATAAATCCTACCCAGACTTCTCGCTATGAACAAATGTTGAAATAGTAATTAGTTTATAAAGTTTATAAAGTTCAAAGTTTATAAAGTTCGTAAAGTTCAACGTTTGTATGCTGTCAAATAAATTGATTGGTATAGGCGCTTAGACCGCCCATTATTTTTATAATTGCTACTTTTGTAGCATGAATCAAGGAAATCAATTTTTAGGTGTGAATTCAATTAAGTTTCACAAAGCATTTTCAACAGA
>CAIUTB010000122.1 GCA_903901975.1 uncultured Bacteroidales bacterium
AATCGAGTAGGAAGTGAGCGATTAGTTCGCTCACTGTCCTCTCACACCACCGTACGTACCGTTCGGTATACGGCGGTTTCTTAATTTACACACGAACAGAGCGATAATAAGATGAGAAAAATAAGTAACCAGCCTTTTGAAGCGATTCGTTATCGATAGAGGTTTGAAGAATTGGGCTTTTGGCAGTACGCCAATAGCCTTTTCTTGTATTTGAAAACATCATGGCTTGAAATCGGGATATTCCTAACTTCATCAGATTATGAAAACGAGTTTTAATTCTTTTCCATTGTTTCCAGATTACCATGCGTAGTCGCCTACGATACCATTTATCAATTACGATTAGCAAATCTTTCATGTTCGCTAATTTGAAGTAATTCACCCAGCCAGTAATATACTGTCTAAGTGTTTCTTTTCGCCTTTCGTTGCCCCAGCCATTACTCCGACAAGTGAGTAGTTTTATTTTCTCTTTCATCTTTGCAATGCTTTTGGGATGTACCCGAAGTAACCCTTTGCCCCTATTGATATAGAAACCATATCCTAAGAACTTTACGTCTTTGACATGGGCTACTACTGTCTTTTCCTTGTTCACTTTCAGGTAAAGTTTACCCTCAATGAATGGAATAATGTGGGAAAGGGTTCTTTGGGCAGCACGTTTACTTTTGCATAGAATCATACAATCATCGGCATATCGCACAAATTTATGTCCACGACTCTCTAATTCTTTATCCAATTCATTGAGCATGATATTGCTCAAAAGTGGACTTAGATTACCGCCCTGTGGTACACCTATCTTTGTTTCTACAAACTGTCCATTCTCTATCACTCCAGCAGTCATATATCTATGAATCAACGAAATTACACGACCATCCTTGATTGTCCTTGATAATACTTCTATCAGGAAGCTGTGGCTTACTGTATCAAAGTATTTCTCCAAATCCATATCAACAGCGTATTTATACCCTGCTGTTATGTAGTCCTGACATTGTTTCAAAGCATCGTGCGCGCTCCGTTTGGGACGAAATCCGTAGCTGTTGTTTGAGAATAGTGGTTCATAAATGGGAGATAGTATTTGTGCAATGGATTGCTGTATAACTCTATCCACAACTGTAGGAATTCCTAACTGTCGTTTCTTCCCTCCTTCTTTGGGGATTTCTACTCGTCTAACTGGGTTAGGTTTGTATTTTCCCCTGATTATGGATTGTAGTAATTCATCTTTATGGTTTAATAGATAGTCAAGTAGTTCTTCTACTCCCAATCCATCAACACCACCGCTTCCTTTGTTTGACTTTACTTGTTTGTAAGCTTTGTTCAAGTTTGTTGGCGAAAGAATCATTTCTAACAGTCCATAATCCGCTTGTTCAATAGTTGTGAAGTTGTTTTCAGTTATCCCTATGTAAGTCTGCACTCCAAGCGTGCTTTCGGTTTCCGACCTATCCTTACCTTGTGAGTTATCGTAAGATATTTTCTGCATTCTACCTTGCATTGGGTAACATTCATTTACTTTCACTTGATTAAGATTCAGCCCTTCAATAAATTGTGAGTCATCTGTATTTTTTTTTTTTTTCAACTTCTTACAGCTCGTTACTTTTATCTACTATGGCTTCTGCTGACTTCTCACGACAGCTGTTGTCCGTGCTTTTGATTTTTTTTTTCAAATCCACACGTCCGTGAGACCTCCCGAGGTAAGACGAGTAACCTCCTTTCCATATATCGGCATTATTTACACACTTTGTATCTGCTCAGTTTATTGGATTTCGTTTTGTGTTGCAAACTCGTCCTACAACTTGTGCCTAATAATGTTCGTGTTCCTTCGACCGGAAATTTGCCGCCGGCTTCCTTCAGATTCCACCTCACGATGGACACCCTTGCCTTAAGCTAATGGTTGGCAACTGATAGCCCCCATAACGGACTTGAACCGTCAAATATACTCGTCATGCTCGGCGCACCACAAAAAAGAATCGATTCAAAATTTGAATCGATTCTTCAGCACTTGTATCAACCTGTTTCAATTAGAATTTTTATACTATCTCACATCACAGAATCAATTAATTCTTAAGACATTAATATCTGCAAAAATATAGTAGAATCTATCTGAATAGCGAAAGTAACATTATCTGAAGTCAACTAATTGTTCTGTACTTTTTCTTACCTTTCTTGCATTCACAAGACTATCATTTTCTTCATCTCTGTAACCTAAAGTCAGTAAAGTAACAGCACTTAGGTTTTGTTCTGATAAGCCTAAAATTTTATCTAATGCTTCAGCACTAAATCCTTCCATTGGTGTGGCATCTACATTTTCCAGTGCAGCAGCAGTAAGTCCAACACCAAAGGCAATATAAGCCTGACGGGCAGTCCAAACAAAGTTTCTTTCTTCAGTTCCGGCTACTATTCCATCAAAAGCTGCTCTGAAACCACTTAACGTTTCGACAGGAATAGCTCTGGTGGTAGCAATCAATTGCATATATTCGTCAACTTGTTCCTGGCTTACCTTTTTATTAGCAGCAAAAACGAGTACGTGCGAGGCTTCTTTTATTTGTGGTTGTTGGCATGCACCATTGAAAATCTGTTCGCGCAAAGTTTCATCTTCTACTACAATCACCTTAAATCCCTGCAAACCAAATGAAGTAGGTGCTAATCGAATAGCTTCAATAATAGTGTCAAGTTTTTCTTTTGGAACTTTTGTTCCATTCATTCTTTTGGTGGCATATCGCCAGTTTAATTGATCAATTAAGCTCATAAATCATTTATTTTAAAATTATTATTATAGAATTTTCAACTATAACAACCTATAATGAATGATTGTTCATTATAGGCTAATAAAAATGCAATTATTTTGATATTGCTCGCCATGACGCTTCAAACGTATTTATCAAATCATTGGTTTCTAAAGCTTTATTTATTGATGTTGATTTTTTTAGCATATAATTGATTGGCGAGAATAATAAACTATAAAGTAAATCATTGTTTAAATCATGAATTAACCCGATAGATTTTGATTTTTCGAAGAATGATTCGATAGTAGAACAATAATCGAGTTTATTATTCTGATCTATTTTATTGATTAAAGGACAATTCGTAAAGTTTTCAAGAAAGTTAAATTCCTCAATATTTTGCATCGTGAATTGATAATGATTAAGCCATAGAGTTCTAAAAGTTCCTTTAGATGGTGTAAGTTCATTATTATCATTATGGTATGAATTTCCCATCCGGGATTTTAAATGAATGAATAATTTCTTAATCATATCTTCTTTATTCTCGAAATACAGGTAAATGGTAGCAGCTGATACATCTGCTTCTGCAGCAATTTTAGACATGGAGCTACCTTCAAAGCCATCACGATTCACAACTTTAATAGCAGCCCGATAGATTTTGTTGATTTTTTCGTCGTCTTTTACTCTCATAACACAAAGATAAATAAATGATTGTTCATTTATGCTTAATTTGTAGTTAAAAATATCTATTATAACAAGTAAATGTTGTTTTTGTTCCATCAATGGTTTATTTCGTTACTTTTGTGTCAACTAAAAATCGATGATTTGAACTATTTAGCTCATATATTTTTGTCGGGTAACCGACAGCAGTTACAGGTTGGAAACTTTATTGGTGACTTTGTAAAAGGCAGTAAATTAAAAAATTATCCAACTGAAATCAGGCAAGGAATTGTTTTACACCGATTAATAGATGAGTTTACAGATAATCATGAAGTTGTAAAAGAAACGGTCAATTTCGTACGTCCGACGTTTGGTCGATATTCAGGGATTGTTGTTGATATGTATTTTGATTATTTTCTTGGGAAAAATTTCCAAAAGTATTCACCAGGCACTTCACTGAGCTTATTTGCCTTTAAATTTTATTTTGCAGCCATTCTGAATTACAATTTTCTACCAATCAGAGTTAAACGCTTTATTTTCCACCTGATTTTATCCAATCGCTTACACAAGTACTCAACGTTGAAGGGACTTGAAGCATCTTTGATTATCATGTCTAATCATAAAGTTTCTGCTATAAAACCTGCTAAAACGATTCAATTTTTGGTTGAAAATCATGAAGAACTGGAGCAAAAATTCTTTCAGTTTTTCCCTTATATAATAGAATTTGCCTATAATCAACGTGCGAATTTATAAGTGCTTTGATGGGTTTGATAATAAAGTGTTTTTTTGTACCTTTGTGCTCTCTAAAAAATAAAATATAAGTTATGTTTGAATCTCTTAGTGAAAGACTTGAACGGTCATTTAAAATTCTTAAAGGTGAAGGCCGGATTACCGAAATTAATGTGGCAGAAACACTCAAAGATGTGCGAAAAGCCTTGTTGGATGCCGACGTAAACTATAAAATAGCTAAAACTTTTACCGAAACGGTGAAAGAAAAGGCCATGGGTCAGAATGTGCTAACCTCACTGAAACCAAATCAGTTGATGGTAAAGATTGTTCATGATGAATTGGCTGAACTGATGGGCGGTCAGAGTGTCGATGTTAACCTGAAAGGAAATCCTGCTGTAATATTAATGTCGGGGTTGCAGGGTTCTGGTAAAACCACTTTCTCAGGGAAGTTAGCTAATTTATTAAAAACGAAACGTGGAAAAAATCCGCTGTTAGTGGCTTGCGACGTATACCGTCCGGCAGCTATTGAGCAATTGAAAGTGCTGGGTGAGCAACTTGCTGTTACGGTTTATTCGGATTTGACAAGTAAAAATCCGGTTGCCATCGCTGAAGCAGCTATTAAATATGCAAAACAACACGGAAACGATGTGGTAATCATAGATACTGCGGGTCGTTTGGCAGTGGATGAAATGATGATGGCTGAGATTGCTGCCATCAAAAAAGCAATTAATCCTCAGGAAATCTTGTTTGTGGTTGATTCCATGACAGGACAGGATGCTGTAAATACTGCCAAAGAATTCAACGATAAACTTGATTTTGATGGTGTTATTCTTACTAAACTTGATGGTGATACTCGTGGTGGTGCAGCTCTTTCAATACGCTCAGTTGTCAATAAACCAATTAAGTTTGTTGGGACAGGTGAGAAAATGGATGCGTTGGATGTATTCTATCCTGAACGTATGGCCGACCGAATTTTGGGAATGGGTGATATCGTTTCACTGGTGGAACGCGCTCAGGAACAATATGATGAAGAAGAAGCACGCCGAATTCAGAAACGAATTGCCAAAAATCAGTTTGACTTCAATGACTTTATTTCTCAGATTGAGCAAATAAAGAAAATGGGTAATATCAAGGATTTAGCTGCAATGATACCGGGAATGGGCAAAGCGTTGAAAGATGTTGATATCGACGATAATGCATTCAAAGGTATTGAAGCTATTATTCATTCAATGACGCCGCGTGAACGTGAAAATCCCAGTTTGTTGAATGGCAGTCGCAAAAATCGCATTGCTAAAGGAAGTGGGACAACCATTGTGGAAGTAAATCGTTTGCTGAAACAATTTGAGCAAACCAGCAAGATGATGAAAATGGCTTCAATGAGTCAGGGAAAATTGAAAATAGGAAAACGAAGATAATGTGATGATGTGCTGAAGTGCCAATGTGAGAATCAACTAATAAACTAATCAACAAATCAACAATATGTCCTATAAACTTATTGATGGCAAGGCCATTTCAGAACAGGTAAAAGCCGAAATTGCCGTAGAAGTAAAAGCAATTGTAGCATCCGGAAAGCGAGCACCGCATTTGGCTGTAATTATAGTTGGACACGATGGTGGTAGCGAGACTTACGTGGCTCACAAAGTAAAATCGTGTGAACAGGTTGGTTTTAAATCTACAAAAATTACTTTTGAGAATGATGTGACTGAAGCTGAATTGCTTGCAAAAATTGATGAATTGAATAACGACAAGGGTTTGGATGGCTTTATCGTTCAATTGCCGTTGCCAAAGCATATTTCCGAACAAAAAGTAATTGAGGCAATTGATTATCGTAAAGATGTGGATGGTTTTCATCCGGTAAACGTAGGGCGAATGTCAATAGGGTTACCTTGTTATGTTTCGGCAACTCCTTCGGGAATTATTGAATTGTTGAAACGCTACGAAATTCCTACTTCCGGCAAAAACTGTGTGGTAATTGGTCGAAGCAATATTGTGGGAAAACCGGTTGCTTCGTTGATGATGCAAAAAGGGTATCCGGGCGATGCCACTGTAACAGTTTGTCATAGCCGTACCAAAAACATGAAAGAAATTTGTTTACAAGCCGATATTATCATTGCAGCATTGGGGATGCCCGAATTCCTTACAGCCGACATGGTAAAAGAAGGTGTTACGGTTATTGATGTGGGAACTACCCGTGTACCATCTGACAAAACCAAAAGTGGTTTCCGCCTGAGTGGCGATGTGAAATTCGACGAGGTTGCTCCAAAATGCACCTATATCACGCCTGTTCCTGGTGGCGTTGGCCCCATGACGATTGTATCGTTATTGAAAAATACTTTACTTGCTGCAAAAGGGGAAATCTACAAATAAGTTTATAGTTGACAATTTATAATTTATAATTGAAGAACTATCAACTGTCAACTCTAAACTATCAACTCATAAAATGGCACTTTTCTACGTTCCAAATCTCGCTTCCGGTCATGTTCTTCCCGAAGAAGAATCGCAACATGCTGTCAAAGTATTGCGGTTGCAGGTTGGCGACGAGATTGTGGTGGTGGATGGATTAGGTGGGTTTTATAAAGCTAAAATCATAAATCCACACCCGAAACATTGTGGTTTTGAGATGATTGAATCACAAACCGAATTCGGGAAACGTAATTATAAACTCCATATTGCTATAGCGCCTACCAAAAATATTGAACGCTTAGAATGGTTTATTGAAAAAGCAACCGAAATTGGAATTGATGAAATAACTCCTATTATTTGCCGTTTTTCTGAACGCAAAACAGTTAAAGTAGATCGTTTAGAAAAAATAATTATTTCAGCAGCCAAGCAATCCGTAAAAGCCTATTTCCCCAAATTAAATCCACTTTCTACTTTTGATGAATTGCTGAAGAGGTATCCAGCATCTCAAAAGTTTATAGCTCATTGCTATGATGAAGATAAAAGACTACTACAAACTGAAATTCGGAAATCTTCCGACATTTTGATTCTCATTGGTCCCGAAGGTGATTTTAGTAAGGAAGAAGTCGAAAAAGCAATTTCACTGGGTTTTGCTCCTGTTTCGTTGGGCGAAAGCAGACTACGTACAGAAACAGCCGGAGTTGTAGTATGTCATACCGTAGCCCTATTAAATCAGTAATTATCTTGTAAATACAAACTTGCTTTCGTTCGACAACTGAGGGCTAAACCAATACCCTTCGTCCGAAAATCCCTTTAAATCTTCAATGTCTTCTAATTGGTTTTGAATCACAAAACGCGCCATTAACCCACGGGCTTTTTTTGTATAAATGACAATTTGTTTTAGGTTGTCGTTTTTGTATTCGTAAAATTCTATATCAATTACTTTCATCTTGCTATTCTTTGTAATTAGTGACTTCATATATTCCCCTGAAGCCAGATTTATAATTACTTCCGGATTCCCTGAAGTTTTTAAGGCTTTAAGAACTGATTTAGTGATTCTTTGCTGCCAGTAATCATATAAATCATTTCCTTCAGGATTCTTAAGTTTTGAGCTCACTTCCAAACGGTAAGGTTGAATCAAATCCAGTGGACGCAGTATACCATAAAGCCCAGATAATAATCGAAGATGATTTTGAGCATATTCAAAATCTACTGCACTGAAAGTTCTTGCATTTAGTCCCCGATACACTTCCCCATCAAAAACAAAAACTGCTTGTTTAGCATTTTTCAGACTAAATGGGCTATGCCAGTTGAAAATACGGTCAAAATTAAGATCGGTCAATTGTGTATTAATTTCAAGGAGTCGGCTTAATTCATCCTTGTTCAAGTTTCGTAACAGCTCAATGAGTTGACCTGCATTTTTTAAATACTCTGGTAATGTGAAGTCAGAAATTAGAGTTTCTGGCTTGAAATTCATTATTTTGGCAGGGGAAAGAAGCAATAACATAGCTTAATTTTATTTATGATACAAATATAGCAATTTCAAAACTTTTTTTAGCGCAAAAAATTACAAAACAAAACTTCATGAATGTAAAGGAAAGGAATAAAAATGGGCTTGCCTTATAGAAAGCAAGCCCATTTATTTGTGTTTTGTATTTTTTAATATCCTTTTTCCAATAACAATGTTCTGGTAGGTTGGTCGCAAACCTCTGAAGGACCATAATATTGAACAGGACCGGGATACACATAGCTTGATTTTTCATCAGCCCAATTTTCGCGTTGTGAAGCAAAGAACTTAAATGGCGCACCATCAAGCAATACCAACGCTTTTTGGATAACAGGTTTCATTTTTCCGTGACGTTTTTCCATATTCATCATCATAGTGATAGGAACACCACCGGCAATCCACTCAGCAGCAGGTGCAGTAAGGTTACGAACAGAAGACATGTAGCCTGTTTTACCTTCAGAAATTAAAACCGAAGCAGTATATCCTAAAGAATAGGTATAATCGGCATCAAAATTTGAAGGTATAGCACAGCGTCCTTCATATCCGAAGAAGTGGTTGATAGCTGAAAATTTACCGTTATATTTTTTCTCAGCTTTCAATTGAGCTAAACGTTTCCCGACCATTTCGATTAATAGTTTTTCAGTTTCAATAAGTGATACCTGAACATTACCATGTGGGTCACGATCAAGTGTCAATTGTTTTGCAATTCCTTTTGGCAAACTGCGGTAGATTTCACAGCTTTCAGGGCTTAACATTCCTTTTACATATTCACGTTTTTCTTCATCACTGTTCAATGCATTGAAATCATCGTTTTCTGCCAATAAATCGTTAAGTTCTGAAATCAGATTTTTCATGGCAGGAATAAACTCAATCAAACCTTCAGGAATAAGGATTGTTCCAAAATTCAGTCCGTGTTTTGCTCTGTGAACAACAACTTTTACAATATTCTCAACCACATTGCTCAGAGTCATATTATTAGCTTCTACTTCTTCCGAGACGATACAAATGTTGGGTTGACTTTGTAAAGCACATTCCAAAGTAATATGTGAGGCAGAACGACCCATTAAACGAATAAAATGCCAGTATTTTTTAGCCGAATTGGCATCACGTTGAATGTTACCAATCAATTCTGAATAAACTTTACAAGCAGTATCAAAGCCAAACGATGTTTCAATCATTTCATTTTTCAAATCACCATCTATGGTTTTAGGGCAACCTATAACTTGAATGCCAGTATTTTTTTGAGAATAATATTCCGCTAATACACAGGCATTTGTGTTTGAATCATCTCCACCAATAACTACGATAGCATTGATGCCTAATTTTTTGCAAATAACAGCCCCTTTTTCATATTGTTCATCGTCTTCAAGTTTAGTTCGACCAGAACCAATAATGTCGAAACCACCTGTATTACGATATTCGTCTACAACTTCTTTTGTAAGTTCAATATATTGATGATCAACCAAACCAATTGGACCACCCAAAAATCCGTACAACTTATTATCGGTATTCAAAGCTTTAAGTCCATCAAATAATCCGCTGATAACATTATGACCACCCGGTGCTTGACCTCCCGAAAGAATAACTCCTACTCCAACAACCGGATTTAGTTTCTTTTCTCCCGGTTCAAATGTAATTAAGGGCATTCCGTATGTATTCGGAAACAGTTCCTTAATTTCTGTCTGATCAGCAACAGACTCAGTTGAAGTACCTTCTAGCAGTACCACATTGCCTTTAAATGCATTCGGCAACTTAGGCTTGTAGCTTGCACGTGCAATTTGTAAAGGGCTTTTAGTCATTGATTTCATTTTTCGTATTTTATAATAGTTTGATATTCAAATAGCTATTTGAGCAAGAAATTGTTTGCAAAATTAATGAAATATTTCTATAATACAAGGAAAATGAATGTTACGATTTTGTTATAATTTTGAAATATATTCATTTAGTGTTAAAAATATGAAATGCTAAAATCAAATATTGATTTTTTGCATTTTTTGAATACTCCTCAAATTATTTAATGCAAAATAAGTGCTTAAATTATTCATTATTAGAAAGAAATGTTTTGACCGAACATAAACAATTAACTTCCGAACAATCGTCTAAATGTTTGGCTTTTATAAACACTTAATTTTGATTCCCAAATATCACATTTAGTTAAATACATAAAACTCAAACAAGTTTATCTAAGGAAATAAATGATAAACATATTTCAATTTCGTTGATATTTTTTCAATAATTCTGCTGTAAAACATAAAAAATGAAGGTTTGAAATGAAAAACTTCCCCGTATATTTGCAGGACAGTTCAGCACAGATAAACTTTTGATAGTCAAAAGTGAACATATCACAATCTAATTGTCTGAAATTCATGAAAGAAAGTTATTCAAACAATCATCTTTTGCATCCTGTAAAACGATTTTGCCAGACTCTGGAATTGAAAAATGATTCAAAACTGATTGAGGAATATAAATATTGGCACAAGGATGAGAATCGGTGGCCGGAAATTCCAAAGGGAATTCGTGAAGTTGGCATTTTAGATATGGAAATTTATATCAATGAGAACCAGCTTTTTATGATTATTGAAACTGCTGTAGATTTTGATTGGGACAGATCTTTTGCAACCCTTGCAAGCCTGAAACATCAAGCTGAATGGGAAAAATTTATGGCGAAGTATCAACTTAGCAAGCCCGGTGCTACGTCTTCAGAAAAATGGACTTTAATGGAAAGAATTTTCAAACTTTAAATAATAATATAAATTATGTCGCACCCAAAACTTGTCACAAAAGAGTACAAACTTCCGTTTATATTTATCACTTCGTTATTTTTCCTATGGGGTCTTGCTCACGGAATGTTGGACACCTTGGACAAACATTTTCAACAGATTCTCCATTTGCATAAATGGCAGTCGAGTTTTATACAATTTGCTTTATACGGAGCATATTTCAGCATGGCTATTCCTGCCGGAATGTTTATGAAGCGATATGGTTATAAAAAAGGAATTGTGTTGGGCTTATTCATTTTTGCTTCGGGTGCGTTACTTATTGCAGCCACAGCTGGTTTTGAATCTTTTTGGATTTTCCTTACGTGTTTATTTCTTTTGGGATGCGGTTTAGCTACACTTGAAACTGCTGCAAATCCCTATACTACTAAATTAGGTCCAAGAGAAACTGCAGAAAGAAGAATTAATTTGTCTCAGTCTTTTAATGGATTAGCATGGGTTCTGGGACCGCTTATTGCATTGTATATTTACAACAGCAACAGCGAAGTGGAAGGCGAAAAATTTTATTCTACCATTCTGCCAATGTTGGCCATTGGTTTATTAGTACTGACTGTAGCATTTGTATTTATGCGTTTGAAACTTCCTGAAATTAGCGAAGAAGATGAAGTTCATGCACATGGCTTTGTTGAAACTTCAGCAGAAGACAAACCAACATTTCACATTCCACTGAAAAAACAATCCCATTTTGTACTTGGTGTTATAGCTCAATTTTCTTATGTAGCAGCACAAACAGGGATTTTCAGCTATCTCATTAATTTTGTGACCGATGCAGGACAACATCCCAGGTTTGATGTGAAGTTAGCGCCATACTTTTTAAGCATTGGATTTGCCTTGTTTATGTTTGGCAGAATAAGCGGTAGTTATTTGATGTCGCTTGTAAAGCCAACTAAATTATTGGCAATTTGTGCAGTATTAGCTGCTATTCTACTACCGGTAGTGAGCATGAAGTTAGGATGGTTTTCTTTAATTTCGCTCTATACAGTATTCTTTGTAATGTCAATCATGTTCCCAACTCTATTTGCATTGGCAATAAAAGATTTGGGACCACAAACTAAAAAAGCATCGTCATTTTTGGTAATGGCAGTAGTAGGTGGAGCTTTATTTCCTCCATTGATGGGCTTAATTGCAGATAATTATGGAATGTCAATTGGATTCTTAGCACCTATTCCTTTCTTTACATTTATAGCATATTATGCAATTAGAGGCCATAGAGTCGGATAAATTCTAAAAAAATATTAGTGTGTAATGCCGCAGATTAAATTTTCAAATTCGTCATCAAAAATCAAAATCCTTGCAGATGGAATAAGTCTTTCTATCATGCAGGGAAAATTGAAGAGGGGTGATAATTTGCCTTCAATCAATGAAGCGAGTTCGAACCATAAAATTTCTCGTGATACAGTTTTTAAAGCATATAATGAATTAAAAAAAAGAGGTTTAATTGATTCAACTCCTCAAAAAGGCTATTATATTACGGGAGAAGTTAATCACATTTTGTTGTTGCTGGATACTTACTCATCATTCAAGCAAAATCTTTACCACCGATTTGCAGCTAACTTACCTGATAATTATAAAGTTGATTTGATTTTCCATCAATATAATGAACATCTGTTTGAAACTATTGTGCATGAAACTATTGGAAAATATAGCATGTACGTTGTTATGAATTTTTCAAACGACCATTTTTCAGAAGCATTAAAGTCGATACCGAATAATAAATTGTTATTATTGGATTTTGGGAGTTTTGAAAAATCTACCTACTCATATATTTGTCAGGATTTTGATAAATCGTTTTATGAATGTCTTAGTTCATGTCGTAATTTATTAAAAAAATACAGAAAATTCTCATTTATTTTTCCAGAAGAACTTTGTCATCCAATTAGTTCAATTGAATTTTTTGTAAGGTTTTGTAAAGATAATAATTTTGCATTTGAAGTATTTCGAAAGGATGCTGATTGGCATGGAGTTGAAGCTGGAACTGTTTACCTCTGTATACTTCCAGAAGATATGGTAAAAATTATCAAAGATGCAGATATAGCGAGACTATCAATTGGAAGTGATATTGGATTGATTGCCTATAATGATAATCCCATTCTTGAAGTCATTGAAAACGGGATTTCAGCAATTAGCGTTGATTTTGGATTAATGGGAGAAATGGCAGCAAATTTTGTAATAACAAAACGCCCAATACAGGAATATCTTCCTACAGAATTAATTCTTCGAAACTCTATTTAAAACAGAAATAATTTTCTTAATCACAAACAGCACAGTTCAGCATAGAAATAAAACAAATATAAACTTTAATAATAAATCATGAAAGCAGGTTCAATTGCAGGAGAATACACTTCAACTGCACAAATCAGAAAAGAAAAAAGCGGTCGCTTACAAGGTGACAATCCAAAAATTGGCATTCGACCAACTATTGATGCACGTCAGGGTGGTGTGCGTGAATCATTGGAAGCACAAACTATGAATATGGCAGTAAATCTGGCTAATTTTCTAGTTGCAAATTTAAGATATAGTGATGGCACTCAGGTGGAATGTGTAATGGCTGATACAACAATTGGTCGGGTGGATGAAGCAGCAGCTTGTGCCGAAAAATTCAAAAAAGAAGGAGTTTCTGTAACTATCACTGTTACGCCATGCTGGTGTTATGGTAGCGAAACAATTGATGTTGATCCACATACGATTAAAGCTGTTTGGGGTTTCAACGGAACTGAGCGTCCGGGAGCAGTTTATTTGGCAGCCGCTCTGGCTGGTCATAACCAGAAAGGGTTACCTGCATTTGGAATTTACGGACGAGACGTTCAGGATGGTGGTGATAATTCAATCCCTGCCGATGTTCAGGAAAAATTGCTTCGTTTTGCCAAGGCTGGTATCGCTGCAGCAACGTTGAAAGGAAAATCATATCTTTCAATTGGCTCAGTATCAATGGGTATAGCTGGTTCAATTGTAAATGCTGATTTCTTTCAGGAATACCTTGGCATGCGCAATGAATATGTTGATATGAGCGAAATCAGTCGCCGTGTTCAATTAGGTATTTTTGACCCGAAAGAATTCAAAAAAGCGATGGACTGGACTACAAAAAATTGCAAAATAAATGAAGGCGAGGATACAAACGACGATGACAAAAAAAAATCCCGTCAACAGCTTGATTTGGAGTGGGAATTTGTTGTAAAAATGACCATGATTATCCACGACCTTATGGTTGGTAATCCGAAATTACGTGAACTTGGTTATGGTGAAGAAGCGCTGGGACACAATGCCATTGCATCTGGTTTCCAGGGACAACGTCAATGGACTGACTATATGCCAAACGGTGATTTCTCAGAAGCTATTCTGAATACTTCATTCGACTGGAACGGAATTCGCGAAGCGTTTGTAGTTGCCACTGAAAACGATTCTTTGAATGGTGTGGCTATGTTGTTTGGTAAATTATTGACCAATACCGCACAAGTATTTGCTGATGTTCGTACTTATTGGAGTCCGGAAGCAGTAGAACGTGTAACCGGTCATAAATTACAGGGATTAGGAGCAAACGGTTTGATTCACTTAATTAACTCAGGTTCTGCAGCATTGGATGGAAGTGGCGAGCAAACAATCGATGGCAAACCTGCGATGAAACCATTCTGGGAAATTACCGAAGAAGAAGTTCAGAAGACATTGGATGCAACAACCTGGTTTCCTGCTGATTGCGGTTATTTCCGTGGTGGTGGCTTCTCTTCTAAATTTATATCAAAAGGTGGAATGCCGGTAACTATGGCTCGTATCAACCTGATTAAAGGTCTTGGACCGGTTCTTCAAATTGCTGAAGGATGGACGGTTGAAATTCCTGCAGAAGTTCACAAAGTATTAGACGACCGTACCAATAAAACATGGCCAACCACCTGGTTTGCTCCACGTTTGACTGGTGAAGGTAACTTTAAAGATGTATATTCGGTAATGAATAACTGGGGTGCAAATCACGGCGCATTTAGTTTTGGACACATTGGTGCAGACCTGATTACACTTGCTTCTGTATTGCGTATTCCAGTTTGTATGCACAATGTTGATGATTCAAAAATTTTCCGTCCGAGCGCATGGGCTGCATATGGAATGGATGTGGAAGGTGCTGATTATCGGGCTTGTCAGACTTACGGTCCGCTTTACAAATAAATAAAAAGTTACGGGTTACATGCAAAAAACACCGTCATGTAACTCGTAACTAAAATTTGATTATCAAATTCTAAAGTTTTAATGTCAAATTTTACACGCTCATAATAGCAATCTTTCAATACATTTGCAGCTCCTTAAAATTACAACATGAAAAACAAATCTTTCCTTGCATTCGACCTTGGTGCAACGAGTGGTCGTTCTATTTTGGGAACCATTGAGAATGGCAGACTCCAAATGAAGGAGTTGACACGTTTTCCCAACCAGATTCTTCAAATTGGAAATCATTTTCATTGGAACATTTATTCTATATTCGAACATATAAAAGCAGGATTAATTGCTGCAAAAAAAGAAGGCGTTGAAATAACGTCAATTGGTATTGATACCTGGGGTGTTGATTTTGCGCTATTGGCCGAAGATGGTTCAATTCTGGGTGCTCCGTATGCATACCGTGACCCACACACTGTTGGTGCTCCAGAAAAGTATTTCGAAATAGTTCCACGCGAAAAAGTATATGAACTTACAGGAATTCAGGTGATGAATTTCAATAGTTTGTACCAACTTTTTGCATTATGTCAGGCAAATAACTCGTTGTTGAAAGCTACCAAAGAAATTCTGTTTATGCCGGATGCACTGGCTTATATGCTTACCGGTAATAAAGTAGTTGAATACACTATTGCTTCTACCTCACAAATATTAAATCCACGTACCAAACAATTTGAAGCTGAATTGCTCGAAAAGGCAGGCGTTTGTCCTTCTATTTTGGGCGAAATTGTTATGCCTGGTCATGAAATTGGCACCTTGCGAGATGATTTAGCCGAGGAGAGCGAATTGGGTAAAGTAAAAGTGGTAGCAGTGGCCGGTCACGATACGGGTGCAGCTGTTGCAGCTGTTCCGGCCGAGAACGAAAAATTTGCGTACCTTAGCTCCGGAACCTGGTCACTCATGGGCATTGAAGTGAAAGATGCCATTATCAACGAAGAAACTTTTGCGTTGAACTTCACAAATGAAGGTGGTGTGGAAGGAACTACCCGTTTCCTAAAAAATATAACCGGCATGTGGTTACTCGAACAATGCCTGAAAGAATGGAAAAAAGAAGGTATTACCTATGCTTACGAAAAACTTGTGCAAATGGCCGATACCGTTCCGGCCTTCCAATCCTTGTTGGATACTGATCACGCTTCTTTTGCAAATCCATTAAGCATGACAACTGCCATTGTTGATTATTGCGAAGCAACTGGTCAAACAGTTCCTTCAAGCCATGCAGAGTTTGTACGTTGTATTTTCGAAAGTCTTTCGTTGAAATATAATTATGTGTTAGGTAAATTAAAAGGTTTGGCTCCATTCCCAATTGAAAAACTGCACGTGATTGGCGGTGGCTCAAAAAACCCATTGTTGAATCAATGGACTGCCAATTCGATTGGAATACCTGTAATTGCGGGACCATCCGAAGCAACTGCAATTGGAAACATAATGATTCAGGCAAAAGCTGCCGGATGCGTTGATTCGTTACAGGAAATGCGTCATATTATAAGAGAATCTGTTTTGCTGGATGAATTCTTGCCACAAAATCCCGAAGTATGGGCAGATGCCTATCAAAAGTTCTTAGCTGTAACAAAGCTATCGTAAATAGTAAATGATTAAATAGTAAATATAAAATGGCTGTAGTAGTTATTCTGCCTAAACAAGGGCAATCGGTTGAGAGTTGTATTATCACCGAAATCAAAAAGAAAAAAGGTGATACCGTAAAAAAAGGTGAAGTTTTATTCGGGTACGAAACTGATAAAGCTTCGTTCGAAGAAGAATCGCCTGTTGATGGTGTGGTGCTTGAGAGTTTTTACAACGATGGCGACGAAGTTGCTGTGTTGTTGGACATGATGGTTATCGGTCAACCCGGTGACGATTATGCCGGATTACTTCAAAATTCAGCAGTAAGCAGTAAGCAGCAAGCAGTAAGCCCGATCCCTGCTAAAACTGAAGAAACTGCAAAGATTGAAGTTGTTGCACCAACCCAATCAACCAGTCAACCAATCAACCAATCATCCTTTATCAGCCCACGCGCTAAAAACTTAGCCGCAAAAGAAGCTTTGAATGCAAGCGAATTAGCCGGTTCAGGACCAAGCGGTCGTGTAATTGAAAAAGACGTGTTAGCTGCGTTGGAAAACCGTCCGAAACTAACTCCATTGGCTAAGAAAATTGCTGCCGAAGAAGGTATTCAACCGCAAGGTGCAGGATCAGGTCTTGCCGGAACTGCAAAATCAACAGATTTGGCTGCTCCTGTAAATACCGTTTATGGAGTGGATTATGAAGATAAGAAACTTTCAAATATGCGTAAGTTGATTGCAAAAGCGATGCATTCGTCATTGCAAAACTCAGCACAACTTACTCACCACCTGGGAGCCGACGCACGTAATATTCAAAACTTACGTAAGAAAGCCAAGAAAGCTTTCGAAGCAGGAACATTGTCGGTCAATTTGACTATAAACGATTTTGTATGCTTTGCAGTAGTAAAAGCATTGAAAAAATTCCCGAATGTAAACTCACACTTCCTGGGCGAATCGATGCGTTTGTTCAACAAAGTTCACCTCGGACTAGCTGTTGATACCGAACGTGGTTTGATGGTTCCTGCTGTGCGTAATGCCGACGATTTATCTATCATCGGACTTTCAAATCAGTTGAAAGAAGTGGCAAATGCATGTAAAAAAGGAGCAATTTCGCCCGAATTACTGGCAGCGGAAGCAGCAACATTTACTGTTTCTAACCTTGGTGCTTACGGTGTGGAAATGTTTACTCCGGTCATCAACCTGCCACAATCGGCTATTTTGGGGGTAAATACCATTGTTCCCCGTCCGAAAGATTTGGGTGATGGCGTGTATGGTTTCGTGCCTTATATCGGCCTGAGTTTAACGTACGATCACCGCGCATTAGATGGCGGCGAAGCAACACGTTTTTTGAAACAGATTGCCATTGAAATTGAGACTTTGGAATTGGATATTTTTTAATATGCCAATAATTTAATATGCCAATTTGCCAATGAAATAATTTAAATTTTGCGTAAATTGCAGGCGTATTTATAGTTTTAAAATTTATCCATAATATTATTGCGAAATGTGATTGATTTACCAACATTGGCATATTGACACATTGGCACATTAGCACATTAGAAATTATGTTTGATTTAATCATTATCGGTGGTGGTCCGGCCGGATATGTAGCTGCAGAACGTGCAGGGCATAAAGGACTGAAAGTTTTATTGTTCGAGAAAAAAAGCATGGGTGGTGTGTGTCTCAACGAAGGTTGTATTCCTACCAAAACATTGCTTTACAGTGCTAAAACGTATGAAAATGCGTTGCACGGAGATAAATATGGCGTATTTGGTGACAATATCCGTTTTGATTTCGGAAAAATTGTTGCCCGCAAAAATAAAGTGGTTCGCAAACTCGTTGCCGGTGTTGAAGGCAAAATGAAGATGCACCACGTAACCGTTGTAAAAGGCGAAGCCACGATTGTTGGTCGCAGCACAAAAGGTGTGGAAGTAACTTGCGGTGGTGAAAGCTACCTTGGCGCTAACTTGCTAATTTGTACTGGTTCTGAAGCTTTTGTTCCACCAATTCCCGGATTAGCCGAAGCAGGTGAAATTATCCTCACCAACCGCGAAATTCTTGATTTGAAAGAACAACCAACATCATTGGTAGTTATCGGTGGTGGTGTTATCGGAATGGAGTTTGCAAGCTTTTACAACAGCCTTGGTACTAAAGTAACTATCGTGGAAATGCTCCCCGAAATTCTAGGCGGTTTAGACTTTGAGATTTCAGCCATGCTACGCGATATTTACAGCAAAAAAGGAATTGAATATAACCTGAATGCCAAAGTGGTAAAAATAGAAGGCAACAAAGTTATCTTCGAAAAAGACGGAAAAACAGAGACTATCGAAGGCGAAAAAATCCTTGTCAGCGTTGGTCGCCGGGCGGTAACAAAAGGATTCGGATTGGAAAATCTTAACGTGGAGCTCGACCGTGGCGGTATCAAAGTAGACGAAAAAATGCGCACCAATGTGCCTAACGTTTTTGCGGCAGGCGACGTAACCGGATTCTCGTTGTTGGCTCACACAGCCAGTCGCGAAGGCGAAGTGGTGGTGAACAACCTCACCGGACGTGCAGATAAAATGCGTTACGATGCCATTCCGGGTGTGGTGTATACCAATCCTGAAGTAGCTGGTGTTGGCGAAACCGAAGAATCGGCTAAAGCAAAAGGAATCGACTACAAAGTGGCTAAATTGCCAATGGCTTATGCCGGACGTTTCGTAGCCGAAAACGAAGGTGGTTCGGGACTTTGCAAAGTGCTGGTAGGTGCTAAACACGGCGAAGTAATCGGTGTTCACATGATTGGTAACCCATGCAGCGAAATGATTTATGGAGCTTGCATCGCTATTGAACAAGAAATGACCCTGGCGGAAATGGAAGAAGTGGTATTCCCTCACCCAACCGTTAGCGAAATATTTAAAGAAACAATTTTTGCATTTTAAGACTTAAACACAAAGACTCAAAGTCACTAAGAAAACAATAAAATTATTTGTGTCTTTGTGTCTCCGTGTTGAAAAAATAACAAACAAATAAAACCAATAATACAATGCCAAAAGTACAATTTATTGATCCGGCTGAATCACGTAAACCGGGTTTTGTAGAATTCCAACCAATTCCGGTAAATCAGTATCAAAAAACTGTCAAAGACGAAAAAGGTAATTTTACCAACGAAGAGTTCAAAACCATTTATCACGACATGGTGTTGATTCGTGAGTTCGAAACTATGATTAACCAGATTAAAATTGCTGGTGCATATAACGGAACTCCGTACAACCACCCTGGTCCTGCTCACTTGTCAATCGGACAGGAATCTGCAGCAGTAGGTATGGCGTGGACGTTGACCGTTGACGATTATATTTTTGGTAGTCACCGTTCACACGGCGAAATCCTTGCTAAAGGTATGTCGGCTATTCACAAAAGTGACGACAAATTCCTGATGGATGTAATGGAATCATTCTTCGACGGAGCTGTGTTGGCTGTTGTAAAAAAGGACTTTACAGGAACAACCAAAGAATTGGCTCGTCGCTTCCTCGTTTACGGAACATTAGCTGAAATCTTTGCCCGCTCTACCGGTTTTAACCGTGGATTGGGTGGTTCTATGCACGCATTCTTTACGCCATTCGGTGTTTATCCTAACAATGCTCTTGTAGGTGGTTCGGGTGATATTGCCGTAGGTGCTGCTTTGTACAAAAAGGTAAATCGTCAGAAAGGTTTAGTAGTTGCCAACATTGGTGATGCTTCTATGGCTTGCGGTCCGGTTTGGGAAGGTATTACTTTCGCTTCTATGGATCAGTTCCGTCAGTTGTGGGAAGGTGATATGCAAGGTGGATTACCTGTAATTATCAATATTATGAACAACCAATATGGTATGGGTGGTCAAACTGCCGGAGAAACCATGGGTTATGATATTGCAGCTCGTATTGGTGCTGGTGTAAACCCAGAACAAATGCATGCTGAACGTGTTGATGGTTACAATCCATTGGCTGTTATCGATGCTTACAAACGCAAACGCGTTATTTTGGAAGAGAAAAAAGGTCCAGTTTTATTGGACGTATTGACATATCGTTACAGCGGTCACTCACCTTCTGATGCGTCTTCGTATCGTACCAAAGAAGAAGTGGAAGCATGGGAAGCACAAGACTGTATCGCTTCTTTCGGAAAACAATTGATCGAAGCAGGCGAAGCTACACAAGCTGACCTTGATGCAACATGGACTGATGTGAAAGCATTGGTTTATGATATGTTCCTGAAATCTATCGACGATGAAGTTTCACCACGTATGACCAATGCCCAGGTTATTGGCGATATGATGTTCTCGAACGGTTCGGTTGATTCTATGTCGACAGCTACGCCTGATGTTTTGATGCCATTGGCTGATAATTCACGTGTTAAGAAAATTGCGGCCAAAGAACGTTTTGCTTTTGATGCCGATGGAAAACCTTTCAGCAAAATGAAACAATATCAGTTGCGCGATGGTATTTTCGAAGCTATGATGGATCGTTTCTACAAAGATGCGTCATTGGTAGCTTACGGTGAAGAAAACCGCGATTGGGGTGGTGCGTTTGCCGTGTATGGCGGTATGACTGAGGCATTGCCTTACCACCGTTTGTTCAACTCTCCAATTGCCGAAGCGTCTATTGTGGGTACTGCTATTGGTTACGCCATGTGTGGAGGCCGTGTGGTTCCTGAAATCATGTATTGCGATTTCTTGGGTCGTTGTGGTGATGAGGTTTTCAACCAAATGCCTAAATGGCAATCGATGAGCGGTAACGTTTTGAAAATGCCAATCACGCTGCGTGTATCGGTAGGTTCAAAATATGGTGCTCAACACTCACAAGACTGGACTTCGTTGGTAACACAGATTCCCGGATTGAAAGTTTGTTTCCCTGTAACTCCTTACGATGCCAAAGGTTTGATGAACTCAGCTTTGCAGGGAACTGATCCGGTTGTTTACTTCGAAAGCCAGCGTATTTACGAAATTGGTGAGCAATTCCACAAAGGTGGCGTTCCTGAAGGTTACTACGAAATTCCATTTGGTGAGCCAGACGTGAAAAAAGAAGGTAAAGACATTACGTTCCTTACTGTTGGTCACACATTATATCCTGCTTTGGCTGCTGCTAAAGAATTGGAAGAAAAATACGGTTTGAGCGCAGAAGTTATCGATGCTCGCTCGTTAGTACCGTTCAACTACGAACAAGTGGTTGCTTCAGTGAAAAAAACAGGTAAAATCATTGTAGCCGGCGACGCTTGCGCACGTGGTTCATTCCTGAACGACTTTGCAACCAACATCAGCACCCTTTGCTTCGACTACCTGGACGCTCCGGTTTGTGTACTTGGTTCACGCAACTGGATTACTCCGGCCTTCGAATTGGAAGATTCATTCTTCCCACAAGTTAGCTGGTTTCTCGATATGATTAACGAACGCATCCAATCATTGGCGGGTTATGTTCCCGGTCAGAACTTTACTGATGCCGAGTTTATCCGGAGATCGAAATTAGGAGTATAAAGCATTTATTGACGGGGTGACTTGAAGTCACCCCGTCAATAAAAATATAAATAACAACCATTAAGGCACTAAGTACACGAAGATTCACGGAGTGATTTGGTGTCTTAGCGGTTGAAATATTTTGAACATTTTTATATTTTGTTATCCTATTAAGCATCATTTTTTCTCATTGAAACTAAAAAAAAATTCTGCAAATAAATTCAATTATTTGAAGTGAATGAGGATTATTAAAATTTAGATTATTTACGGACTTAATTATAAAGATTTAATATGACAAAAGAAGCTCAAAAGTCTGCAAATTGCTGGTTTTGTAATTGTCGTCCTGCACAAGAAAAAAGTGTTTTCAATACTAAAGTATTTAAACCAATTAGTAGAAAATTTGTATTCCCAAACACAATACGAACAAAATATTTATATATAGATATTTATATTCCAAGATGTAGTGAATGCAAAAAAAATCACACAACATATATAATTAAGTTAGTTGGTTTCTCACTAATTTTTGTGTTGATTGGATTGATATTTGGTCTATTATTATGTGAAGAAAATAATAATGCTTTATTAACTGGGGTCTTAGATGGTACTTTATTTGGAATTTTATCATCATACTTAATATATAGTTTTTTAAAGAATTGCAAAGCAGATGTTAAAAGTGTCTGTAAATATTCAATAAAGAAATATCCAGATATTGCAGCAAGATTAGAAGATGGATGGAAACAAACAAAAAGCTTGTTGATTTATTAACGACTTAGTTTCATTATAATCAAATTTGTTTAAGATTTCCTGAGTTATTGATTTATCATATACAAAATTAAATTCCCGAGATTCCCATTATGGGTTAGGACACTTTATCATGAAAAAAGTAAACGCACACCTCCACACACCTTACTCGTTCAGTGCATTCACCGAACTGAATCAGGCGCTCGATATGGCAGTTGCCGAAGGCGTAAAAGTGCTTGGTATCAATGATTTTTATACTACTGCCGGCTACGAAGCCTGGGCGATTGGTTGTAAGGAACGCGGCTTGTATCCGTTGTTCAATATAGAGTTTATCAGTCTGAACGAAGCCGACCAAAAAGCGGGCTTGCGGGTGAATGATCCCGGAAACCCAGGGCGTACCTACCTGAGCGGCAAAGGACTTTCGTATCCGTTCCAATTGGCTGAGCCTTTTGCTAAACAATTGGCTGACGTGCGTGCCGAAGCCAATGCACAGGTTGAAGCCATGTGTGGCAAGGTGAATGAAATTTTGGCTGCGAATAATGCCGGTTTTACATTGGATTTCGAATGGATTAAAAACGACCTGACTAAAGGTTCTATCCGTGAGCGCCATTTGGCAAAGGCATTGCGCATGAAAGTGGACGAAGCTTGCAATAACAATCCGTTGGATATTCGTATTCTGTTTCACAAACTTTTCGGAGGAAAAGAATTGAAATCGGAAATAAACGATATTGCCGGAGTTGAAAACGAAATCCGTGGCAACTTGCTCAAAGCAGGTGGTGGCGCTTTCGTTCCCGAAGATCCAAAGGCATTTTTGCCTATGCAAACCGTTTGCGATATTATCGTGGCGGGTGGCGGCATACCAACCTATCCGTTCCTGGCTGATGATGCCAAAGGCGGTTATACCGATTTCGAAGGCGATTTGGAAAAAGTGGCAAAGCAATTGACTGAGCGTGGTTTTCATTCGGTAGAGTTTATCACTACCCGT
>CAIUTB010000123.1 GCA_903901975.1 uncultured Bacteroidales bacterium
AGAGCATTCACACGAGGCAGGTCTGAAGCAGAAAAATTCTCAAAACTTTGTATAGTGGTTGAAGAAACTGATGAAACTCAGTTCTGGCTTGAATTAATCGAGGAAGCAAATCTTTTAGATATTTCAACCTATATTGAAATAAAAAATGAAGCAGAAGAACTGGTTAAGATATTTACCGCAACCAAAAACAAAATGAAAAAGTAGTTGCAAGTTTACTGCTTACCGTTTGCTGTTTGCTGTTTACCGCTTACTGTTTGCTGTTTGCTGTTTACCGTTTACCGTTTACCGCTTACCTGCTTACCGTTATTCTATAAATCCTCCTCCCAAAATTCTCCCATCCCGATAAAAAACGGCTGTTTGCCCCGGAGCAATGGATTCGAGTGGTTCGGCTAGTTCTACTCTTGCTTTTCCGTTTTCCATAAATATCACCCGACACAAGGTATTTTGCTTCCGATAGCGGATTCGGCAGTAAATGTCAAATTCAGTTGTAAAAAGGCTTTTATCCACCACATTGACCTGCTGAACATAAAATTCTCTTTTATACATATCGGCGAGTGATGCCAGAACAATTTCATTTGTATCCGGTCGAATTTCTTTTACAAAAACTTTTCGGTTCAGATGCATCAAGCCACGGCGCTGACCGACGGTGTAAAGCGGAAAACCATCATGCTGTCCCAGCACTTTTCCCTGTTCATCTATAAAATTTCCTGAATAGATAAATTTATGAGGTTCTGAAAGTTGGTTTTTCAGGAAAGGACGGTAATCGCCCGAACAAAAGCAAGCTCCCAGACTGTCTTTCTTTTCCGAAACGCGCTTATACCCTTGCTCGGCAGCCAGAGCACGAACATCCGTTTTATGGAATTGACCGAGTGGAAATACGATGCGTGAAAGTTGCTCCTGAGTCAGCCCCCAAAGGAAAAAGGATTGATCCTTGTCCGGATCTTTGCCTTCAGCCACAAAATAATGATTATTTTCCTGAATGATATTCACGTAATGCCCCATGGCCACTTTAGCGCAAGCCAGGCGATCAGCTTCGTCGATAATCAGTTTCCATTTCAGTTCGTTATTGCATTTCACACAGGGAAATGGCGTGCGGCCACGCAGGTATTCGTCCACAAAATAGCCAAGCACTTTCTCCCGAAAAATCTCCCGGGCATCATACACTATATGCTCAATGCCAAGTTGCTGAGCCAATCGTTGCGCATCTTGCAAATGAATATTTTCTCCTTCTTCCCAGAAACGAAAGGTGATGCCCACGACTTCATAGCCTTGTTCCAATAAAAGAATGGCAGCAACCGAGCTATCGGTGCCGCCACTCATTCCGAGCAATATTTTTGTTGAATTGTTGATTTGTTTAGTTGTTTATCTGTTTATTTGTTGCGATTTTTGAAATACTATTTAACCAGTCAACACAATCAACCAATTAACGATTCAACTAAACTTAGAATGGCAAATCAGTACCTTCGCCTGCTCCCGGAGCAGCATCGAACGAAGCAATCGGAGTAGATGCCGGAGCTGAAGCAGCATTAATGGCTCCTTTTTCAACTTTCCATGCACGAACCGAAGTAAACCAGCGTCCGTTATATTCCCGACTATCTAAATCGAAGCTCACCGTCACTGAATCGTCAATTGCCAGGGGGAATTGTTCTATTTTGTCACCAAAAAAGTTGAAACACACTTTTTTAGGGTACTGGTCAGTTGTTTCTAATACATAATCCTGCGAACGCCATGTTCCGTTTTTGCCTTGTCCGGTTGCGATAGGCAACACAGCAATAATTTTTCCTGAAATTTCCATTTTGCTAGTTCTTTATTAAATGATTTTTAGGGGAGCAAAGATAATCAAGAAAAAATGAATTGCAAGAGCAATGAATTATTATTTATGATTATCCGCAAAGTATACAGAGCAGTATTAAATGTTTAAATTTGAAAAAGAAGGGCGTATGATACATTCCGACTTGTCGGAAGCCCTGAAACCTTTTGTTTATGATGTCAGGGCTAAAGCCCCTTTGCTTGTATTATTTTCATTCTGCTACGAAGATTTCAGGGCATACGCCCCTAAATATCACAACTCCCGCACGATCAATGTCATTAAGTTAGGCATCTAGCAAGAAATAAGGGATAAGTGAATATAGCTATGTTTTCTCTACTAAGGGTTTTAAACCTAAATATATATTGCAATTTAACCCTTAGTAGAAT
>CAIUTB010000124.1 GCA_903901975.1 uncultured Bacteroidales bacterium
CAAAAGGCTGGTTACTTATTTTTCTCATCTTATTATCGCTCTGTTCGTGTGTAAATTAAGAAACCGCCGTATACCGAACGGTACGTACGGTGGTGTGAGAGGACAGTGAGCGAACTAATCGCTCACTTCCTACTCGATTTTAATTTGAACATTCGGTATTTAGTTTACAGTTAATTGTAGTCAATACTCAAATATGCATAAAAAAACCTCTCCGAGCTTCACAGCAGGAAGAGGTTGTCATTAATGTTATACTTAATTTACTCACACTAAGGCAATTGTCATTGCTGACGTATCACCTAAATTAAAAAACATTAATATCGTAACTTGGTTCGTTTACAATTTCTGAAACCAGTTCAGTGTAAAGAACTTTACCGCTTTCGTCCACTGCAACAACTGAACGTGACATTAATCCTTTAAGTGGACCATCAGTCAATAACACACCATAATCAGTTGCAAAAGAGTTATAACGGAAATCGGAAGCTGTTGTAACATTTTCAATACCTTCAGCACCACAAAAACGTCCCTGAGCAAAGGGTAAATCTTTTGAAATGCAAATTACCACAACATTTTCCTGTGAAGCAGCCCATTTGTTGAAATTGCGAACCGAAGCAGCACAAGTGCCTGTATCTATGCTTGGGAAAATATTCAACAAAACGCGTTTTCCTTTGTAATCACTCAAATGAATTTCTTGTAAACTACCATTAACTAATACGAAATCAGGTGCTTGTGAACCTACTTTCGGTAGACTACCGTTAGTTTGAACATCGCCCCCTTTAAATTTTACTGTTGACATAATCGTTGTTTTTATTTATTTTTGATTAAAAATTTTGCTCTCAATACACTAATAACATCATTCTTGAGTTTTTTGTTTATATTTGTAATTGATTTTTTCAAAATAAACTATGTTAAAAGTAAAAAAACATATCTACATAGCCTTAATTTCCCTTGTTTTATTGATTTCATGCAAAGATCCCAAAGAATACAGAATTGACCCAGTCTTCACCGATTATCTCAAACGCTTTGAAACAGAAGGGGCATTGCGAGGTCATAATTTTAGTCCGCAAACTGACGGATTAATAATTGAATTCGCAAATTTGTCAGCTAATACAGCCGGTTTAACTCATTATGAAACCCCTATTCGTATTGAAATAGATAAAGCCTATTGGAATGATATAACAAGTAGTGTCGGTGCTGATTTAATGAAAGAAGATTTACTTTTTCACGAATTGGGTCATGGATTGCTGGGGCGATCACACTTGAATACTACCCTTGAAAACGATGATTGGAAATCCATTCTGTGCGGTGGAACAAAAGTGGCCGAGCGTGCCTGGAATATAAATTACAGAGGCGTTCGGCGAAAGTATTATTTGGATGAATTATTTGATGTAAATACAGCTTCGCCTGATTTTGCAAGCTTAACCTTGCCGGTTGATACTATAGGATTCAAAACTGATTATTTGTTCACATTTGCTGATGAAAGTCAATCCATATGGCTTAATAAAACCAGTTCTCAACTGGCTATTAGCATTGATAATCGTAGAATCCGTTTTCAATCGAGTGTTGATAAGATATTTTTGGTATTTTTCAGTTTGCAGAGTGCTATTGACATTAACTCTACTTTTTCTTATGAAATGACCTTTTACTATCCTACGGGCGATGCGTCGAAACAATACGGTCTTATTTTTGGTCCTGTGGCAGCAAAATCGGATGGTACCAGCGATCCGATTGAATATTTTACTATCAATAATAATCAAAAAATGTATATGGGAAACCGTTCGTGCTATAGCTTTTATACCGAATTGAGCGAATCATCCATTTTGTCAGCAGGAGTCAATAAGTTGAAAGTTTATAAATTCGGAACGTCCCTTTATTATTTTATTAATAATGTATATTGTTATACTACCGAAATGGTAGCCAATGCCAATATAAATGAAGTGGGATTTATGATGCCACCATTGGGTACTGTGTGGCTTACTAATTTAGTAATTGCTCATAAAGGTGCTAGCTCCGAGAATTCAATGAAAATAAAACAAAATAAACCCATTGAAGTCCGAATACAAGCTATTGACAACTCATTTCAACACACTTTGAAATATAGATAATTATATGCTTTCAAACTTTTTACTTTATAAACTCAATTTATTATGTCTAAATTTACGATTTATCAGGTTTTACCACGTCTTTTCGGGAATGATAAAACTACCAATAATTACAACGGTTCAATAGAAGAAAACGGTTGTGGAAAATTTAATTCATTTACCAATAAAGCGCTGAAGGAGATTAATCAACTCGGAATAACCCACATTTGGTACACCGGCATAATTGAACATGCTACACAAACCGATTATACAACTTTTGGAATTAGAAAAGATCATCCATTGGTGCTGAAAGGAAAAGCGGGTTCACCCTATGCCATTAAAGATTATTACGATGTTGATCCCGATTTGGCTGTGGATGTAGAAAATCGAATGGCAGAGTTTGAAAGTCTTGTAAAACGTACACATGCCAATGATTTAAAGGTAATTATCGATTTTGTACCCAATCACGTTGCCCGTGAGTACCATTCGGATGTAAAGCCAGCCGGTGTGGTCGATTTAGGTGAGAATGATAATCCATCCTGGGCTTTTTCACCGCTGAATAATTTCTATTACATTCCGAATCAGTTGTTTAAACCACAGTTTGATGTGAATGATTACTGGGAATTTCCGGCGAAAGCCACTGGAAATGATCAGTTTAGCGCTTCGCCGACTCAAAATGACTGGTATGAAACAGTAAAATTGAATTATGGTGTGAATTACGTAGAAGGTGGACAGAAGCAATTCAACCCGATTCCCTTAACTTGGTTCAGAATGCGTGATATTCTGCTTTTCTGGGCTGGGAAAAAAGTGGATGGTTTTCGGTGCGATATGGCGGAAATGGTACCAGTTGAATTTTGGGGATGGGTTATTCCACAAATTAAACAACAATATCCTGAGATCCTGTTTATTGCCGAAGTATATAATCCTACCGAATATCGGAATTTCTTAAGCAATGGAAAATTCGACTATTTATACGACAAGGTGGGGATGTATGACATGCTCCGGAATATTACAAGCCGAAATTATCCGGTGCGTGAAATTAGCAATACCTGGCAATCGCTTGGTGGTATTGAAAATCAAATGCTTAATTTCCTCGAAAATCATGATGAACAGCGCATTGGTTCCGGTTTTTTTTCCGGAGCTGGAGTGTATGCCCAACCGGCAATGATTGTTTCGGCAACGCTCACACAAGCTCCGGTTATGATTTATTGTGGTCAGGAATTGGGTGAACAAGCAATGGATTGTGAGGGTTTCAGTGGGGTAGATGGTCGTACCAGCATTTTTGATTATTGGGGCGTTAAAACTATTCAGGCTTGGTCGAATGCTGGAAAATTTGATGGGAGTCTACTGACTAGCGAGCAAAAAGAACTCCGAAATTTCTATCAAAAATTATTGAATATAACACTCACTGAAAAAGCAATTACCGATGGATTGATGTTCGACCTGGAATATGCAAATTATGACAATTTAAAGTTCAATTCACACGAACAATATGCCTATTTTCGCAAGTTCGAAAACGAGTTATTATTGATTGTGCTTAATTTTGACGACAAAGACCTGGATACTGAAGTGCATTTCCCATTGGAAGCTTTTCAATATTTGGGCTTGGATGAGAATCAAAACTTCAAAGTGCATAATTTATTAAATGAAAATGAGAAATTTCCTCTATTCAATCTCAATTCAAAGGACTTGTTTATTAGTCGAATACCAGCATGGACCGGGAAAATATTAAAACTGACCAAAATGTGATTCACAATTTCAAGGCCAGCCTACAACACGAACGTGACCAAGCAGCTAAAGCCGATAGATTCTATCTGGAAGTGCTTAAAGTTTCTGAAATTCAACGGTTTAATTCCGACTCGGATGCAGATATGGAAATGCAGCGACAGGATGTTGACTTAATATTAACTCTGAATAATATTAACTATCGCGTTTCAGAGAAATTCAGGGATAAGGATTTTGGCGATTTATATGTCGAAGTATACAGCAAATATCCCAAAACTTTTGGCTGGCTACATACTGGCACACCTAATGCCATCCTCTATTTCACACCCGAACAAGTGTATTGGATTACCCATCAATCACTATCCACTTTTTGTATCGAAATCTTATTTCCGTGTATCTCCGACGGTTGGTTTGAAGAGCTTATATTATCACCTAAGTCCATCATTTCCAAACAGCTAGTTCTAAAAAATAATCAATACAAAATCAATCTGATACAGGCACACAATCACGATGGTGCTGATTGGGAAACCTTGGGTATTAGTGCTCCGTTTGAATTATTTGAAGATTTTGGAGTGAAAATAAGAAAGTGTAAATGTAAAAATAGTCTCGATAATACCAGTTTGTAAATAAATAAAGCTATTTTTGTAACCAAATTCGTATAATTTTAAAGCAAATTCTATTTAATTCTGTCAAACTGACCAAATATGTTTAAAGACTTATTTATTCGTAAAACTCTGGCTGAGCTCGAAGAACAAGCCGACAGCAATCACAATTCACTGAAACGACATTTAACAGCAACCAATCTGACTTTGTTGGGCGTAGGTTGTGTAATTGGTGCAGGAATCTTTGTATTGACCGGTACTGCTGCCGCTTTGCACGCCGGACCAGCTGTGGCATTGTCATTTATCATTTCAGCTTTTGGATGTTTATTGGCTGGTCTATGTTATGCTGAATTTTCGTCTATGATTCCGGTTTCGGGAAGTGCCTATACTTACGGCTATGCTACGATGGGTGAGTTTGTTGCATGGATAATCGGTTGGGATTTAATTTTGGAATACCTTTTTGGTTCGGCCACCGTGGCTGTTGGTTGGGCAGGATATGTAACCAGCTTTCTGGCCGATTTTGGGATTGTCATTCCAAAGACATTGTGTCAGAGTCCTTTTGTTTTCGACGATAAAGGTTGGCACGCATCAGGTGCTATCATCAATTTCCCGGCTATATTTATTGTGGCATTAATGACTACCTTGTTGGTCATTGGCATCAAAGAGTCGGCAAAATTCAACAATGTCATTGTATTGATAAAAGTAACTGTTATCCTGCTGTTTATCGGTTTTGGTATTTCACATATTCATATTGCTAATTGGACACCTTTTATTCCTGTCAATACAGGCAGTTTTGGGCATTTTGGTTGGTCGGGAGTACTTACGGCAGCCGCAGTGGTTTTCTTTGCTTATGTGGGCTTCGATGCTGTTTCCACCACTTCGCAGGAAGCCTTAAATCCAAAACGAGATGTGCCAAGAGGAATTTTGTTTTCGTTACTTATTTGTACCGTTTTATATATTGCTGTTAGTCTGGTGTTGACCGGAATTCTGAATTATAAATATTTGAATGTGGAAGCTCCCATAGCACTGGCTATTAATAGCGCCGGACCTGGACTCGTATGGTTACGTCCGATTATCAAAATTGGTGCTATTGCCGGATTAAGTTCTGTTGTACTTGTGCTTTTATTAGGTCAGTCACGTGTGTTCTTCACCATGGCGAGCGATGGTTTATTGTGGAAAAGCTTTGCTAAAACACATAAGAAATTTAAAACACCACACATTACCACCATTGTAACAGGTTGTTTCGCGGCTTTTTTTGCCGGACTTTTTCCAATCGGGCTGTTGGGTGAAATGGTATCCATAGGTACCTTACTCGCCTTTGTAATTGTATCGATTGGGATAATACTGTTACGAAAAGCTGAACCTCATGCGGTACGTGGTTTCAAAACTCCGTGGGTACCCTTTGTGCCAATTTTAGGTGCGTTGGTTTGCTTTGCTCAAATGGCTGCGCTCCCCATGGATACCTGGATTCGACTGATTGCCTGGATGTTGATTGGTTTTGTAATATATTTCACTTATGGTCGAAAACATAGTCATGCTAGGTTAAAAAGAAAGAATGCAAGTAATTAATCATCCCAATATTCCCGAAGGGGAATTTTGCGTGTTATAAATAATAGAGTTGTGAGTTGAATCTAATTGATTAGTTGTAACTTTACAAGAATTAGAATTATAGCAATTAAAACGAACATGATGGAACCAACAATTGCTCAAAAAGGACCGTTTGCAGTGGACCTTGAAGCCGGTAAGAATTATCATTGGTGTAGCTGTGGAAAAAGTGCGAAACAACCATTCTGCGATGGTTCACACAAAGGAACAGAATTTACTCCTATGTCATTTGCTTCCGAAAAAATAGGTACAGCCTATTTGTGTGGGTGTAAGCATTCGAAAAATCCACCTTATTGCGATGGAGCACATCACAAACTGTAATTTTTAGATCTATTACACATTACGACCTTTGGTGCTTGCATCAAAGGTCATTATTTTATACACGCTACAAGAAGCAAATAGTGTAATGATCAAATTTTTACGATACATTTATTTTTTTTTGAATTTTTTTGTACACGTTTGAACTATAATCTTCATAATATGTTTTTATGAAAAAACTAATATTAATTACCATGTCATATATGATGATAGCTTGTAGTGCAGAGAGAACTGCCTCGCCCAATATTAAAGATTTTAAATACACAGTGGATCGTTTTGCAGATATCGAAATTTTACGATATCGGGTTCCTGATTTTGAAAAATTGAGTCTGAAACAAAAAGAACTGATTTATTACCTTTCCGAAGCTGCATTGGAAGGGCATGACATTTTTTATGACCAGAATAATAAATACAATTTGTGCATTCGTCGTACATTCGAAACTATTTATATAAATTACAAAGGTGACCGAAAATCGACTGATTTTGTGCACTTAACTACATACCTGAAACGTGTGTGGCTGGGAACCGGAATACACCATCATTATTCCGAAGATAAATTTATTCCTGAATTTTCCGAGAAGTTTTTTGAGGAAGCAATTAAATCAATTGATAAAAAACAATTTACAGCTATTTTGAAATCCGGACAATCGCTAGATGATTTAATAACTGAACTGAAACCCGTTATTTTTAACCCTGCCGTATATCCCAAGCGTACCAATCAGGCTGCAGACGTGGATTTAATCCAGACTTCAGCTAATAATTATTATGGTGATGGAGTTACACAGGCTGAAGCAGAAGTTTTCTACGGAAAAATGAAAAATCCGAACGACAGCACACCAGTATCATACGGCTTGAACAGCAAACTTATTAAGGAAAACGGTGTTTTGATGGAGAAAACATACAAAGTGGACGGGCTTTACAGTCAGGCCATAGTAAAAATTGTTGGTTGGCTCGAAAAAGCAGCTACTGTTGCTGAAAATGATAAACAGAAGGAAGTAATTAATTCATTGATTGAATTTTATAAAACTGGAAGTTTGAAAACATACGATGAATATTCTATTAAATGGGTTAAAGATGTGGTTTCCTTAGTCGATTTTGTGAATGGTTTTACCGAATCCTATGGCGATCCGCTGGGTATGAAAGCCAGTTGGGAATCCTTGGTGAATTTCAAGAATGTTGAAGCTACCAAGCGTACCGAAATAATCAGTGCCAATGCTCAGTGGTTCGAAGACCATTCGCCAATAGATCCGAAATTCCGCAAAGAAAAGGTTAAAGGCGTTTCAGCAAAAGTAATTACAGTAGCCATTTTAGCAGGCGATTGCTATCCTGCAACGCCTATTGGTATCAATCTGCCTAATTCGAATTGGATACGTCACGAGTATGGTTCAAAGTCGGTTACGATTGAGAATATTACGGAAGCATACGATCAGGCTTCGCTAGGCAATGGTTTTGCCGAAGAATTTATGTGGAGTGATGTGGAACGTAAGCGTGCAAAAGATTTTGCTTCGCTGACTAATAACCTTCATACTGACCTGCATGAATGTCTGGGGCATGGTTCAGGTAAGTTATTGCCCGGAGTTGACCCCGATGCTCTGAAAGCTTATGGTTCGACCATAGAAGAAGCGCGTGCCGACTTGTTTGGACTATATTATATGGGCGACCCGAAGACTGTGGAACTTGGTTTGTTACCAGATAAAGAAGTTTATAAGGCGGAGTATTATGGCTATATTCTGAACGGTCTGATGACTCAGCTCACGCGTATTCAACCCGGTAAAAATATTGAAGAAGCACACATGCGAAATCGCCAGTTGATAGCTTCCTGGGTTTACGAAAAAGGAAAAAATGCAAACGTAATAGAAATTAAAAAACGTGAAGGGGAGACTTTTGTCCTGATAAATGATTTCAAAAAGCTCCGTATTTTATTTGGACAATTGCTGGCTGAAATACAACATATCAAATCAACCGGAGATTTTGCAGGTGGCAAGAAACTGGTTGAAACATATGGCGTACAAGTTGACCAAAAACTTCATGTTGAAGTACTTGACCGATTTAAAAAACTGAATCTTGCTCCGTATCGGGGTTTTGTAAATCCGGTTTATTCATTGCTAAAGGATGAATCAGGCAACATTACGGATGTAAAAGTTTCGTACGACGAAAATTATATTGATCAGCATCTGCGGTATGCAAAGGATTATTCTAATTTGCCCACATTCCCCTAATTAACTGTACAAGACACAAAGCTTATAAAAACCGTAAATTAGTGAATAAATCATCATTTGCGGTTTTCATTTATTAATAACTCTTCGTTCTTAGTGCTAATAGTTTCTTAAAACGGAACATCAGCATTATTTCCACTACCACCAAACGGATTAGGTGGTGTTTTCAGATCACCTGCACCGTAGAAATTCGAATCTCCTTCATTCATTTTAGAGGAAATCACTTTATAACCACCACTTGAAAATGGATTATCATCCTTATCAAAATCATCTTTGTTAAGGAATTTCGCATAGGTGTTTTTAAATTTCAATTGAACATCACCCGTAGCTCCGTTACGGTGTTTTGCCACAATAATTTCGGCAATCCCAACCAACGAATTTCCCTGGGCATCTTCAGTAAGATGATAGTATTCCGGACGGTGAATAAAGCACACCATATCAGCATCCTGTTCGATTGCACCTGATTCACGTAAGTCGGAAAGCTGTGGACGCTTGCCTTCAAGTCCCGAGCGACCTTCCACACCACGATTCAGCTGTGACAACGCAATAATTGGAATATCAAGCTCTTTGGCAAGTCCTTTTAACGAACGGGAGATAATACTTACTTCCTGTTCTCGGCTTCCGAAGCTCATTCCACTGGCATTCATTAATTGTAAATAGTCAATAATCAGGCACTGTACTTTATGTTCCTTTACCAATCGACGGGCTTTACTTCGGAGTTCAAAAATCGATAAACTAGGTGTATCGTCAATATAAATGGGTGCATCAATCAGTTCTTTAATGTCTTTATCTAGTTTATTCCATTCTTCTTTGTCCAATTGCCCATTTTTAATCTTTTCACCTTCCAATTCGCACACATTCATTATCAAACGGTTTACCAATTGTACGTTCGACATTTCGAGCGAAAAAATAGCCACTGGCTGATTATAGTCCACACCTATATTTTTCGCCATTGAAAGCACAAAAGCCGTTTTACCCATAGCGGGTCGTGCTGCAATAATGATTAAATCAGAACGTTGCCAGCCTGAAGTAATTTTGTCCAATGCATGAAAACCAGTTGGAACACCACTCGCTCCCTGCTTTTCGGCTGCCAATTGCATACGGTGAATGGCTTCTTCAATTACAGGGTTTATCTGAGTTACATCTTTCTTCAAATTCCGTTGTGACACTTCAAAAAGCATACCCTCAGCCTCCTGCATCAAATCATCCACATCGGTCTTGTCATCAAATGCCTTGGTTTGTATTTCACTCGAAATACGTATCAGTTCTCGTGCCAGAAACTTTTGTACAATTATTCGTGCGTGATATTCTAAGTGTGCTGCTGACGAGACTTTGGCTGTCAGGAGGGTAATATAATATGGCCCGCCCACATCATCAATAGTACCACTTTTACGCAATTGCTCTGTAACTGTATGCATATCGACCGGCTCTTGTTGCATAGACAGATTCATTATTGATTCAAAAATTTTCTGATGTGCTACTTTGTAGAAACATTCCGGTTTCAAAATTTCCGAAATTAGCGAATAGGCATCCTTTTCAATCATGATAGCACCCAACACAGCCTCTTCGAGTTCAGGAGCCTGAGGGGGTAATTTCCCATATTCATTTGCAGGAATAGGTGCAGGAGTGGTCGGTTTTTTTGAAAAATTACGTTTTTCGGCCATTTCTTAATGTACAATTTACAGATTTACAATTTACAATTTTGTGGGTTTCAAAAGTACTAAAGATTTTTGAAAGTTTCATATTAAATTTTTCAACAGATTGTTGATAACTTTATTGATACATATTTCACGAAAAATTATTACTTTTGAAATCAAAATTATTGATTTAATAGTCAATACTGTCCTGAGAATTGTAAATTGTAAATGGCCAAATTGTAAACTCTTTCAAATGCTTACTTTTCCTAATGCTAAAATAAATCTAGGGCTAAATATTGTTGAAAAACGAGCAGATGGCTACCATAATATCGAAACTGTTTTCTATCCAATTGGACTATGTGACGTGCTTGAAGTAGTTCCTTCCGAAACTTGTACGGATTATAGCTTTTCTTCATCGGGCATAACGATTGATGGTGATCCGGAAGATAATTTAATTGTCAAAGCCTATAGGTTGTTACGGTCTGAATATCAGTTTCCTGCCATAGATATTTCACTTATTAAACAGATACCTTTTGGTGCAGGGTTGGGTGGTGGTTCAGCAGATGCCGCATTTATGCTTAAGGCTATTAATGAGCTATTTACGCTTAAATTAACTCCTAAAAAACTGGAGAAACTAGCCTCCAGTCTTGGTGCTGACTGTCCTGTATTTATTCGTAATAGACCGGTATTCGCAACCGGAATCGGTAATGCGTTCACTTCCATTGATTTATCGCTGAAAGGATATTTTCTTTTGCTGGTAAAACCCGATATTCATGTGTCCACCCCCGAGGCTTACTCGCTGGTTGTACCCGAAAAACCCGAAACCTCGCTATTGGAATTGATTAAACAGCCTGTTTCCAATTGGAAAAACACAATAAAAAACGACTTTGAGAAATCTGTTTTTGCACGTTATCCGTCCATCAATAAAATAAAGAATGATTTATATGAAATGGGCGCAGTTTATGCTTCCATGTCGGGCTCAGGTTCTTCCGTTTTCGGAATTTTCGAAACTGAACCGGAAAAGAATGATTTGTTAGAAGGATTTTTTGTGATGGGTGGAATGTTGGAATAATACATCCAACTATATGCTTCAAATGATTGTAATTAAAAACGTTACAATCATTTTTTATGTGTGAAATTTAAAATAGTCGTTGGGAGTGATTTTTTAGAAAAATGCTTGCCCAATTCAGAAAAATGTAGTACTTTAGTCCGGTTTTTAGATAATTACAAAATTAAATATTAGATGATTGATCAAGACAGAATTATTAAGGTAAGTATTGACGAAGAAATGAAGTCTTCGTACATCGATTATTCCATGTCGGTGATTGTTTCACGAGCATTACCCGATGTTCGTGACGGTTTTAAACCGGTTCACCGCCGAGTATTGTTTGGAATGAACGAATTAGGTAACAATTCCGATAAACCCTATAAGAAATCTGCCCGTATCGTGGGTGAAGTAATGGGTAAGTATCACCCACACGGTGATTCGTCCATTTACGGAACATTAGTTCGTATGGCTCAACATTGGTCCATGCGTTATCCTTTGGTCGATGGTCAGGGAAACTTTGGTTCTATTGATGGTGACAGCCCTGCTGCCATGCGTTATACTGAAGCCCGTTTGCGCAAACTTTCTGAAGATATGCTCGTTGATATCAATAAAGATACGGTTGATTTTCAACTGAATTTTGATGATACCATGAAAGAACCAACCGTGTTGCCAAGCCGTATTCCAAACTTGTTGGTAAATGGTTCATCGGGTATTGCTGTAGGTATGGCAACCAATATGGCACCTCATAACTTGACTGAGGCTGTTAATGCCATCATTGCTTATATTGAAAATACTGAAATAGAGATTACTGAATTGATGCAATATATCAAAGCACCAGATTTTCCAACCGGTGGGATCATTTATGGTTATGCAGGTGTAAAAGATGCATTTGAAACAGGACGTGGACGTATAGTCGTTCGCTCGAAAGTAGAAATTGAAACAGACAATCAGGGACGTGAAAAGATTATTGTCAATGAAATCCCTTATCAGGTAAATAAAGTGGAACTTATCAAAGCTGTAGTGGCTTTGGTGGAAGATAAAAAGGTGGAAGGCATTGCACATATCAACGACGAGTCCGACCGTGAAGGAATGCGCATCGTAATTGATATAAAACGCGATGCTAATTCGAATGTGGTTTTAAATAAATTGTTTAAATACACAGCTTTACAAACCTCGTTCAGCGTAAATAATATTGCTTTGGTTAAAGGACGTCCACGTATGTTGAATCTGAAGGATCTGATTCATTATTTCGTTGAACACCGTCACGAAGTAGTTATCCGTCGTACACAGTTTGAATTGGGTGAAGCCGAAAAACGCGCTCATTTGCTGGAAGGTTATATGATTGTTTTGGACAATCTGGATGAAGCTATCAAGATTATTCGTGACTCAAAAACACCTGACGAAGCCCGTACCCGTTTGATGGAACGTTTTAGTTTGTCAGAAATTCAATCACGTGCCATTGTTGAAATGCGTTTACGTCAACTTACAGGCATGGAACAAGATAAACTTCGTGCTGAATATGAAGAAGTATTGAAATTAATTGCAGGTTTAAAAGAAATTCTTGAAAAAGTGGAACTTCGTATGCAAATTATTAAAGATGAATTGCTCGAAGTGAAAGCAAAATATGGAGATGGCCGTCGCACTCAGATTGTATATTCTTCTGAAGAATTCAATCCGGAAGATTTCTATTCGGATGATGAAATGATTATCACCATTTCGCACCTTGGATATATTAAACGTACTGCATTGACCGAATTCCGGGCACAGAACCGTGGTGGAGTAGGGTCGAAAGGTGGTAGCTCGCGTGACGAGGACTTTATTGAATATATTTATCCGGCTTCCATGCACAACACTATGTTGTTCTTTACCTCGAAAGGTAAATGTTACTGGTTGAAAGTGTATGATATTCCTGAAGGAACAAAAGTATCGAAAGGCCGTGCTATTCAAAATATGCTGAACATTGACGGTGACGATAAAGTAAATGCATTCATCCGCGTGAAAGGTCTGACCGACAGTGAATATATCAATTCTCATTACCTGATTTTCGGAACGAAAAACGGTGTAATCAAGAAAACTTCACTTGAAGCTTATTCCCGTCCACGTTTGAATGGTGTGAATGCAATTACTATTCGTGAAGACGACCAGGTGATTCAGGTACGTTTGACCGACGGAAATGCCGAAGTTCTTATGGCAAACAGGAATGGTCGTGCTATTCGCTTCCACGAATCGAAAGTTCGTGTAATGGGACGAACTGCAACCGGTGTGCGTGGTATGACACTCGATGAAGATGGTCAGGACGAAGTAGTTGGAATGATTTGCGTTAACAAGGAGGAAAAAGAAAGCATCATGGTGGTTTCTCAACAAGGTTACGGTAAACGCACCTTATTGGACGAAGTAGACGAAAATGGTGAGTTAGTGCTTGAAAATGGCGAACCTGTTGCAGTTTATCGTGTAACCAATCGTGGTGGTAAAGGTGTAAAAACCATGAACATCACAGATAAAACCGGCAAATTGGTTTCTATCAAAAGTGTTACCGACGAAAATGACTTGATGATTATCAATAAATCGGGGATCACTATTCGCTTGAAAGTCGCTGACGTTCGGGTTATGGGACGCGCAACGCAAGGTGTTCGATTAATTAATCTTGAAAAACGTAACGACGAAATCGCTTCCGTTTGTAAAGTGCTTTCAGAGCCTGAAGTAGAAGAGATTGAGGAAGAATTGGAAGTAGTTGATGGAATTTCGGCTGAAGTAATATTAGACGATGTTAAGGAAGATGAAACTAAGATCGATACTGAAATTCAAGAATCTACAGAAGAATAAATAAACAAAATCGAATGAGTCTGATGGCAGGCTCATTCGAAAATATTAATAAAAAAACAATTATTGTCATGAAGAAAATCATTTTATTCCTGTTTTTGGCAACAAGCTTAACAGTTACTTTTGCTCAGAAAGCCAACGTTCGTAAAGCAAGAGACAAAGCGTTAAATGAAGACAAACCGGATTTTGCCGGTGCACGCGAAGCTATTAAACTAGCTTTGAAAGATTCCACTACGAAAGATCTTGCTGAAACATGGTATGTTGCCGGACTTATTGGTAATAAACAAAGTGAGATTGAATACAAAAAAGCAATTTTGAATCAGAAATTTGACACCTTGTCAAAAGGTAAAGCCATGATGGAATCATATGATTATTTTATGCAGACCATTAAACTCGATATGGTTCCTGATGCTAAAGGGAAAGTGAAACCAAAATTTGCCAAAGATATTAAGAACATTTTTAAAGAATACTATCAGATTCAACCCAATTTAATTGGATATGGTGCATTTCAGTATGCTAAAGAAAACTATATTGAAGCGTTAAGAGCTTTCGAAGCATTTTTAGCTATTCCAAAGAATCCTATTATGAATAACGAAATTAAGATGGATTCTACGTATGATATGATAACATTTTACACTGGAGTTGCAGCATCGAATGCAAAAATGCATGAGAAAGCGGTTAATTATTTTCAGAGCCTGAAATCTAAAAAATATCAACCAACTTCGGTATATCAAAATCTTGCAAATGAATATCTCTCAGCAAAAGATTCATCTAACTATGTTGCAACGATTAAAGAAGCGATTGATAAATTACCAAATCAACCCTGGTTTTTGCAGAATTTGATTAATTTCTATATACATTCAAATAAAATTCAGGATGCAATTGGTTATCTGAATACAGCTATTGAACGTGAACCCGGTTTTGCACAGTATCACTTTGTAAAAGGGCAGTTGTATTTGACACTTGAAAACTTTGAAGATGCTTCAAAAGCTATTAATAAAGCGATTGAACTTGAGCCTGCTAACGCTGATATGTATGCAGAATTGGGGCGGTCATATTATAACAAAGCTGTTAAGTTGTCCTTGGAAGCTAATAAGTTAAAGGACACAAATGCGTATAAAAAAGAAGAAGCTAAAATAGACGAAGTGTTTAAACTAGCTATTCCTTTTTACAAAAAAGCCATTGACTTAAAACCAAAAGAAGTAGAATTTATGCTTCCTTTGAAACAACTTTATTATCGTTTGCAAATGGATTCGGAATATGCCATAATTGCTAAGCAGATCAAGGATTTACAGAAATAATTTTAAAAATAAATTCAAATAATGGCTGTTTGGAACTTCTGAACAGCCATTATTTTTATTGAATAGCAGAGTTAATAAATGCTAGAACCTCCTCTTCATTTTCAACTTCTCTTATTATCAGATTATCATTGTAAATTACTCCTGAAGGTATTGCCGCTGAAGCATATAAACCACAATGAATCTGAGCCAAACCACCATTTCCACCACTAACAAGAGCATGTGAAACCAGTTTCCCGTTTTGCCAAACTTTAGCATAACCATATTTTGCAGCAAAATCGATATACACATCAAGTCTGGTCCATGTTTTATGTTTAAATTGAAGTGACTTATCAGGATTATTGATTGAATCGGCCTGAAAAATTCGTATTTGTTCACCCTGATTAGGTACATGTACCAACCTGATATACCCATCAGGTCGGGTATTGATACATACCACCCTGTTCCAGTTAGTGCTTTGATCGGGCGATAATGTCAAAAAGCTAAACCAGTCGTTTATTGAACCTTTCGGTCGGAATTTCATGGTCATATCCAGATAAACCCAAATACTCACGAGACAAGGAGTACGGAAAATTCCATTAGTACTTTTCTGAAGCTGTATAGTTGGATAAGCCCGGTGTGGAAGGTAAATCAAACCATCATTGTTGACATCCCTTGCTTTCAGAATCCATGCTTTGTGAGCATAATGACCATTCTTTACCTCCTCGGAGCTCAATTCCTGATTACTATCATAATCCCCTAATGGAACAATATAAAATACGTTGAAATCATCAAGCGATTCAAACGAACTTTCAAAAGTACGCATTAGTCCTGAGTAGGAGGGCTTTTCAATATCCGAGCAAGATATAAAAATAAACACCAATGAAATAATATAATTGCTTAATGATTTCATCCAGAATACCAAATTTTCTTTCAAAAAAGAAAAAATTAATGAATAAAAAAACTGCCACCGAAATGAATCGGTGGCAGTTTTTTGGAATATACTATGAATTTAATTATTCTTCAGTAACCATAACATTTTTCACTTCCCAACTACCAGCTGCATTGTCGGATGCACTACTCATATATTTGAAAGCAATACGTACATTGTTTTGACCTGCATAAGGTAATAAACTCATTGGCGTAGAAGGTATAAATGTCCAATTTGCACCACTTGGATAGCCTGCTGAAGGAATTGTCAATTGTGTCCATTGTGAAGGTATTACAGAAGTTCCGTCGCTGGTGGTAGAAACCCAAACAGTAATTGCTTTATGCATTTTATCGGTACTTGTTCCTGTATCTCCGAAATAGCGACCAACATGCGTAAAGTTTAACCAAGGATTAACTCGTTCCGTCAGGTTCATAGCTGGTGAAATTAACCAATCTTCGTTATCGAAGTATGAACCAGCAACATAACCGGTCATAAGCATATAGCTATAACCACTGTTCCAAGCCCAGAATTGATCACCTAAAACACTTATTGCCTTGAAATCGCCCTGACCTGAAGATAATCCGCTTAAAATAACAACATCTAACCATTTGCCTTTTTTGAATGCATATTGGTCAGTAGCACATTTCCAATCCGTTCCGTTGAATTTAAGTATGCGGTATTGAACGACAATTCCTGTAGGTGAGCTGAATTTATAACGAACCATTCTTACATCATTCGCAGCAGCGTAAGGAAATTTAGTTTTCAAATAAGAACTCAGATAAGTCATGACTGGCATTACTGCAGAAAAACAAAGAGATTTACCAGGTTGATTTGTATAAACCCCCATTTGAGTATATTCAGCATCAGATAATGTAATTTTGTAAGCAGCAGTAATTGAAGTAGTATCTGCTGCATTTACCAAATCGTACGTAACTTTAACCACCGAATTTGGATCAACATAGAGAAACTTAAGAGCTAAAATATAAGGTACATAATCTTTTGCTCTTAACGTACCATCAAAATATTTGTTGGCATCAACTTTTGAAGCATTCACATAAACTGCTAAAGTTGCAAGTCTTGTGTTTAAGGCACCGATTAAAGTTGAAATAGTTGTTGAATCAGCTTTTGTTTTTGCATTTGCCAATAATACCTTCTGGGCTGCAATAGAATCCGTTACTGGCTTTTTAATTGCATTCGAAATAGCTGTATAATCCGCTGAAGTCAATTCGTAATTCACAATAACTACATTATTTGGAATGTAAGGTGTGTTATTGTCCTGGCAGGCTGTAAAAATTGTCAAAACAGCCAGAATTGCTATAAAATTTATCTTTTTCATTGTTTTTATCTTTTTCATTAATGAATGATTCTAATTAAAATCTGATTTTCAGGTTCATTGACCATGTGCGTCCGAAGCCATAGAAAACACTTGCTTTATCTTCAGTATGATATGTTCCATCATCGTTTGCATCAGTTATATATTGGGTGTCCAGCAAGTTGTATATGTTTCCAACTAAGGTAGCATCAAATGTTCCGATTTTGAATCGATAATTGGCAGAGAAATCTACAGTTTCTGCATCAGGTATCATCCAGGGTTGACCAAAGTCTGAATTTGTCAAACTGGTACCTACAGACGATATGCTGAAATATGAATAGTTTTTACCAAAATAATTCATATCAAGACCAATCCTGAAACCTTTTAGAATCTGATAATTTAATCCAAGGGCTGCCGTATTTTGGGCGGAGTTTCCAACATGAATTCCGGCAAGATTAACATTGATTTTAGCGTGTTGAGCGCTTAGTATTTCTACAACATTTCCTAAAGCATCAGTTGGTTGACCCTGTGTGTTATATAAATAACCTGTTGCATTATTCTGCCAAGTCCAGTCACCCAACGAAACCATTCCTGTAATTTCCACATCCTTAACTGGTTTTGCAACAAAATCAAGCTCCAAACCCTGGTGTAATGCATTTACACCTTGCATGTTTACCACTAAACTTGATTGTGAATTAGCATTAATTGCACGTATTAATGTTTTATCAATCCAATTGGTACGATACCAGTTTAAATTGGCTGTAAAGTATTTTGAACGGAAACCATATCCCAACTCAATTGAAAATGCTTTTTCATTCAATGCGTTCGGGTTAATTAAATTACTTGTTGTGGATTGCAGAAATGCACCTCCTGAGAAAAATGGAGCACGAGAAATTACACCAATATTCGCAAATACATTGTGATTTGTATTGATATTGTAATTTGCTCCACCTTTTGCAGCATAGCCTAAGAAGTTGACAGTTTTAGAAAGAGCCTGATCCGAATCGTAATAAAAACGATCATAACGCCAGTTCGATGTATTTGAACCTGATAGGGAAACGAATGCACTCAGACCATTTTTATTATATTCAGCTTGTCCGAAAATTCCCTCGCTAGCTACAAAACCATCATAATCGCGATAAACTACATCTCCTACTACCAGTTTTTTTGTTTTCCAACTCTGATCTGTCAATAAGGGACGTAATGAAGTGGCATCAATAAAGAATTTACCTCCATACAAATCAGTAAGTACATTAGTATGTGTTCCTTTATAGTAACGTAAATCCACACCTCCATAAAAATCAATATCCTGAGCCAGTTTGGTTGTGAAAGTAGATAATCCACCAACCCAAATATGTTTATTAACAGCTGTTGACATTACCATAGTTGCCCCATTATAAGGTACGCCTTCTTTTGGTTGATTTAGATCGTAAATATGTCCGTAATTAAAAGTTCCATCAGCATTTCTAAAACTGTTAGCAACTATATTGCCTTTATCATCGTAGCCGTTAGGAACGCCAGCTGTTGAACCATACCAGTTTGTGCGATCCGTGCTGGAATAACCCTGACCACCCCAACCACCGCCATCACCTAACGAAAGGTAAACTGCAGTTGATAAACTAGACTTTTCATCGATAGTCCAGAAATGATTCAATGAGATTTGAGGTTTATTATAATAGTTGTATGATGACTGTTTGCGTTGACCATTCATATCAAAACCATAAGAAGCATTATATCTTCCTTTTAATGGTTGCTTTGCCCATTCCGATTCAAGCAATTTATCACTGTTGTTTCGTTGATTATGCCATTGTGGAGCTGAAAAAGCGGTAAATGAAAGTTGTTGAGAATCGCTTATTTTTTTTGAGATATTAATAAAATATGAATAAGCTTCATATTCAGTTCCCTGAATGTATCCGTTACTTGTTGTTTTTGATCCTAACAATGTAATTGCCCAGTTATTGGCAGTTAAACCGGTTGATACTGCAAATCCGATTTTAGCATAACCATCATTTCCAATTCCGTATGAAACAGAACCACCTTTTATAGCATCGGTAGAACGGGTTAATACATTGATTGAACCTCCCAACGAAGGAGCAGCAACTTTCGATGCCCCCAATCCCCGTTGAACCTGCATGGAACGGGTTACATCACTTAGTGCTCCCCAATTTGACCAATATATACCTCCCCATTCCATATCATTCATTGGAACACCATTAATCATTACGGCAATGTTTGGAGCTTCAAATCCACGTAAATTGACACGTGAATCACCATAACCACCACCTTGTTTTGTTGCATAAATACCCGGAGTAGATTTTAAAATTTCTGGAAACTCTTGTGTTCCCAACTTGTTTTCAATAAGTACAGGATCAATAACTGAAAGTGCAACCGGTGTTTTGCGGCGAATTGCCACCGAAGAGGTAACAGTTACGTCATTTAGTCCAATTGCTTCACTTTCTAAAGCGATAGTTCCCAAATCTTTAGAAGTAACCTGAATTGTTTTAGAGAAGTAACCGATGTAAGAAATGGTAAGTTCTTGTTTGCCGGCCGGTACTTTTAGTGCAAAACTACCATCGAGCGTCGTGGCAACTCCATTTCCAGAGGCGGTGTTCATTACACTTACTCCTACAAGAGATTCGTTGGTAGTTTTATCCACCACAATTCCCTTTAGCAATACTTGTGAAAACGAAAGCTGAGCAATCATAATCACAACAAAAAAAGAAAAGACTTTTTTCATAAAGTTGTTGAATTAATTAAACGTAGATTTTAATTTTATTTTAAATTTTGGCAAATATAAGATTTTTAGTGTTAAGGACTATGTCATTCGAATGAATATTTATCAACAATTTATAAGTAATTCAGCTAATATCGAATAATCTAAGGTTTAAGGGAAACTACATGTTTACATTTTGTAATCTAAGTGTCAAATAAATTTACGTAATCGTATAGATGCGACCATTAATATAAGAAAATAATACAAAAATTAAAAAATAATAGGCTTATGTTAAATATTGATTTTCAACAGGAAAATTCTAAAAAAATATTGCTTAAACTTATTTAAATCTCAGAAATCGATTTTTCGTTGAACAATATAGTTATACTCAAATAAATTGTATCTTTGCAGGCTTAATAATTTCGAAAAATATGGATTACGAAAAGAAATTTATGCGCAAAGCAATTGCTTTGTCAATTAAAAATATAACTAAAGGTGGAGGGCCTTTTGGAGCTGTGATCGTCAAGGATGGAAAAATTGTTTCGACAGGTGTAAACCGTGTTACAGTATGTACCGACCCAACTGCACATGCAGAAGTGAACGCCATTCGCAAAGCTTCAAAGAAACTGGGAACGTTTGATTTGGGCGGTTGTGAGATTTATACTTCATGCGAACCTTGTCCTATGTGCCTTGGAGCAGTTTATTGGGCTCATCTGGATAAAATGTATTATGGTAATACAAAAACTGACGCAAAAAAGATTGGTTTTGACGACTCATTTATTTATGACGAAATTGAATTAAAACCTGAAAATAGAAAAGTGAAAACCATTCAGTTATTGCCTAATGAAGCCATTAAAGCTTTTGACAAATGGACAAAAACTGAAGCTAAAATTGAATATTGATTCTTACTGATTTTCAACAACTTTACAGCTTACACCCGCAAATTAAGCAGGTTCAAAACTGGCTGCTATCACTTGAACCAAATCTGAAAATTAACGGTTTAAGTGGATCTTCATCTGCCCTCGTTATTGCTTCATTATTTATAACTAATCCTCAGAATCATATTATTATAGCTGATGATGCTGAGGCTGCAGCATACTTGTACAACGATTTAAAACAGATTCTTTCTACTGAGGATCTGTTTTATTTCCCTTCGGCATTCAAAAAAGCAATCAAGCTCACTCAACTTGATACCGCAAATGAGATTTTACGCACCGAAGTGCTGAATCGAATAGCTAACACCCATAAGCCTTGTCTTATTGTAACTTCGCCTGAATCATTGCTTCAAAAAGTCGTTTCGCCTGAAAGTTTGCAAAGTCGTATGTTGCGAATGAATGTTGGTTCAATTTTAGGCATTGATTTCGTCGTGGAATTGTTATTGGAGTATTGTTTTCAACGGGTTGACTTTGTTTATGAACCGGGACAATTTTCAGTACGTGGTAGCATTGTTGATATCTTTTCGTTTGCGAATGAATTGCCTTATAGATGCGACTTTTTTGGAGATGAAGTTGAATCAATCCGCATTTTTGACATTGAAACTCAATTATCGAATGAAAAAGTTACTGAGATTGTAATAATTCCTGATTTCCAGCATGATAAGCTGGTTAAGCTGGTTTCATTTTTTGATTTTATACCTGCGAATAGCCTGTTTAGCTTTACCAATGTCGTATTTGTGCGTGATAGAATGAATCAACTTTATAATGAGTTGCTAGTCAAGGCGAATGAGTTTGAACATGTAACACCACATTTGAAGAAAACGAATATTACTGGCGATAACTTTATTGTACAAGTAGAGAAATTCCGTAAAATTGAATGGACTGAAAATTCCTATTTTCAGCACAAAATCTCAATTTCGTTTAAAACTTCAATACAACCTATTTTTCATAAGAACTTCGATTTGGTTGCTGCTAATTTACATCAAAAATTAGTAGAAGGCTATAAACTATACATTATGAGCGATAGTGTGAAGCAAACCGATCGAATTGCGGCTATTTTTTCCGATCGGGGCGATGAAATCAGCTTTCAAGCCATAAAAAATACGCTACACGAAGGTTTTATTGACCACGATTTATCATTAGTATGCTTTTCTGACCATCAAATCTTCGACCGTTTCCATAAATACCAGCTTAAAACGGATAAAACACGTCTGGGTAAGGTCGTAATGACACTTAAAGAACTTAATCAGTTCCAGATAGGTGATTATATGGTGCATGTCGACCATGGTGTTGGTAAGTTTGGAGGATTGGTTAGAACCAATGTAAACGGCAAAATGCAGGAAATGGTGAAGTTGATATATAAGGATGATGACATTATATTTGTAAGCATACACGCACTTCACCGTATATCAAAGTACAAAGGCAAAGAAGGTGAATCTCCCCGTATCAATAAACTGGGCTCTGGAGCGTGGGAACGACTGAAAGAGCGTACCAAATCGAAGGTTAAAGATATAGCTCGTGAACTAATTAAGCTTTATGCCAAACGCAAAGCCGAACATGGATTCCAGTATTCGCCCGATAGTTATTTACAACAGGAACTGGAAGCTTCGTTTATATATGAAGATACCCCCGATCAGGTAAAAGCAACTGCAGATGTAAAAAAAGATATGGAATCTGTTCTGCCGATGGACAGACTGGTTTGTGGTGATGTTGGTTTTGGTAAAACAGAAGTGGCAATGCGTGCGGCTTTCAAGGCTGCTACAGATGGAAAACAGGTTGCAGTACTTGTCCCCACAACTGTGTTAGCACTCCAGCATTACAATTCTTTCAAAGATCGTTTCAAGGATTTTCCGGTAACGGTGGATTACCTGAGTCGTGCCCGTACATCAAACCAAACGAAAGAAGTAATGGAACGCCTTGCTAAAGGAGAAATAGACATTATTATCGGCACGCATAAACTGGTTGGTAAAAGTATTAAATTCAAAGATTTAGGTTTACTGGTTATTGATGAAGAACAAAAATTTGGCGTTACTGTAAAAGAGAAACTTAAGGAAATGAAGGTAAATGTTGACACGTTGACAATGACAGCTACGCCAATACCACGTACTTTGCAGTTTTCACTTATGGGAGCACGCGATTTATCGATAATAAATACGCCACCTCCCAACCGCTATCCTGTACAGACTGAAATCCATTTATTTGATGAAGATGTGATTCGTGAAGCCATTCAACTGGAAATGAACCGAAATGGTCAGGTTTTCTTTATTAACAACCGAATTCAGAATATCTATGTTATTGAAAATCTTATTAAACGCCTTGTTCCCGGTTGTCGTGTAGCTGTGGGTCACGGACAAATGCCTGCTGATAAGTTGGAAGAAATTATTGTGGATTTTATTGATTATGAATACGATGTATTGGTAGCAACAACGATTATTGAATCGGGTATCGATATTCCGAATGTGAATACCATTTTAATAAATAGCGCGCAGAACTTCGGTTTGAGCGATTTACATCAGTTGCGAGGGCGTGTTGGACGCAGTAACCGCAAAGCATTCTGTTACCTGATGGCACCTGAAATGAGTTTGTTGACACCCGAAGCCCGACGCCGCTTACAAGCCCTGGAAACTTTTGCCGAGTTGGGTAGTGGATTTAATATTGCTATGCAGGATTTGGATATTCGGGGTGCCGGAAATATGCTGGGAGCGGAGCAGAGTGGTTTTATTGCCGATTTGGGTTACGAAACTTATCAAAAAATTCTGAATGAAGCCATTCACGAATTAAAAGATGAAGAATTTGTTGAATTGTATGCCGATGAAAGAAAAGGAAATGAAATTTCCACCGCTTTTGTTAACGATTGTCAGATAGATTCTGATTTAGAAGTCTTGTTCTCGGTTGATTATATCGAAAATGTATCTGAACGAATTAGCTTGTACCGCGAATTGGACAATATTGAGTCTGAAGCCGAATTGCTTGAATTTGAAAAGCGCATGGAAGACCGTTTTGGTAAAATCCCTGCAGAAGGTCAGAGTTTAATGCTGGTGGTTCGACTACGTTGGTTGGCTATGCGTTATGGTATCGAAAAACTGGTGCTTAAAAATGATCAAATGACAGCTTTCTTGGTATCGAACCCCCAATCGCCTTACTATCAATCTGAACCATTTGGACGGTTATTGCAATTCTTGACTTCACATCCACGCAGATGCCAGCTTAGAGAGAAGAATCATCGACGTTCGGTTGTATTCTCTGATGTGAAAACGGTGGAAAAGGCGTTTGAATTACTTCAAAATATTGAGAGATAGGAGTATACAAAAACCGCATTGTCGTTAGTTGAGAAAACTCCTAATAAATAGGATTTGAGGTGTCAGTTTTCTTTGTAATCTGCCGTCCACATTGGATACCCGAAGGCGCAGCCCGCCATTAAAAACCAGCCACTACTCGTTAATTTTTTAACGTTGAGTTTTCCAATCTCAGAACAATGCGGTTCGTTTTTCTTTGACACAAAGATACAGCATAAA
>CAIUTB010000125.1 GCA_903901975.1 uncultured Bacteroidales bacterium
ATACTTGGTGTTTCTGCCTTAGACAAAACACCTATACGTGACTTGCTATGCGAAGAACGTCAATTCAATCAAAATGTCAAAGAGCAACTTAGCTTATTTTAATATCAATACATGTTAAATGTAAACGCAACAGCAGTAATTTTCTTACATCAGGTTTAGTTGTTTAATATTTAGACGAGATGAATATTCTGTTTGGATTTAGACTTTCGTAAATAATTCATATATTATTATAATTCAACTGTATTTGTAGTTTAAGTGTTTTGTAATCAGCAATTTGATTTTTTTTTTGGGTTTTCAGTTTTGTTTATAACTATTCTCACACAAGCTCTGTTTTTTCTCGAAAAAGCACTAACTTTGTGGCTCTTAAAAAACAATTAATGATTTCCCGACCCACGCTATCAGTTTATCTGTTGATTTTCGTCCTTTCTTTTGTGATGACTTCCTGCTCGTGGTTTCAGGAACCTACAAAATCATCAGCATACATATCTCAGGTTTTCGATTATGTTTATGCTCCTGGCCAGCATGCGTTGCTGGCGAAGAAAACAGACAGTTCTAACTTTATCGGCGAACCAACTGCTGACAAAGATTTTCTATATTTAGGAGGATTTGGTGGCTATGTAGTGGCCGGATTCGATCATAATGTGCTGAATGACGATGGATTTGACTTTGAGCTTATTGCGTTGAAAGGTGCTTCGGCCGAGCCCGGGATTGTTTACGTGATGAGCGATACCAACGGAGATGGATTACCAAACGAAACCTGGTACGAACTGAAAGGAAGCCAGTTCTCAAATTCCAAAAGGCATTATTGGGTGAGGTATTATAAAGCCATTACGGATACAACCAATATTATATGGAAAGACAGCGAAGGAACGATCGGAGAATTGAAATCGGGTTATGGCTCAAAATTTACTGCAACATGGTGGTGGCCTACTACAACAACTGACAGCATAACACTTTACGGAACCCGATTGCCTGATTCCTATGTAAATAATTCAACAACCGGTATTCAAAATTGGATTGTTCCTCCCACACTTTTTAGCTGGGGCTATGCCAAAAATCTGAATGGAACTGATTATGACTCAGATTTGGGTGCGAATAAGTTTGATATTTCCAATGCCATTGACTCTATGGGAAATGCTATAAAATTGCCAACTATCCGTTTTGTCAAAATTCAGACTGCTGTATTTCAACAAGCTGGTTGGCTCAATGAAGTATCAACTGAGGTGAGAGGCGCAAAAGATTTGAGGAAATAGGACTCATTCAATCGCAATCCCATATTTATCCAGTAATCCTGCTAAGCCCATTCTCGAGAATCGGGCTTTTTTCAGTTTGTTTACTTCCGGTTCGATTGAATAATTAAACGAAGTTCTGAAATCAACTTTTTCAAGGTTTGTACGTTGAAAAATTGCTCGTTGAAGGTCACAGTTTTCGAATATGGATTCAGTCAGGTCCGCTTCCGTGAAATCAGTTTCCTGCAGATTACAGTTTTTGAAGCGAGTCTTTTTAATTTTTCGTTTGAAGAAAACAGACAGTTTCAAATCGCATTTTTCAAATCTCACCGAAAATAAAAAATCTCTGCAGTTCTCGAATTGGACACCAACCAACTTGCAGCCAATGAAAACCACATCGTTTAGCGTCGAGTCTGTCAGATTGCACAAACTTAAATCACAATCTTCAAAAATACAGTCTCTGAGAATATTATCAATCAGATTGATTCCGTGGAAATTGCAATTTATAAACCGGCAATTTTCGTATTCAGCTCTCTGAAAATGTATTTCCGAGTAATTTAACCGCTCAAAAAGTTTGTTTTCGATTAACATTTTCAATTTTTTTTCAGGACAAAAATAGTGATTTATTTTTACAAATTAGAAATAAAAAAACAGAGAATTGCAACTTACAATTCTCTGTTTCCTTTTTCAAAATCAAAATTTAATTTTTCAATAGTTTGATTGTTTGGATATTTTTTTGATTTGCTATGTTCAAAAAATAGATACCCGAAGTCAGGTGAACAAAATTTTGTTTTTCAATTTGATTTCCGACCCAGACTGTTTGACCCATCACATTGACTAACTGATAATTTTCCGCTCCGGTCGTGTTTTGAATAATAATAGTTTGATAGAAAGGATTTTCAGTGGGTTTATATTCATTTGCTGAAGAACTCGTATTGAAAATTTCGGTTGAGCCACTTATGGTACGGACAATTCGTACATAATTTGCACCACGAATCGCATCTCCTTGTGGTCCAAAAGAGTATCCAGTATAAGTTACAGCATTTACAATTGTAGTTTTGAGAATTGCCCACGAATAGGGCGGACCAATTTTCTGGTCGCTTCGCTGGCAACCTGCACCGTGAACATCAACCCATTTTGTTTGAGTAGAAGGCCAACCAAGCGCTCTGCCAAAGGGAATATAATCAGCTTCGGCACCACCACCGTTCGTTGTCGTGTAACTTTCATGGGTTGTCGACGACCAGTAATATCCCCAATCAGACTGTCCTGCTTCATTGATTGTCGGAGTACAGTTGAAATAGCTGGTATTGATTGCCGGACTATTGTCATAATCTGGCGAGTGCGAATAATCGATAATACTTTGCAATTCTTTGATATCAGGCATCCGCCAGTCGTTATGACCAAGATAATTCTGTGAATTTTTGGTTTGAACCCAAGCTAGCGCATCCGTCCAATTTAGACCTGAACCATTATCATTTTTTGCCCACATCAATTTTGTTTCATTGTCGGTAATTGTTTGGTTGCCATTATCCACAAAATTGTTTATTCCATAGTTTGTTTTACCCCGCACCAACTGAACATAAAATGTTTTAGTGAGTTTACTCAGTGCATCCACCATGTCATAACCTTTAATTCTTCCGTCCGAAAAATTCACACCAAAATCTTTTGTGTAACCTGATTCACTTGGGTTTAGAATAAAAATATTACTCGACAAATATTGTTGATCAATCAAGCGCTCGCCAATCGAAGTATTTCCATAGGCAAATTTAAAATAGGTATCATCCAAAAAAGGTGTTAAACCTGCTGAAGAAGTTGAGCCACCCGGGTCAATTCCTTTTGCCAAATACAAGGAATATAATTCTTTTATAGTTGGAATGCGCCAGTCATTAAAACCACCAAAGTTTGCAGCATTTACAGTAGATACCCATGATTGTGCAGCACTGTAACTCATTCTGTCTGTTTTAACCGGAGCTGTGTTTGTCATATTCGGACTACTCATCCAGGTCAATCCGGTGATGTTGTCGTAAACAGTTTTTGTGTCGGAACTTAGGGTATAACTTGAAGTATTGCCCGTATATGCTGCATCCTGTCCATACAAGCTTTGTCCGGCAGAAGGAGAAGTGATTGAACCTGTAGTATTAAAACATTTCGTTTGGCCACCATCTACCACTTTGTAATTCTGGCTTTGAAGATAATTGCCGGAAAAGGAAAATAATAGTATTGCTGATAATAATCTGCTTATCATGTTGATTTTATTGTTCTTTTTCATATTGATTTGTTCTGTTGGTCGACCAATTATTTTCTGCAAAACTAAATTATTTATTCTAAAAACTAACTCAATATTCAGTGAAATGGCAATAAAATCAGGTAGATTGTCAGTTTTCACCTAAAAAAAAGACTATCACAATTAATTGCGATAGTCTTTTTAATTTGAATCTGTTATTTATGACTTTTCATTCGTTTTCATCATACCCATCATTTGGTTTATGGTTTTATTCATTCCGTCAGTGGAACCATCAAGAAAAATAACATTTCCTTTACCAGTTTCACCAAAATGTTTAATTGCTTCCGTCCACATACTAAACAACAGAAATGAAGCATCCAGATCGGCATCAGTCATTTCTTTAGCAGCCAATGCCATACCTTTGGCCACTTCTTCACGAAATAAAGCAATACCCTGTCCACGTTGTTGAGCAGCTTCTTTTTCGGCAAGTGCTGAAATTTTTATTGCATTTCCTTCAGCTTCGGCAGCTTTTGTTCGGGTAATCAACAGGGCTTGTCCCTCATTTTCGGCAGCAGCTTTCAGGTTGTTCGAAGCTACCACACGCGACATGGATTTAATGATTTCTTCATCAAAGGTAATATCATTTAGCTGAATATCAATCATGTGGAAACCCCATTCCTGAAGGGTGTCATCCAAATGTTTCTTCACTTCCTGAATAATCTCTGTACGAAGTCCAAGTATTTCGGCTTGTTTTTTAGTCGCCACAAAACTACGGATAGTACCTTCAATAGTGCGAATTAATGCTTGCATAAAGCTACGATCGTCCACAAATTTAAATGCTACATTTTTGATGGTTTCATCCGATTGATTAAAAACAGCATAAAGTAACATGGCTTTAAAATAAACATTTGCCTGATCTTGTGACACAGCCTGAAATTCCAATTCAGCCGAACGGTTCTGAATTGAAATCCGTTTGTACACCAATTCGATAAATGGAATTTTAAAGTTTAGACCCGGAGCCATAATACGCCGGTACTTTCCGAAAATAGTAATAACAGCTACATTTCCCTGATTTACAGTAACAAATCCTGAAAAAATAAAGAGGAGAATAATTACTCCCAGAACGATTAGACTAATAGGTAGTTCCATACGATGTTGATTTTAGTTAGATGATGAATTTATTTGTACTTGATTTTAGTAATATTAAATTACGTAATCAGGATTTTCAATTTTTGAAATTTCGGTTTGATCTAATTCTAATTCGTTAATTGCTGATTTAATTGATGGTTTTTTAATAAGTATGAAAATAAGCATTGCAGCTGCGTAAATTAAATATTCACTGTTGTTGGTCAGAAACACAGAAACAAGTGCAAATATACCAGGACCTTCAAGTAAGGCGTACCTAATAATTAATGCTTCTCTATATTTTTCCAATTTAAGTTTAAAATCCATTTCGTCTTTTAAAATATTTAATCTGTTACTAAATACCATTTTACTTGCAACTATTCCCACAATTAGTAATCCGGGAACTAAATAAACTAATATTTTTGCAAAATCAGATTCATTATCAGGGTGTTGGAAATCAGCGACCAGAAACGAAATAACTAGCCCGAACACAGTAATACCCAACGCTAAAGCAAAATGAAAAATTGAAATTATCTTGAAATACTCTTTTATTGTTTGTTGAATGTTCTCCATATTAATTTTTTAGACTATTTTTTTTCCCATTCCAGCATTTTCTTTTTGCAATCTAGTCCCCAACGGAAACCGCCCAAACCGCCATCCGATCTGATAACTCGATGACAGGGAATAAGATACGCTATCGGATTTGCACCAATAGCAGTCCCCACGGCCCGTACCGCTTTCGGGCGTCCAATCGCTTCAGCTATTAGTGCATAGGTTGTAGTTTCACCGGCTGGAATTCTTTGTAAGGCTTTCCATATTGATTGCTGAAAATCACTACCAATTGGATTTAAAGTTGGGTTTTCTCCTTTTTCAAAAATCTGATTTGCAAGTCGTTCAGCTCCTTTGTCATTTTGCTGAAAATCAGTTTCCGGAAAACGATTCTCAAGATCGAGATATGCTCCTTCATGATTTTCGGGAAAAGTGAGTGCACATATTCCGTCATTCGAAAAGGCAATGCAACATTCACCAAAAGGAGAATTGGAAAAACCAAAAGATGGGTCGGATTGAGGAGGTAATTGTCTCATTTTAATCAGATTTTTGTATAGAAAAATAAAAGTAGAGCAGTTTTGGATAATTTTTTGTAAAATATTTATCCTTAGATAGGAACTTAGACCAAAAGTCAACTACATTTGTGGCAAAGTTAATGAATATATTTAGTTCAATCGCGTTATTAACAATTGATTTTTCTCAAATGAACGTTAAGCTTAATTTATCACAGAAAATGAAAAGAATGTTTCCAATAGTGCTGTTAAGCCTTTTAGCTTTGTCAAGCAATGTTTTCGCACAGTTAAGTTCAGCCAAATGGCAAACACAGCCCATTAAAATTGATGGTGATGGCTCTGATTGGGGCTTGTTACCCCGTTTTTTTAATACAGAATCAAATTTGAAATATGAATTCAGAAACGATGCTACGAACTTATATTTTATACTCAAAGCTGCTGATCGAGCCACTCAAATGCAACTTTTCCGGGCTGGTTTTTCTATAAGATTTAAACTTAAAATAGCCACACCGTTGAAAACTGAAATAACTTTTCAGGCAAATAAATTTACTGAAATGCCACCAATGAATTCTCAGGAAGTAAGAAAGGATATTTTGGTTGATAAATCCGTTACGAAGCCCGAGATTATTCTGAATGATACAGTTTTACTGGACGGATTTCAGTTTAGCAATGGAATGATAACAGCTAAAAATACGGAAAATATCTTTTTTGCTCGTAGCAAATCCAATAAAGAGTTAGCAACCTATGAAATTCAGGTGCCATTACGTGAGTTGTTTGGGAATAATTACAGTTTGGATAAAGTTGCCGCCACACAAATTCAACTTCAGGTTATTGTAAACGAGTTGTCACAGAATGAAATACACAAAATGAGAACCCGATCGGGTGGTGGTCGTAGCGGTGGAATCTACGGCGGTGGACGTGGAATGGGTGAAGGTCGGGGTATGAATGGAGGTGCTGAAATGGGTGGCGAAATGCAAGGTAGTATGGGTCAAATGCAAGGATCAGAGATGAATGCAGAAATGCCAACCGAGATGCGTGGAGGATCATCTATGGAACGAAAAAGTTTCAACAAAGATTTTATGTTATCTTCGGGGAAATAACTTTTGCTAATGTTTCATTCCGCAAGAATTTATTGCTTTCGGAATAAATGAAAGCCGACAAATAGAAGATCTGCTTTGGAATTTCGTATTTTGAAAGAACTTTTGCAAAGTGAGCTTTTAAGTTTTCTTCCCTCTCGTGATTAAATGTCTCTGATTCAATAACTAATACAACTTTATTTCCCAGCAATTCATCGGGAACTGAAGAAATAAAAAAGTTGGATGCAATATATTCTTCCAGCTTTTTTTCCAGTTGTTCCGGATGAATTTTCACTCCACCTGAATTAATTACAGAATCAAAGCGCCCAAGCCATCGAAATGATTTTGAGTCCTTAAGTTCTACAATATCATTGCTTATAAATTCCTTCTCAGCTAAATGTGATGCCGAAATTGCCAGACAATTTCGCTCATCCTGCCGAATGGAAACTCCATCGAGTACCGTAAAATAATCCGATTTTCGATTCCCATTTAAACAACGCAATGCAATGTGTGAAGCTGTTTCGGTCATTCCATAGGTTTCGTACAGGGAAGCAGAAATTTCAGCAGCTAATGCTTCAAGTTTTGCATTAATATGCCCTCCACCAACAATGATATTTCGAATCGTTCCGGACTTTAATGTTTCAGCAGAATGATATAATTGATAAGGAGTTATAGCTGTAAAATCAATTAATAGGGTAAGATTTTCAAATGGATTTGCTTTCGGCTCAACAATTATCAGATTAAATCCACCAACTATTCCCCGAACCAGCATCATTTTGCCCGCAATATACGAAGCCGGTAAACAAAGCAAAGCAGTTTTCGTTTTATCAAGACCGAAAAAAGCATTAGTCATGCGAGCTGAATTACGCATTGATGTTTTCAATAGTCTGATTTCTTTGGGAGTGCCGGTTGAACCGGAAGTAAAAGAGACGATAAAATCCGAATCGTCAAACCAGTTAGTCAGAAATTCATAAATGGAACTTTGCCAGGAAACAGTTGATTCGTAGCTTGTTTTCAAATCGGCAATTTTCTCCCGATTGAAAATTTCCCCGTTTAGTTTTATAGTTTCTGACATCAGCTTAAAATCGAACTTAAATCCCAGGTTTCATTATTGTTGTAAAACAACTTTGCATCCCGAATTTCAAGTGGTGAAGGGATATTATTGTGGTAGAGCTGACCAGTTCCCAATCCTTGTGGCAATTTTGAACCCAGTGTGGCGGTCCATTGTGCTATCGCATTCAAACCAATATTCGCTTCAAGTGCCGAAGTAATCCACCAAGCTATTTTATGCTTTTCTGCTAACCGAATCCATTCTTCAGCCACTTTGAATCCACCCAGCAAACTTGGTTTCAGAATAACATAAGCAGGTTGAATTGTTTTCAGCATTTCTTCATCCGGAGCAGTTCCAATCAGTTCTTCATCCAGCACAATGGGAATAGGTGATTTCAGACAAATTTCCGCCATAACTTCCCATTGCCGCGGTTTTATCGGTTGTTCGATGGAATGAATATTATAACCCGATAGTCGTTCAAGCTTGTTCAATGCATTTGATGCCGTAAAACCGCCATTTGCATCCAGTCGTATTTCCATATTGCTGGCTGAAAATTCTTTTCGGATACCGGAAATTAGTTCGACTTCTGTTTCGAAATCAATAGCTCCTACTTTTAGTTTAATGCATCGGAAACCGGCTGTAATTTTGTCCCGAATTTGTTTTTGCATAAAGTCTTTATCGCCCATCCACACCAATCCATTGATCGGAATTCCGGTTTTTCCTTCCGTAAAAGCAGAAGGGAAAAGATTTTTTGAAACACTGGCTTCCAAATCAAGTAAAGCCGTTTCCAATCCGAAAGCTATGGAAGGATAAGCTAACAAATCTAAAGAATCAAGCTGTTGACCCGAATTAATAACCCGGCAAAGTTCATCCATTTTCTGATTGTAAGTTTCGTGTGGATCGATGCTTAAATCGGGAATGGTTGAGCATTCACCAATACCTATAAAATCATCCTTTTCCAATATCAGAAACGAAGTTGGTTTTTGCAATAAAACCCCCCTGGAAGTTCCAGCCGGGGATTTGAATTGTAAATTGATATGATGATAGCTGGCTTTCAATTATCCTCTTTTATAAGATTACCCCCAGCAAAAACAACAGTGAAAACAGCAAAGCTGCCAATGATACTCGCGGTAATTCAGCGTAAAGTTCAAGTCCACTTTTATAACTGAAAACTTTTTTGAGATTCATAAGAAGTATTGGTGTAGAAAGTAAGAAAAGCCATTGCCAGGGCTTGTGGTAGTTCAATAAGGTGAAAAAAGCCGTAAACAGAACAGCTCCACCCAACAAAAATAAATGATAAAAAGCAGCATTTCGTTCACCTATAGCCACCACGATGGTTCTCTTTCCTGCATTTTTGTCGGCTTCATAATCACGCATATTATTCATATTCAGTACGCCCATACTTAAAAAACCAATAGAAGAGGCCGGAAGTAACAAATCCCAACGGAAACTTTGTGTGTGCATAAAATAGGTTCCGATGACACCAACCAATCCGAAAAAGATGAATACGAACAAATCGCCTAATCCACGATAACCATAGGGATTTTTGCCAACAGTATATTTTATGGCAGCTGCAATGGCAGCTAATCCCAACACCGCGAAAATAAGCATATTGCCAATATCAATTCCCTTAGTGCCAATCCAGATTAATGATACTCCGGTAATAGAACACAAAACACCCACCACAATCATGCCTTTCAACATAGTTTGAGCTGAAATTTCTCCCGACTGCACCATTCGTTTTGGTCCAACACGCTCTGCTGTGTCTTTTCCATTCACAAAATCACCATAATCGTTGGCCATGTTCGATAATATTTGCAGTAAAACAGTTGTCAGCGCTGCCAGTACAAATACCGACCAACTAAAACCACCATCCATCACAGCCAGTGCCGATCCAACCAAAGTATTTGATATAGCAAGTGGCAATGTTTTCAGTCGAAATGCTGCAATCCAGGGTTTCCAGCCCACTAAATCCCCCGAAGGGGGAGTTGTAGTTAGTTCTTTCTGTTTTTTGTTTGTCATAAATAATATTGTTTTAAATTCTGCGTTTTAAAGTCCCCTTTAGGGGGATTTAGGGGGCTTCTTTATGGCATTTTCGGATATTTAGAGAAATCCGGTTTACGTTTTTCCAGAAAAGCATTTTTGCCTTCGTGCGCTTCCTCGGTCATGTAGTAAAGCATGGTGGCATTACCCGCAAGCTCCTGAATACCAGCTTGTCCGTCAAGCTCGGCATTGAGTCCGGCTTTAATCATACGCAAGGCCAGCGGACTGTGCTGCATCATTTCCTTGCACCATTTTACAGTTTCATCTTCCAATTGGTCCAATGGAACAACGGTGTTTACTAATCCCATTTCTAACGCTTCAGCAGCTGAGTATTGGCGGCACAAAAACCAAATTTCGCGGGCTTTTTTCTGTCCGACTATGCGGGCAAGATACGATGATCCAAAACCTGCATCAAAACTTCCTACTTTAGGTCCTGTTTGTCCGAAAATAGCATTTTCAGAAGCAATGGACAAATCACAAACCACCTGCAATACATGACCACCACCAATAGCAAAACCATTTACCATAGCCACAACGGGTTTTGGCAGACTACGAATCAGTTTTTGTAAATCGAGTACATTCAATCGTGGAACACCATCTTTACCAATATATCCGCCAATTTGTTTTACATTGATATCACCTCCGCTACAAAATGCCATGTCGCCTTCGCCGGTCAAAATCACAGTAGCAATATCTTCACTGTCACGGCAAAAGACCATACATTCAATGATTTCTTTGATTGTATCAGGTGTAAAAGCGTTACGATAACGCGGACGGTTAATGGTTATTTTGGCTATTCCTTCGAAATATTCGAACTTAATTTCTTCAAATTCTTTAATGCTTGTCCAGATTCTCATATAAAAAATGCTTATTTGTTGAGTTGCTTAATCGATTATTTGTTTTATGTTTTTAAAATACCCCTTATAATTCTCAGTATTTAAATTGGAATCGGTAAATATTTCTAGAACTGTTGCTTTTTCAGAAAAAAGTAAATTTTCTATTTTAATTTCCAGTTCTTCAGTCGTATTGCAAGCCATATAATTCAATCCATAGGCTTTCACCAATGATTCTATATTGACTTTGTGCGGTGTTGTAAAGAAATCCAGACTTTTTGCCATCAATTCTTTATCTCCAATAAAGCGGAAGATGTTTCCGCCGTTATTATTCATCACAATGATTTTCAGGTTGTCAGCAATATAATTATTCCATAAGCCGTTAGAATCGTAGATAAACGACAAATCGCCTGTTAGGAAAACCGTTGCTTGCTTTGAACTGTAAGCATAACCAGCAGCAGTAGAAACACTTCCATCAATACCCGATGTGCCACGGTTACAAATGTAAGTCAAATCAGGCCGAGCTGGAAAAAGCTGTGTCCAGCGAACTGAAGTGCTGTTAGCGAGGTGCAAGACCGTTCCGGCAGGAGTCTGTTTTAGTAATTCAACCGTTACTCTCATGTCCGACAATGGTTTATTATTTACAAAGTCAGTGTGAAGTACCGCTATTTTTGCCATTTCCGATTGATAAACAGTCGAAAAATGGCTTTCAATTTGCCTGAATGGCATTTCTGAAAGCACATCGGTTGCCAAACCAGGGACAATGGAAGTCAGGCTTTTGTATGTATCCACATAAGGCATCGACGATTCAACTTGCCATTGCTCAGTAGGTTGATGACCACGCAGAAAGATTTTCAATTGTTTGCAAATTACTGAATGACCAATGGTTATAAGTAAATCAGGAGCAAAATCTTCCGAATTTTCCGTTGAGTTCACTCTCGAAAACAAAGATTCCAACTGAGTAATAATATTCTTCCCGCTAATATTGGATAAATTTTCAGCTAAAACCACCACATCCGGTTCATTAGCCAAATGATTTGCCAAAGCATTCAATGCTGTATTTTCAGGGAAAACTCCGAAAACAACCAACTTCTTTTTATGCTTCAACCAAGTTCCTTTAAGTTGTTGCAGGCACTCTGTACTCAAAGTATTTGTTGTCCTAAGCGTTTTGAGAATCTTTGGGTTACTGTGCATTTCGGGCAAAGCCGTATAAATAGGCTCACGCATTGGCACATTAATCTGCACCGGACCTTGTGGGTATGAAATAGCTGTGTCAATTGCTTGCGAAACCTGACGGTCGGAAAAATCCAAATCCGAAGTAACTACCGTTTCAACCGGCAAATCGAAACTTGCTTTTATATAATTGGCGTAAATATTGGCTTGACGAAGCGTTTGTCCATCAGCCTGATCAATCATTTCTGCTGGACGATCGGCAGTAAAAATAAGCAGCGGCAGGTTTTGATAATAGGCTTCAGCAATGGCCGGTGCAAAGTTCAAAACAGCCGTTCCCGATGTACAAATAAGTGCCACAGGTTCAGTACTTTGAAGTGCAATTCCTAATGCAAAGTAAGCAGCCGAACGTTCATCAATCATGCTCAGACATTCCATATCCGGCTGATCCGTAAAAGCAAAGATCAAGGGTGCATTGCGCGATCCGGGAGCAATAATTACTTTCCTTACGCCATGACGAGCGCAGATTTCGGGTATGTTTTTAATTCCCTGTCGGAAATGAGGCATATTTTTATTGTTTTAATTGTCAACTTTCAATTGTCAACTGTTCATCACATTCATCATTGTAAGCATTTTATTATCCGTTTCTGTCCATTCATTCTCAGCAACGGATGATGCGGTAATTCCTGCTCCGCTGTACAATACAAATTGTTTGTCAAACAATTTAAGGCAGCGAAGGTTTACAAAGATATCTATTTTTTTGTTGATATTAATAGGACCAAGAAAGCCTGTATAATAACTCCTATCGTGTCTTTCGTTTGCCAGAATGAAATTGCGTGCTTCCGTTTTAGGCAATCCACCCACCGAAGGGGTTGGGTGTAAAGCTTTCAGTAAGTCACTAAAGCTATTTTTCAATTCAGCTTGTGGAAATTCGAAAGCTGTTTTTAAATGGATCAAATTAGCCGCCTGATAATTCATTGGTCCGGTTTTGCTGTAATTCGTAATGTCCAGGGATTGAAGGGTGTTTTCGACAAAATCGGTCACAATTCCTTGCTCTTCCAATTCTTTTTCAGCCCACAGATAAGAATCTACAGTAGCTCCGGTGGCAATTTGCGTTCCGGCAAGCGAAACCGTTTTCACCGTTTCGGCTTCCACCACTAACAAAGGTTCCGGTGTAGCACCCATCCAACACCCAAGCTCAGGTAATTGAAGTAGATAAACCATGGCTTGCGGATATTTCTCACATAATTTCAGAAAAAACACTTCAGGTTGAAAGCCAACAGCTAATTGTTCCAATCGTACTTTTGAGAGTACCACTTTGTGAAACTCACCCGCATTCATAGCTTCCACCGCTTTGTTTACGTTGCTGATAAATTCATCGCTGGAAGTAGATTGTGTCGAATTTATACCTTTTTTTAATTCAACAAAGTTATTGTTGTCCGACAGTTTCTGTATATAAATATCATCAATCTCGTTGGAGAAAAAAACGCAATCGGGTTTTAGAAGAAAACTTCCATGATCAACAGATTCGTTAAAAGGGGACACAACAAAACCAATACTCTTATCAATATCCCGCATGGAATGTAACTTTTCGGGTAATGACTGATGCTGAACCAGTGTAATGATTTCCGTTTCGAGGGGTAATCGATACGAAGTAAAAGGAATGTTCTGTTTGAGTAAAACCTTTTGAAGTTTGCTAAGTTGCTGATATGAATTGGTTTCCGGAATCATTTCTTTAGTGGAACAATACGGTTTGTAAGGCGGCAAAGCGAAATTAATTTACCGGATTTATCTTCTACTCGAATTTCCCAAACATGCTGTGTAGCTCCACGATGAATCAATGTGCCAATACCAAAAACTTCATTCTCACTGGTTGTAGCCACATGACTTCCGCTGATTTCAACCCCCAGTACGGCAAATTGTTTTGGATCAATCAGTGTCATCGATCCGGCACTCCCAACTGATTCGGCTAAAGCCATCGTGGCGCCGCCATGCAGTCGTTTCATGGGTTGAAAAGTCCGGCTGTCGACCGGCATTTTGGCCACAATCCGGCCATCGGAGACTTCGGTATATACAATATCCAAATGCTCCATCAAGGTATCTTTGCAGAATTTATTCAGTTGTTCGCAGTTCATTTTCGTTCTAATTTATAAGAATGCAAACTTACATAAAAATCGACGATTTGTAAGCAACTCAAAAAAAATCAAAACCACTTTTTCCAAAAGTTCTTCAAAATTGTTTTTCGATGAATTATTTAACGTGAATATGCCACAAATCTGTAGTTTATAGCAGAAATATTCAGAAACGAATAAGTGGTTTTGAGCTATACAAAGATAGTGAGTAACTGCGTATTTTGCAAGAAAACGGAGAAATAAATGAGGAGCAATCTCGTATACTGATTCCTAAGTTTAACAGATTGTTTGAGTCCTATGTATTGTATAAGTTATAAGAAGTAGCAAGGGTAAATCCTTGTTTTTGGTTTTACACTCCCTTTCCTTTAAAGATAATTTCGAAGGTGTACATCAAAATTTTCATATCAGTAGCCAACGACATATTTTCCATATAAATAATGTCGTAATTTAGTCGTTCAATCATCTTTTCCACGGTGTCGGAATAGCCAATTTTAATTGGTCCCCACGAAGTCAATCCCGGTCGGATTTTGTAGAGCAGGCAATAATATGGAGCTTCGTCCATAATTTTGTTGATATAGTAGCGGCGTTCCGGGCGTGGTCCTACCAGACTCATATCACCTTTCAGGATGTTCCAGAACTGTGGAATTTCATCAATGCGGTATTTGCGGAGCATACGCCCAATCGGAGTTATACGTTCGTCGTTGGAGCTGCTTAATTTCGGTGTGCCGTTTTCAGCTCCGGTATACATGGTTCGGAATTTCAGGATTTTGAAGGGTCGGCCAAATTGCCCAATCCGTTCCTGACGATAAAAAATTGGTCCTTTTGAATCGGCTTTAATTCTGATGCTGAAAAAAATGATAAAGGGCGAAACTAAGCTAAGCGAAATAAGTGAAATAACTATATCCAAAAAACGTTTGAAACTTGCCTGCCAATCGGACATCGACGATTTGGTGATGCTTACCAAGGGGCTGATTCCTAGTTTAGTGATTTTGGCACTACCAATCAGAATTTCGTACAAACGAGGCGTAAACTGAATCTCGATATTGAATTTGTAAAGTGAGTTAATAATCTCAAACAATTCAGTTTCATCTTCCTCATTATCTAAGGCTACAATGGTTTCTTCGATGCTGTATTTTTCAATAATAGCAGCAATTTGTGACATATTTCCAATCAATTTATCCGCGGGAATTGCTGTTTTTTTATCTGTCGTGACAAAGCCGGTGATTGTGTTTTGTGGTGCGTGTTTTTCAATGTCACCGGCAATCTTTAGTGCATTAGCTCCATTACCGATAATTAAGGTATTAATGGTCCATTTCTTGGATTTGTAATTATTTTGAATTTTGGAAAAGATAATATTTCTAAATGAAAAAGTAAAGATGAACAACAATCCAAACAAGACTAGTAATGAGAAGTAAAAATACTCGTATGAAACCACCACATCGCCCAGTTTCAGTACCAAAAAGACTGACACAGAAATAATAGAAGACGATGCCAGTGTGCTTAGAATCAGATTAATTCTGTTTTTCTTATGTGTGTTAAGATACACTCCTGTCAAATAATGAACAAAAATACAATAGAAAGGAAAAAGCAGCAGACTCGTGAGGTAATCGTAATTTGGAATTAATATATGAATACTATCCAGAATTTGAATATCATTTATTGTTTTCCGGAAGATGACAAACGAAATCCACACCATAAGTGCAGCCAAAATATCGTAAGAAATATATTTTTGATAGAGTCTGTTTTTATCCATTTAATGGCTATTCTCTGATAATTTGAATCACATTCCCTTTTCCTAACTTAATAATCGATGATGGTCTGGGAGCACTTGTTTCGTTTTGGCGAAAATTGACCACATAATCAACTGAAGATTTGATCTCTTTCGAAATGTGACTGAAATTTGCCGGACTTGGTTCGCCGCTCAGGTTGGCTGATGTAGAAACAAGTGGCTTTCTAAATCGTTCACACAGTGTTTTCGAAAAGGTTTCTTTCGTCACCCGAATGCCTATGGATTTATCATCCGCAAGCAGGTTTTTAGCCAGATTTTTGGCTTCGGGGTAAATAATGGTCAGCGGTTTTTCACTCACGTCAATCAGCTCCCACGCCATATCTGGCACTTCGTCTACATATCCCTGAATTCGGGTGGCATTATCCACCAGCACCAGCATAGCTTTGACATCAGCTCGTTTTTTAATTTCAAAAATCCGTTTCACTGCTTCTTCATTGGTCGCATCGCAGCCCAATCCCCACACAGTATCCGTCGGATACAGGATTACGCCACCCGCCCGAAGTACTTCAATTGCTTTTTTTATTTCATCCTGCATAGTCATTCTGAACTAAAAACATAAAAACAGTAGTTTGCTAAAATAAATAAACGTGAAAATTAGCGATTTATTTTTAAAGACCTAAAATAAAATTTAGTGCAAAAATACAAATTAATTCCCTATTTGATAAGATAAATAATGCCTCTTTCCAAAAGATGAGTAAAATACGGTTTGTCGGTTTAATTTTTTTTGGCTACTTTTACAGCACACAAACAGCAAGTTGTTGAGTGATGTTGATCCGTTGCATAAGAGATTGAAAAATAAGGGCTTGTTTTTAGTTCAGGAATAGCGTAGGTCCTGATTCAGAGAGAAAAAATAATACACAATGATAAATACCTGGATTTACAGAACACTTAACGAACAACAAATTGAGATACAAAACAAATTAGCAGAAGAACTTAGCATAAGTCCCATACTTGCCCAATTGTTGATTCAACGGGATATCTTGACTTTTGAAGATGCCCGTCGTTTTTTTCGCCCCGATTTAAACGATTTACACGACCCATTCCTGATGACCGACATGCAAAATGCAGTCGATCGGCTTACTAAAGCCATGCATCGGAACGAGAAAATTCTTGTTTACGGCGATTACGACGTAGATGGAACAACCTCTGTGGCCTTGGTCTATAAGTTCCTCAAACAATTTTACTCCAATATCGATTTTTATATCCCCGACCGCTATAATGAAGGTTACGGCATATCCATTCAGGGAATTGATTTTGCTGCTGCCAACGATTTTAAACTTGTCATTGCGCTCGATTGTGGTATAAAAGCGGTGGCCAAAGTAGAATATGCACTCAGTAAAGGCGTAGATTTTATTATTTGCGACCATCATACTCCCGATGAAGTTTTGCCACCAGCCGTGGCTGTTCTCGACCCGAAACGGGACGATTGCACGTATCCTTACAAACATCTTTCCGGTTGTGGAGTGGGCTTTAAGCTGATGCAGGCTTTTGCCATTACCAACGACATAGATTTTTCAAAGCTTACACCATTGCTCGATTTACTGGCATTGAGCATTGCCTCTGATATTGTGCCAATAACGGGTGAAAACCGCATATTGGCATTTTATGGACTGAAACAAATCAATTCCAACCCAAGTGTCGGCCTGAAAGGCATTCTGGAAGTGTGCGGCCTGACCGATAAAGAAATTTCCATCAGCGATATTGTGTTCAAAATTGGTCCACGCATCAACGCTTCGGGACGTATGAAACTGGCTTCGGAAGCGGTGGAACTGCTTGTTTCGAGCGATCATGCTTTTGCCAAAGAAAAAAGTGACACGATAAACGAATACAATAACGACCGTAAAGATCTCGATAAAAACATAACCGATGAAGCCATTGCACTGATTGCTGCTGACAAACGCTATGCTGAACGAAGATCAATAGTCGTTCATAAACCTGACTGGCACAAAGGCGTAATTGGAATTGTGGCTTCGCGCCTTTCGGAAGAATTCTACAAACCAAGTATCGTTTTGTCTAATTCCAATGGCTTTGCCTCCGGTTCGGCTCGTTCTGTTCCTGGTTTCGACATTTATAAAGCCATTGATTCATGCCGCGATTTGCTTGAAAACTTTGGTGGTCACATGTATGCTGCCGGTTTGACAATGAAGGAAGAAAACGTGCTGATATTTACCGACCGTTTTGAAAAATATGTAGCTGAAACGATATTGGAAGAGCAAACCTATCCACAAATAGAAATGGATTCGGTGCTTGAATTTAAGGATATAACTCCCAAATTCTTCCGGGTGCTGAAACAGTTTGGTCCCTTTGGTCCGGGCAATATGAAGCCGGTATTTGTATCGAAAAAGGTTTTTGATTACGGCACAAGCCGCCTGGTAGGGAAGGAGCAGGAACACCTGAAACTGGAACTGGTCGATTCAAGTTCCGAAAACGTGATGAACGGCATTGCTTTCCGTATGTTTGAGTACAACGACCACCTGAAAGCCCTCAATCCGCTTGATATTTGTTACACGCTGGAAGAAAATTCATTCAACAACAATACGTCGATTCAGTTAATGATACGGGATATAAAGATTGAGGAGAATTAAGAGCTAAGAATTAAATGTATTTGCTCACTATACAAAAGTGCGCCAGCGTGTGTTTCTCGATTATTTTTCAAAGGCAAATCTTAAGATTACCAAATCTTTCAATCTTTTCTTTTTGGCAAATTTATTTTTATTGTTTTTATATCTGTCCCATCAAAATTTATGGAATAAAAATTCTTATCGCCATCTACTGTAAAAAGTACACGAGGACAAGTATTGAACATGCAAAAACTGGAAATTCTACCATCAGGTAAATTATAAATAGTTTTTACAAACCTCTTACCATCCATTAAACTTAATCCATAGCCATTTGAGAAAACAAAGCAGTTAAATTTTTCTGAAAATAAAATATCATAGTAATGATTTCGTGTTTCATCAGATTCATTTTTTGCACAAATCTTTAGCAATTTTGATGGGTCATTTCTTGTGAAAATATACATACCATGATCTTTATCAAAATAATGAACTACGAATATATCTTTATTTAACTCAGAAACATTGGCTAATAAATAAGCTTTTAACTTTGAAATTTTGGTTATTTGGTTATTGTCAAGATTTAATGAATAAATATCTGTACCACGATTACTTGCTTTTGCAATTGGAGAATTTTGAGCAAATGTATCTGATTTACAAAAGATTATTGAGTTACTATATCGAGACGGAAATGCTTCTGTAATTATACTCTCACTTCCAGTTAAACGTTTTACTGATAATGTTTTTAAATCAGATTTGAATATAGCTGCTTTATTTGAATATGGGTCTCCCCCGATTAAAACAAAATTTTGGTTATCATTGAAAAAACGCAGACGATAAAATGAAATATTGTTTATTGCCGGGATTAATATTTTCACATTATTTCCTGATGAATCAACTCTATATATTGATGAGCTTATTCCATTGAAGAAGTTAAAGTATATTTGTTTGTCGTCTCCTGAAAAAACAAAGTCACCTACACCTGTTGAAATTTTCTCATTTGTACAAGAAAGAATAATTAAGCAAATAAGTGCAATAATAATTTTTTTCATATCTGCTAGCCTCAGGTCTGTTATATTTAGCTACTGATAATATCGGGTTAATGAATCACTTCAAAAGATAATTTTAGGCTTTCAGGCACTCTGAACATTACCGAATACAAACATAAAATTATCACTCATAAATAGAAAAAACCTTTATAACAATTTTTAAATCTCCGATATTTTGAAAATCAAAATCTACCTTTCTGCCTTTCAACAAAGTATCTATTTCTCTTTTAGTAATTGGTGATTTTAGTTTATGTTTTGTGTAATAATTTTCTTCCATAATAAAATAATCATTGTCAAATACGTCAATTATAACATAAAGCCAATTATTATTTCGTTTCAAATCAATGCCATATTTTACTATTCCTTTCATAATTACCAAAGTCTTAAAGAATTGTCCCGTCCTGCCGGATATATTCTTTACATTAAATGTACCAAATTTGTGCATTGTCGTTGGGATTTGCAATCCCAACTGTATGTATTCTTAGGATTTGCCGCTCGGCTCTGCCGCTTGGCTTGCCAAGAATCCCGTCTTAATCTATACAACCATAACTTCCCCCGTTCACCGTAGCGTATCATTTTTTCTCCCGACGTTCACCACAGCGTCCTGTTATGACAAAGTTAAAAAGAAAGCTCTGCTTTCATATTACTCTATTATTTTCTTTTCTGCAGCCTCTTCAGCTGCCGGAATTGTTTCTTCCGCTTTATTTTCTTCCAGCACAAAGCGTTTGTAATACGAAATCATAAGCGTGGTGAGCGGAAGGGCAATAATCAGTCCCACCATTCCCATCAACGAGCCCCAAATGGAAAGCGATAGCAGAATGACAGCCGGATTAAGTCCGGTAACTTTTCCCATAATGCGTGGCGTGAGAATCAGGTCTTCGAGCAACTGAATAACCACAAATACCACTGCAATTCCAATCAGCACCGACGTTAAATTTTGACCGGTTTCGAACGATTGAAGCAAGCCCAGCATCAAGGAAGGAATTAGGGCGACGGCTTTCAGATAAGGCACCATATTCAATACGCCAATCAGTACGCCCATAACAATGGCGAGCGGCATGCCAATAATGCTGAATCCGATGATGAAAAGTATTCCCACAATAAGGGCTATTAATGCCTGCCCACGGAAATAGCGGTTCATACCACTTTCCATATCCACAATGATTTCAGTTATCAGTTCTTTGTACTTAGGCGGAATAATTCCCAACATGGAGGCGGATATTTTTTCGAAATCCAACAGAATGAAAATCAGATACAGAAAAACAATAATTACCACCGAAAATCCCAGAATAAAGTCGAGCGAACCATTAATAAAATCCCACAATTGTGGTGCCAGTTTGCGGATGCTGTTCATGATGTTTTCATCTTTCAGAATGGTCTGAAGATTCATGTGCGAAAGGTAACGCTGAATTTCGTGTTGCCAGGCTTTGGGCAAAAATGAATTCATATTCAGATTTTGGCTATAGCTAACAACGAGTTCCGAAAGTTTCTGAATTTCCACACTTACAATGGGAGCTAATAATAGAATTATTCCGGTTATTGAACCGAAAAACAATATAAGTGTCGCAAGAATCGAGAGACTGCGACTTTTAAATTTTAGTTTGTGTTGAAAAAATGACACGAATGGTTGCATTAAATAAGCCATCAACCAGGCAACCAGGAAGGGAAGTAATACATTACTCAGTCTGACAATCAACAAATAAAGCAGTGCCAGAATGCTTAAACCGATAAGCATTCTTACCACCCGATCGAAGGTATAAGGTTTTGAGTTCATAAATAAGCCCCCTTTGATCCCCCGCAGGGGGAATTCTATAATGTAACTTTTTATATTTATTTCTAATTTCTCTGCACTAAAATCCTCTTTAGGGGTTTGGGGTTGTCCTCGTTTTATTAAAGCAATCCCTGCAAATGGGTTCATATTCAGTCATCTCACCTAGTAGAACGCGTTTGTCGCTGTCAACTAAGCGGTGCGAAACATAAGCCAGCGATCCACACCGAACACATATAGCATGAACTTTATACACATCTTCGGCAATCGCGCAGAGAGCAGGCATAGGTCCGAACGGTATGCCCTTGAAATCCATATCCAGTCCGGCAATGATGACCCGAATACCCTGATTGGCAAGCTGTGTGCAAACATCCACTAATCCATCGTCGAAAAACTGAGCCTCGTCAATTCCGACCACATCCACATCACCAGCCATAAGCAAAATGCTACCCGACGAATCAACCGGTGTGGAACGAATGGCAGTCCGGTCATGCGAAACAACCTCATCTTCCGAATAACGCGTGTCAATTTTTGGTTTGAAAATCTCCACTTTTTGCTTAGCAAAATTGGCACGTTTTAATCTCCGTATCAACTCCTCTGTTTTTCCTGAAAACATCGAGCCGCAAATTACTTCAATACTCCCACGTTTTTGTTGAATTGGATGGTTCTGTTCGAAATATATCATGGTATTTTATTGAAAATTAGGTGATTTTCGTTATAGTTTATTCCGATTATAGTACCTTTACTGCGGTTTATATCTTCATGCCGGTAGTTAGCACTTTTAATCTTTGCAAAGATAAAAAAATAACAAGGATAGAAAATATATTTACAAAAAAAGATATGAACACATACGTTAATTAAATACTGAGATTATTATGAAACTTTTTGTTGTACCTACACCGATTGGAAACCTCGAAGATATGACTTTTCGTGCCATTCGGGTACTGAAAGAAGCCGATTTAATTTTGGCAGAAGATACACGCACCAGTGGGTTTTTGCTCAAACATTTTGAAATTAAGACTCCTATGCAATCGCACCATAAATTCAACGAGCATAAAACAGTTGAAAATGTGGTTCAGCGTATTATGAACGGTCAGAAAGTGGCGTTGATTTCCGATGCCGGTACACCTGCCATTTCCGATCCCGGATTCTTGGTGGTGCGTCAGTGCATAGAGAATGGTATTGAAGTAGAATGTTTACCCGGTGCAACGGCTTTTGTGCCCGCTTTAGTTACTTCCGGTTTGCCCAACGACCGTTTTACTTTCGAAGGCTTCTTACCTCCCAAAAAAGGCCGTCAAACTAAAATCAGAGAACTTTCCACCGAAAAACGAACCATGATTTTTTACGAATCACCCTTCCGATTGGCAAAAACCCTGACTCAGCTCGCTGAATTTTTCGGAAATGAACGAAAAGCTTCTGTTTCACGCGAAATTTCAAAGCTATTTGAAGAAACCAAACGGGGCACTTTGCAGGATTTAAGCCTTTATTACACAGAACATAACCCCAAAGGAGAAATTGTTGTAATTGTTGCAGGATTAGAAGAATAACATTACCTTTGCAGCCGAAAACAAACCGAATCAATTGCTAAGTTTTCAATAGGTACTTAAACTTTCCATTCAACTCACTATTTAGTTTTTTAAGTTATGAAACCGTTTTTTTACACATTCGCTCTGATGGCTGTGATACTGACATCATGCGTCAAAAATTCTACTGATTACAAGGCTCTTCAGGCTCAAAATGATTCGTTGATGAATTCAAAAATCAAACTCCAACAGGAAGTTGACAGTTATTTCTCGGCAATGAATCAGATCGAGCAGAATATTGAGAAAATCAAGGAAACTGAAAAAGTTATTTCAGTTCAACCTGTTGGAACAGAGTTGACTGCCGATGTTCGCACAAAAGTGAATGAGGATATGACTTATTTGTTTGATATGCTGAGAGCTAACAAACAGGAATTAGCCCGCTTAAAGTCAAAACTCAGAAAAAGCGCATTCAAATCTTCTCAACTGGAAAAAACTATCATTAAACTGACCAAATCGCTTGAAGAAGAAACGGCAAAAGTGGCCGTATTACATGGTGAATTAGCCAAAAAAGACTCCTTGATTGTAAAACTGGACACTCAGGTAGTTAAATTAGGTCGTTATGTTGAGAATCTGACCGTTGAAAATAAATCCAAAGATGTAAAAATTAAAGAACAGGAGGAAACCATTCATACTGCGTGGTATGTCTTTGGAACGATTAATGAGTTGAAACAACAGAAAATTGTTTCCATAGAAGGAATGTTCAGCCAGCAACGTATTCTGCAACATGATTTTAATAAAAATTATTTTGTTCGGATTGATGCACGGAAAACGAAATCAATTCCATTGTATTCAACTCATGCAAAGATTCTTACCGGTCATCCTAAATCTTCCTACACCCTGGAAAAAGAAAATGGAAACTTTGTATTACTGATTGTTGATCCTGAAGAATTCTGGAGTATAAGTAAATATCTGGTTATTGAGGTGGAATAATAGGCCCCTAACCCCTAAAGGGGAACCATAATACCGCCTTCTCTTTGTTCATTTTTGTCAAACCAATACTAACTTAGTTCCCCTTTAGGGGTTAGGGGCTTATGTATAAATATGTTTTTATTGATTTAGACGATACTATTTGGGATTTTCATGCCAATGCAAAATCATCGTTACATGAAATTTTCGAAACCAGAAAATTATACAATCATTTTGATAATTTCGATCAGTATTTTGAAATTTATGCCAAGCGGAATCTTGAGTTATGGGATCAGTACGGCAAAGGATTTATAACCAAAGAAGCTCTTTCCTTGGAACGATTTCTGCATCCTCTGAAAATGGTTGGTATTGATGATGCCGAATTAGCCATTGCGATAGGGAAGGAGTATCTCGATTTATTACCCACCCGAACAACTCTCATACCTTATGCTATCGAACTCTTAGATTATCTGGCACCGAAATATCCACTGACCATCGTTTCAAATGGATTTATTGAAGTGCAATACCGCAAACTCAAGAGTTGTCAGATTGAGCAATACTTCTCACATGTGGTACTTTCGGAAGCTGCAGGAGCTTTGAAACCTGATAAACGTATATTCGAATATGCCTTGGGTTTAAACGAAGCAACCGTCTCTGAAACGATTATGATTGGTGACAGTTACGAAGCTGATATTATTGGTGCCCAAAATGCAGGGTTGGATCAGATTTACTTTAATCCGAATGTTGCAGCATCTCCAACTAATTTTCCTGCTACGTATTTTGCTAAAAGTCTAGATCAGATTCTAGCTATATTGTAAAGATATTCATTATTCGACAAAAAAAAGAGTTTCTCGGCTGAGAAACTCTTTTTTTGTAAAGTAAATAGAACGTGTTTACGGTCTTTTACCAATATACGTAAATACTTCAACATAATGAGTACGGTGACCTGCAATAACAGATGGTTGATTCATCCAGTAAGAAACACTTAATGTATGCGTTGCAGCATCAAACTTGTTAATCCCTGATGGATCCAATTCACCAGATCGTGTACTTGATGCTGGTTGACCATAATAATTCGTTACTGAAGTTACATTGCCACTTCCATCAAAATGGAAAATTGGAGCAAACGTTCCATACATACTAAGTGCACCTCCACTCTTAATTAAGTGATAAAAATTACCGGCTGTAACATCATACATAACTACAGAAGTTGCATCCAAGGTTTCAAGATATACTTCATTAGGATATGCTCCTACTATACCAGCATTTGCTGCATCAACCAAAGTACCTGTAAGCGTATAATCACCATCGTATTGGTTTTTGATCCCGAATTTAACGAACCCGGTTACCAAATTACTCAAGGTGTATTTTGGATCACTTACGGCAGTTAATTTTACTCCAAATGAATAAAAACCACCAAAATTTGAAGGATTAAACTTCACTTTAATATATCCAGTACTTGATCCGGCAGGAATAGTTACCGTATTTCCAGTATTCAGAACAATAAATTTTGTTGGATCAGGAATTGCATTTCCTGCAGCAATCAGTTTAGCCATTGCAGCATTAGTAGCATTCAACAATTCGAATGTAACAGTAACATCACTTGTAGCAGGACCAGAAGTCAAGTTAACAGGGATGAAATTAATGGTTGTATCACGATTAAATCCGTCGTATGCACGTGAAACAGCATTTGTTGTATCCGCTGAGGTCAAATGAACTTCAACAAAATTTTGATTCGCAGTATTTTTCGTACCAATCAAATTGTTCGAATAATCGCTATCATTCAAGCAGGCAGTCATTGTCAATACAAAGGCCAGCGTCAGGATAGGAAAAATTTTATTTATTATCTTATTCATAATTATTTATTTATTAAGTTTTTAATTATGTTATAGTTTGAAGAGTGCTAGTTCAACAAACTATAACATGATATTAATTATTCTTATCACGGTTGCCAGAATAGTTTTTCTGTAAATATATTATCAGCTGTTCTTGCTGGTAAGCTGGCTGAATTTGTAGTCAATTCAGTTTGTGGATAAGGCATTACTCTTGGAAGACCTCTGGAATCTTTATTCACATTGTTTGACAGATACGAATAACCAGAAGCAGCTGGTAAAACCAATACACCACGTCTCAAATCAGACCACGATTCAACGGCATCAATACCACATAAAGCTACGTACTTCTGAAAAGCTATAAATTGTATTTTAGCTGCGCTTGTTGTTCCTGAATTAGCCCACATTGCTGAAGGTACCGTAGTGATATAGGTCGTTGCAGCTGCAGGTGCAGTTGCTACACCAAGCCATACAAATGATTGGGTAATTGCACTTTCGAATAATGTTTGAGCTGTACCGGCTATCCAACCTCTTTGAGCAGCTTCGGCCTGAAAGAATAAACTTTCAAATGAAGGTAAAATAAACTGATCTTGAGTTGCTGAACCTGCTAAGCCCGGACCTATTTCAGTGCCTGTAAATACAGGTAAACCACCTACGGATGCTTTATTTCCACCTACTGCACCATAATCAGTTCCGGTTATACCTGTTGGTAAACCATTTGAAGAGGCATAAAACCTTTCTAATCGTGGATCTGTAGTGCTCAAAAGCGCTTTGAAATAATTATTAGGTTTGTTATTTGTAGTTGCAGGTGCACCTGATGGTGTCAACCCAAACTGGGCATAAAATGGATTCTGTTTTGCAGTTTGATTGCTATAACCAGGTTGAACAGCTACATCTTCACCGGCAGCTAAAAATCCGCCATCAGCAACAATTTTAGCTATTTGAGTAGAACTTGGAACAAAACCTTTTTCAGATTGACGTAAAAACATGCGCAATTTGATTGTATTTGCAAACTTCTTCCACAATACAATAGCATCAGGTATTTCCATACCTTTATTGGCTGCATTAATTGCTCCACCACGACAGAAAATAAGATCTGTTTTTACAAAACTTGATTTGGGTGCTGCTGCATCAAGATAAGAAATAGCTTTATCCATTTTTACTAATAAATCTGCATAAATATCAGCTGCAGGCGTATAAGCAGGGCGTGGATAATTTACATAATCAAATGCTTGAGCATAAGGTATTGCACCAAACTGATCAACAGTTTCCTGCCAAAGTTTAACTGATAATACCATGGAAGCTCCTGCCAACACAGAATCATTTGCTGCTAAAGCTCTTGTTTGTACCTGATACAAATCAAATAAAGTATTGTACGCTTGATCCCAATTAGTTTCAGGGAACGTGTTGGCAACTTTATAAGTTGTTTCTTCTTGTTCCACGATAAATGTACCAGAACGAGACATATATCCCATCCAGTTATTAAGGTAAATAAATCGAGTTGCTTGTTGGGCACCAACCGAAGTTTGTGCATTTGTAAAAATCAGGTCAGGAGTAATATTGTCTCCGGTCACACGGTTCGGATCCGTGTTCACATTTAGGAAGTCACTACAAGAGCTTGTTGCAAAAACAACAGCTAAAAGTGACAGCATCACTATATTTTTAATTTTTTTCATATTTCTATAGTTTTATAATTATTAAAACTGCAAATTAACTGTAGCTCCAAAGAATCTCGAAGAAGGAGTTTCATAAGCACTACTTACACCCATAGTATTTCCTGTTGAAGTATAGTTAAACTCAGGATCTCCCCATTGATTTGAATCAGGTAAGAACATTAACAAGTTCTTTCCTACTAAGCTTACAGTAGCTTTTTTGAGGAAGCTGGTGTTGTTTTTCAAGAATTTAGATGGAACATTATAGGTGATATTTAATTCACGTAATCTCCATGCAGCTGCACTTGCAAAATAGTTTGTAGCAACTCCGGTATTTTGGGTTTTACTTGTCCAGAAACCATAATTACCATCAGTTACAAGTCTGTTCGTGTTAGGAACATATGTATTTGTTGCTGCATCTAAATAAACAGAGTTTGGAAATACAAAACGTTGACGACCATATTCAGCCGAGCGTGCAGAAATTCCGGAGAAATCCATATCAGCACCAGCTCCTGCATAGAAATTATGCCCACCTTTATAATCCCAGGTCATTGAGATACTAAAGTCACCAAGGGTGTATGAAGGAGAAATACCTATTACCCAAAGAGGTAATGTTCTTCCTTTAGTAATTAATGCTGAAGATACATTAGGATTTCCTGATGCGTCAACAATTACTTTACCTGTGGCAGGGTCACGAGTATAATCGGTCATTTGGAATGAATAAGCAGGTTGGCCAACAACTGCAATGTTGTTAACAGTAGGATTACTTGCTGCATTTTGAATGAATCCGCTATTACCTGCTAAAACTACAGGTATATTACCCAACGTTTGAGTTACAATATTGTTATTATAGGTAGCGTTCACTAATAAATTAAAATCACCATCTCCAATTTTCACAAGAGGGGTTAATTTCAAATCCATTTCAAATCCCCAGTTACGGAAACTAGCTGCATTGGCCAATGCTACCGGATAACCTGTTGCCCAAGATTGAGAAACTGATAAAATCTGGTTCGTACAATCCTGATTGAAGTAAGTAGCTTCGATACCAACACGATCATTTTCCATTAAGCGAAGTTCAAAACCTGCTTCAGTAGTTGTAACAAATTCGGGTTTCAAATCCGGACTTGGAATCGTATTACCGGCGCTAAAACCTACATTATTTCCAAAAGGATAACCACCACCAAGTGAATAAACAGCCTGGGTTGAATAAGCTGCAAGGTTTACATTCCCTGATTTATTCAATGCACCTCTTAATTTCAAGTAGTTGATTGAATTATCTTTTAATGTTGGGAAAATATCAGACAGAATTACCGAAGCACTAGCACCCGGATAAAATACCGATTGATTTGCCACAGCTAAACGGCTATCCCAGTCATTACGACCAGTTAATTCCAAATAAGCTAATTTTTTATAACCAATTGAAACGTTTCCATAAGCAGAAACTAATCGGCTTTGAATGGTTGCATTATAGGGATAAGTTCCTACAGAAGCGTCACCTGAACGAACTGCAACATTATATAAACCAGGAACTGATAAGTTATTACCACCCACTTCAACATCAACATAGCTATTGCTACGTACAGTTGAACCTGCAACATATTTTACATCATAATCGCCCGAATTCACTTCACCGCTTAAGAAAGCATCTAAGTTTATTCTGCTTGTAGTCGACATATCAGAGGCAACTAATCCAGGTTGATTGTGATATTGTGTTGTATTACGTTGTAGTACATTTAATGTATAATCGGAAACAACAACCGGAGCATCTGTATTTTGGAAAGTAGCAATAGAAACGTTTGTACTTGCTTTCACATCTGCTTTTAACCATTTTGCAAACTTGTAAGATAAATTGATATTACCCATAAAGTCATGGCTTGAACCTTTTTGTCTTAAACTGGCAATTACCCAATATGGATTCCATGCATATTCACAGAAATAATTATCATATTTACCCCATTCGCTTTTAAGATCTTTGTAAGATAATAAAGGAACATTAGCTCCTGCCTGAAGTAAATTGGCTAAAATACTACCGGTATAAGAACTGGTAGATAAGTTAGGCATATCACCTTCATTCACTACATCGTAGGTATTGTTAGTGTAATTTACATTATAACTCACTGATAAATTTTTATATTCTTTACCGGAGTTGAAACGTAAAGTTGTTCTATTGTTCTTATCACTTGGCATTAATCCTTGAATGTCAGCATTGGTAACACTAAAGAAAAAGTCTTTGCTGGATAAAGAAACTGCATTTTGGAAAGTAAGACCTGTATTCCAAAAATCAATTTTATCATTGGCATGAATAGCGCTATAAGGACCTGTTTGTTGATGTCCCTGTTCGTTTACAATACCAATTGGTTGAATTGAACCGTCAAAACGAGGTCCATAATTTTGATTTTCAATTGGACAATAAATTGTATTTCCAAATTCATCGGTAGATTCTCCACCCCATCCGCCAAACTCAGATTGAAGTTTTGGGAAGTAAGCAACACGAGTTGCCTGAAGTGAAGAAGTAATAGAAACAGTAGTTTTGTCTGTGTCTCCTCTTTTGGTTGTAACTAAAATTACACCGTTTACAGCATCAGGACCGTATAATGCAGCTGAAGCAGCACTTTTCAAAACGGTAACATCCTGAACATCTTCCGGAGCAATTGAATTTAAATAACCTAAACTAACCGGTGAACCATCCAGTACAAACATGGGTTGGTTATTTCCTGTAAGAGAACGGATACCACGAATGTTCATTTTTGCATTTTCAAATACACCACTATTAGTAGTCGTAATGTTCAATCCTGAAATCTTACCATTCAAAGACTGCTGAACGTTAGTAGAATTTGCCTGAGTAATAAATTTGTTTTTAATTGTTGTAGCGGCATAACCAACTTCTCTCTCTTGTCGTTTAATACCAAGAGCAGTAGCAACAACTACTACTTCATCCATTTGTCTAGTGTCAGATTCTAATCTAACTACCAAATTGTTTTTTGCATCCACTTCAATGGTCTTCATACCTACATACGATACGACAAGACTTTTTGCATTTGCCTGCAAACTAATTTTAAACTCTCCTGAAGTACCGGTAATTGTACCAACAGTTGTGCCTTTTACCTTTACAGTAGCACCAATAACAGGTTGCCCGTCATCCGCGGAAAATACCTTTCCCGAAATGGATTTTGACTGAGCATTAACCACACCTACGCTAACCAATAATAGGCAAGCCAATAAGAACGTTAGTTTTCTCATAAATTTAACATTTTGTTTATTAATCTTCTTTAATTTAAAGGAAGTTTATTTATTGCTTGGCAAAAATAAAGTATTAATAATTAAAAAACAAATGTTTTTGATGATAAATAGAAAAAATATACAGAATATTTGTTTCATTCTGTAGGCAACAGGCTTTTTTGAAATATATATAAGCACTGATGTGTGTAATTTCTACAATTTTTATAAAATGTTATTATATTGATATACAGATAAATAAATAAATTTGCTAAATCGAACTAAAGAAAATATCGAAAATTGCAAACAAACCAAAAAGGAAAAATAAATAATAAAATATTTTCGTCCCAAAGAAATATTTAACATATTAATTGGACGAAAATTTCACAATTTAAGCTCTTTATATAGCAAAATATGGGTATTACAGAATTATTTCAGTAATAATATACTGTTTTTCATCTATCAACTTACGAATTTTAGACTGAAAGTGACGTTTTTTCTTTGAATTAAAAAATTAATTAAAGAAAGTCCATTTCTCAGTAAAAAACAAACAGATACTTAAAACAAATAGATTTATTCAATTTTTTCGGGTAGGGTTGGCTGCTAAGTGGCTGATAAATAGATGAAAAAAGAGCTTAGTTAAAATCACTGATAGATTCCACTTTTCCCAAACTCACATAACAGACAAAACCGCTTGTTTGATAGCCCATTTCGGCAATCAAACTCATGTATTGTTTCACTTGTTGAATGTGAGTTTTGCTCTCTTTATCCCCAAATTTATAATCCACAATCGTAGCTTTGTTATCTTTAATGACAACCCTGTCAGGCCGATATTGTGCTCCGCCTGGTGTGAGGATGGTTGTCTCATTCAGCACACATAATGTATCTCCAAACCAGTTTTCGGTTTCAGGTAAGCTCCAGAATTTTTCCATTTCCTGCTCTACTATTTTACTTTCCTTTTCGTTGATTCTACCTTCACGAATCATTGCCTGAATAGCATTCGATTGGTCTAACTTGCGGGTAATATTGTGCAAAATGTCGTGCATGATGATTCCATAATTCAATTTACTATCTGTCAATTTTTGATTTTCAAGCAAATAATCGAGGCTTTGGTGGCGTATGTGCAAGCGATCGGAACTACTTACCGACGGATAGTTATTTATCTTCTCATTGTCACCGTAATTTTGGGAGTTTTGAAATGTCACTTTTGTGGGTTTACCTAAAGAGAACACATTAGAAACATCATCAAATGAGTTGGACAAGGGAATGATTTCTTTATCCAAACCCGCTGTTTCCACACTGATACAAGCTGAAAGTAAGGCTGACATGGAATTAATCTTATCTAAACTTTCTAGACCGTTTTTCGGAGCCGGAGCCATACAAATCAATTCATTTTTAGCACGGGTAAAAGCCACATAAGCCACATTCAAACTATCAATATATAAATGCATTTGTTCGTCGAAGTAATTTTCGGCAAAAATGGATTGTCCGAGCTTAGAACCATATTCAATTGGCAATAAAGGCAATTCGTTGAAAGGAGCTATGGTTGGTTCGCACCAAAGAATATTTCGCATACGGCTATCTAAATCCCATTCACAAAAAGGCATAATCACTACAGGGAAGTCCAGTCCTTTCGACTTGTGTACTGTCATAATACGCATAGCACTTTGATTGTCGGGAGTAGAAATGCATTGTTTAGCGCCGTTCTTTTTCCACCAGCTAAGGAAACTGTTGAGGTCGACCGTTTTTCCGGAAGTATATCGAAAGATCATATCCTGAAAAGCCTGTATAAATACTGCTTCATTGTGCCACGATCCAATATCGAACAAGGAAATGATTTGTTCCACCATATCATAAAGCGAACTGTGCTGAACTTGTTTCAATCGTTCGTTTTCTTCGTTTTTAAATAATGAAGAAAATACATTTTCTTGCGAAGGTGGAGAAAAACAAGCATTCAGGGCATCATTTTCCGTTTTGTTTAGTTTGGCTCTGGCATATTCGTAATTGACTACAGTTTGTTGAATGCTGTCGGATGGATTGAGAAATAATTGCAAAACTCCCAATACAAAGCGCACCGAAGCGGCTGAAGCAATCAATAATCCTTCATTACCCATAATATCATAGCACAGTTCTGGTTTTGCTTTCGGAGTGGTTTTGTAATTAAGTAATCGATGTATAACTTGTTGTTCCTCATCGTTTTTACGCACTATAATACAAATATCTGCCGGACGATAACCGCGCACCTGCAACTCTTCGAGCATAGCCGGCAGTCGCTCCAAACTTTCAGCTTTCCAACCGTCTTCATTTTCATCCGCAGCAATAAAACGCAGTTCTACTCTCCCTGTTTCAGCTTTAGGAGAAGTTTGTTGATGAATGTTGGTATAGGCATGTTCAATTTTATGTGTCAACCCTTCTAAGGCAGGATAAACCGGCAAAACAGCCTGAAGGTTTTCATTCAGCTTGCTTTGCAATAAAATAGCAGCACGACGGAAGAACGAATTATTGAAATCGATAATGTTTTTATCGCTTCGCCAGTTGGTTGCTAGGTTTTCCTCGAGAATTTGTTCCGTGCGAAAATCAGTCAGTATTTGTTCATCGAGCAATTTCCAATCAGAATTTCGCCATCGATATATACTTTGTTTCACATCACCAACCACCAGATTGAATTTCCCGGCCGCCAAACTATTCGCCATTAACGGATGAAAATTTTTCCATTGTAAGGTGGAAGTATCCTGAAATTCATCAATCATAAAATTATCAATCGTAATACCTGTCTTTTCATATACAAAAGGCGTATCACTGTTGTCGATAATTCTGTTGAGCAACATGTTGGAGTCTGAAATCAGCATGGTATTTTGCTCGTCGGTGAGTTTTTTTATTTGCACCGCTAAATCAGATAAAATACCAAGTGTATTGATATGCTTAAGCACCATTACTGCCGAATTATAGGTCACTATATCAACGCTCATTAACTCCACAATCTGCTTAAAGCATTTTCCCAACCCCGAATTGTAAGCCGATTCGATAGCCGATTTCACATCTTGTGGCGTTTTTTTTGTAAAGCAATTCGTTACATCGTCGGCATATTTAGAAAAGCGCTTACTAATGTCCAACTTTCCTTTGACTAATTTTTCTAATGTCGTAGTGTCTTTATACGAAAAGTCATCGTGCGATAAACCATTAAGAGCCATCAGGTTAAGTCCGTCGGTGGCAGCTCGTTTTAGCTTGTCTTCGAAGGTCGTTTTAATCTCGCGCAGGCTTTTGCGGTAATTGGTCAGGAATTCGCGTTCGTGGAGTTTGCGATTAGTATCTTCGGCTTTATGCTGGTAACTTTCCTTGAAAATTTCCTTGCCCAAGTCCATAATATTGTTGCGCATGTTCCAGTTTTCCGACTGTTCAATGCGTTCCTCGGCATATGCTGTGAGCCATTGAAGCAATTGTTTATTTTCTTCTTTCGACAAATCGAGAAACAGGTTATCAACCGATTGTTCCAGGGTCGCGGTATTATCCAACTCGAGGTTATAACCGCCGTGTACTCCAATGTCACGGGCAAACGAACGAATAACCTGTTGGAAAAAGCGGTCAATGGTACTTATAGAAAAGGATGAATAATCGTGAAGAATGGTGCTAAGTATTTTTTTAGCCCGTGCATTCACTGCTTCTTCTGAAGGATAATATTTCGAAATTAAATCAGCTCTATAATCTGATGTTGAACCCTGCGATAACGCGTGAAGTTCTTTCAGGATGCGCGTTTTCATTTCGTCGGTGGCCTTGTTGGTAAACGTTACCGCCAAAATACGACGATGCGCCTGTTCCCGCTTTGAGTCGAACAGTAATTTAATGTAATCTTTGGTTAGTTGGTATGTTTTACCCGAACCGGCTGAGGCACGATAGATTTTGAGCATAGCTGAAATTTGATTTCAAAGATACAATATTGTTTCAGAAAATGCAAAAACAGCATCGGCTGAACTTCTTGTTTGAAATTCAGCCGATGCCGTTATTCTTTAATCCTGTTCCTGATTTAATCCGCTATTTCTTTGCTGTAATAGTGGTAGCACCTGTAGTAGCATTTACCGGAGGATTCTGTGTGTAACAACTTGTTGCAGCAAGCAAACAAAACACGAATGTTATCGAAACCAAAACTATTCTCTTACCTACAGATTTCATAATAATGATTGTATTAATTATAAATTTGTTATTAGAACGCGAAAATTACTATAAAGTTGTAGCTTAGATTAATTTTCTGTACAATATTAATATAGATTAAAGAATTACTTAAAATTTATTTTCTTTACTTTGAAACCCATTTCCACCAAAATGTCAACTATTTTCAGCCGAAAATCGCCCTGAACCAGTATTTCACCTTCGCGTGAAGAACCACCTGCACCACATTTTACTTTCAGCAGTTTGGCTAATTCCTTTAGTTCAGCATCTTTTCCTTTGAAATCAGTAATAAGTGTTGCCGGTTTGCCATTGCGTTTATTCAGTTCCACTCGCAAAGGTTCAACCTGACGTTTTTTTGTTGGTTTTAGTTCTGCAGCAGGCTTTTCTTCTACTTGAGGTAGTTCTGATTTTAATCCACTTAGTTTATCTCTCCAATCCATAGACCCATTTACGATTTTATCATTTACAATTTACAATTAAATATAACAAAGTATATTCCCCCTTCGGGGTTAGGGGGCTAACTTCATAAATATCTCCCAAATAATAATTCCCCCGGTAACGCTCACATTTAGCGAGTGTTTTGTGCCAAATTGAGGAATTTCGATGCAGCCATCACAAACATCCACCACGCTTTGTTGAACACCTTTCACTTCATTACCAAGAATTACAGCATATTTTTTTGATTTGTCCAATTTTAAGTTTGGCAACAGAGTGCTTCCTTTGGCTTGTTCGATCGCATAAACTGTGTAACCCTGAGTTTTCAACTCGTCAACAGCAAGGTGTGTATCTTCAAAATGTTTCCAGTCGACAGTATTTTCAGCTCCGAGAGCTGTTTTGTGAATTTCGGCATGAGGCGGTGTGCTGGTAATGCCACATAAATAAACTGCTTCCAACAAAAATGCATCAGATGTGCGAAAGATTGAACCAACATTATGCAAACTACGCACATTATCAAGAACAACAATCAATGCTGTTTTCTTTTCTTCTTTGAATTCCTCAATGCTGAGGCGATTCATTTCGGTTATTTTGAGTTTCTTCATAAATTCAATGTGCTAATGTGCCAATGGGCCAATGAAATCAGGTATTGGCACATTGGCATATTGAATCATTGGCTTATTATTTTTATTGCCCGTTCAATAATGGTGTCAATGCCTTTAGCCTGATCTTCAACTTTGATACTGTCGCGTACATCGGGATCAATACCCCATTCGGTGTCTTGCATGGCCGAATCGTACATGGGCGACGAGGAGAACCGTACTAACCATCCGTTTGGCAGTTCGCTTGAAAGTGGTAAACCTCCGCCACCACCGGTTTTATCACCAACTATAATGGCATTAGGAGCTTTTTTCATGCGATTTACAAAATCGTTGGTGGCACTGTACGACATACGATTAGTAAGCACTGCAACCGGTCGCTGCCATTGAATATTTTTGCTGGCAGGTGTTTTTATTTCTACCGGTGCTGAAAAATCAGCATGTCCATCCCCTGTTTTATGACGCATATAGCCAGTTAGCGTTTCCACTTTATAAAAATACGATGCCAGTTGTTTGGAATAATCAAGCGAACCGCCTCCGTTGTTACGCACATCAATTATCAGTGCTTTGCAAGCACTGAAATAATTCATAATGTAGGCAATGTTACTGTCACTGAATGCATCCGAAAAATCATCGTAATACATATAGCCAATCGTTCCATTACTTATTTTTCCATATCGAAAACCACCAGCCAGCAGGTAATTTGAACCCAGATACCGACTATTATATATTAATGTTGTGTTGAAATTCACAGGATAATCCTGAAACCACTTCCAGTAATGGCTTTTGTTGAAATCGGAATACAGATTTACGTGTCCGTCTTTCAGTTCATTGAGCATATTTCCCATTAAATCAAAAAATGGGAAAGTACTTTTAACGGTATCAACTCTGGCTGCATAAATAGTATGAATCGAATCCCAGTTGATGTTTTTATAATCAAGATAGCAATATTTGCTGTCAATAATTTGCCACAGCGATTCAAAATTCCCTTTGTAGGTATTCGGCTGTTCTGCCGGCTCGTTCATACACGAAGGAAGTAAAAATACTGATAGTATGATGATTAAACTGATTTTCTTCATTGTATCTTATCGAAAATTGGGAATTGAATCATTGGAAATTCTAGTCTTGTGTTGAAACGAAATTCTTTGGAGCTTTGTTTTTTCGTCCGGCAAAATTGAAAGTATCAAAGCTTGTTCCAACGAGCAGACTAAACTCATTTTTGTCAAAAACTAAATCGTTAGCCGAATAGCGTAAGATTTTCATTTTTAATCCAAAACGCCAGACAGAACGATTAAACGGAACTTCAACTGTCAGTGTACTGTTAAGTCCTCGTTTATTGTATAATGAACTGAAATGAAAAGCATCGGTCAAATTTCCCAAATCGAACATTTCGTAATACGATGCTCCTGCTTTAGGAACAAACATATAGCCTATTACCGGAGTTTGTAAAGCTAGTTGAAGTTGAAGCGTTTTATGTCGCAAGGGAATGGTATATCGTGCCAACGCAGACAGATTCAGATTGGTTGATATATCAAGATTTACGGGATTATTGACGTTTCGTTCCATGTTTTTAAAACCAAAGTCAATATCCAAAAGTCCACCAACAAGCACTTTCAAGCCTTTTATCGGGATTACTGCATGGTAGCACATTTCCCAACCATAATTCGCACCCAGATATAACATGTCGCTGCTAACCGGGGTATTCAACAAAATTCCAGCCTGCAGATTAAGTAAACTTTGTGTTGAAATGTTGGTATTTTCTGTAGATAAAAACCGCCGTGCTTCATTGTCGTAACTGATAGCCAACCCATCATAAGTCAAAGGTGAAAGATAGGGATCGACGAAAGACAGGGTTGAAATACCAATAGTATTGGTCTTTGAGGTCAATAAATATTTTTTATCGTCGGTGTTCTGAGCGGAAACAACCATAGTTGCAAACAAAAAAAGCAACAGAAACCTGATTTTATTCATTGGATACATTTGAAGCGATTAAGTTGCAAAAATAGTGAAAATATATGTAAGTAGAGTTCAATACATATTTTCAATAAAAACTCCCGTTCAATTGGCATTCAATCCAACCAAAACGGGAGAAATTAATAATACAATGCGCTTTTATTCGTGCCAGTCACCGTTGACCTTAATCAAATCTATTAGTTTTTCAACCGCCTCATCTTCAGGAATATTCCGCTCCAGACACTCTTTTTTCTTATACAGACTTACTTTGCCACGACCGGCGCCCACATACCCATAATCGGCATCGGCCATTTCACCCGGACCGTTTACAATACAGCCCATAATACCGATTTTCAGTCCGGTGAGGTGTGACGTTTTTGCTTTTATCCGTCCAACTACTGTCTGCAAATTAAACATGGTTCGACCACAACTCGGGCAGGAAATAAATTCTGTTTTTGTAACGCGAACCCGTGAAGCCTGTAAAATGCCAAATGCCACCGAATTAATTTCTTCAACCGTAATTTCCCCTTCGTTTTCGAGGAAAATACCATCGCCGAAACCATCAATAAATAGTACTCCCAAATCGGTTGCCGATTTTATCTGGAGATATTGAAGGTCATTTTCAGCGTATTTTCGACAAAGAATCACCGGAACAGTGCAACCGGCATTCAATAAGGTGTGAAAGAATGCACGCTGCTCACCCACTCCGTTTTTATGATGGGTCTGAAGTAATACCACCACATCGTTTCGTTCCATTAAAACAGCGAGCACTGAAGGTGATAATTGAGGATAAGTTAGTTGTATAAATTTAATTTCAGCCGTATCGTGTTTTAATTCCTGAATTTTCTCAGCAGTATAAATTGTATAGGAATTGCCGTTAGTTGACAATATTTTTCCATTCGACAAGATATAATCCGGAATGGTTGCAAAGCCACCATCGCCCGAAGCGATAACAACCGGCACATTATCTGCACCAATAGTTCCAACCGCATGGGTTTTGCGACGATTGTATTCAAATCTGTTATGCAGTAAGTTTTCAGTAGCCAGGATGGGTTCATGTCCGACACGCTCCGAAGTGTAAGCCACTAATAACCGACCAACCGGAACTTCAACTTCAGGATCTTCGCTGAGTGAAACGCGAATAGTATTGCCAATGCCATCACTCAATAAGCCACCAATTCCAACAGCTGATTTAATACGACCATCTTCACCATCTCCCGCTTCGGTAACTCCCAAATGCAACGGGTAATTAAAGCCATATTTCGCCATTTCTTCAACCAGTAGGCGTACGGTTTGTACCATCATCACGGTGTTTGAGGTTTTCATGGAAATTACCACATCGTGAAAATTTTCTTCGTTGCAAATGTTCAGAAACTCCATACACGATTCTACCATTCCACGTGACGTATCACCATAACGGTTCATCATACGTTCACTCAGTGAACCATGATTTATCCCCAGACGAATGGCTGTTTTATGTTGTTTGCAAATTTTCAGGAAAGGAATAAAACGAGCTCTAACTTTTTGATATTCAGTTTCAAATTCATCATCCGTATAATCAGAAGTGTCGCCAATTTTAATGCTACCCACATAATTTCCAGGGTTAATGCGCACCTTCTCAACCTGAGTTGCTGCCACATCGGCCGCATTGGCATTAAAATGAATATCAGCCACCAAAGGCACTTCACAACCTTTTTCACGCAAAGCAGTATGAATTTTACCAATACTTTCGGCTTCGCGAATTCCCTGCGTTGTGAACCGTACAATATCGCCTCCGGCTTCCACAATCCGCAAGCACTGAGCTACTGAATTTTCAATATCATTGGTGTCGGTATTGGCCATCGATTGAACACGAACAGGCTGATTTCCACCTAATAAAAGTTTTCCAATATGAATCGTATCCGAAATACGACGGTTATAATTAAACTGATTGAGTTTCCACATATTTGAGTTTGAAAGTTTTTAAAGTAAAAAGTTCAATTGAGCACAAAAATACTCATTTTGACAATGAAACGCAAATGAGCAAAAAAAGTTGAGAAACAGGGATGAAAAAAACAATAGAACTCTATTTTTTGAACACTTTTTACTAAAAAGCCTTACCTTTGCAGTGCTTATTAATCCGTATCAAAATGAAAATCCATTTTCAGCCCAAATTATTCAGTACGCTCAAAAATTACACAAAAGAGCAGTTTTATGCCGACGTTATGGCCGGTGTTATTGTAGGAATTGTCGCTTTACCGTTAGCTATCGCATTTGGTATTGCTTCTGGTGTTACGCCTGAAAAAGGAATTTTTACAGCCATTATTGCCGGATTTATTATTTCATTTTTTGGTGGCAGTAAAGTCCAGATTGGTGGTCCTACCGGAGCATTTATCGTCATTGTTTACGGCATTGTTCAGCAATTTGGTGTTGCCGGACTGGCTATTGCTACCATGATTGCGGGCGTTATGCTTATTGCTATGGGATTGCTCAAACTCGGTACGGTTATTAAATTCATTCCCTATCCGGTTATTGTAGGATTTACCAGCGGAATTGCGTTGACTATTTTTGCTACTCAGATTAAAGATTTATTCGGCTTACATATTGCCAAAGTTCCGGCTGATTTTATCAGCAAATGGGTTGTTTATGGACAACATTTCGACACAGTGAATTTCTGGGCATTGGCTGTGGGCATTATTTCCGTTGTTATTATTGCTATTACGCCTAAGTTCTCAAAGAAAATTCCCGGATCGCTGATTGCGATAGTCGTGATGACTGTAATTGTGTATTTCTTACGTAATAAATTCGGTATTGCTGGGATCGAAACCATTGGCGACCGGTTTACGATTGATCCATCGTTACCCAAAGCTGCTACACCTCAAATTGACTTTGCTGCTATTCGTATGTTGCTTCCCACCGCCTTTACCATTGCCATGCTGGGTGCCATTGAATCTCTGCTTTCGGCAACTGTAGCCGATGGTGTGATTGGCGATAAACATCATTCAAATACCGAACTTATTGCACAGGGAATTGCCAATATCGTCGCACCAATTTTCGGTGGAATTCCTGCTACAGGAGCTATTGCTCGTACTATGACTAATATCAATAACGGCGCCCGAACTCCGGTTGCTGGTATTATACATGCCGTGGTTCTTGCACTAATTTTGCTTTTCCTGGGTGGACTCACCAAACATATTCCAATGGCTTGTCTGGCTGGCGTGTTGGTTATTGTGGCTTACAATATGAGTGAATGGCGGACGTTCAAAGGCTTGTTGAAAAATGCCAAATCGGATGTGGCAGTTTTGCTGACTACTTTCTTTTTGACTGTAATTTTCGACCTGACCATTGCCATAGAAATCGGTCTTCTAATGGCAGCTGTACTGTTTATTCGTCGTATTTCCGAAACGTCGTCTATTTCTGTTTTCAAGGAAAAAGTGAAAGAAGCCGACTTTGTGGAAGGAAGTGCTGATACCGAAAAACTGTCTGTCCCAAAAGGCGTGGAGGTCTACGAAATTGAAGGTCCGTTCTTCTTTGGTGTGGCTAATAAGTTTGAAGAAACCATGAAGACCCTTAGCGACCGTAATAAAGTGCAGATTATTCGTATGCGAAAAGTGCCTTTTATGGATTCCACCGGTGCGCATAACCTTAAGAACCTTATTCAGTCCGCACAAAAAGATAAAGTTACGATTCTGCTTTCGGGTGTAAATGAAAACGTTCATGCTGTGTTGGAGAAAAACGGAATTGTAGAACTACTTGGTACGACTAATGTGTGTAGCAATATCAATGAAGCACTCGCCCGAGCCGAAGAAATAGTCAAAGTGAAGAAATAATCAGGATGTCAAAACAAGGATTTTCCACAAAAAACCACAAAACATTTTACTAATTCAAAGCAAAAGCGTATTTTTGTATAGATTTTTTTGAAAAATGACCAATAAATACGAAGAACTGATACACGCGTTTGAAACCAAACTGCGAAAACTGATTTCGGAATACAAGTCATTGCAAGAACAAAACTCCCTGCTAACGACTGAATTAGACCGAAAGCAAACGGATTTAATGAAAGCACATCAGGAGATATTGGAACTTCGAAAAAATTACGACCATTTACAAATGGCAAGTAACTTAAGCGGTTCGGAAGCAGAAAAAGCCGAATCGAAAAAGAAAATTGCCGGAATGGTGCGGGAAATTGACAAATGTTTAGCTCTTTTGGATGAATAGAGCTTATGAAAGACGATAAATTCACAATAAATGTTCAGATTAGTGGCTTGCGAATGCCATTAAATATTCCCCGTAAAGACGAGGAATTATATCGGAAAGCAGAAAAAATGGTTAATACCTATCTGAATCAATTTCAGAAACTGTACAACCAACGTCCGTCTGAAGAAATACTTATTATGGTGGCATTTCAAATTGCAGTTATTGTGTCGAAACAGGAACTGAATGAAGATAAGGTGCCATTGGCTGAAAAAATTATGGAATTGGATGAAGAACTAAAGCAATTGTTGTCCAATAAGTAATATCGTTTTTTAGATACATTTAAAACCCGCATTAGCTTGTAAAAGGAAGATTTCCGGTCTATTGGGATTCTTTTGGTTGCAATGTCAATGCGTTTTTTTATTTCAGGAATTAACTAAACAGTATAAATTATTAATCTTTAAACTATCAATATGGTAAACGTCATAATCGGATTGATTGCTTTTGTGATAGGCAGTGGAGGTGCTTTTGCACTTTTGCGCTTTGTCAACAAACGAGCAGTTGTAGAAGCAGCGGCAGAGGCCGAACTGCTTAAGAAAAATAAGCTTATCGAGGCAAAAGAAAAATTTATTGCTCTGAAAGCGGAACACGAACAACAGGTTCAGGAACGAAATGCTAAAGTTCAGGAACGTGAAGTGAAACTTCAACAACGCGAAATGCAGCTGAACCAGAAACAAAGTGAAGTTCAACGCAAAATCAATGAAGTAGATGCCTTGAAAGACAGTAATGAACAACAGGTTCATGCCCTGGAAATTAAGAAAAAAGAACTTGAACATCTTCAACATCAAACACAAGCAGAATTAGAAACGATCTCTGGGCTATCTGCAGAGCAAGCCAAAGAGCGATTGGTGGAAGCACTGAAAGAAGAAGCCAAAACCAATGCCATGTCATACATTAATGACATTATGGAAGAGGCCAAAATGACTGCTAATAAAGAAGCTAAAAAGATTGTGGTTCAAAGTATTCAACGAGTAGCTACCGAAACTGCTATTGAAAACTCGGTTACCGTTTTCCATATCGAATCGGACGAAATTAAAGGACGTATAATCGGTCGTGAAGGACGTAATATTCGTGCATTGGAAGCAGCCACAGGTGTTGAAATTATTGTCGACGACACCCCTGAAGCTATTGTACTTTCAGCATTTGACCCTGTTCGTCGCGAAATTGCCCGTTTATCCTTACACCAATTGGTAACCGACGGTCGTATTCACCCCGCTCGTATTGAGGAAGTGGTAACAAAAGTGCGCAAGCAAGTTGAAGAAGAAATTATTGAAATTGGGAAACGTACCACTATCGATCTGGGTATTCACGGATTGCATCCTGAATTGATTCGTATGGTGGGTAAAATGAAATACCGCTCATCGTACGGACAAAACCTGCTGCAACACTCGCGTGAAGTAGCAAACCTATGTGCCACAATGGCTTCGGAACTTGGATTGAATCCTAAAAAAGCAAAACGTGCCGGATTGTTGCACGATATTGGTAAAGTACCGGATGATGAGCCCGAATTGCCACATGCAATACTTGGTATGCGTTTGTGTGAAAAATACAAAGAAAAACCGGATATTTGTAATGCTGTAGGCGCTCACCACGATGAGGTAGAAATGGAAACACTAATTGCACCTATCGTGCAGGTTTGCGATGCTATTTCAGGTGCCCGTCCGGGTGCCCGTCGTGAAATTGTGGAAGCCTATGTAAAACGATTGAACGATTTAGAAGCGTTGGCATTATCTTACCCCGGCGTACTTAAAACTTATGCCATTCAGGCTGGTCGTGAATTACGCGTGATTGTAGGTGCCGACAAACTCGACGATAAAGAAACCGAATTATTGTCGTTCGATATTGCGAAAAAAGTACAAGACGAAATGACCTATCCGGGTCAGGTGAAAATTACCGTTATCAGAGAGACGAGAGCGGTAAGTTATGCAAAATAGTTGATAGTTTTTAGATGTCAATTGATAGTTTGTTCTGTTCACTGATAACTGTTCATTGTAAATTGAAAAAGGGGCTGTTTGGTTTTGACAGCAGGTAGAAAGGGTAAGTAAGCATGTCGAGCATTGAGAAAGCGGCTCGTTAATCTCGGATCTCAAACAACTAACTGGCGAAAATTCTTACGCTCTTGCTGCTTAATCGAATCAAGTAGATTAAGCTTAATTCCGGTACTAGGTGCTGGAACGGGACATTTCCCTAAGGCCGTCGCTCCGAGGCTAAAGATATGGAAATGCAGCTAAATCGGGGATAGTCGTGCTTAGCCTTGGAGGCACGATGAAATAAAAAGGATAAGGTGCAGATTGGTGGCTTTGGTCTTGCCTGCGCACGAAAACTTAAGCGAAGATAAACATGTAGAAAGCTTATTATTTCCTTGTTTGGACGAGGGTTCGACTCCCTCCAGCTCCACAAAAACAAAAAACACCTGTTATTCTATTGAATAACAGGTGTTTAAAATTTAAAGAAGAATTTTTATTTTTTATTTTACTATTTCAAACTCGCCCTTCAGTTTTATATCTTCGGAACTGCTTCCAATCCAAACTTCAAATTTTCCGGGTTCAACTGTCCAATGCATGTGTTGGAAGCAAATAATGGTAAAATTGGCTATCAGATAGCTGTTAGTAAACATCCCGATTTAATACTCAGCGATGTAATGATGCCCGAAATGAATGGAAATGAACTATGTACTAAACTGAAGAGTAATTTCGAAACCTGTCATATTCCGGTGGTACTTCTGACCGCTCAAACAAGCCTTGAGCAAAACCTGGATGGGTTAAAACGAGGCGCTGACGACTATATAACCAAACCTTTTAATGTTAATATATTGGTTACACGTTGCAGTAATTTGCTGATGAGCCGAAAAGTGCTGCAGGAAAAATTCAGCAAACAAATTGACAATTCTGCTTTTACAATCGCAACCAACGAATTAGACCAGGCATTTATTGAAAAGATTATCAGCATCGTAGAAGCACATATTAGCGATGAAAAATTAGATGTCGATTTGCTCTGTTCCGAAATGGCTATTGGCAGACGTGTATTTTTCTATAAAATGAAAAGTATCACCGGCCAGACCCCCAATGACTTTATCCAGAATATCCGCCTGAAAAAAGCGGCCTGGATTCTACAAAATGTACCGGATAAAACCATCAGCGAGCTTTCTGAAGAATTGGGTTATAATTCAGTGAGTTATTTTGGCAAGTGCTTTAAAGCTAAATTTGGGGTTCTACCCTCGGAATACCGAAATAATAAGATCGAAACACAAGAGTGAGAAGATTGATTTATTTTAATCCACCCACTCTAATATTTTCGCCTTCAGCCTCTTTCAGTATAATTGAAATCTTATTTTACAATTTTCATTTCATTCAACACATATCCCGAAGGTGAATATTTATCTAAAACAAAGAGTAAATATCGGACATCAAGCGTAATACTGCGACTTAATTCAGGAAGATAGCAATAATCGGAAGCAACCCCTTCGGCCATGCGGTCAAAATTTAAGCCAACCATTTCGCCTTTAGCATTGAGAACGGGACTTCCGGAATTACCACTGGAAGTATGACAATTGGTTAGGAAGCAGGTTCGAACAGTTCCGTTTAAAGCATATTTTCCAAAATCTTTTTTTGTATAAAGTTCGCGCATTTTCTTGGGGATATAGTAATCCTCATTCCCTGAGTTTTTCTGACTCTTTTCAAAAACACCATTCAGGGTACTGAAATAAGTATAAGTCATACCATCTGCAGGAATACTGCCGGTCACTTTTCCATACGAAAGTCGTTGCGATTGATTTGCATCGGGACAATATAGCAGACCTTTGTTTTTCTCCATCAGGGCTTGCATGTACAATTTATAGTATTTCGATTGTTGCTCCTGCATACGTTTTAGCGGTCCTGAAATTTTTTCGATATATCCTTTATAATAGCTTAATGCCATTTTGTAAACCGGGTCATTGGTAAGCATTTCAATCGTAGTACTATCAACTTTTTCCAAAAAAGCATCCATTTTAGCTTTATTGGTCAGAATAGATTTGCTGAATGCATCATTCGTGTATTTATCCACATCACCATCAAATGGAGCTAAAGCCTGTGTCATTTCTTCTGTAATAAATTTCTTATTCACATTCTCGTAAAAACGATAAAGCAGGCGGCAATAAATCTGTTTATCAAGCTCATAATCCCAGTTTGTAAAGAATTGATCTGACAGCGGTTTAATCCGCTTTGCCTCTCCTGCAATAGCTTTCTGATTAATTTTAGTACGCTTAAACATCTGCACCAGTTTTTCAAATTTTCCGGCAAATGGAATCACCTCAGCACCATTTATACCAGCTTCATTGAAATAGGTATCAGCCAATTTATAGGGTTTCAAATCAACGTAGATCTTCTTTTGAACATCCATTATCTCGCCATATTTTTTTAGGCGGGAAGAATCGGCATGAATCCAGTTCATCAACTCTTTTTCTTCAGCTAATTTCTTGTTTAGCAAATCCATCCGCTTGATTCCGGCGAGCTCACCTTTCCAGCGCAGATAGCTGTTGGCTATTGAATTAACCCTGGCGGTATACCTAAATTTACTTCCGGGATTTTGTTGAATAGAACTTTTAATCAACGATAATTTTTCTCCACGAATGCCTATCTCAGCCGGTAACTCTTCATTTTCGAGATATTCAATGGCAAACGACGGTATATATAACTTGGAATGAGCCGGATAACCCATTACCATTACAAAATCATTTTCTTTTACCCCGGCAAGGGAAATTTTAAGAAACGGATTGCCTGTGAGTGGGACATTTTCTTTATTGTATTTCGCCGGATTATTATTTTTGTCGGCATACACCCGAATCAGCGAAAAATCACAAGTATGGCGTGGCCAGGTCCAGTTATCGTCATCACCCCCAAATTTACCCATAGTCATAGGCGGTGCAGCCACCATCCGAACATCTCTGTAAATGCGGTAAACCGACAAAATAAACTGATTTCCGGCCATAAACGAAGCCACCTGACCTTCGAGTTTTTTACCTTTCGTGAAGCGTTTTACAATTTCTTTTCCTCTTTCATTAATCGTGTTCGATTTCTCACTTACTGACATGGTATCCGTTCCGGCAAGTAATTCATCGGTTACATCCAGCATTTGAACCAGTTGTGACACCTGCAATCCGAAACAATTCGATTCTTCGTCGTTTTTTTGCGCCCAATAGCCAAATTTCAGAAAGTCTTTTTCCTTGTTGGATAATATTTCAATATACTTAATCATCGGGTGATAATTAGTAACCATCAATCCTTTATCCGAAATAAAACTGGCGGTACAAAACGGATCAAATTCGTTGTTTTCGGTGGTTAATCCCACCACTGCATCTTTCAGACAGACTATGTTGATACTGTAAATATCTTCGGCAGATAATTTCAGACCGGCTTTGCGCATTTGCGACAAGTTTTGCGAAATGGTCAACGGAAGCCACATGCCTGAATCGGCCACAGCCTGAAAACTGAATGCACCAATCAACAGTGCAAACATTAAATTTTTTATTCTCATTGGATTTGTTTTTTGCCCCCTAACCCCCTAAAGGGGGAATGGAGAAATGTTTCTTATTTTATTATCATGCCCTTATATTTCATGGATTTATATATTGGTCATGGGTATTTTAATTTATTTCGTTACTTTTTCTATCAAACTCAAAATCAACCTGTAATGACCTGCATTTTGTGGTTGTGCCTGTAAAAGCTCATTTACACGGGCAGTCGTTGCAATAAGCTGAGTGGCTGCTGCAGATGCCCAAAGTGTTTCGTTCATACTCTTACTTTCATTCATTTTATCGGAACTGTACATCGGACGAATTAATGAAATTAATTTATCAATATAAACCAACTGAATATGTTTGTCCGCCCTTGTTAAAACAGGCTGAGCTGTACTTTTCCAAAGCTGATTATCCAGGTCTATCAGGTATTCGGTCAATGAATAAGCGTTGGTGGAAACCAAGGTTTCCGAAGCAGTTAATCTGCTCAACACAAAATTCCCAAGCAACGCGCCAATCACATTCGATTGGAGTTTCATCACATCATCGGTTTGTGAACCAATGTATTTATTCAATTCCGGTTGGTCGAGCCAATCGCAGGTCGTTATTTCTTTCAATGCAAATCCTATTGTTTCCTGCTGTTTCGCTTTTTCCACCGGAACATATTTAGCCGGAAATTGCCCCATCGTTCCCTGATAGGTATATACGCCACCTAAATAGGATATGGGAAAAGATACCAGTCTATCATACAATTTGTTGATTCCTTCAAATCTTTTGGTAAGTAATTCTAAGTCATCGCCTTCACTAAAAGTCCATTTCAGCAGATTTTTGGTCGTGATTTTAAGGTTTGAAATCCCGTACAGCGACGATTTAATCAGATCATTTCCAAGCATATCGGTTTGAGAGGAAGGATCGGGTGAAACCTGCGAAATAATGGCCGGAGCAAAAAGATACATCGGATTATTCCCTTTATCTACGAACCATTTATTGAGGGTTGTTTTCTCATCTTCAGGTGTTTTTGCACTGTAAATGGGGACATATCCCCATTTGATAGCAAAATAATCGTAAGGACCAAGAATCGGCGGCGAAAGACGTACGCCTTTTTCTTTATCGCCGGGTTGCGCCACGTAATTACTGCGGGCATAATCCATGATACTGGCAGTTGTTCCGTACTTTTTAGTAAATGCCGGTGAACGAAGCGAATCAACCGGATATGCATACGAGCCCCGCATATTGTGCTGAAGTCCAAGTGTATGACCGGTTTCGTGAGCCACCGCATAACGAATCGTTTCACCCATGAATTTTTCGTCCAGCACCTTTTTTCGTGCGTCGGGATCAACAGCTGAAGTTTGAACAAATTTCCAGGTTTGTAACAAATCAATCACATTGTGCCACCAAAGTATATCAGCCTGAATAATTTCACCGCTTCGTGGGTCAATCCATTGCGGACCGGAAGCATTGGCTTCAGTCGAAGTAATATAGCGGAAACAGGAATTGCGGATATCTTCCGAGTCGAAATTTGGATCGCGTGGATAGTCTTTCGCTACAATAACGTTCTTAAAACCAATTTCTTTGAATGCCAGATTCCAGTCTTCAATTCCCTGCCGGACATAGGTCCGCCAAACTGATGGCATCACGGTATCTACATAATAAATCAGCTGTTTTTTGGGTACAACCAATTCACCGCGTTTATATTTTGCTACATCCTCATCGCGTGGTTCAATGCGCCAACGATCAATTATCTTGAGCGATAGTTCAGGTTTTTCCGAAACGTATTTTCGCTTATTCTCAGCACTGTAGCCAATTCGCTCGTCGGAAAAACGAACTTTCATAGGAACTTTTGGAAGCAAAACAAAGGAGTAGTTTACAGTAATACAAAATGGTTCTTTCCCTCCAACGAAATTGTAGTACGATTTTACTTCCACATTTTGAGGAAAAGATTTCATTTCCAGAATCTGACTGGCTTTGGAATCTAAATGCCCACTGCCACCCACTCCGGCGGGAAAAACCAAATCAACTTCAGAAGAGAAAAATTTGGTGACATCAATCAGTGAGGCGTCATTTTTTTCATTTCGAGATATTATGTCGAACGAAATAGCAACCGGAGTAACATTATTCCGGGCTAAGGATGCCGAAATCGGGTCTTTGGGGTCGGCATACGAAATTCCCGTTGGCTGATTAATAAACAGGTATTTATCACGACGGCTGAAGTAAATCAGCACCGGATTAGCACGCATTTGTCCGGCTGAAATTTTGGAATTATCGCTAACGCTGACCACCCGTGCTGCAATGAGCATATCACGACCAAGCACAGAGTCAGGCACTTCCAGATAATAGCTTGCCAATTTGGTTTTGTAGATATTGAAAAGTCCGTTTGTAACTTTCGCTCCAGCCGTAATTTTGGAAAAATCTTTCAATTTAGTTGCTGTCGAAGCAGAATCGGACGAAGCCGTATTGTCGGAACCAGATGTTGAAGTTATTACACGACCGTGCGTACGTTGTCCATATGAAAATGAACAAAAAATAAAAAATAGGCTTAGAAAAATAAGTTTGATTTTCATTATTCAATGTTTTTTAAAAACTAATAATACCGATAGAAATACCCAGAAGCATCCAAGAACCACGACCGACACTTAACTGATTAGCATAAAATGCTTTAGCAAAACCACTTAACTTGCTATTCTTCATTTTCAATGGAAAGCTATACCGTACATCAATTCGATAATCATACACATTTTGTCTATAATAATCCAAATCAGGTATTAATATCTCTGTTGCAATTTTATGGGTGGCTTTTTCAAACATGGATGATCCGTTATTTGGAATTGTACTTGCAATAGGATTTAATTGGAGGTTGTTATATAATCCGAATCCGAATCCAGTTTTAGCATTCACATTAACACGGTGTCCGTTTTTATTTAAAACCCGAATACCATAACTTGCTCCCAGATGCAATCTCTGACTTTCAAAGACCGAATAGGGCAAATAATATTTATTGCTAAATCCGGTAAGCTGTGCATCTACAGCTGCTAGCCATGAATAATCAGTTCCCTTGTTGAGCAAATCCCGAAGACTAATACTTATATCGGCATTGTACGAATCAGTTGTATAACGATCTTTGTAAATATAAAGTGTCTCCCAACGTCTTGAAACGCTACCATTGCTAGTATCACGTACTTCAATTGATTCCTGTAAAAATTCATCAGCAGCTCCGTAATTGTAAACACCTTTTAAAGAAATGTTTAATAATCTGTTGTCGGATTTAATAGTTGCTACAGATTTTATAGCGTATTTCTTTTCGGCATACGATCCGGGACTTTCGTGTTCGCTCCCAAAAATTTGTTGGTTTCTGCTCACATATTCAATACTGTTGAACAAATTAATCTGTTCAGTACCGTAATTATGTTGTAAACCAACCGAATAGATCATGTTAATAAACTGACGATCAAAACCATTATACCCATCAATTACTGCTGAAGTATTTTCGTTCCCCAAAAAGTTGTAGTAGTTAATTATTGGATCGGATTGAACGTTTGAAATACCCGGCATTTTTTCTTTTTCGAACCGAATACCCATTGTTAATCCCAAAGTATGATGTGTAGAAAAACGGTAAGAAACTGATGGAATTACAGCGTAGTTTACAACAAATGAGCGTGTTCTGGCATCACGCAACCTCGACATATCACCTGCATAATAATCAATACCAGCTCCAATTGCCCAACGGTTACCAATTTTGCGGCTGAATTTGGCATGAAGATCAAAACTCTGAGTATCATAATTGCCTTTGATACTATCGCCAAAATTGTAAGGTGAAGAATTGTAGGTATTGAATACGTTAGACCAGCAACGATCTGTTTCGGTTTTCATTTGAAATTCAAAACTTCCCCACACCAACCAGTTTTTACTCATTTTATCATATCGTTCGGAGATAAAGCGAAGTCCGTTCAATCGGTTTCCTTCCTGCGCACGATGATAATCTCCTCCGTAATCCTGATACCCCAATTCTGTATTACCATGAACGGGAATATCATTAATACTTAAACCCGAAGCGTTATTTGAATTTAACCATTGATTTTTAAGCAAGACAAGTTCATGTTGCTCGGGATAAAAAACACCCTGAGCATAAATAACTGAAATTGAGCATAAAAAAATGCTGACGAAAACTATAAAATTGCGCATAAATCTATAATTTGTATAGCACTAATAGTTGTATATTTTACTTATTTCTTTATTGGTTCAGCAGAGCTTTATCATATTTTCTAGGAGTAGGATCGGTCAGATTTATCATGTCATTCTGGCTATTATTGGTGTCAATCAAATACACACGATCTGCCGTCGATTTTCTGGTATCCACTTTCCGTTCTATACTTTCATGGTTTAAACCACTAATTGAAGAAATGTTCATATAACCCGCATCGATGAAATTTTGAAGTCTTTTTGAGTTCGGGTCAATCCCGGTAGTTCGGTACGAAAGTATTTCCACTCCATCAAAAACCACGCTCGATGGCAACCGCATAAACATATTTCCAGAAGTTTTTCCGGGAGGATAATCAATGGGATAATTCGACACATTATCCTTTGTTGAAATCAAACACAATGAATTTATACCACCCCGTTGTAAATTAATTTCGCGAATGGCAATATAGGCTGAATATACCTGAATCATTCCGGGAATATTATCATTATTAGGATATTTAGTGCCTTTAAACTCAAAGTCTGCATTTTGTAAATCCACCGAAGTTGGCGCAACAAATGTATGATTGCGGGCACTATTAGCAATGACAATACTTTTACCGGGCATAACTTTATAATCTTTCCCTGTCCCCGGGAAACGATATACTTGCCGTGCATGTAATGCTGTTGGGTTAAGCGAAGCAGGAAAAGCCATTGGACTATCACCTTCAACCAACATTAAATAGATACTATCCATGTACTGAATTTCGTCAGAATTATTGAATATTTCTACATAAACATCCGCATCATACCGGGCATTATTTATATCGCGAGTGCCTGAAGCATATACTTTGCTAATAAGTAGACTTTGTTTGAGTGACAGGTTAGTTGGTAATTCAATAGATTGTTCGGTAAAGACAGACATTTTGGACTTAACACCTCCAATCAGGGCTGGTTTACTTTCCACTAATGTGTCGGCAATTGCCACATATTCATCACCGCTAAGTTCCCATGAAGCATAAACATTATAAATATCAGGGATAATGTCTGTAAATTCAGCAACACCTTCATCATTTGTTTCACCAGTGTAGGTCATCCTATCACTTCGTAAGGTAACAATTCGATGAGCAAATTTTATTTCTTTTTTAATTCCCGAAGGCATTATCACAGACACGACACATTTCGAAACTTTGGAATGAAGATTCTCCTGTTGACATGAAATGAACATTGCCAATGAGACATATAGAATGATAAAGTATTTTAATAATTTGAATAATTTCATAGAATTACTTATTTTTCAATCTATAATTTCAAAAACAACTCCATGCCAAAACTAAATTTTCCCAGATTTCTCTGTATAAGGGTATTTGAATTGGAACTTGGCAACCAGGGTTCGTAAAACAAAGTGTTATTCACAAAAAATGAAAAACCTGCTATTTTGGATATTTCTTTCGTCAATCTGGTGGAGATATTCCAGATTGGGGCTACACTTCTGGTAGGCAAATCATCTGCATTATTTATATTTCCATCGGAAAGAAGATAGCCTTTAATTCTATAATTTGGATCTGCAAGCATAGCATCGGTAATTGGGTAAGTATCCACACCACCTGATAAATTTGCTGTAATATAGGCAAATGGAACTTTAATATAACGGGTTACTGCACTTGATGTATACCAGGTTACATAAACCGAATTGGAAAGCACCATTCCTAGACTTGGGATATTGGTAACCGCCCTAAATGTGGTGTTTATACTCGTTGTAATATCAATAACTTTTCCGGCTTGATACACATATTTAAATGGAGGTGTATCAACATCAATGTAGTTTCCACCATATTTTTTTGGGTTTTGATATTCAATTCCGGCAGATTTTGAATAGGATTCTACATAAGCTCCACTAAAAAAGATGCTGGTATTCCACGACTCAATTCTTCCTAAATTGGCATCCAACTCAATCCCTTGATTTTTTGACCATTCCGTATTGCCAAACATCCCCTTGGAAGCATAAACGGTGTCGACCCGTGCAGGTGGAGCTGAAAAATCGCGCGTGGGTTTAGCTCCGGGATTGTAAGTTAAGCCTTTACCAATTTGATAATATTCTGCCAAATAAGTAAAATATTCCGAGCGGTTACCAAAACCGTTTGCTGTAATATCCTGATAGGCTATTATAGAAATACTTCTATCTTCAGGTAATTTTATATCAATACCAAGTTCATATTTAGTGTTCACCGCATTTTTCAATCCCGTGCTTCTTTGCACATCGTACACCATAGTATTATATAAAACCATTCTTTCGGCTGGATTGGAAGCAGCTACTGTACTGGCAGCCAGCCGATCTATATATTTATTATCAGGATACAAATGAGTCAGACCCGGTGTTTTTGCGTTCTGACCAAAACCGGCACGTATTTCAATATTTTTTGAAACAGAAATGGATGCATTGATACGAGGAGATATTGCCGAGACTTGTTCGTCTTTTCCTGGTTGAAGTATATTATATCTAAGTCCGGCAGTCAGATTGGTTTTCATCCCAAAAGTTTTCCATGTCATTTTATCTTCAATATATGCCGAAATCTGATTAACCGGTGGAATATCGTAATAAGGACGTGGGCGGCCATCGCTGTTGGGTTTAAGTGGTTTAATTGGATCGTCATTATAATATCCTTGAGCTTTGTTCTGTTCATAACGGTACTCTGCTCCCATCCCAATCTGGTGAGTCCATTCATTGAACAATTTAAAACCGAAACTATTGGATACTTTTACAAACAAATCTTGAGGATTACTTTTTACACCGCCACCTGTAAAATACGATACTGTATCGAACGGCACATCGTTATAGCCGGATTGCATAGCCGTAAGTATTGGAAGAAAACCTTTCGGATTTAAAACTTTGGCTGTTGTATGAGTTTCACTGTTAGTAGTCGAAAATCCAATAACATATGACAATGTACGCATAAGGGGCAGATTCAACGCTAATTTTCCTTCGTGACTGAATTTAAAACTGTTATTCTTTTGTGTGTCAATTGTTCCATCAGTTACTTGATCTTGATCGGGACCTGTCCAGTCAACTAAACCGCTAAAACTGAATTTTGTATTCGTACGCCATTTTTTAAAAAAAGTATTGCCGTAATTCAATGAGAATGAATAGCGGTCGAATGATTCTGTTTTTTTACGTGGATCGCCCCAGGCCTGAACATAATCAAAATTAGTATTTAAGAAACCAGCCTTATCTCCAAGCGCAAAACCTTTACCAACAGAAGTATTAATCGTTGTTGGGTTTACTTTAGTGCGAATTTCGAATGGTGTGCGACCTGATTTTGATTTAACAACCACTGCACCCGAAGTTAAATCGCCATATTCAGCCGAAGGAATACCACGGATCACTTCAACAGATTCAATATTATCGGCCGAAATTTGGCGTAAATCAACTCCCTGACCGGCTGTATTATTATTCCCTCCCAGTTTTGAATCAATATTAGCATTATTCGAAACAGGTACACCATCTACAATTATCGAAGCTCCAAACGAATTGTTTTTATCTAAACCGGCATTTGAGGCAGTTCTTATTTGTAAAGTACTTGCGACAGTTAAATCGGGTGTTTGCATCGTTGCACCCGGAAGAAGTTGCATTAAATCCCCCAGATTAGTGGCTTGCAAGTGGTCAATGGCCTGACGACCAATTTTGGATGAGGTCGATGAGCCAGCTGCACTGTTTTTGGCCACAACATTTACTTCTTTCAGTTTGAGCGATGTTTCTATCAGTTTAATTTTCAACGATAAATCAGCAGTAACATTTATTGTTTTTCCGCCCGATTCATATCCCAGGTAACTGATCTCTATTTTGGCTTCGCCGGAAGGAATATTTTTGAAAATTGCTATTCCCGAAACATCCGTCACTGCAAAAACACCCAATTCTTTTATCTGGCAGGGCGCACCGATCAATACTTGACCTGAAAGACTGTCCAACACCGTTAAACGTATGCTGTATTTTTCGCGTTTTGACGATGCGGCCTGACTTGTCACTACTGCGGCAAACAATAGCAACAAAACAAGAAATGAATACTGAAGAGAATGTTTTAAGTTCACAAATCTTTTTTTGAAAAAGCTACTTTACAAAAACTTTAGAAACAGAAGCTCCAATCTTAATAAAATAAATTCCACCAGTGAGTGTAATTGAATTCTGTCCTGCAACTGAATCCATTGATTTCACACACTGTCCTGTAACAGAATATACTTTCACTTTTTCAACTGAAGCAGTTTCAAACCTTACTTTTCCATCGGAAACGGAAAGATTTAGAATTGAAGGAGTAGAAAGACCGGTTGGGTCTTTAAATGCAACATCTAAATCGGCTGCATTACGGGTAAACAAGTAAGGAGTAGTTACAACCGAACTGTTTTTTGCAATCAAACAAATTATATTTCGTTGAGCAGGAATAATTGTATTGATATAATCGGGATTAGGCATTCCACTGGGGGTACGGAAAGTAGTAGTGGTAGTTGCCATCGAAGCATCATGGATTACATATGGTGAATTTGGTCCAAATGTTTTTGTTCCATTGGCTTCATCAAAAGTCAAATTATTAATTTGAACCAACTGGTTGAGTCTGTTCGGAACATCTACCAGGCTTACAACAGGAGCTGTAATTGTATTTCCGGTCGAAACAACTGTAAAATCGTTATATGGATAAAGCTGAGGCGTGTCGTTTATACGGTTAACCTGAGCTATAATATTACTAATTTTATCACCAGCATTATTCGTCAATGTAGTATATCTATAAGTATCTGATATTAGTATTCCGGCAGTATTATCCTGTAAAAATAATGTTTTATAAGTAGCAAGATAAGAAACTGTTACGATAGCTTCACCTGAATATTTATAATACGTAAGGTTTGTACCTGTTGTTGCCATTTTGCTATATAAGGCTGCTAAATTATCCACTAGCTCAGGGAAACTAATCAACACCACTTCTTCACGACTATCAACTTTCCCTGCAGCAATAGCGATAGCTCTGATTTTGGTTGTGGAAGTAATGTTTAAGGGCGAAGAATATACTGACGAAGCAGTTGTAGGTGCACTGCCATCGGTACTGTAATAAATCGTTGCACCGGCAGTTGCAGAAGTAATTGATACAGATTGTGCTGTTTCGTAAATTCCAGTTATAGAAGAACTTACTGGTATTGCGGTTTGTTCAGTTCCGAAATCGCTAATCTGAAAATCATCAATATTAACCTGTTCGTTAGCATTATTTGGAGTGCGTAATGTCATAACAATTTTAAATCGTATATTCCCATCGTAATTCACGGCTAACGAATAAGTGAGGAAAGTTCCACTCCATTTTGGAACTGTTATCGGGGTACCCGCATTAACCCAATTAACACCACCATCAGTTGATTTCTGAATTGTGAATTCACCTCCACTATGATTAGAATACGAACCATAATTAAATGAAAGTACACCGGCACCTGCTTTATCAAATTTCATAAACATGAAATTCTGATTCGCCAAACCCCTCATTCTCATGGAATAAATGCCATTTATTCTATCATTTTCAGTAGCGTTTGTTGGCTTAGTAATCCCGGCAGTATTCCAAATGCCTGATGGATAAGTAATGTCTTTTGCAGAATTAGTTGGTGAAGCTATTGATGGACTATCAAAATTCTCAAAAAGTGTGGCAGCACTAATGTTTAGACTTGCAAAAGCGAATAATACAATGCTAAGAAACTTTGTATATTGTTTATAACGAAGAATATGTTTTGGTTTCATATTACACAGAATGATGTAGGTTGGAAAATAGATTAAATTCCCATCCCCACTTTTTAAAGTCGGGATGGGAATTTGAAAGAAATAAGTTAAAGCAATTATTTGATAAACTTGCTTACTTCATTGTTTACTTTTATCAGGTAAATACCGGCATTCAGATTTCGGTTGAGTGACAAGCTGTTTTTTACTTTGTCCAACAGAATTCCATTAAGGGTATAAATCTCAATATCAGAGAGTTTGTCACAATTTACAGTTACGCCATTAATAGTAGCCATAATTTTTGCAGCCGTTGATACTGGATTAACTGCTGTAAATACAAATGGAGTTGACTGAAAAGCACCGGCATAAGTAGTTGCACTACGACTAGTACCCAAAAAATCGGTCAAAACCGTTGCCAAACGAGGAACTGCAAGGTTTGCATCCTGAACTGAACTGCCTGTTAAAGTAAGATCTCCTGTAAGTTGATTTGTGAAATAAACTGTAGTTGATTTAGATGCTGCATCCTGTGTAGTACCACTTGTCCAATTAGTAAGATTTGAGTAATCAGTTGCACCCACAACCCCTATTAAACCGCCCGTTCCAGGAACATTAACCACATTATAATTTGAAGTCAATGTAGTATTGTCAACAAGGTTAAATGCATAATGCTTTTGGGTGTTCCCTATAGCATTTGAACGTTCGTTTATAAAAATATTGTTCTTAACTTCATCAGTTGAGCTAAATAATACCCTGACAAAAGCACTTGTAGATGTTGTACCTGCTACTCCAACTCCGCTACCAGTTATCAATACAGTATTATGATAGAAATTATCATTTTGCGTTATGGCAGTTCCATCTTTTCTAATACCACTAATGCTTATCGCATTTGTGATTCCACTACCCAAACTTATCATATTATTCCTTGTTGTAGTCAATCCTCTTGTAATATTAATACCAGAAACAACAGATGCAGTTGCTGAAGATAGCGTTGTGATATTATAAATTTTGTTGTTTTCAATAGTTGAAGCTCCTGCATTTAAACTATGGAAGTTAATACCATAAGCATCAACAGCAAGACTTGTATTTGAATTCTCCAAATTATAAATGCTATTTCCAGCAATTACATTTCCTGCACTGTTTGAGTTAATTAGAATTCCAATAAGTGAAGCAGTAATACCTTGGGTTGCAATCACAGTACTACCAGATGTTTTTATGTCTCTAATAGTATTTGAACTTATGGTATTTACACCAGCTCCATTTTCGTAAATCCCATTGGTTGTACTTGTTCCAGTTGATGAACAAGTTAAATTTGCAATCGTGTTCCCTGTTATAGTTGCTGCACCTGCATTTCCAAAGGATAAGCCCCGTAAATTAAATGCTCCAGCAGCATAAGTAGAACCTTTGTGCTCTATGCTATTGGCAATTGTAGTACTGCCTATTACATTATTTGTAAAAGTAAGTGCGCCCGCTCCAAGAGTGTTCACAGCGTACAGATGACCTCTGTTTACAGTATTATTATAGTCGGCAATGATACCACCAATTTTATTGTTGGAAAAAACTATTGAGACACCTGCTGCAGTAGAAATATTCATTCCTAAAACAGTTGTGCCTGCTGCAGCTCCTGTAAATTTCACTTTAATTGCACCAGTTGCTGTGGTTGAACCAATTGTATTTCCGGTTACAGTACCTACATTTACAGCTCCAACTTGATGCCAATGTCCAATAAAACAATTAGCATTACCAGCGTAATCTGAAGTAATATCAAAGTTTGTAATTGTATTGCCTTGTATGCTTGTGGGAGTAACTGTCCCAACCTGGGTGTACATTGCATAAGGCCTGATTTGTCCACCGGTTGTAGTCCATGGAGTACCACCTGCATTTGGTGCGGAACCACCAATAAAATTATTTTCGATTAAATTATTATTTCCCGAAACAATGTAAATTCCATATAAAATTGTAGCTGTTGCCGAATACGCTCTTGCAGCAGTTTGATAAATGCTATTACCTGAAATTGTCCAATCTGTATTATTTGCACCAATATTTATACCATAGGTTATACTTGTAGATGCACTACCTAAGTAGAAGTCAAAGATGTTATTATTCAATAAGCTATTCCCATTATTGAATATTACAGCTGTGCCAACCGAACCAACACCTACAGCTGCACCTGCAGCGTTTATATCACAATATTTGATTGTGTTGTTATTATTTCCAACTGTTGATGCCGTTGAAAGAAAAATCACTCCTGCACCAGTTGATGGACATTTACCTGTTATAGTACAGTATTGAATTGTATCACTTACAGCATCGTTTATAAATCGGATTGTACGTGAAGTGTTGTCTGTCGTTTCTGATTGAGAGATAGTCAGGTTTTTTCCGGCACCCGTCTTGTTAAGTTTTCCTGTAATATTTACTTTATCAGCACCATTCAAATCAAGAAGAGTACCAATGAAATTACCACCAATAGTTACATTAGAAGCTGTAGGATAAATAGTTAATGAATTCCAAGTGGCAGTTGCCGGTTGGTTAAGAACGGCCGAAGCAGTTTCAGTAGTATTTGCACCAACTTTAATTTGAATATCTTTTCCTGTTTGGTCGGCTTGTAAGTTAATAGCATCAAAAGCAGCTTTCAATGTTGTGTAACCTGTACCATCAGCAATTCCATTTACACCCGAAACAGTAACAGGATTATAGGTGAATGTAGCCACATAATTTGCACTACTATTTGATAACCAGCTGTCACCTTGACCTGAACCCATACTTTGTGCCCAAACCTGGAGTTGATACGTTGTTCCATATACAAGGCCACTTAATAAATTAATACTGGAAGCAAGTGTTCCCTGAAAATCATTCCCTCCCAATGCGTTTTGAACCCAAGCGGTCTGAACCGGGGCAACAATTTGTGTCAATCCATCAGAGGACATGATTTTATAATATAAAAATCCTCCGGTTCTGTCCTGTGTATCGCTCCAGTACTTCATGTCACAACCGTCAATGCTTAATGTAGAAACTGTTCCTAAATTTGTTCCTTGTAACGCTGTTGCATAAGATGGATCGCCACCAATCCAATACCAACCTGTAGGAGCTGCTGTTCCTGCTCCGTTTACATTAACTTTTACATAATCGTTATACCAACCTGTTGCAGCAGTTGCAAACGATATTGCCATTACAATGGCAACAAATAAAAAAGTAAATTTTCTCATAACCTGATAATTTTAAATGAATAATTGATTAATTTTTTATGATTTGATATTTATTTCAAAATTTAAGCTAGTACAAATATAGTAATAATTTCAAAACGCTGTTGAATTATTTATTTTTTGGTAATTTGCTTACCCCTTTACTCAGCATGAAATCTACATTCTTCGTTACAGCTACTACAGTCAGGGTTGCACCGGTAAAACCATCCGGTTTTACCGATTTTGCTTCTTTTAATGTTTTACCAACCCAAAGATCAAAAAAACCTTTTTTGGTTAATTTTCGAATATAACTCAATGTTTCCCAATTTGATAACAAGGCTACTTTTTGAATTACCCAGTTTTTATCGGTAATAATCATTACAGGGGTTAAGTCATTGTATCCTTTCACATTTTTACAAAACGGAACGCTGGACATCGCAAACCCTAAGGGTTTGCCTTCATTATTTAAGATACAATACCAATAATCATTCACCTTATCTACTTTAACTGCATCCGAAAAAACACTGGTAACCACATCTTTATTGGAAACCTCATGAAAAACAGGTGGCTTTCTCTTTTCTTTAGACTCTTTTTCTTCATTTTCTTGTCCAAAAACTCCACTGGCAAATAGAACCAGTAGTATTAAAATTGCATTAAACTTCATACTAAACCTTGTCTTTGTTGATTTTTTTACTTTTTACTCTCTGGATATAACACTAAACGGGCATAATTTGTTCCAAAAATTTTCTTTGCAAATTGTTGTAAATCTTTCGATGACAATTGCTCAATTTGCTTGATTTCATCTTTCCCATCAGTGGTTTTAATCCCATTTGCTGTATTGATTGTCAGTTTATTTACCCAATACGAATTGTTTTTCAGATTTATTTCCAGTTCATTTTTCTGTGCAAGTTTCACTTTAGTTAAATTTGTATCTTCCACACCGCCCACTTTGACTTTTTCTATTTCTTCCAATGCAGCAGCAATAAGGGTTTCCACATTTTCGGGAGCACATTGAAAAGTGATTTGTTCTACATAATTCTCGTAGGGATTATGCACAAACCGGCCACTCGACCGAACTCCATAAACGCCGCTTTTTTTCTCTCTCAGATTCTCCGTAAACTTAATCGTCAGTACATCATTCAGGGATTTAAGCAGAAATTCATCTTTGGAGCTAAACTTAATGGCATTGCTAAAAGTCAGGTTCACATTGCTTTTTGAATCTGTTCCTTTATAGAAAACTTTCTCTACTTTCCCTTTTGGAGGACGAATGCCCAGATCTTTTGGTTTTTCGCGTTGGGAAGTTGCAGGCAAACTGGCAATATAAGTTTGCAAAAGTACTTTGATTTTTTCTACTTCGAATGAACCTACTATCACAAAAACAAAATCAGCTGCATTAGCAAAACGTTGATGGAAAATATCGAGCGATTTTTGGATATTTACTTTATCTAAATCAGCCGTTTCGGGGAAACCACCACCTCGTGGATTATTACACGATAAGGTCCGTGAAACCTGATCTTCGAAGTATTTCTGAGGATTCAGTCTCAAGGTTGACAATCCTGATTTCGTCTTCTTGATAAAGGTTTTAAAGACTGTACTGTCAATCCGGGCTTGAGTAAAATACAAATTCGTCAGTTGAAGAAAAGTCTCTAAATCTTTGAGATTTGTTTTTCCGCTAAGTCCCTCGCTTGTAGCATTCAGAAATGGTGATACCCCTACTTCTCTTCCAATAAATGCTTTCACTTTATCGCTTTTCGACAAATTTGCTATACCACTTTCGCTTACCAGTGCCGAAGAATATATGGCTGAAAAGAAATCAGCATCGGCGCATAAACTATGACCACCTTTACTGTAGGCTATAAACTGAATTTCGTTGTTTTTGAAATCAGTAGGTTTTAGCAGCACTTTTGCACCATTGGATAATGTAAGGGTAGTCAGATTTATTGATTCATTTTTTTCTTCCTTCGCGATACTTCCCGCAAGCGGTTTTTGACCTGGCCATTCAAAGGCAATAGTTTTATCTTCTTTTGCTATCAATTCTGTTTTAGGAATCTGATTCACAATAGTACGCAAGTTGTCTTCGGTTGGCATTTTAATTCCCTCTTTTTCGGGACCTGTAACCACAATAACACGGTTTGAATCGGTCAGAAAAGCATTATCAAAACTGTTTACATCTTTTAGCGTAATCGATGGCAGTTGGTTTTTAGTAAATTCATATTCGAAAGGAACACCCGGAATAGGTTCCTTATTCAGGAAATTTCGTACAAGTTCAGAAGCATATCCATCGGATTCAGATTTTCCCCGTTCGTTATACACGTGGTCGTATTTGTTCAAAATCCCCTTCTTCGCACGTTCCAGTTCCGATTCCGTAAATCCAAATCGTTTAACCCGTTCAACTTCTTCTAACATGGCTTTCAAGCCTTTTTCCACACCATCCGAACTCACCCGGGCAGTTACACTAAATGCATCTTTGTTTCTGGCGATAGCCTGATAACCTGCTTTTGCAGAAATATAGGGTGGATTAGCCGAACGACCAAGTTCTCCAAAACGTTCGTTTAAAATTAAATGATAGAGCTGTTCAACTATAAATCCCCGATAATCAGCAAGAGTAGATTCGTCGGTATGACCGGTTTTTGAATAAAACATGATTTGAGTTTGTGTTGCTTCTTTATCGGTGCTGATAGAGTAGAATGTGGAAGCATGATCCGGCACATCAAATGTTGGACGAGGGCGCTCAGTGGTTCGGGTAGGAATCGTGTTAAAGTGATCCTTAATCTTTTGTTCGTATTTGTCAACATCAATATCACCAACTACAATTACAGCCATTAAATCTGGCCGATACCAGTCAGCATAATAGCGTCGAATAGTTTCAGGTTTGAAACTTTCAATTATTTCCTTTTTGCCTATTGGTAAACGTTGTGCATATTGCGAGTTATGAAATATTACCGGATAATATTTGTCCTGCAAGCGTTGGTTAGCTCCCCGACCAATTCGCCATTCTTCGGTTATAACACCTCGTTCACTCTCAATTTCTTTAGGGTCGAAAGATACATTATGCGCCCAGTCTTCGAGTACTAATAAGGCTTTATCAACCACTTCGTCTTTATCGGTGGGTACCAAAAGACGATAAACAGTTTCATTAAAACTCGTATAGGCATTCAAATCTTTCCCAAATTTGATACCTACCGATTGTAGATAACTAATCAATTCATTTTTATCAAAATGCTTTGTTCCGTTAAAACACATATGCTCAGTGAAATGTGCCAACCCACGCTGATCTTCATCTTCCAGAATTGATCCGGCATTGATTGCTAAACGCATTTCAACACGGTCTTTCGGCAAATTGTTCTTTCGTAGATAATAAGTTAATCCGTTTGGAAGTTTACCGACTCTAATGTTTTTATCAACCGAAAGTTTATCACTCAGATTATACTCTTGTGCTATGCCTGAGAAAGAAATTCCAAAGCAAAAAATGATTATGAATTTGATTAATCTCATGTTCTTATCTTTTTAATTATGAATTAATTACCCGATGGAAATGAAAGAATCAGATTCATCGATTGATGTTTTTTTATTAAAATTCTACAAGGTCGAAACAGACCTGAATTATCAATGTTGTCTACTAAACTTTATATATTTTGTTTTTGGGAGAAATTTCTCACTTCGTTCGAAATGACAGATTATTTTATGTTTTCATGAGGAGGTTGGTTGGGGGGGAATCCCCCAA
>CAIUTB010000126.1 GCA_903901975.1 uncultured Bacteroidales bacterium
ATTACTACTCGTTTTTAGTAGCAATTCCAATGCTTCTATTTCTTCTGTTTTCAGTATTATATATCTCATTATGAGACAAATATACTACATTTTTGTGATATTACCAAATAAATACGACATTATATTATTCTTATTACTTAATATACTTTGCGTTTTTTATTTATTTACAATTCGTAAATATGCTCATGAAACTTCATCGTGTTTATAATCAAATTTCTACACGCTTAATTTTACTCTTGTAATCTGATTTTACAAAAAGTGGTACCGATTCAACTGTCACATTGCTTGTGTCTAATCCATACGATTTCACATCAGATACTCCCAGATGCTTGAAAATATTATAAAGGTTCATGGTTACTTTTTCTCTGAATTTAAAGGAGTATTCGAAGTTATAGATTCTATGGATAATAATAAACCGGAAATCACCCGGGATATTATTCTTCTTTAAAGAAGGGTATTCGCTTGTGAGATCAAACTCTTTGTTGGCGACAAGTTCTTCCACAATTTGCCTGAAATATAAGTTTATAAGCGGCTGAACACGGAATCCGAGTTTGAGATTCACCCTGAATAAGGTGTCGGGAATCAGCGCTTCAAATGTATATTCAAATGTGGTTGGTTCATCTACGTGATCGATATGTAAAAGCCAGTAATGATCTGCTCTTTTGGGTTGTTTGTTGATGATGGAATAGATAATTTTTCCTTCAATATCTGTTTTTTGATTCGCTTTACTCAAATACACCAAGTTGGTAGAGTATTTCGAAATCGACTCATCTTTTTTCAAATCACTCAAAATATCAAAATAAGTGTTGATTTTCAAGAATTGCATATGATGATTCTTGATTTTACGTGCATTAAACCAAATCAACATAACGGTGGCAATTACTCCGGCAATGAGTATGGTTGCCCATCCACCGTGCAGGAATTTATACATATTGGCTGTAAAAAAAGATAATTCAATCGTGAGGAACACCGCCATAAATGGGATGATAAAAATAGGCTTGATTTTAGTCATTTTCAGGTAGAATCCAAGTAGGAAGGTGGTCATCATCATAGTAATGGTGATGGATAAACCGTAGGCAGCTTCCATATTGCTCGAATTTTGGAAAAATAGAATCATTATCACACAAAATACAAACAGAAAAGAATTTACAAATGGAATATATAACTGACCTTTTACGTGAGTCGGATATTTAATTTTTTGGCGAGGCCAAAAGTTCAAACTCATTGCTTCACTGAATATAGTGTAGGAGCCGCTGATTAATGCCTGACTTGCAATAATGGCAGCAGCTGTAGCCATTACAACCCCGAAAAACAAAAAACTTTCAGGCATAATGCTGTAGAATGGATTAGTTTCTGCAGGTAAGTTATTTAAATGTGTTAAAACCCAAGCACCTTGTCCCAGGTAATTCAAAATAAGCATCACTTTTACAAATACCCAACTTACACGAATATTCTTAATCCCACAGTGACCCAAATCTGAATACAATGCTTCAGCCCCAGTGGTACATAGGAAAACTGCACCCAGTATCAGAAACCAGTTTGGGTAGTTTATCAGTAGATGAATGGCATAATAAGGGTTGAAAGCTTTTAGAATAAGCGCATACTGTGTAATTTGCATAAAACCTAAAACCCCAAGCATAGTGAACCAGATGACCATAATTGGGCCGAAAGAATTCCCGATTGCTTTAGTTCCAAATTGCTGTATAAAAAATAAGAGAGCAATAATAATAATACTGATTGGAACGACAGGGGTGTCGGGATTTATACCTTTAAGTCCTTCAATGGCAGAAACAACTGTAATGGCAGGAGTAATAATACCATCGGCGATTAAGGTACTGGCACCAATAATAGCCACAGCATAAAGCCATTTCTTTTTGTTTTTGCGAATCAGTGCATAGAGTGCGAGTATTCCGCCCTCACCGTTATTGTCAGCACGGAGCGTAATCAGAACATATTTAACCGTGGTTTGCAGCGTGAGAGTCCAGATGATACAGGAAATTGCCCCGATTATGTAATTGGCATCAATATGTTTGTTAGCGCCAAGAATGGCTTTCATCACATAAAGTGGTGAAGTACCTATATCCCCGTAAACAATTCCCAAAGTGATAATTACGCCAATCATACTGAATTTGCTGATATGGCTATGTTTTTGAGCTGCTTCCATTAGTTTATTGTTTGGTTGAAATGAATTATCTAAAATCGCTGACAAAAGTACATAAAGATTTTATAAAGTTTACCATTAGGACTTTGTTTTTGTTTTATTTTATTCAAAATGATTTCAAATTGATTATAATTATATCATAAATATATCAATATAGAATAAATACTAATAAAATGATGTTAATATATTAATGTTTGAAACAATTTGTTTAAATATTAACTGATTATTCTCGGCCAACCTCCGTTACTGGCAAGTTAACAATGATTTTAAATAAAATAAAATGTATTAGCAAGAGATTGATTTCTTATAAATTACCTAATGTACTAATTAATTACTGTTCATCGTATAATTAAGAGAATGGCATATTTTAAAGTCTTCAACAGCAACAAAATAAATATTTGCCTACAACATTTTTATGAATTTGACCTTTTTTTTTGCTGAAACTCTATTTTTTTGTTACTTTTGAACTTAGATTATTTAATGAAACAATTTAACAAAACGATGAACATTAATCAATTCAACAATATATTCTTTATCGGAGTGGCAGGTACCGGAATGAGTGCCATAGCCCAATATCTGCAGGGAATTGGTAAAAATGTATGTGGCAGTGACCGCTATTTTATGCCTGATATAGTCAACGAAACAAAAGTAAAACTGGAAGCCGAAGGTATTCAGTGTTTTTTGCAAGATGGAAGTGGAATTACAGGCAAGACTGATTTGATTGTAGTATCAACAGCCATTGAAGATACGGTTCTTGAAGTGCAGAAAGCCAAACAATTAGACATTCCAATCCTGAGACGCTCACAAGTACTTGCATTGATTGCTGAAAGTAAAAAAACGATTGCGGTAGGCGGAACATCAGGTAAGAGCACCACATCAGCCATGATTTTTGACATTCTGGAACATGCAGGACTTGAACCAAGCATTATTAGTGGTGCCGGTTTGACCAGTATTATCCGTGAAGGAAAAATTGGCAATGCCAAAGTAGGCAAAGGCGAATGGCTCGTAATTGAAGCTGACGAAAGCGATGGTTCAATCGTTCAATACCACCCCGAAATAGGTTTGTTGCTTAATATCGACAAAGATCATCAGGAAATTGATGAATTGATGCAGATATTCGGCACATTCAGAGACAATACCAAAGAAATATTTATCACAAACCAATCAAATCGTTTGGCACAGAAGCTATCAACCAATGCCGAAAATGATTTTGCTGTTGACAATTCTATAAAAGCTGGTTTTGTTGGAGCTGATTTCGTGCAAAATGGCCTGGAGATTCAATTTTGCGTAAATGGCACAACAATAAAAATGAACACGGTTGGCAGACACAATATGGAAAATGCGCTTGCTTCTATTGCTGTTGTAAACCGATTGGGAGTAAGTTTTCAGACTTGTGCGGATGCGCTTATTCATTACGAAGGCATTTATCGCCGTCATCAGATTATTGGTGAGAAAAAAGGAATTTTGCTGATCGACGATTATGCCCACAATCCGGCTAAATGTGCTGCTTCTATTTCTGCTTGCCAGCCTATTGCCCCCAAAGTGATTGCCTGGTTTCAACCTCATGGCTACGGTCCAACCCGATTCCTGCGTAAAGATTTTGTGGAGGAAATAGCTGCCGTTCTTCGCCCCGAGGATGAAATATGGATGAGTGAGATTTTTTATGCAGGAGGTACTGCTGTAAAAGATATTTCGGCCAAAGACCTGATTGAAGACATCAAACATTTGGGCAAAAACGCTTATTTTGTCGATGACAGAAACCAGTTGGTTGAAGCGCTGAAACCGCACTTTGAAAAACAAACCGTATTACTATTAATGGGAGCACGTGATCCCGGACTTGAAACTTTTTCCAAAGAAGTGTTTGAGAAATTATAATTTCACACAAAGACGCTAAATCGCAAAAAAGTGGATTCCATTTTAATTGCAATCCACTTTTTTTACTGTGTTTTGTTGAAAATAAATTTGCGACTTAGTGGCTTTGCGTGACACTCTTTCAAACCTTCTTCTCAAATGCCACCCAAAGCTTATCATCTTCAGGCACAGGAGCTGTAATCTGAATGAGTTGTTTGGAAACCGGATGTATAAATTCCACATTACGGGCATGCAGACTGATTCCACCATTGGGATTTGAGCGGGCAAAGCCGTATTTCAAATCACCTTTAATCGGGCAACCCATCTTAGCTAGCTGGCAACGGATTTGATGATGGCGACCGGTTTCGAGGTGCACTTCTAATAAATGATAGGTGTCTGAATGAGCAATCAGCTTAAAGCTTAATGCAGCAGTTTTCGCATTCGGCACCATTTTGTCATGAGCAACCGATTTGTTTTGCTTTTCATTGCGAAGCAGAAAATGTTCAAGTCGCCCTTCCACTTGAGCCGGTTTTTCCTTTACTATTGCCCAATATGTTTTCTTTACTTCCTGATTCTTAAACATTTCGTTCAGGCGGGTAAGAGCTTTGCTTGTTTTGGCAAACAGCACCACACCACTCACAGGGCGGTCGAGACGATGCGTCACTCCACAAAAGACCTCACCAGGCTTGTTGTATTTTTCTTTAAGATACTTTTTAATGGTTTCCGAAAGTGGTTCATCGCCTGTTTTATCACCCTGAACTATTTCTGAACAGGTTTTATTTATGGCTATTATGTGGTTATCTTCGTAGAGAACAGTCATTCTTTGAGGTACGGTTTACGATTTTAAATTTACGATTGGGTTGAGTACTGAATTTAAATTATATTAACCAATCAACGAATCCACAATTCCACGTTGACGAACTGCTTCATAAATAAGTACACCCGCTGCAACCGAAACGTTCAGCGAATCAATAGTTCCTAGCACCGGAATGCGCACCATCTCGTCACATAGGCGTAGACGATCGGGCGAAACACCTTCATCTTCCGACCCCATGATAATTCCGATTGGCTTAGAAAGTATAGCTTCAGTATAGTTTTTTGTGGCTTTTTCGCTCGCTGCAACAAGCTTAATACCTGAAGATACGAGAAACTTCAATGCATTACCCAGATTTTCCTCGCGACAAACCGGAATAGACAGTAGTGCTCCGGCCGATGTTTTTATAGCATCGGCATTAATCGATGCACCTCCCTTGGTTGGGATAACGATAGCATCAACCCCGGCACATTCGCAGGTACGGGCAATTGCACCAAAATTGCGAACATCAGTCACACCATCCAATACTACGATAAACGGCATACGGCCTTCTTCATAAATTCCCGGAATAATGTCTTCAATGCGTTGATAAGCCACCGGTGAGATGAAAGCAATAGCTCCCTGATGGTTTTTTACGGTCAGTTTATTCAGTTTTTCCAGTGGAACGTACTGAACAGGAACCTGCAAACCATTAAGTGCGGTAAATAATTCGCGCGACAGCTCACTGGTCATATCCCTGCGCATCAATATCTTGTCAATCTCTTTTCCGGACTGAATGGCTTCGATTACGGCACGAATTCCAAAAATCATATCCTTTTCAGGACGCTGTTTGTTTTTGTAGTTTATCATTTTTAAGTTGTAGTTTTTTCTTTAAGTTCTGAAATTATCATTTCACGTTCAAACGAAAAAGTTTTATCTTTTTCATTCAGTATTAAATATATTTGCAGCGTTTTCAGGTAGTAACTTTGTGCAAATATCACATTACCAATCAATTGAAATGAATTTGCCGTTTCATAAGCCAGGTTTGCCAAAGTTTCCAGATAGCTTGAAGTATATCCTTTTTGCCTTATAAAATCAACAAATCGCTCAATTGGCATAACAGCCAGTTCATCCAGGTTGAAATCAAGGAGCTCTTTATACGTCTCATCAGCTAAACGAATAGCATCTTCGGGAAAACCTTTATCCCGAAATCCAAACATAGCCGCAATTACACGACTCAACTTTTCAAGATATTTCAGTAAATAATCTTCTTTTGGCAAAACAAATTAATTAATAATGAACGATTTAGAATTAATAATCAGCTTTTCAATTGGTCTGCAAAGGTAGCTAATTTATTGTATTTCATTGCAATGCAACTATAGAAATCATCTAAACTATTAAGTTTCAATCAAATGTATAAATATACAATCCGAATGACTTATTCTGAATTAGTTACATTATCTTTGCATAAATTCTTCATTTGCAGGATTTTTAAGTTTTCAATTGTAAATCATAATTCTAAAATCGTAGATAAATTCGTGTTTCAATCGCATATAGGTGAGTTTGCCGCGTTAGGCGTTTCAGTTTGCTGGACTATGAGTGCCTTGTTTTTCGAAAAGGCAGGTCATAAAATTGGTTCCTTATCAGTCAATTTCATACGTATGCTTTTTGCATTTGTATTTTTGGGAATAACTACATTTATCAGTAGAGGAATCTTCATTCCCAGCGATGCAACAGGTTATCAGTGGTTCTGGCTTGGACTTTCAGGATTTATAGGTTTCTTTTTAGGTGACTTACTGTTGTTTCAATCCTATATGGTTATAGGATCTCGGACAGCTACTCTGGTCATGAGCCTTGCACCGATGCTTACAGCAGTAATCGGTTGGTTTTTTCTCGATGAGATTCTTTCTGTCCGAAATATCATTGCCATAATAATTAGCGTAAGCGGAATAATTATTGCTATTTCAAATCGGAAAATGAAACTGAATATTCCGATTAAATGGTTTTTACTTGCATTCGGTGGAGCTACTGGTCAGGCAGTGGGATTAATTCTGAGCAAAAAAGGCATGGGTCATTATGATCCGGTTTCGGCAACTCAAATTCGGGCAATTTTCGGTTTAATCAGTTTTGGAATTCTTATAACTGTACTTCGCCGCTGGCCGAAAATCCAGCAAGCATTTACCCACACATCTGCCATGAAATCAGTTACTGTAGGTGCAATCTTCGGACCTTTTATCGGTGTTGCATTAGGATTATTTGCTATTCAGCAAACCAAAACCGGCATTGCTTCCACTTTGATGGCCTTGGTTCCTATTTTCATTATTGCTCCTTCTGCCATTATGTTTAAGGAAAAAATTAAACCACAACAGATCTTTGGGGCGGTAATCAGCATTGCGGGAGCTACATTGTTTTTTCTTTAAAAAATACGCCCGAAAAACTCGGGGCGTATTAATGATAACTGCTAACTATAAACTGTCAACTGACTAAAGTACTCCCTGCGCCATCATAGCTTTTGCAACTTTCATAAATCCGGCAATATTAGCCCCATTAACGTAATTCACAAAGCCATCCGGTTCAGTTCCATATTTCACACAGGATTCGTGAATACTTTTCATAATATCCTGCAAGCGTTTATCCACTTCTTCTTTCGGCCAGCTTAGTTTCATGGCATTTTGTGACATTTCCAGTCCTGATACTGAAACACCGCCAGCATTTGCTGCTTTGCCGGGAGCATATAGAATTTTATTTTTGAGGAAAATGTTTACAGCATCGATGGTCGAAGGCATATTAGCACCTTCTGAAACTGCAATACAGCCATTCATCACCAACATTTCAGCATCATGTCCATCTATCTCATTTTGTGTAGCTGATGGCAGTGCAATAGTACATTTTTCTACCCAGGGACGCTGACCTTCAACATATTTGCAACCGTATTTATCAGCATATTCTTTTATTCTTCCACGTTGATTGTTTTTTAAATCGAAAATATAGGTTAGTTTTTCTGTATCAATACCATTAGGGTCATAAATATACCCGCTGCTGTCGGACATGGTAACGACTTTCCCGCCTAATTCAAGCACTTTCTCTGCCGTATAAGTTGCCACATTACCTGAACCCGAAATAGCTACAATCTGACCTTTTAAATCGTTAATTCCTTTTCGTTTCAACATATTCATCACGAAATAGATATTTCCATAACCGGTAGCTTCGGGGCGAATAAGAGAACCTCCAAATTCCAGTCCTTTGCCTGTGAAAGTTCCAGTATTTTCATGAGCCAGTTTGCGATACATGCCGTACATATACGCCACTTCGCGACCACCAACACCGATATCACCTGCCGGAACATCAGTTTCGGGACCAATATGACGCCACAATTCCAGAATATAAGCCTGACAAAAACGCATAATTTCGCTATCAGATTTACCTTGCGGATTAAAATCAGAACCTCCTTTTGCACCGCCCATTGGCAGAGTCGTAAGTGCATTCTTAAAGGTTTGTTCGAAAGCCAGAAATTTCAGAATTGAAGGACAAACCGATTCATGGAAACGGATTCCACCTTTGTAAGGACCAATAGCATTATTGTGTTGTACACGGAAAGCCATATTGGTTTTCACATTAGCTCTGTCGTCCACCCAGGTGACGCGGAACGAAAAGATGCGATCGGGGATGCAAATGCGCTCAATAATATTCTGTTTTTCAAATTCGGGGTGCGCATTGTAGGTTTCTTCAATGGAGAGTAATACTTCTTCAACGGCCTGATGATATTCCGGTTCATTCGGAAACCGTTGTTTTAAATTGTCAAGAACTTCTTTTACTTTCATATAGGTTGCAATTAAAGTTTAATGAAAATTTCACACAACAAAAATACAAATAAATATGAAAATGAAGATATTTTAACTCAATTATTTTATTCATTTGAAAAATGACCCAGAATATAGCCCATATTATTTAAAATTATCACTTTAACTAAATGAAATATATATAAAAATATAATTTCATATGCTTAAAAATGAATAAGTTGGCAGGAAATCAATGAAATTATAAACGAAAAAGAAAGGTGGAAAATTAACAGGTTGACAATTGTTTCAATAAGTGATTCATTTTGTCAACCATGGGCAAATTATCGTCGGTATGAATAACTATATCAGCCAGGGGAATTTTGGATTCATCAGGTAATTGATTTGACATTCTGGCTTTAACCTGCTCAGAATTAACCCCATCACGCTTAATAACACGGCGTATTCTTAAATCTTCAGAAGCAGTCATTAAAACGACTTTATTTACAAGTTTATTAAAACCACTTTCAACCAAAATAGCCGATTCTACAAATAAAAAACGTTGTGTAGAATGCTTAATAATCCAGTTTTTAAAATCTTCTGTTACATACGGATGAACAATTTCATTCAGTTTGCATAGTAATTCATGTTTTGTAAAAACTATTTTGGCCAGTTCCGGACGATTCAAACCCTGTGAAGTATAAATTTCTTCGCCAAACAGCTCAGTCAGTTTTTTTCGAATTACCGGATGTTCATTTTGCAACCGACGGGCTTCCAAATCGGTATCATACACATTAAATCCTTCACGACGGAGATGTTCCGACAGTGTGGTTTTTCCACTGCCAATTCCACCGGTAATGCCTATGATTAAAGGATTTTTCATGTATGTTCGTTTAGCGAAATTCGTATTAATTCGTGTAATTCGTATTGTCAGAAACCAAAACTCAATCCGAATGAAAGCGTGGTATTTTTGCCCTGCAGGTATTTGGGTGTAAATAAATCCAGATAACCCTGAGCAGTCCGTGTATCTTCACCAATAATTGTGTATGAAGACGATGTCCTGTCATAACCCTTTATATCGCTGTAAGTTACATTTGCAAATGCATAAACATTATTGATTATTTCGACATGCAAATCAAGAGCCAGCGAAGTATTACTCCATGTGATATCGCCTAACGATGGTTGGCTAATGATGTTATCTACAGCTCTACGGTCGTAAATATATTCATTTCCATGTTTAGCATCAGTATAAGATAAACTTACATCTACTCCTTGCATAGGTTTGTATCGTGCAGCCAAATACAATTCGGTTGAATTATCACCCAGATAACTTCCCAGATTATAACCGTTTGAAGACCATGTAAGTGCCGGCACGGAATGTTTGTAATTGATAATGTTTGTATTCGTATATTCGGCAATAATCGACAGATTTTCAACCGGATAATTGCTCAGATTCGCTCCCACTTTATATGAAATCGGATTTCGTTCTTTGCTGCTTGGTAAAAAGCGGTTAAAACTAATTTCGTCGGCATAAATGGAAGTAAACAAGTGTAGGTGTTTAATATTGCGGGAGCTGATATTCATAAAAACCTGCGAATTCTGATTTTCAATCCCCAAACCTTTGGTAAGCGTGTGATCCTCCGATTTGTAGAATGCTATCGGAATCAGGTAAGCCGCCTGAATATTGGGTTCGGCATAAATAATTGAATTACCAACCGACAAATTAAGATTTCGAACAGGTGTAAAAGTGAACATATTGGCAGCAATAAATTTGTTTGCCATGCGGTATTCCTTTGCCCCGGTATTGTCGATGTAATAACGTGTAGAATCAAGCACATTGGATACCAACCAACCATGAATATACTGCATTTCGAACCAACTGACAGGCTTTAAATGCAATGTCAACATGGGAAACGATGGTGCACGGCCGGAAAGTATATTCGAACCATGATAATTATCACCCCAAACCACATTATCCTTTACCAAACCAACTGAGCCCCAGTTCCATGCATACTTTATTCCACCGCGTGAATCGCTGAAATCGCCACCCAAAGCCGATTCCTTGTATTCATAACCCGGATAATCATTCAGATAAGTTGGGCGAGCCAAAAGAGCTGCCGAAACAGGCATATTTTTCAACCAACTGGCATCAATCGACAAATCACGCAGACTTCCATAAACACTCAGGTTTTTACCAATCATCGTTTGCAAATCAGCTCCAAACCAACGTTTGGTAAAAGCTCCGTTTCCATTTACTGTCACATGCATCCCTAAAATCGGAGTTATGCGGGCACTAAACACCGTATCTCTGTAATTATATGCAGGCTGAAGTAAAGCAAGTGTAGAAGATTTGGTACGAATTTCAAGAATATTATCCGGTAACCGTTTTAGTTCCAGTGCAAATTCATTTTTAAAAAATTTCAACTCTTTACGCTGACGGGAATTAAGGCTATTATTGCTTTCTGCTTCAACCAGTTTTTCGGCAATAAATGAGCGTGAATAAGGCTTTGCAACCGAATTAAATTCTATAACACCATCCGTAGCCAATTCGTCGAGAAAATCATAAATTCGAGTATAGGAAATATGTTCAGGAATATCCTGAGCAGCCAGATAAAGTGTAGATAATATCGTCAGTGTAAAAAGGACTAGTTTTCTCATATCAAATCATTTGCAGACAAAAGTACTAAAAAAATTGACAACCAACTTTCTTCGTCAATTGTCAATTTTTTTGTTAGTTCTTATTTTGTGTAGAGTATACTTGCCGAAGAAGGTGCCACATTAAATAAGGTGTAATTTATCACCGCCAGCCCATTTTGATTGATTTGTCCGTCGTGACAAATCAAATTCCATTCGGCCTGCGGAATCTGTACTGTTACCGGCCTTCGGTTTCCATTATAAATTACCAGAATATCTTTCCAAACTTCATCATTCACATGGTCGGTAAGCATAAAAGCAACCACATTCGGAATTTTAGTATTGATAAACCTGAGATGTTGCTGAACCATTTCCTGAGTTGGTAAGCGAAATGCAGGATGAGCCTTGCGCAAGGCAATAAGTCCTTTGTAATAATTAAAAATATCTTTATGTGACGTTTTTGAGTTCCAGTCGATGCGATTAATCGAATCAGACGATTGATAGGTATTGTGAATGCCTTTTTTATTACGATAAACTTCTTCACCGGCATAAATAAACGGTACGCCCTGCGAAGTGTAAACCACTGTTTGAGCTAGTTTGTTAAATCGCACCAGTTCATCTTCTGAAGCATTAGCTGGTTTAGATTCTTTCAGCTTATCCACCAGACACATATCGTCGTGACACGATACATAATTGATAATCTGAGTCGGATTATTCACATAAGAAACTTTGGAGTAAATCAGTTTTTTATAATCAATACTATCATACTGAGTCGCTCCAACAACACCAAATTTCACACTTTCTTCCAAACTGTCAACACCCGAAACAAAACCCGGCTTATCCTGATGCATCCAGCTGCCTTTCAGAGCATCGCGAATATCGTCACTAAAAACAGCTATGTTTTCAAGTTGTTTGGCATTTTTCTTTACAGCCCGTTTTTCTTCTGCCAACGGTGAATTTGCAGCTGTCCAGCCTTCGCCATACATAAAAATAGTAGGGTCAATTTTATCTAAGGCTGCCCGAATTGTGTTCATGGTTTCAATATCATGAATTCCCATCAAGTCGAAACGAAAACCATCCAGATGATACTCTGTTGCCCAGTAAACTACCGACTCAACCATAAACTTACGCATCATACCTCGTTCAGAGGCAGTTTCGTTTCCACAGCCCGAAGCATTTGACCAGGTGCTGTCGGCATTCTGACGATAAAAATAATTTGGGGCCAGTAAATCCAGATGTGAACCTTTTCCCTTTGAAGTATGATTATAAACCACATCCATTATCACACGGATACCCGATTTATGAAGCGATTGAACCATTTGTTTGAATTCAACAATACGCGTAACCGGATTATTCGGATTGCTGGAATAACTACCTTCCGGAACGTTGTAATTCAACGGATCATAGCCCCAATTGTATTTGTTATCGGCGAGATGGGTTTCATCCACTGAAGCGTAATCAAATACCGGCAATAAGTGAACATGCGAAACGCCCAATTCTTTCAAATGGTCAATTCCGGTGGCATCTCCATGTAAATTTTTAGTTCCGTGCTCAGTAAAAGCCAGAAACTTTCCTTTATTCTTCATGCCCGAATTGGATGCCATCGAAAAGTCGCGCACATGAACTTCGTACAATGAAATATCAGTAAAGTTTTTCAGTGGCGGACGTGTATCGTTTTCCCAACCAACAGGGTTTGTTTCAGCAAAATCAATAATGGCAGCACGTTTACCGTTTACTCCGGTAGCTTTCACCCACATGCCGGGAGTTTCGTCCAACCATTTTTCGCCAATCCGAATCTGAAATGTGTAAAACTTTCCTTTCAGATTTTCATCCACTTTCAATGTCCACGTTCCTTTTTCCGAACGCTTCATATCCATCGTTTTATACGCTCCACCTTCGTTACCATTATCGTAAAGCAGAATTTTCACTTCAGTGGCAGTAGGTGCCCAAACCCTGAAACCGGAAGCCTGAGGCGTATAAGTCAACTCCAGATCATTCCCTTCGTATACGGGATAATCTGCATAAGAAACATATTTTTGAGTTGAATTACAAGCACTTAACATTCCGGCCATAAGCAATAATAAAATTTGAGTACACTTCATAGGAAAAATTGTTATTGGTTTTATTCTGCAAAAATAATAACTATCAGTTAATCAACATCAAGAATAATAAATTTCTTAAAAAATAAGATTGCAAACGATTGAGATCACTTCAACAACTATAAACTATCAACTATTAACTATTTCACTCCATTTCTTTTCAGCAAGGCATCAATAGTTGGTTCTTGTCCGCGGAAACGTTTATAAAGCACCATTGGATGTTCTGTTCCACCTCGTTCCAGAATATTTTTACGGAATGAATCGGCTGTTTTCTTATCAAAAATACCGTTCTTTTCGAATACTGAAAAAGCATCGGCATCAAGCACTTCGGCCCATTTGTAGCTGTAATATCCTGCTGCATAACCACCCGAAAATATATGACTGAACGTTGGGCTCATGCTTGTTTCGGTCAGTGCAGGTAAAACCTGCGTAGAAGCCATCGCCTTTTTTTCATAACTAATCACATCACCATCAAATGGTTTTTCGATGGTATGCCATGCCATATCCAAATAACCAAAACTTAACTGACGCAGGCAAAAATTAGCAACATTATAGTTTTCTGAATCTTTTATTTTCTGAATCAGTTCTGCAGGGATTTTTTCGCCGGTTTTGTAATGAACAGCAAAACCATCCAAAAATTCTTTCTGCGATCCCCAGTTTTCCATTATTTGCGAAGGAAGTTCAACAAAATCACGATATACTGCCGTGCCGGAAAGACTTTCATACGTACATTTTGTCAACATACCGTGAAGTGAGTGACCAAACTCATGCAGGAAGGTTGTAACTTCGTCGTAGGTAAGCAGAGCAGGCTTTGTAGAAGTTGGACGTGTAAAATTCATCACAATAGTGATATGCGGACGACTATCTGTTTTACCTTCCATACATTGTGCTTTGAAATCATTCATCCATGCACCGGCACGTTTGCCATCACGCGGATGAAAATCGGTGTACAAAACAGCCAGAAACTTTCCTTTTTCGTCGGTTACGTCATAAGTATTTACTTCCGGATTATAAACAGGAATCTTCGTGTTTTTCACAAATTTGATTCCGTATAAGCGTGTTGCCAATCCAAAAACACCTTTCTTCACGTTTTCCAGTTCAAAGTATGGTTTCAACATTTCGTCGTTGATGGCAAATTTCTCGTCTTTCAGTTTCTCGGAGTAATACGACCAGTCCCAAGGTTGAACTTTAAAATAAGCCCCTTTTTTATTGGCATATTCCTGAACAGCAGCATATTCTTTTTCAGCAGCAGGTTTATAAGCCGCAAGCAATTTATCCAGCAAATCGTAAACTTTGGTTTTGTTTTCAGCCATGCGGTCAATCAGTTCATAATCGGCATAGGACTTATATCCCAGTAAATTAGCTATTTTCAAACGGGTATTGGCAATTTTACGAACATTTTCACGATTATCAAATTCACCACCCAACATACATTTGGTATTATAAGCTATGTACAATTCGCGACGTAAATCGCGGTTGTCGGCATATTTCATAAACGGAACATAGCAGGTAGCTTTCAAATTAAGCAACCAACCAGTCTTCCCCGCTTTCTTTGCATTGGATGCCAGCATTTCGACAAAATCGGTAGACAATCCGCCCAACAATGCTTTATCAGCAATCAACAAACTGTAGTTATTCGTTTCTTTCAATACATTTTGTCCGTATTGCAGAGTCAGTAAGTTTAAACTCTTTGACAATTCACGGTAGATAGCTTTATCAGCTTCCGACAAATTAGCTCCATTATTTGCAAAACCTTCGTAGGTGTTTTTCAATAACATTTGCTGTTCCGCAGTCAGTTTCAACTTTTCTTTTTGAGAATAAACGGCTTTAACACGTGCAAAAAGCTTATCATTCAGTTTTATCGAATTGCTGTGTTCGGTGACTAGTGGCGAAATTTTCTCCGCAATGGCTTGTAACTCATCATTTGTTTCAGAACCCAACATATTATAAAACGGCGAACCGACTTTAGTCAATAACGAACCAGATTTTTCGAGTGCTACAATAGTATTCTCAAAAGTAGGAGTTTGTTTATTAGCAACAATTGCATCAATTTCAGCCGAATGTTGTTTCATGGCTTCCTGAAAAGCCGGAAAATAGTACTCATTCTTCAATTCGTTGAAGGGAATGGTTTGATGTGGGGTTTTGTAAGTTTCCAGTAATGGATTTCCTGCCAAAGCCGAAGCAGCGACAATTAATGCTGACATAAGTAATGTAATTTTTAAGTTTTTCATTTTAATAATGTGTGATTGTTTATAGTAGTTTTTGTAGAAATAGTCTTAATTTCAACATGACAGACAAAGATACACATAGTTTACTTGCGAGTTTCAATAAATTCACAAGAAGATTCGGCAAATTTAGTTTATTGCTTAATTAATTTCTGGAACAATTGTGCATCGGAGGTAGTAACTCTCAGCAAATATATTCCTCTCGGTAAATCAGTTATATCAATAACTCCACTTTGAAGCACTGATTCGTATTTTTTGAGAATGCGTCCATTAAAATCGGAAACCAACCAGGATCTTATTCCAAGCTCGTTATAATTTACATAGTAAATACCGTTTGAAGGATTTGGATAGGCCTGAATCTGATGTGAACTTTGAGTGAAATGGGTTGAAAGTACTGTGTCATTTAAAATTGCATAACTAAGCTTTATGCTTCTGGCACGTTTTATTGCTATTTCGTTATTAAATATAAACGGAATAAATGAAGTAGTCAGCTCACCGGTATTACCACCCCAAAATTCATATTGCGACTTAATCGTATTGGATTTATTCTGTGCTAATTCTGAGTAATTAACCGAAACAATACCCCGCCAGTCGTGATATATTGGTAATAATAGGGTTTTCTTTAACAGTACGTTGTTGCTATCGTATAAATAATTATACTGTATGTTGTTTTCCCAAAACATGGTTTTCCAGTGCTGATATGATTCAGAAACTACCTGACTGTTATTATTATAGACATAATCAACACGCTGAAGATTTTCCCAAACATGTATAGATGTATTCCATCTCTTATTTTTCTGGGTTTGCACAAGTGTTGAATTTGGATAGTAAAACCAGTTGATAGAATCGGTATTCACCCAGCTTCTGTTTATAAATTGTTTCTGCACCTCAGAAAAAACTGATCCGGCAGTATTGTATTGAAATCTGGAGAGTATCTGAGAATTTAATGTATCAGCATTGTATGACCTTATTATCAAGGAATCGGTTTTGTTATTCAAATAACGAAAATCGGTTTGCAAGGTCAAATGCCACAAATCATTTTGCCTTACATATTCTTTTTTAGTTGAAAGTTGATTTTGAGAATATGTAAAATTAATTTGCTTTACAGCTTTTGCAATGCCATTGGAATATACACTATGCGTTTCTGATTGCATAACATCAGCAGAATAACCATAATCGATAGTATAAGTGAAATTCCATCTATTCTCTTTCCAAACACTTTCACGCTGAGATATGCATTTATTGCCATTGTAAACCCATTCAGTAAAGGATTTTCGGATAAATGTGGTAGTATCGGGTTGATAAAATTTGGTTTCTAACACTTTATTCCCTGAATCATAAACATAAAGGTACAAAAAAGCAGAATCATTATCAATAACCTTTAACTGAGTAATCAACTGATTATCAATTCCCGAGTGAGAACGTGCAAAAAAAAATGTTTGAAAACAAAAAGTCAGTAAAAGGATTGATATGATGTATTTCATTGATAAACAAATGCTATTAAAAAAATCTTTCAAAATTAGTAATAATTATTAATCAATCAAAATGCTAACGGATTCATTTGCTCTAAATGATAAATATGAGAGATGATTTATGATAATTTAGGATAAATCCGGATTAGATGTTTTAATTTTCGTAATGCTCAATGATTCAAGCTTGTGTAGATGAAATATGTTCTAATCTCTTTTCCGGTTCATTTTACTGTCAACCTGATCTTCAGTGATAAATCAATTTTTAAATTAAATCTTTTTCTGAGTTAATAGTTGGTCGATATATTTCTTAAAATATATTTTGTAACGCAGGTTAGAGCTGAATTTATTTTAAGGTTTTTTATTTGATTTGTTTTCTCAGCTATAGTCTGTTTTTTTTTATCAAAATGGAGCCAATTTGAAAAACTCAATTTCTCATTAAATCTGTAAAGTGCTTCTTAAACCTCTTAAAACACCTTATATTTCAAGGGTTTCAAGTGTTTCAAGAATAAATACTATTAAAAATACTTTTGTGGCAATGGTCTTGAACTAGACCCCGAAATGGGCATTTGGGGTTGGATTTATCCCTATAAAACAGACAAAATAATGTTAATAGTTCTGATTATTGTAAGTCAATATGTTATATGATGTGAATAGAATTCTAATCTGTTTTTCTTTTTCCCGGTAATCTCAGTTAAATTGACTCAGTATAAACACATGAAAATTGAAACCAATGTAATATATTTTCCATCTTGAGTGTGGACAATAATTATTAATCTGGTAAATATTCTAGCTTATTTTTCTTATTTCAGCGCTAACGCTATTAAACATATATTTTATGTTAATAGGCCTCACTCACAAAAAAAAACTCCCCTTTGAATAGTATTTTATATTAACACAAAATTCTACATAATTAAGACATAATGCAGTATATCAATGTAATAATGATATAACTATACATTTGCAAAGAAGCATTTAACTTGATTTATGTGTTAATACGCAATTAGTTATATTTATTAATAACCTGCCTTAAAATTTAAATATTATGAAAATTATAAGCCTCTTAGTGTTGATCTTCATCTCTATCAACTTATCATCACAGAATGATTCCTGCTTAACAAAAATTGATTCTCTTTCATTTAAAACCCCCCTGGTACATATAAGCTCAACAATTAAAATCATGCCTGATTCAGCAGGTATGGCTAAAATCTTGTCAATAAAAAAAATAAAGGCAGAGAAATTTGCGAATAAAATGGAGTGGTTGAAAATAATAGGATTATATTCTGCTTCAATTATATTAAATGGAATAGGGGATGGATTGAATAACAGTGAGCAAAAAACGATGGGGCATGTTTTCAATGGATTATCCATCGGGGTATTGTTGGCTTCTCCTTTTTTGGTGAATTATAATAAAAAGAACTGGTTTTGGTATGCTTTAACCTATACATCATTACGTGTTGGATTATTTGATACAACCTATAATCTAACCCGAAAATTACCTTTGGACTTTGTTGGTTCAACTTCACCAACTGACAAGATTTATAAAACTGTTGGTGTTAATCCTGCTTTTGTTAAGACTAACTTTTTAGCACTTGGAATTACCTTCCCATTATCATTTTTATAAACTTGCTTTTTTAAATTTCTAAAGAGTAATCCCCTCTGTTACAAAGCCTTTAAACTAAGAAAAGTTCTTTTGTAAATAAGTGTTTTTCAACCCAGGGTGTTGCTTTGGGTTAGTATATATAATGCTTTTATTCTGTATCGTCCTGAAATTTTCTTAGTTTGGGGCAGTTTGTTACTTCAGATTAATTTTGTAAATTTGAGCGGTTAAATTGCATATACTTTATAAATACAATGATTGGAACTCTTGTCAACACTGTAGCCGTAATTGTAGGCGGAACAATTGGTTTAGTACTTAAGAAAAGTATGCCTAAACGCGTTAGCACAATTTATTTTCAGGCTATTGGCTTGTTTACCCTGGCTATTGGTATCACGATGGTAGTGAAAATGGATCATATCCTTATCGTAGTAGGCAGTCTGGCCATTGGTTCTTTACTTGGCGAATGGATGAATATGGAAGTGGGAGTTGAGCGCTTGAGTGAATTTTTGAAAAAACGGTTCCGTATAGGTAGCGATAAGTTCTCTGAAGGGCTAATTACTGCTTTTCTGCTTTTTTGCATTGGTTCTATGACGATACTTGGTACTATTCAGGAAGGAACAGGTGGCTCATCTGATTTGCTGTTTACTAAGTCACTGATGGATTTTTTTTCCGGAATGTTGCTGGCCTCGGCATTTGGTTTCGGGGTAATAGTATCTGCTGTTCCCTTGTTTATTTTTCAGGGCTTGCTGACCTTGCTTGCCATGTATGCAAGTTCGTTTTTTACTCATGCTATTATTCAGGGTTTGAGCAGCGTGGGCGGCATTTTACTTATCGGACTGGGAATCAATGTACTCGAAATCAAAAAACTGTGGATTATGAATATGCTGCCGGCACTGTTGGTGGTGGTTTTTCTCCTTTGGATATTTGTAAAATAGAACTACCCTAAATTTTGAATCATATTAAGGTAAATCTCTTTGAACTTCATAGGGTTTTAAGTGTTATATGATTACTTTTCAAATCAAGATATTCTAATAAGCTAAAACGATTCTCACCAAGGCTGAGATAAGTTCTACATAAAAAAAATCAGTATAATATGAAATACAATTTATTAGGGAATACAGGCCTGAAAGTGTCAGAACTGTGTTTGGGAACCATGACCTTTGGTGGCGGTGGTATGTGGACAAACATTGGATCTTTAGCCCAGGAAGAAGTAAACGGTTTGGTAAAAACTGCGGTTGATGCCGGTATTAATTTTATTGATACAGCCAATGTATATAGTGAGGGATTAAGTGAAAAGATGACCGGTCAGGCTATACGTGATTTGGGATTAAAACGTGACGAACTGGTGATTGGTACTAAGGTTCGTGGCGTAATGGGTGTTGGACCGAATAGTTCGGGCTTGAGTCGGAAGCATATTTTACGGCAAGCCGACGAAAGTCTGCAACGACTGAATATGGATTATATCGATTTGTATCAGATTCACGGTTTCGACCCACAAACACCGATGGAAGAAACACTTGAAGCACTTGATACACTGGTGAAAAGTGGCAAGGTGCGATATATTGGCTGCAGTAATCTGGCTGCTTGGCATATAATGAAAGCATTAGGCATTTCGGCACAACAGCATTTGGCCAGGTTTGCATCTTTACAAGCTTATTATACGATTGCCGGACGTGATTTGGAGCGTGAACTTGTTCCGTTGTTGCTCGAACAAAAATTGGGATTAATGGTATGGAGTCCCTTGGCAGGTGGCTTTTTAAGTGGAAAATATACGCGTGACGGTGCTGCTGAAGAAGGTGGACGTCGTGTGAATTTTGATTTTCCTCCGGTAAATAAAGAAAAGGCTTATGATATTATAGATGTTATGCAGAGAATTGCGGCACAAAAAGGGGTGACTGTGGCACAGATTGCATTGTCGTGGTTACTTCATCAACCGGTTGTTACAACTATTATTGTGGGGGCAAAAAAACAAGAACAATTGCTTGATAATCTGAAAGCTATAGAACTGAATCTGACTGTAGACGAGTTATCTATACTGAATGAAGTGAGCAAATTAAACCCCGAATATCCGGGTTGGATGATTGAACGTCAAAGTGCAAACAGACGCTGATAAAAGGATGTAAATTATATTTTTAGCGACAACGTTTTCGGAAATTAAATCTTATAAAAGCTGAAATTGTTTTTGATTATTGCACAAGTTTATTACTTTTGTGCAGAATTTTCATGTGTTTACACTAATTTTGAACGAAATATAATTCAGTTTGAAAGAAAAACAGGTTATTGTTTTTTCTGATTTTCTGAAAAATCCGTGATGAGATAATGAATAAAAACAAAGTATTTGAGCAGCGGTTGAAAGCGTTGCAGGAAATGGAAGATAATGCGGCCACCAAGCAGCATTTAAAAGGAAAACTTACCGCACGCGAACGTATTAATGTGCTTTTCGACGAAGGAACTTTCTTTGAGTTTGATGCTTTCGTATCACCTTCGCAAACACCTATGAGCAGCAAACAATCCAATTTTGGTGATGGTGTTGTAGTGGGTCGTGGATTGGTACAGGGACGTAGCGTTTTTGCATATGGTCAGGATTTCACCGTGTTGGGTGGCTCATTGGGATATGCTCATGGTATGAAAATTGCCAAAGTGCAGGAAATGGCACTGAAACTGGGTTGTCCTATTGTGGGCTTAATGGATTCCGGCGGTGCACGTATTCAGGAAGGAGTGAAGAGTCTTTCAGCTTATGCCACTATTTTCAGAAACAATGTGCGGTCTTCGGGTATTATTCCTCAAATTTCGGCTATTTTAGGACCTGCAGCAGGTGGTGCGGTGTATTCACCGGCTCTGACCGACTTTATCTTCATGACAAATCAAACTTCGTATATGTTTGTAACAGGACCTGATGTAGTGAAAGAGGTGTTGAATGAGGATATTGATATGGAAGGTCTGGGTGGAGGAAATGTTCATGCCAGCAAAAGTGGGGTGGCGCATTTTGTGTCGGACGATGAAGAACATACTATTATGTTGATTCGTAAGTTGTTATCCTATATTCCTTCCAATAATTATGAAACCCTTCCGGTATCAAATTTGATAAGTTCTTATAAGTCACGTCAGGAATTTTTGAATAAAATTATTCCTGATGACCCCAATAGACCCTATGATATAAAAGAAATTATCAATATCCTGGTGGATAAAGATTCTTTCTTTGAAGTTCACGAAAAATTTGCTCAGAATATTGTAGTAGGTTTTGCCCGCTTGGATGGTAAATCCATTGGAATTGTGGCTAATCAACCTAAAGTTATGGCCGGAACGCTGGATATTAATGCCAGTGTGAAAGGCGCACGTTTTGTTCGTTTTTGCGATGCGTTTAATATTCCGTTATTGATTCTGGAAGACGTACCTGGTTTTTTGCCGGGTATTGAACAGGAACATGCCGGAATTATTCGTAATGGGGCAAAATTATTGTATGCTTTCTGCGAAGCCACTGTGCCAAAAATTACCATAATCACCCGTAAAGCCTATGGTGGAGCATATATTGTGATGAGCAGTAAAAATACAGGTGGTGATTTCAACTTTGCCTGGCCAACAGCCGAAATTGCGGTTATGGGACCAGGTGGTGCAATCAAAATTGTGAACAAACACGAACTTGCCAAAGCCGAAAATCGTGAGGAACTGGAAAAGGAACTGATTGAAAAATATAAAAATGAAGTTGCCAATCCATATAAAGCAGAAGAATTCGGACTAATTGATGAAGTTATTACCCCTTCGGATACGCGCCAGATTCTGATTACTTCGTTTGAAATTTTGTCGAACAAACAGTATTTCAAACCGGCAAGGAAACATGGAAGTATACCACTTTAATTAATAATTGACAGTTGATAGTTGACAATTAATTAAAGAAATATTTCCAATAAAAATAACTAATTACCTGATTACTCCATGTAACTCGTAACTTGTAACTCGTAACTAAAAAAATGAAGAAACGACTTTTAATTGCCAATCGCAGCGAAATAGCCATTCGGATTATTCGTGCAGCTCATAAACTGGGTATGTTGGCTGTGGTTTTTCAGAGTGACAAAGAGCCCGATGCTCTATACCTGAATTACGCTGATGAAATTATTCCGGCACGTGATTCAGGAAATGAAAAACCCATTTTTCTGGATGCAGACCTGATCGTAAAGCTGGCACTGGAACACAATATTGACCTTGTTCACCCGGGTTATGGCTTTTTGTCTGAAAACCCTGATTTTGCTCAACTTTGCGTGGATAACGGAATCAACTTTATCGGTCCTTCACCGCAATTAATTCGCGATATGGGACTGAAAACAGTGGCAAAAAGCATGGCTATTACCTGCGGTTTACCTTTAGTTCCGGGAAGTGATGGTGCAATAAATGATGCTGACGAAGCAAAAGCATTTGCTGATAAAATTGGATATCCGGTTATTCTGAAAGCTTCTGCCGGTGGTGGTGGTCGCGGTATGCGTATTGTGGAGAAAGCCGACACCATGGAACGTAACTTTAAATCGGCCTCGGATGAAGCATTGGCTGCGTTCAGTAACGGTGATATGTTTATTGAAAAATACCTGCAAAACCCGAAACATTTGGAATTCCAGATAATGGGCGATAAACACGGCAATGTAGTGCATTTAGGCGAGCGCGAATGTTCTTTACAACGAAAACACCAGAAAATCGTTGAAGAAGCTCCATCAGCAAGTGTAACGCCTGAAATGCGTAAGGAAATGGGTGAAATGGCTGTTCGGTTTGCAAAAGCGATTGGTTACTATTCAGCCGGAACGATTGAGTATATTATGGATGAGGACGGTTCGTATTATTTTATGGAAATGAATACCCGTATTCAGGTGGAACATCCTGTTACCGAAATGGTTACCGGAGTTGATTTGGTTGACTGGCAGATTCGGGTAGCACTTGGCGAAGAATTGACATTGAAACAGGAAGATATAAAAATCAGTGGTTGGGCAATCGAATGTCGTGTTAACTGTGAAGACCCACAAAACCGCTTCAGTCCGCAAACCGGATTTATCGATAAAATTCATTTTCCGAAAAAAGACTTTATCCGTATTGAAACCGGTGTTCACAGTGGTTCGGTGGTGACACCGTATTTCGACTCAATGATTGCCAAAATCATTGTGAAAGGTGATAACCGCGCTGATGTGATTGAAAAAACACTGGCTGCATTGTACGATTTCAGCATGATTGGACTTAAAACAACCGTTCCATTTTGCCGTACCGTGATGCAACATCCTGATTTTGTAGATGCCAGTTATACTACCCGCTGGGTAGATTCTGTTTTTACTCCTGAAATGCTTGAAAATGAGGAGGAAGAAATGATTGGAGCTTTGGCTGCAACAATTATGTATGCTTCTGAATATCTGCAACTTTCGTCGGATTTACCTACTTATAAAAACGATTCATTAAGCGTTTGGGTACTGAATAAACGACTAAATTATTAATGCTAAATCGTAAATGATTAAATAGTAAATAGAAAAAATGGGAACTTCATATATTTATAAACGCGATGCTTCGCGATTGTTTATTGCTTTACGCGAGAACGGTAAACGTTTCAAAATCTATATTCCAAAAGAATCACAACCGGTTATTGACGGCATTGAGCAGGACATTGACTTTGTAGAACAGGAAGATTTTCACTATGCTTTCGACTGGAATGGCAAGCGTTTTCATTGCGAACTTGTGTCCCGTGACCAAAACAAAGCAGTCGTAAAAGTGAATGGAGTGGAATACAAATTCAGTTTGGAATCACTTTTTTCGTATATTCGTCGTGGTATGATTAATTCAGATTCTAATAAGCTGAATGAGAATAATATAGTGGCACCCATGCCTGGTAAAATTGTGGATATTTTCCTTGCTGAAGGTGATTTGGTAAACGAAGGAGAACCAATTCTGAGTCTTGAAGCTATGAAAATGCAGAATGAGATTTCTGCTAACTGTAATGGTATCATTCGTAAAATTCGTGTTCAATCGGGGCAGTCCGTAATGAAAGATGAATTATTAGTTGAAATAAGTTCAATTGACGAATAAAAGCCCGCTACATATCTCGAATGGGAACTTTATAATCGATTTTTCCTGCAATTGACGTAAATACGTAATTGCAGGATTTTTTGTTTAAAATTTATACAAATAAATATCACAGTTTTTCACATGGCTTTTGTATCTTTGTGAATCTAATTGCAACCAAACTCTTCAAATGAAGAAAGTAAGCTATATTTATTTACTTTTTGTTCTGATATTTCAGTTTTCGGTAATTGCTGCGAAAAACTTCCGTTTTGCGTTATTTACCGACATACATATATCCATATTAAAACCGCAAAATGCTGAAGATCTTCAATTTGCAGTAAACGAAGTGAATAGCAATGACAAAATTGAGTTTGTGCTTGTTTCTGGCGACGATACCGACTTGGGCGATACTGCTTCAATGAAAATTGCGAAGAAAATACTCGATGGACTCGAAATACCCTACCATATTACTACAGGAAATCACGATACAGCACAGGGAAAAAATGGTTCTGCCAATTTTATTCAATTTTTTGGAATGGATAAATTCTCCTTTGCTGCCAATGGTTTTCAATTTATTGGTTTTCCTACCGGACCCCTTAAACCAAATCAGAAAGGACATATCACAACCGACGATTTCGAATTTGTAAAAGCAGAACTGACCAAATTAAAGCCAAATAAACCAGTGTTTTTAATTACACATTATCCATTGCTTGAAGGCGATTTGGATAATCGAATGGAAATGATTCATTTAATTCAAAAATACGATGTGAAAGCGGTTTTAAATGGTCATTATCACCGTAATGCTGTGTTTAATTACGAAGGTATCGCCGGCATTGTAAACCGCTCCATACAACGTGATGAACAACCATACGGAGGATACACCCTTTATAATCTAAGCGATTCGCTCTATGTCTCAGAGAAAATAATTCGACAGCCTGAACGTGAATGGCTGGTTATACCACTGAAATAATGTGCCAATGTGATTATTTAATGATTTTATTGACTTTAAAATATATTGAGAATGCTAAAATGACTAAATTATGAACGATAATTTTTTTGATATTTCCCAAGAAGAGGAAATTGCAGAAACCAAACGTTTTTTTGCCCGTGTGTATGGATGGATGTCTCTGGCTTTGATTATTACAGGTCTGGTGGCTTTCAGAACAGCTAGTTCACCTGAAATACTGAATTTTATTTTTGGTCAGCATTTTGTGTTTTACGGCTTGTTAATTTTAGAACTGGTTTTAGTTGGAGTGTTGGTTGGTGCTATTCAGAAAATGACGCCAATGACTGCTACGATTGTATTTGTGTTGTACTCAATGCTCAATGGATTAACCCTTTCATGTATATTTTTTGCATTCACTACCGGTTCTATTGCGTCCGTATTTTTTATTACTGCCGGAACATTTGCCGTTATGAGTTTGTATGGTTTTTTGACTAAATCAGATCTTACCAAACTGGGAAATATCCTCGTTATGGTTTTAGTCGGGCTGGTTATAGCCACATTGGTCAATCTTTTTATTGGTAGCGAAATATTATATCTGATTTCTTCCTACGTTGGTGTACTTATTTTTGTTGGATTAATAGCTTACGATACACAAAAGCTTAAGAAACTGAACGTTATTGGCAACGAAGGTACTGACGAAGATAAAAAAGAAGCCATTATTGGCGCACTGACATTATATCTCGATTTTATAAACCTCTTCTTGTTTATGTTGCGGATTTTTGGAAGAAGAAGATAATTTTCAATGGTTAATGATTAATGATAAGTGATTAATTCTTAGTAAAATACTTATTGCTTACCGCTTACTGCTGATTTTATGAAACTAAAAAATATTGCACAAATTATTGGAACTTCGCTTCAGAGTAAAGTTACTGATTCAGAAATAAACTGGTTACTGACTGATAGTCGCTCCTTGTCCTTTCCGGCAGAGAGTTTGTTTTTTGCCATCAAAACAGCACGAAACAACGGTCATAAATACATTGCAGGACTTTACGAACAGAATCTACGCTATTTTGTGGTGAGTGAAATACGTCCTGAGTTCGAAGAATTGACCGATGCTGTATTTCTCCAGGTGAGTGATACCTTGGTAGCCTTGCAGAAACTGGCTTCTGTGCAACGATCAACGTTTAACGTTCCCGTTATCGGTATTACGGGCAGCAACGGCAAAACGGTGGTGAAAGAGTGGCTTTACCAGCTTCTGCATACCGATTATAGTATCACCCGTTCGCCTCGCAGCTACAATTCACAAATTGGTGTGCCGCTTTCGGTGTGGGCAATGAATGAACATACACAACTGGGAATTTTTGAGGCCGGTATTTCTGAAATGCACGAAATGGAGCATCTCGAACCGATTATCAGACCCACCATCGGCATATTTACGAACCTGGGCGAAGCACATCAGGAAAACTTCAGCGGACTAAAGCAAAAGTGCGAAGAGAAACTGAAGTTGTTTGTAAATGCTCAAACACTGATTCATTGCTCTGATAATAAACTGGTTGAAATATCTATTGCACAATCTGGTTTCAAAGGAGAACTCTTTTCGTGGGGAAAATCGGACAAAGCGACTGTTCAGATTCTGAAAACCGAAGAGACTAGTTCAAATACCACAATTTCATACCGTTATTCAGGTGTTGAATCAACAATAGTTATAGCATTTACCGACGATGCTTCGATTGAGAATGCACTGCAATGCCTTGCGCTCATGCTTTATCTTGGTATTGCAGCAGAAGAAATAAAACTTCGCCTTGCCCGATTGGAAGCCGTGGCCATGCGTATGGAAGTGAAAGAAGGGGTACGTGACTGCCTGATTATCAATGATAGTTACAATTCGGATTTGAATTCGCTGAGCATTGCGCTAGATTTTCTGAATCAGCAGGCAACGGCTAAAAATCTTTCGAAAACACTGATACTGTCAGATATTCTGCAAACCGGACTTTCGTCCGAAGAACTTTATAAAACCGTGGCTGAACTGGTTGCCAACAAAAACCTGCAACAAATTATCGGCATCGGACATGAAATTTCTACTCACACCGATAAATTTTCAATTGAGAAGAAGGCATTCTTTGACGATACCGCCGATTTTCTGAAATCTTCCTTTATTCGTGATTTCCGCAATGAAATTATCCTGCTGAAAGGCTCACGGGCATTTCATTTCGAAGATATTTCCGAAAAACTGGAACTGATTGCTCACGAAACCATTCTGGAAGTCAACCTGAATGCCTTGGTGGATAACCTGAATTATTTCCGATCGAAACTTCGTCCTGAAACCAAAATGATGTGCATGGTGAAAGCCTTTGCCTACGGAAGTGGTTCGGTGGAAGTGGCACGCACCTTGCAACATCACCGCTGCGATTATCTGGCAGTGGCAGTGGCGGATGAAGGAGCAGAATTGCGTCGCGAAGGTATTCGTATTCCCATCGTGGTGATGAACCCTGAGAAAGGCAGTTTCGGAATGATTTTCGACAACAACCTTGAACCTGAAATCTATAGCTTCCGCTTGCTCGATGCGTTTATTGCTGCTGCCGAAAAACTGGGTATAACCGATTATCCTATTCATATTAAGATAGATAGCGGTATGCATCGCCTTGGTTTCGAATTACAGGACATGGATGCTTTGCTTACCCGAATGAAAACCCAGACTCAGGTGAAAGTACGCTCGGTATTTTCGCACCTTTCAGGCTCAGACGAAGCCAAATTTGATGCTTTTACCAAACAGCAAATCAAGACATTTACAGATTGTGCTGACCAATTTTCAGCTACTTTTCCGCACCATATCATGCGTCATATCCTCAATTCAGCAGGTATTGAGCGTTTCCCGGAATTTCAGTTCGATATGGTGCGACTTGGAATCGGTCATTACGGTATCAGTTCATTGCCGGAAGCCAATTTAAAACAGGTTTGTGCGCTGAAAACCATTATTTTGCAGATTAAAACCGTAAAAGCCGGCGAAACAGTGGGCTATAGTCGAAAAGGTTTAGTAAACACCGATAAGCGCATTGCGGTACTTCCGATTGGTTATGCCGACGGTTTCGACCGCAAACTGGGCAATGGAGTGGGAGAGGTGCTTATCAACGGAAAACGTGCTAAAGTGATTGGCAATGTGTGTATGGATTTGATAATGATTGATGTAACCAATATCGATGCTAACGAAAGCGATCAGGTGGAAATCTTTGGCGACCATCTCACCATTTCCGAAGTAGCCAGTTGGCTCAAAACCATTCCCTACGAGGTGCTGACCAGTGTTTCGAGGCGGGTAAAGAGGGTTTATTTTCAGGAATAAATGGTTCCTATCCCCTAAAGGGAAAATATTCAATCTTGCGGATTGTGTATTTTTAGGTTCTTAATCCCCCCAACTATGTTGGGGTTATGCATATTTTTCCTTCGGACATTTTAAAAATAAATTTCGCTAATATGATTTTAGTTGACATTCTCCAACTTTCAACTTCCAAAATACTTCTCCAGAGTGCTGTAAAACTTGCCGAACAGCTGGGAAAGTCATTTGCAGTATCGACTGTGGCTGAAAATGAAATAGGACTGAAATCGATGTTGAATGAGTCTGTAATTGTTGATTATCAGATTCTTATAAAAGATAATTCAAAATCATTGGTGGAGATTTGTGAGGCCGAGGATGCTTCTTTTTTGTTTATCCAGTTGCCGGATGGACAAATCAATAGCATACGACGGCTGCTGAATGATTGCCGCGAGTTGCGCATTCCGTATTTGTTTTACAAAGATTCATTCAACCCATTGGATTTGACTAAAGTGATTTTGCCTATTGGATTTTTGGAAGAGGAACTCGAAAAAGCGCAATTTGCAGCTGCTTTTGGGCGTTTTTGCGGTTCGGAAGTGAAAATGCTGCTGGCTAACGATTATGGTTCAAAAGCAGCCACGAATGCGGAGAAAATGAAAGTACTGTTTGAAAAGTTTGATTTCAGTTATACACTGGACAAAGCCACCAAAGACAGTTTTAAAGTAGAAGTTGAATCGATTCAAGTAGCTGAAAAAGAGCAGGCTGGAATCATTATCGTTTCTGCTTCGCGGGATTATGGACTGGATGACATTCTTTTTGGACCAAAGGAATATCATGTGCTGAAAAAATCGCCAATTCCGGTTTTGCTTGTAAATCCCCGGGGCGATTTATACGCGCTGTGTGATTGATTATTTCAGAAAATTATCTATTTTTACTACTCGAATTCTGCATCGGAATTTATACTGATAATTAATATTTCCCATGAAACAAAAATCAACCATAAAATCATTGATTTACAGAGCATTGTTTGTTCCGCTTATGGCTCTGTTCTCTATTTTCCTCATTGGTTTTATGGGATTTATTCTCATTGAAGGGTTCAGCCCACTGAAATCGCTTTATTTTCTGGTAATTACTTTTGCAACCATTGGTTTTGGCGACGTTGTACCTTTGACCGATGCCGGAAAAGTGTTTACAATTTGTATCGTTATTGCCGGATTCACAGTGGGATTATATGCTATTGGTAAAATATCAGCTTTCTTTGTCGAAGGTGAATTGTCTAAATTAATAAAGCTACGAAAAATGAACAAAACATTAGAGTCTATGAAGGACCATTACATCGTTTGCGGTTATGGAAAAACCGGTAAACATGTGTTGGATGAATTATTGAAAAAAGGACTGGAAGTGGTAATGATTGAGAGTAATGCGGATAGAAACGAAAAACTCCGCGAACTTTACGATCAGAAATTCATCCATTTGGATGCTGATGCTACCGATGATGCCGTGTTGCTTCATGCAGGAATTAAACGTGCTAAATTTTTGATTGCAGTTCTCTCGACAGATGCTGAAAACCTTTTTGTAACGCTGAGTGCCAAGGATTTGAATAAGGATATCAAAGTGATTACCCGTGTAGCCGAAGGAAATTCACCCGATAAATTTAAAAAAGCCGGAGCTGATTTTATTGTTTCGCCTATCGAAATTGCTACCGACCGGATTGTTTCAATTGCCACCACCAGTACCGATTTTTTTAGTTTTGTTGATTTTGCTGGGGGTAAGGAAGAGCTAAAAGATTACAAGTTCGGATTGGTTGAAATTAAGGCTGGGAGCGATTTGATTAATAAGACTTATCGCGATGCCAATATTCCACAGCGAACAAATTTGGTTGTTATTGGCTATTATTCCTCAGAAAACGAACTGCAGGTTAATCCGACAGCTGAAAATGTCATTCGGCTCGACGACAGGCTTTTAGTATTTGGAAATGACAGTCAAATTGAAAATCTGAAGAAGATCGCAAAACATAGCAAGTCATAAGCGTTAATGAGCTAAATCAAAAAGGAAGAATCAAACGATTCTTCCTTTTTACTTATATCAAACAATTTTGTTACTTAACATAGAATCGTGTGGTACCACTCCATGTTTTTCCGGCACTAATTCCCTGTAATCCTGTAACATCGCGTGGAAGATTAAGATTCGGAGCATTAATAGCCCATGTCTGAGGTTCAGGACATACCCAATCAACTTCTCCACCGTTGTTCCAAAGAGTCCAGTGCTTAAACTCTTTATCCACTTCGTAGTAAACACTTATATTGTTCTTAGTGTCAGTCATAATCGCGCCGTGATAGGGTTTAGCATTTACGGTAATTGCTTCGTCGGTTAATGCTATTTCAATGGGTTTTCCTGTAACGGTCATTCCTTCGGTTCGCAGCAACGATTCTTCTGCAGATAAATCGAGCAACTTTTCGGTTGGTAAGCTTCTGTCCGATAATTCCCAACGTTTTCCGGCCGATAGGCGTAATTTATAATCGGCTTTATTGGTGTTTGCTGAAAATGGTAAGCGGATTGGAGTGTGAAATCCAACTCCTACAGGCATTGGTTCTGTGCCTGCATTTGTAATTGAAACTATGTGAGTCAATTCATTGTCAGTAAGAATAATACGTATTTTGCAAACAAAATCATGCGAAAAGTTGGCAAAAATGGCATTATTTATTCTGTTCGAAAAAAAGCTTAGCTCAACTTCCACTGCATCTGGCGAAAAACGGGTACGAGTAACTGTGAAAGCCTGTGATTTAATTATTCCGTGGTGATAGTTATTTTGAGCAGGAATCGTTATCGGAAACTCATAATTTTTACCGGCAAAACTGTACTTTCCGTCTTCAATCCGGTTTGGCGGGAAAAGCAACGGTACGCCAAAAATCTGCGGACGACTCAGGAATGTTTCCATTTCTTCTAAAGTCGGTGTACGTAAAATATCAATCTTTTTCTTTTTGTTGTAAAGTTTTACAAGATTTGCACCAACCGTTGGAACAATAATTGCCTCGTATACATTTGTTTCCAACAGAATAGATTCAACTCCCTGCCACAAAATCTTTTCAATATTCATAATGCTTATTTTTCAAATATTAGCTCACCAAAGAATTCCGGACGGTGAAAATCAGGTGTTTCAGTTTTGATTGGACTCCAGCTTAAAAAATGCATAGAATCAGTGCCATCAGCACATTTGTAGAAATTTCCCAACAGCTTTTCAGGTAAGTTGGCCGGGTCAATTCCAATTAATTTGAATGGAATTTCAACGGTTAGTTCCCATTCAAACATGCCTTCCATCTCGTTGAATGCACGTCGACCCATGGATGGAAAACGTTTGATGGTTTGCATTTCCTCGGGTGTGAAAAACATAAGTTCTTCACTTCGACTCTTACGGGTAGATGCCGAGCAAGTTCCAATGCAATTAAACTCAAAGTTGGTATATTTATCCGCTCCTATAGGTTTGCAAAAGAATTCAACGCAACTATCTTCGTGTACCGGTTCCTGATCGTTGGAATAAATAGCCCGAAGCATGCTTCCGTGAACCGAATATTTAATGAAAATGCTTTTATTTGAACGCCCGATAGTAAAATAGGTAATTGGTTTATACGGGTATTCCTTTGGCCAGTTGAGAATTTCTACAGTTTCGCGCTGACCAGATTCATCAAGAATGTTTCCAGCCGATTCAATATCGACACTGTCTAATTCCACAATATGTTTAATAATCAGGCTTTTCATACGAAATATATATTAATTGAAATGAACTGCAATATTAACTAATATTTTTGATAGAAATGGGTTTTGAAAATTATAAATAGGTTAAATAACAAAATTGGAGATTAAAACAAAATGTTTAACCTCCAATTTAGTTGTTTTTTTATCCGTTTCTTCGTTTATTCTTCTTATTTTTAAGTCAATACAACTTTTTTAGCCTGATCGAAGTGTAAAATAATATCATCCAAAACTTCTTTTACCGTTGTAATTTTAGTGGCAAGATAAGCATTACTACCTGCAAAAGCATAACCTTTATCCATATTTCCTTTGTAGGCATTAAATAAAGTAAGAATAATACAATAAGGAACCACTTTATAGTCACAGGTATGCAAACAATTGTACGGACATGATTTTGGGCGTGTAAGACCTAATTTTACCTTTTCCAAAAACTCTCCCTTAAGCGCCCTTCCTGGCATTCCTACAGGACTTTGAATAATCTCAACTTCGTTTTGAGTGGCTTCGATGTATGATTTTTTGAATTTAACATCAGCATCACATTCCTTTGTGGTTACAAAACGACTCGCAATCTGAACACCTTTTGCACCCAATTGCATCATTTTATACATATCCTCACCGGTATAAATACCACCTGCTGCTATAACCGGAATTTCCTGATTATATTTTTCTTCAAAAATAGCAACTTCACTAACAACTTCAGGAATTAATTTTTCGATGCTGAAATTTTCATCTTCAATTTGAGTTGGTTTAAAACCAAGATGTCCACCGGCTTTAGGACCTTCAACTACTACCAAATCAGGCAGATAATCGTAGAGTGTTTTCCATTTTTCACAGATAATTTTTGCTGCTCTTGCCGACGAAACGATAGGAACTAGTTTGGTTGTACAACCTTCGGTACGATACTTCGGCAAATCCATGGGTAAACCTGCACCTGCAAAAATGACATCGGCTTTTTCAGCAATAGCAGTCTTAACCATATCACTGAAATTGGTTAATGCCATCATAATGTTTACTCCGATAATTCCATTCGATTTTTCTTTTGCTTTTCTAATCTCTTCTCTTAATCCAATAATACAGGCTTCCATGTAATCTTTGGCTGTATGTTTATAGATAAGACCAAGGCCCGCACACGAAATAACGCCAATTCCACCTTCATTTGCAACTGCTGACGCTAATCCGTTCAACGAAATTCCAACTCCCATACCACCTTGAATGATGGGTAAACGAGCTGTTAAATTTCCAATTTTTAAACTATTCATATTGCACATTTTAATGATTATTGTGCAAAGGTACGCATTATAAACCGAACAACCCGAGTGAAGGAGCTAAGTGTAATTAATTTAACCCATTTATTTCGTATTTAAAAGAAATATGCAGATTTATTTGATAAATAATCAGTTAAATTCATATCAAAATGTTATTCAAACACAAATATGTTTATTCAATCCTAAAAATTATATATCTTTGAAAGCAAGAAAAAATGAATTGGAATGAATTTTACAGCAATAGATTTTGAAACAGCACATGCTGAATTTCCTTGTGAAATTGGATTGACCAGGGTTGAAAATGGAAAAATTACAGATATAAAATCCTGGTTAATCAAACCGGCATGCTTTCCATATATGAATTACTGGAATCAGAAGGTACACGGAATTTCGTCGGCCGATATAGCTCATGCTCCTACTTTTGAAGAGCTCTGGAGTGAACTGAAGCCCTGGTTTGAAGATAATTATCTTGTGGCACACAATGCTGCTTTCGATATGCGGGTTTTGCGTGCAGCACTAAATTATTATGATTTGTCGATTCCTGATGCCAGGTATTTTTGTAGCGTCAGTTTGTCACGTAAAATATGGAAACATTTGCCAAGCCATTCGTTAGGAGTAGTTAGTCAGTATCATAATATTCATTTTAATCACCACAGGGCAGGAGATGACGCGAAAGCCTGTGCCATTATTACCATGAAGGCATTCGAAGAATTAAAAGTCATTTCGGTTGAAGATGGCATTCAAAGATCCGGAATTAACTTGAAGAAATTATAATAATTCAGGTGAATATTATAAACTTTTGATTATGAAATACATAATTGTTGCAAAATACCAATCCTAAACTCCTGACTTTACACTATTTCTTAAATCGCTGTATCAGATTATAGGCTTTGTAAATACCCAGTTCACCGGCTTTGCTTAAATCAGCCAGTCCCTTTGTATCTTCGCCTATATATAGGTAGGTAAGACCCCTGTTATAATATCCTTCGGCAAAATCACTATCTAACTGAATGGCTTTAGTGTAGTTTAAAATGGCTGTTTGGAAATCTTTTTGGGTACAAAGAATGTTGGCTTTGTTATAATATGCAAACGAAAAGTCAGGATTCAAATCATTCACTTTCGAATAATCCGTCATAATCATCGTTACATCAAACAAAGTCTGACTTTCAGTTACTTGTTTTTTAGTTTTTGGTTTTTCATCGGGAGTAGTTTTTCCATTCATATCTACTGCATTTTTCCCATAATCCACTAATTTATAACGTATATTGGCTCTGCAAAAGTAGGCCAGCATAAAATCAGGACGTAATGAAATGGCTTTATTTAAATCTTCAATGGCACTGCTAAAATCCTGCACCATGGCGAACTCCAGTGAACGGCTAAAATAAATATCAGCATTTTGATTATCGGTTGTAAGTTTTAATGAAATCTCATTTATTGCATCAAAATGACTGTTTACCAACTCGGCTGTTAATGGCAACTCATTGTTTGTAATTTTCAAAACGGAGTTTAATTTCTTCAGCTTATTATACTCCTGAACACTAGGGTAATATAGGTTTGTGTGCCGTATTTCATCCATTTTTGCATAGTAAGTCATTACAAAATTCCGTTCATTAATCACGTCAGTATATTTGTCCTGAACAGCACCACGGGTAGCATCGGTATATTTCGAATCACTTTCTGCATCATCCATATTCTGAGCTGCAAACCGATTAAAAATCTCAGTTTTTCGACTTGTACTACTTTTTTGAGTATTGGTGGCTAACTTAGTGGTGGCTTGAATGTTTTCTTTATTTTTGTGTGTAATATAATCTTTGTTTTTTTCAATATTACTTGCCATTTGCTGATACAGAAATGCAGCTTTCTGATTACCCAATGCAGATTCAGCCTGAGCAATTCCCAAATATGCAGGAACAAAATACTGGTACTTAACAATAATTTTTTTGTAATCTTTAATCGTTGATTTGTAATCCCTTAATGAGTATTCAACCAGTGCTTTTTGTAATAAAGCCTCCGTCATCGTCGAATCTAGCTTTAATACAGTACTAAGGTCAGTCAGCGCATTATTATAATCACCTAAACTGGCTTTTAATAAACCACGATTATAATAAATCAATGCATTATTCTTCTCCATTTTCACAGCCAAATTATAATCGCTGAGCGCCTGATTGTAATTCTTTTTCTCTACATTCAAAATACCCCTGTTGATATAATCTCCTACGTATATAGAATTCCGTTTTATAGCAGCTGTATAATCTTTCAACGCACCTGCCCGGTCATTTCGTTGCATTCGTAAAATGGCTCTGGCACTATATGACATAGCATTTGTACTGTCTTTTTGTACAAATAAATTGAAGGTTTTTTCGGCTGCAATAGTATCCTTCATTTCGAGTTGAAGTCTGCCTTTTTCATAAAGCAAATTAGTGGATTTCGGACTTAATTTTAAGTAGCTATCACAGTCTTCCATTGCAGCTTTGTAATCTTTGATGGCATCAAGTGCATCCATACGATTCATGAGTAAATGCAAACTGTTTGGGCTGAATTCCAACGCTTTACTGAAATCGGCTATTGCTTCTTTGTGGTAGGAAAGTTTTCGACGGGCAAATCCGCGAGCGTAATAGGCTTGAGGCAAAAAAGGGTTAATCTCAATGGCTTTTGAACAATCTTCATCAGCACTTTGGTAATCCCCCAACTGAATTTTTGCAATTGCCCTGTCTAAATAAGGCTCTGCCAAATAGGGTTTTATTTTAATTACCTGATTAAAATACTGAATAGAAAGTACATAATCCTCAAAGTATAAAGCATTTTGTCCAATTGTCAGAATACGTTCGGTATTCCATTGGGCAAAGCACGAAACAAAAGATGTAAGCCAAATTGCTATTAAAATTACTTTTTTCAATGAGGATGTGTTTAGAATAAATTATTGAAATGCATTGGCTTCACAACCGGAATTAGCATTAAATGAGCTTGGTATATCGAATTGTTCTGTTGACGAATAGCCAAGCTCTTTGTCGTTCAATACTTTTTTCATGTATATGGCCCAAATAGGTAATGCCATTGCAGCACCCTGTCCTTCAGCAATATTATCGAAGTGTATGGAGCGGTCTTCACCACCAACCCAACAGCCTGAAACCAATGAAGGTGTGTAGCCCATAAACCAACCGTCTGAGTTGTTCTGTGTTGTACCTGTTTTACCACCCATTGGCATACGTAAACCATAAGTTCCACGTATTCTACCTCCTGTTCCACCATCAACAACGCCCTGCATCATATAAACCATTTTATAGGAAGTAGTTTCGCTGAAAATTTCGTGCATTTGAGGGCTGAATTTCCCGATTACATTTCCGTTGGCATCTTCAATACGTGTAACGTAAAGCGGTTCTACCCGAATACCCTTGTTAGGAAAAGCAGTATAAGCCTGGACCATTTCTCCTACAGAAATTTCACATGGACCTAAACATAAGGATACCACAGGATCAATCTGCCCTGTAACACCGAATGAACGCATCATTTTTACCATGGCTTCCGGCGAGAATAAACTCATTAAATAGGCTGATATCCAGTTATCGGAATTTGCTAATCCCCAACGTAATGAAACAATATCGCCTACTTTTTTATTCTTGGTTGTGGTTTTTGGTGTCCACGGATTGCCAGTACCATCCATTAAAGTTACCGGCTGCCAGGTTGCTTTATCACAAGGCCACATACCTTCTTCCATGGCCAATGTGTACAAGTATGGTTTCACTGTAGAACCAACCTGACGTCGACCAACATTCACCATATCATACTGAAATTGAGAGAAATCCGGTCCGCCTATATAGGCCTTCACTTCACCATTATGAGGATTCATCGACATAAAACCACAGCGTAAGAAGTATTTATGATAGCGTATAGAATCCATTGGTGACATGAGTGTATCAATTACTCCATCGTATGAATATACGAGCATTTCAACTGGTTCCTTAAAAGATTCCCGAATTTCTGAATCTGAGTATCCCTCATTTTTCAGGCGAATATAGCGGTCTGATTGCTTCATTGAATGGTTCATGGCCGTTTCAATATCCTGGGGTTTCATATTTCTGGCAAACGGTGCATAAGTCCTTTTTTTCTTTTCCTTAAAAAAGTTTTTCTGAAGTGCCTGCATATGCTCATTAACAGCCTCTTCGGCATAACGTTGCATACGTGAGTCAATGGTGGTATATATTTTTAAACCATCGGAATAAATATTATAGGGCGTTCCATCCGATTTCTTATTTTTATTGCAGAATCCGTACAGAGGATTTGTGTCCCAGGCTTTTTTATCCTGTTCATACTTATCCATTTGCCAACTGGCATAATCACTTTTATCAGGTTCTTTCGCAGACATAATCGAACGGAGATATTCTCTGAAATATGTTGCCAGACCCAGTTTGTGATCAACTTTTTGATATTTTAAAGTCAAGGGCAATATTTTTAATGAGTCAAACTGTTCAGAGCTAATGAAATCGGCTTTTCGCATCTGATTCAAAACCACGTTTCTACGTTCCATAGTCCGTTTATTAAACCGAACGGGGTTGAAATATGCCGGATTTTTACACATTCCAACCAACGTGGCAGCCTCCTCGACCTTTAAATCAGCCGGTAACTTGTTGAAATAAATCTGCGATGCTGATTTAATACCTACTGCATTATTCAGAAAATCGAACTGATTGAGATACATAGCCAGAATCTCTTCTTTTGTATAAAGTTTTTCCAGTTTGATGGAGATGACCCATTCAATAGGTTTTTGGAGTGCCCGTTGAATTAAATTTCCGGCCTGTGGAGAATAAAGTTGCTTTGCTAACTGTTGCGTAATAGTACTGCCACCACCGGAGTTTTTTCGATGTGCGATTCCCGTGAGAATAAAAGCGCGTGTAAGTGATCGTCCATCAATTCCAGAATGATCGTAAAATCGTATATCTTCCGTTGCAATTAGGGCATTGACAACATTCTTAGAAATTTCATTATAATGAACGCCTACTCGATTTTGTTTGCTAAAAAAATAGCGTCCTATTAACTGTAAATCAGATGAATATATCTCAGTTGCATATTTATTTTTAGGATTTTGTAATTCATCAATAGGAGGTAGGTATCCAATCCAGCCCAAATTAATCATGATGAATAATAAAACTAGACTTACAATCCCTGCGGTAAATAGTCGCCAGAAATAACGTTTAAATAGCGAACGAAAATCCCGTTTTTTTGCTGTATTTTCCATATAATCTGATAATTTTTTAAAGCCACAAAAGTACGAATTATTTTACGAATTATACTTTCATCAATTCGATTAAAATTTGGTTCGAAATAAGTACACCTTTGCTTGTTAAGCTTAATCTATTATCGGTTAAATTAAGATGCAAACTATCTACAAAGGGTTGACTGTTTTCTAAACATTCAATTACAAATTTTTTACCAAATTCAGTTTTAATATATTCTAAATCAATGCCTTCGGATGTTCGTAATGAAACCATTACATAATCATTGAATTTTTCCGAAATCGATAGATTTTCTGTTTCAAAGAAATTCGTTTTATTCTCAACAGCATAAACATATTTCAATATTGATGAAACATTCCATTGCCGACTCACCAAATTATACGAATGTGCCGAAGGTCCTAATCCCAAATAAGGTTGTTGCTTCCAATAGGCTGAATTATGCCTCGACCTGTAATCTTTCTGAGCAAAGTTAGATATTTCGTAAGCATCAAAGCCCTTTTCTTTCATATTCTTAACCAACAATAAATACATTTCATTCATTGTGTCGTCATCAACCGGAATAACTTCGCCCTTTTCACGCTGTTCCCAAAGTTTTGTACCTTCCTCATACGTTAAACCGTAGGACGAAATATGCTGAACATTCATAATCAATGCCATATTGAGTTGTTTTTCCCATTTTTCAATAGTTTGATAGGGCAATCCATAAATTAAATCAATACTAATATTTTTAAAGCCAGCATGTTGAGCATTTCTAATAGCTTGTACTGCCTGATTTCCAACATGGCGGCGGTTTATGCGTTTTAGGTCATCATCGTCGAATGACTGAATACCAATACTGATACGATTAAACGGAAGTTGGCTGATAGATTCAAAGAATTGAACAGATAAATCATCCGGGTTAGATTCAAAAGTTATTTCGGCATTTTCACTTACTGAAAAAGTAGAATAAATGGCTTTGAAAATGGCAGAGAATTGCTCCGGTTTCAGAACACTTGGAGTTCCTCCGCCAAAGTAAATTGTATCAATTTGGTTGTTTGCTAAATAATCTGCTCTAATCTCAATTTCTTTACAAATTGAATCAACTAATCGGGGAATTAATTTGGGTGCAACTTCAGTGTAAAAATCGCAATATGTACATCTTTTTTTGCAGAATGGAATGTGAATATATATACCGGCCATTTTTAAAATTTTAATTTTCAGCCAGTTGAGAATTATTAAATTTCTAAAAGGGCTTTTCAGTACAAAAATACAATAAATAGTTTGTAATATCGGAAAAAGAACGTATCTTTGCACTCGCTTTTCAGAAATGAGATAGCACGGGGTGTAGCGCAGTCCGGTTAGCGCACCTGCTTTGGGAGCAGGGGGTCGTGGGTTCGAATCCCGCTACCCCGACTTGAAAATCAGCCACTTACAGTAAAATGTATGTGGCTGATTTTGCATCTATACATTTTTTTATGCACAAATTGAGCACAAATAAAAGTCAAACAATATGTTTCATCTGTATATTCTACTTTCCGAAGAATCAAACAAATTCTACATTGGATCTACTGGAAATCTTGAAGACCGAATAGTTCGTCATAACAGCGGAAGAAGCAAATCTACTCTATCGGGTATTCCATGGAAACTAATTTACACAGAAAAGTTTGAAACTCGCAGTGAGGCATATCGGCGTAAAAATTGAAATTAAGAGTTGGAAAAGCCATCAACGGATTGCGCAGTTGGTCAGCGCATCCCGTTAGAACGGGAGGGTCGTGGGTTCGAATCCCGCTACCCCGACTTGAAAATCAGCCACTTACAGTAAAATGTATGTGGCTGATTTTTTGTTGCATACTTTTTGCATACTAATTAATAGATTTCAAATTGAAACTAATCATTCAGGATTGGATAAAAACAAAAAAGCCTGAGTTAAAATAACAATTAACTCAGGCTTAATCAATACGTTTGCACTTTAAAAGAACGAAGATATAAATAAGGTTATAGTAAGTCCAATCAGAACAGAAATAGTAAACCAGCCAAAGATATTCTGTACTTTGTTATTCACATAGCTACCCATTACTTCTTTGTTGTTGACAATCAGAATCATACAAATTAAAACCACCGGTAGCAGAATACCGTTTGCTACCTGCGACCACAAGGTTATTAGAATTAATGGGGCATTCGGTATTAATATTATAGCTGCACCAATAATTATTATTGAGGTAAATAACCAGTAAAATTGTGGAGCTTCTTTCCATTTTTTATCAATACCTGCCTCAAAACCAAAGGCTTCACATACATAAAATGCTGTTGCTACCGGTAAAATAGTAGCTGAGAAAATGGAGGCAATAAATAATCCAAAAGCAAAGGTTATTGAAGCCAAACTACCGGCAATAGGTTTTAACGCCATGGCAGCATCTTTTGCTTCTTCAATTCTGATTCCTTTTTCGTGAAGTGTCGAAGCACAAGCCACAATAATGAAAAATGCGACAGTGACAGTTATCAAACTTCCAATAATCAGATCGGCAAGTGTATATTTATATTCGGTAATTTTAATTCCCTTTTCAATTACAGCAGATTGCATATAGAACTGCATCCAGGGCGCAATGGTGGTACCAACAATACCTATTACAATGGTCAGATATTCCTTATTATATTGTATATCCGGTTTAATCATTGCCTGACCGATTTCGTGCCAATGAGGTTTCCCTATCAATGCAGAAACGACATAGACCAACAAAAATGCACTGAAAATAAGAAATATACGTTCACTAAATTTATAAGTTCCTTTTACCACCAACCACCATACTAAGAGAGCTGAAATTGGCACACTTATATATTTACTAATATTAAAAACCTGCATACTTCCGGCAACACCGGCAAATTCAGTGGTTGTATTGCCAATATCAGCAATTAAAAGACCCACAAAAATGAAAAAAGTGATTTTCACACCGGCATTTTCCCGAATTAAATCAGCCAATCCTTTTCCGGTAACAATTCCCATTCGAGCATTCATTTCCTGAACCACTACTAATACCAGGAATGCGGGAATCATTGTCCAAAGCAGGTTATAACCATATAATGCACCGGCTACTGAATAAGTCGTAATACCACCGGCATCGTTATCTACACTACCGGTCACAATTCCTGGTCCAAGAATCGCTAAAAACAACAAAAAACTTCTAAAAATGGATTTACGTCGTCGGTTGAATTCTTTGTAATTAATTAACGCCATGATAATCCGCCTTTCTTCGTTTTGCGTTTTGACATTAAATCTTCAACAATATCGTCAATTACGACCATACCAACCAATGTATTTACAGCATCAGTAACCGGAATGGCAAGTAAATCATACTTTAATATAATAGCAGCCAGTCTGTCAGCTTTATCTTCATCCTGAACACTGATAAATTCGGTATTCATTATTTCTTTAAGGGTCATTGTAGGCAATGAAATTACAAGGTCACGAAGTGAAACTGTAGCTATCAGTTTTTCATTAGTATCAGTAATAAACAACGAATAAATCATGTCTGCTTCCGGTTGTTGTTTCCGCAATTCTGATAATGTTTCATCAACAGTCATTGTTTCCAGGAATGACAAGAAATCCGTTGTCATCAAACTTCCCACTTCTTTATCCTCGTATTCAAGTAGTTCACGAACATCTTCCGAAGATTCTTTCTCCATTTCGTTGAGAATCAGTTCCACCTTATCATCTTCCAACGTGTCAAGTAAATCGGCAACCTCATCTGCAGGCATTTTCTCCAGTACATCGGCAGCTTTTTCAATAGACAGACTTTCAATAATTTGTGCCTGTGCGTAAGGTTCCATTTCTTCCAACACATCAGCTGCTTTTTCCTCATCCAATGATTCGAAAATCTTTGTACGGGAGGCAGCACCCATTTCTTCAATAATATCGGCTAAATCGGAAGGATGTAATTTGTGAAGTTTGTTGGAATCGAGCGAAAGTTTAATGTTGAAATTTGACGTATCAAGTGCCTGTACATCATCCCACAAAATAAAGTTGGTTTCGAGAGCAATGTTGAATATATTGAGGAATTTCGTCAGAATTTCAGAAACTCCAAGTCGACGTAATAAGCCTTTGGTACTGACATCAACGGCAATAACAAAGGTGCCGGAATCAATTGAAACCAATCGAATATCATTTACCCGAACTAGTTTGCGTCCATTGATGTCTACAATTTGACGGTCAAGAATATTCTTTGCCAAAGGTAATGAACTCTCAATAGTTGAAGTTTCAAGATCTACTGTTTTAGAACAAATAAACTTAAATTTTTTCTGATTTCCGGAAATTTTGAAATAGTCATAGTTCAAATATCGAACCTCACCATTAATTTTAGTTTTAAGTCCTACAAATGCCGGTCTGAAAACCTCATCTTTATTAAGATTTTCTTGATGTGCATTTACATATATTTCTATGACTTTGCCTAATTGAGCTCCGTTTAGGTCATAGAGCTTACAGCCAATTATTTGGCTTAAGTAAAATGTAATTTGTGATGTCATTGTCACCTCCTTTTTTTGTAGATTTAGAAGGTTGACTGAGGGATAGAACTAACAGACGACCTTTTAAATCAGGATGATTTTTACTAAATTTCGTATCGCAGGGTCGTCGTCCATTATGGATTGTTATTTATTTTTACGGTGCAAAGGTAGTTTTTATTTTTTAAACACGATTGTGGTCAAAAAGTTTTAACCTATATTTAAACTGGCTTTAAAATATAAATTTGGTTTATGATTTCCATTTTTAAAATTAAATAGTTTTATTCTTCCATACTAAAAGATTATGAAACAACTGAGCCAAACCAAATAGCCTGTAACGAACTAAGGTCAACATCAGTTTTTCACCTTTTCTGAACGTAGAAAAGCAATATTTTTCTTCGTCAATAAAAATATTGGCATACTCTTTTCTAAGCTTCGAAGAATGGGTGTCAATCATCAAACGTACTTTGCTTTGTGTTTTTGGTAAAGCCAGAATCGACTCATATTTTTCATATTCATTATGTTCTCGCAGAAAATCATCGAATAAATTCCAAAAAGTTACAACATTTTCAAAATGCATCCGTGTTTTGTTCTTGGTGATGGCCAGTGAGTTATAATGAACATAATGATAGAAAGCTTGGTTAATTTTTACAATAATTTTGGCAAAATAATATAATCTGGACATAATATGACGGTCTTCATAATAGTTTAAGCCATTAGGTACCCTGCAATCAGGCCGGAGGTAAAGTTCACGACGAACAAGTTTATTGCACAAAAAAGTATGAGAATGGTCATTCAAAATAATATCTGCAAAGTGCTCATTTTCATTTTCAGATAGATAATCTACAACGATTTCTGTGTAGCCAGTATATTCCATTATCATATCTGATATGACTATATCTGCATCTGTTTCAATGGCTTTTTTATACATAGTTTCGATCATGTCAAATTCAATATAATCGTCACTATCAACAAAAGATATGTATTCGCCAGAAGCAATTTGTAAAGCTTCATTTTTTGAGAAAGCTGTTCCCTGGTTATTTGAATGCTGTAGTATTTTAATGTTATTACTTCGATTTGGGAATTTTTCCATCAAGCTTTCCAGTTTTTCCATACTGTCGTCGGGTGTAGCGTCATTTACAAATATAAACTCAATCTCTTCAAATGTTTGATTGAAGAGGCTTTCAGCACATCGTTCGATGTAGTTTGAAACCTTGTAAACCGGAACCAGTATGGATACTTTTGGAGTCATTTTCTCAACAGATTTTGAAAATTTCGTTTGAGAATGAGAGCTTTGTGTAAGAGATGAGCAAAAATAAAAAACTTATTCCGGATTAATAATAGCATGAGTTTTTCCCCACGTTTGAATTCACTCAAAACTGCAGTTTCTTCGTTGTAAAACATATTGGAATATTCTTTTCTAAGTCTATATGATTCAGTATCAATCATTAGGCTTACTTTACTCTTTACTTTATTTTTGTTTACATAAACCCGATACTTCTCAAACAAATTTTGATCCATTAGGAAATTATCGAATAAGTTCCAGAATCTTATAACATTTTCAAAATGCATTTTATGTCTGCTTTTAGTCATTGATTTTGCATTTTTATTAATATAATGATAGAATACACCTTCAAGTTTAACGATTTTAGTTGCATAAAAAAATAAGCGTGAAACCACGTGTTTATCTTCCATAAAATTTAAACCATCAGGTACCCTACACAATGGATTAGCATATAAGCTTCTTAAAATCAATTTATTCCATAAAACTGTAGTAAAGGTATCATTAACAATAAAATCATGAAAAGTTTGTGAACTTACTTCAGAAACAGACTCGCTAATAACTATAGGACCTTCAACATTTTCGATAATATAATCCATAACTACCAAATCAGCATTTTCTTCGGTTGCCTTATTGTAGAGTTTTTCTATCATATCCGACTCTATATAATCATCGCTATCAACTATAGCAATATATTTACCACGAGAAGCATCTAATGCAGTATTACGAGCCGCAGCAAGTCCACGATTAACTTCATGATGTAAAATTTGAACCTGATCCTTCCGTTTAGGAAACTTTTCAAGTGTTCTAAGTAGTATTTCAATGCTATTATCGGGTGTAGCATCGTTTACAAAAATATATTCAAGATCCTCAAATGTCTGGTTGAATAGACTTTCGGCACATTTCTCAATGAAATCCGAAACTTTATAAATCGGAACTAAAACGGATACTTTAAGATTCATTTATACCTATTTTTAAGCGTTCTTTGTAATCTTGTTTTTGAAAATAATCGCTTTTTGAAAAATATAAAATGTTATAAATAATCTATGTCTTAAAAACCATAAAAAACGACGTTCTCCTTTTGAAAAAAGATGTGAACATCTTTTTTCTTCTTCAAAAAAAATGTTAGCATAAAGTTTTCTTAATTTAAAGTCATTAGTGTCAATCATTAAGCGAATTTTTCTATGAATTTTCGTATAATCCATGTATAGTTTGTACTTCTCAAAAAGCTTCTTCTCAGTTAGAAATTGGTCGAAGGAGTTCCAAAGTATAACTGTATTCTCAAAATGCATTTTTCCCATTTTTTTTGTCAATGACTCAGTGTTTCTGAAGTCATAATGATAAAATACTTTATCCATTTTTCGAATAATTTCGGCAAAATAAACTAATCGCACATAAACATAAAAATCTTCCTGATAATTTAAGCCGTTTGGAATCCGGCATTCTTTCATTTTGTATAAATTGCTTTTCACAAATTTATTGCAAAGATTATGTGACCTTTTTTCAGTTAAAATATTTAATAAATTTTCATCTTTATCAGCCGAGACAGAATCCGAAATAATTTCACTATGGTCATGATATTGAATTTCCATATTAAACACTACAATATCAGCATTTTCCAGAATAGAAAAATTAAATAATTCTTCAATAGAGTTAAGTTCAATATAATCGTCACTATCTATAAATGCAATATATTCTCCACTTGAATTATCAATTGCAATATTTCTGGATACTCCCACACCTTTGTTCTCTTGGTTTACAATTATCTTCACTTGTTTTTGTCGGTTAGGATATTTTGATAAAATATTTCTTAATATTTCAATGCTGTTATCGGGGCTTGCGTCATCCACAAAAATGTATTCTATATCCTGAAAAGTCTGTTCAAACAAACTTCTGGCACAACGCTCCATGTATTTTGAAGCCTTATATACAGGTACTAATATCGATACTTTTGTTGTCATAGCAGGTTGTTTTTCTTAATAAGGTAATTACAATAGATAATTTCGCAAAGACCTGATAAAGATAAAGAAATGACGATTATGTATATATTCTTATAAATAAGTAAACTCGGGATACAAAAAATAAAGAAAGAAATAAATGCAACGAGTTGATTTTTAGTTACAAAATAGAATTTTTTGGCAGGAACAAAAATAAAACTTATATAACTTCCTACAACTAACCACACTAATACCGTGAAACTAAGAATAATAGCCATTGGATAGGCATTGAGCATCTCTTTACCACCTAATAATAGCACTATCCAGTGTCCAAAAATAATGATTAAGCTCATTACTACTAAACCAATCCAAATCTCATATCGAATTATTTTCTTAACTGATGATTTTTCTTTATTCACAATCATCTTTGGAAATAAAGCGTCATTAATATTCAATGTTAACATTCTGGGAATTGTAATAATCTTTTCAGCTAAATTGTAGAATGCCAGATCTTTCATACCAAAAAAAGTTCCAATAATAATATTTACGCTTTCTTCCTTTATTATTCCGGTTGAAGAAGACCAAAAAAATGGCAATGCATCTTTGAAGTATTTTTTTAAAACAGAAACTGCGATAAACTGATATCTTATTGATTCATTTTTATATAAATATATTAAGGCTATTAAAGCACTACTAATATTTGTGGATGATACAATGATTGCATATTTTACTATATCGTTGGGATTTTTTATAAATATAAAAGTTAATGGTAGAGATAATACTCTCATTGTTAGCTGTATATAAGTAAGTATTTTCATTTTTTGAATACCTTGAAAATACCATGTAGGATATATAATAGTCGATATAACCTGAGAAAAGACTATTAGTAGTAAAAATTTATTTTTATAAAAACCAGGAATGGAAAATATTAAAATAATTAAAATAAGGAAAGAAAATACAGCCAGAATGGATTTTGACGTGAAAACAGCAGAGGCAACTTCATTTTTTATCAACTTGTTATTTCTGTTTTCAGTTATTAGTTTTAGTGCGGGAAATGCAAAACCAAATGAAATAAAGATACTTAAGTAATTGGTTATAGATAATGCAAATATATATAAGCCATAGCTTTCGGCTCCCAAAACCCTTATAAGATAAGGATAGATTAGTATTCCAAAAAGAGAATTAATAACCTGAAGAGCAGTCATAAAGAAATAATTCTCAATAACTTTAGCATTGTTTTTGAGTTTACTTTTAACTGAATGATATTTGCTATTTAGCATACCCTTATGATTCAAATGGACAGCTTTGCAATTGAATTTTGAAAACTTTATCCGGTTTTACAGGCGATTCTAATATAGTGACATTCAGATTCTGTTTACAATAAATAGCACAAATTGTATTCGATACATGATAAAGATGGGAGTGAGCCGCTGCCGGAATTCCGTCGAGAATGCCTGCAATAACGGAATGACGTGGCGTTTCTGGATTGTAACCGTAATCGTGCCAGACAATCATCGAATTATCATCTTTCAACAGTTCAAAAACTTTAGCACTGTCCGATTTGACTGCTTCGTAGGTGTGGTCGCCATCTACAAAGATTAAATCATATTTCTGATTAAGGGTTGAAAAATCAAAGCTGAGTGAATTGGCATATACAGTTTTAATCTTGCTTTTATCTTTTATAAGGCAGCCATGAAGATGCGCGTATTTCTCGTCTAAGCCCAAAGCGATAATATCTATGGGGGACAGATTTATTGAAGTGCAGTTTGCACCTGTATCAGCTACATTCAGTATGCTTTCGCCACGCCAAGTGCCTATTTCCATATATTCGCAAGTCGGATAGGATGCAGCAATTGATTTCAGAACAGCCAGATCGGTAGCAAGCGATGAACCGTCGAGAAAAGTATAATGATTTATTTCTGCCTGACCATCAACAAAAAACTGATTGATATCAACAGTTGGAAATTGTGTTTTGCTGTATTTTTTCTGAATATATGACTTATACTCGGTTTCGTCCCTCAGAACCAGAAAAATGGAGGAAGGTTTTATTAGTATTTTGCGAATTATGCTATAAATGGCTTTCAGGCGCTGACTGTTTGTCATTGTTCTAATATGTTTTTATAAATGCTTATTAATTCATTTCCAACGGATTGGTAACTGTATTTATTACGTGCCATTTCAATCAGTTGTTCTTTATCGTATTCTTTGTAATGGTCTAGCATATAATCTATTGCTTTGAAGAGGGCAATTTCGTCTCCGGCATCAATCAGTAAACCGTTTGATTTATCAATATGTTCAGCTATTCCACCCACATTGGTCGAAATAACGGGTAATCCACATGCAAAACTTTCAGATATCACTACCGGAATATTCTCATAATTAGAAAATAATACCGTAAAATCACTTTCCTGATAAGATCTGACAAGATTTTGGCCAGTTAGCATCCCCGTAAATGTAACAACGGTATTTTCCAACCCTTTTTCGTGCGAAAGTTCTTTTATATAGCTAAAATCAATACCTTCGCCTACCAGCACTATTTCAAAATCCTGACGCTTAATATCCAGTTTTTCAACAACATTAAGCAGTCCGCTCAAATTCTTTTGTTCATCGTTGAAACAGGTAACATTCAATATCCGAATCTTTTTCCCTGCGGGTTTAGTGAATCGTTCAAAGAATAAATTGTCAACCACATTGTTGATAATCTTATAGTTATCATTCATCATGCCATGTTGTTCCATGCAGTTTTGAAGATGTTTGGTAACCGGCATAACAGCTTTAGCTTGACTGGCTGCCCATACAGACAAGTATTTGTGCAGACTGTTTCTGAAGGTGTTTTCCCGAAAATAACGTGTCCAATGTTCAATAACTGTATAGGGTGTGCCGTATTTATTTTTATATAAAGCGGCAATTAGCGCCGTTCGTGTAAAAACAGTTGCCTGAATTATATCCGGTTTTCCCCAAGATTCATGTAATAAGTCAAAGCCTTTTTTGTATGCTTTCAGATAATTGTACTGTTTAGAAATTGAGTTTTTTCCAACAGGATAATATACCCTTATTTCCTGAAATCCTTTTTCAGTAGTAGTTTGTATCTCTATCTCATTTAGTGAAGGGTCAATGTGTACATATAATGCTGCTACATTGGCATACAATGATACTGCTTCAGCGTGTTTCTGGACAAACAACCCAAACATGGGGTCGTATCGGTGTGGATACCATTGGGATATGAAAAGTACCTTTATCAATGTTGGTTGGTTAATTAGTTGATTAGTTTTCTCTAGTTGTTTCCTCATCTCCTTGTTTCCTCGTCTCCTTTGATTTTATTTTCCCTACTAAAAACGAAGGTCGGAAGCGTTTTAGTATATAATATGGATGATTTTCTGCACCAAAACCTCTATAAAGCCTTGCTATGCCTTCAATGCGTGAACCCTCGAAATCAAGTATTTTAGGCTGATCAGCATTTTCTAAAATAATACTGTTAATAAGGTGAAACATGGCAAACGAATTTTTCCCTTGAGCGTTTGATACGGGTAATAAGTATATTAATCGGTTTGAAGATTTCAACAGACACAATGCCGCAATCAGCTCACTTTCTTTAGATAGTACACCATAGATAGTCAATGCATTTTCAACCAGCGCTTTCTCAATCAATTGTTTCAGAACTGGTTGTTGAGGTGATAAGTAATGCTTATCGACCGAGAAATAAAATGACAAATAAGTTTCAGGCGATAAATCGGAGAGAATTTTCAACTCTGATTTTTTTGCTTTGTCTATGTTTCGCTGGGTATTTTTTGAGAATTTTTTATAAATATCCACATACAAAGCATCTAAATTTAAGAGGAGATTGGGATATATAATGGCTTTTGAATAAATATTTGCTCCATTCAGATTAAGTTCATAACTGAAATATGGTATTTCTTTAATAAATTTCTCTACAATATCTTCAGTTATTTCAAGGTTGGAAAAAATTCCCAGTTGCTGGGTTAAAACCGGTTGTACAAGATAGGGGATTTTATATCGACTTTTTACGGGAAGTGGCATAAGATATTCATAATCTTCAGTAACCAATGCTTCCCACGATGGTGAAACAACGTCCAAAAACCAGGTAAAAGCGTATGGCAATTGGTTTTGTGCTTGACCAATGCATTTATCCCAACGATTATAATCAATAGCTTTATTTCGTAGATGTATGATCTTCATGCCAGACTTTAACGGTTATAAATACAAAAGTAGTCTAATTTTATTCCATTTATAGATAACTTAATGTTAAATTTATAAATTGCATTAATACTTTTACACAAAATAAAAAACCATTTTTTAGTAATGAATCTGTATCTTCGACTATTTTATTTGTATTTTTGCAAAAAAATAGCACAATAAATTTAAACTCAGTCGGTCACTTCCATTACTATTCAACCCTGAATGAAACTAAAACTTTTCCTTACATTTGATCACGAGTTGCCTTTAGGAAAACTGAAAACATCATTTGATGCTTCTCTTTTCGAACCTACCCGAGCTGTTTTGGATTTGGCGGATGAATTAGGAGTTAAAGTGACATTGTTTACTGATATTCTTTGTGCTGAACGATTTAAAAACTGGGATTATAGCAATTTTTATTATCCTTACACTCAACAATTGCAGGATGCCTTAAAAAGAGGTCACGATGTGCAGCTGCATATACATCCACACTGGCTTACAACTAAATATGAGAATTCAACGATTATTCCTTCACACAAATTTATGTTATCCGATTTTAGGGAAAACCCCGAATTTAATGGAATAAGTGGGATTATCAAACGAAGTATTGACGAGTTAAACCAGATATGTATGGAAGTAAATCCCGAATATAAATGTGTGGCATACCGAGCCGGTGGTTACAATATTTGGCCATCTACTTCTGAAATATTGAGTGCATTACATTCTCTGGGCATTCTTTTCGACAGTTCAATAGCTCCGGGATATTATTTTAAATCAAACATTTCAGAGGTTGATTTCAGAAATCTTCCTTCAAAACCAAACTGGATTCTGAATCCTGAAAATTATCATTTATCGTCGAACGAAGCCGGAATAATGGAAATACCCATTGCCACTATTCCCAAAACACCTTTTGTGGTTCCAACACGCTTTAAATTGAAGAAATACGCTTACCGTGCGCCCATTACTCATGGTTCAATGATACATTCGGGTGCAATTAATGATAGAATAGCTCAGCTTAAGATGTTATTCTCGTGGAGAATGCTGACCTTTGATAATTATACACTTTCGCTCAAATACTTGCTACGCATTATTGATTACAATATAAAGAAACATAAAACAGCTGATACGCTTATGTTGAGTATCGTTTCACATCCTAAAAGCATGGGCGATTATTCATTCGAATTAATGAAAGGTTTTATAAATAAGATTCAAACGAAATATCCGGATGTAGAGTTTCTTACATTTGCAGGTTTAAGTAAACTCCAATAATTCAACTTTATGATAATAAGCAAGTTACTATATAAAATTCTACCACTTAAAACCTTCTCTAAAATACGCTATAAGTATTATACTTACAGACAGAATCTCTATAAACCAATTACTGAAGAGAAATTCAGAAAAATACTAACTCAGAAACTTGGAATTAAAACCGGTTCGGTAGTATTTATTCATAGTTCGATAGATTTTCTGAACACCGAAGTACCAGCTGAGAGAATATTAGATATTTTGCTAGAAACTGTAGGTACAGAAGGTACATTGGTTTTTCCGTGCTGGCATTTTAATTCCCGTGCCGAAATATATCTTCAAAAGGATAAGGTGTTTGATTTAAAGAATTCCCGAACAGTGATGGGAGTTTTGCCCGAAATAGCCCGTCTGCACCCAAAAGCATTCCGGAGTATTCACCCTACAACATCCATTCTGGCTATCGGAAAATACGCTGAAGAATTGATTCAGGAACACCACAAATCAATTTATCCCTGTGGTGAAATGAGTCCGTATTATAAAATGATGAAATACGATGCTATTATTGTTGGGCTAGGGGTAACATGTCATTTTCTGTCATTTATCCACTGTCCTGAAGATGTTTTAAAGGAAAAGTTTCCGGTTAAGACCAGAACTGATGAGGTTTTTGCCGGCAAAGTGAAACTGTGGGACGATAGCGTAATTACTGTCGACACCCTAGCGGCTCATTCTAACATTACGAATCGTGATTTACCGACATTTGTCAGAAAATACCTCAATAAAGCCACTTTCTCTCAATACTCCGTCCGAGGCAGTAATTTCTTCAGAGCAGATTCAAAGTTACTATTTAAACGAGTGGTTGAGTTGGCTGAGAAGGGAATTACAATCTATACGGGATGATTCGAAAAGTTTGTGAACTGAATTCGATAAAATTCAAGTAATCCAACAAATATAATTCGAATGAATTCTTTAAAGTTTAGGTTCTAAAACTCCGAACTAAAATGGAATCTGATATTCTTGAAATCGTTCTGTGCCATTTGAAGCATATAGCCAGAATCGGCAAGAAAAACATCACGACCTTCTTTATCTTTAGCCATATATTGAGCTTTTCGTTTCTTGAAATTATCGAGTTCGATAGCATCGTCACTTTCGATCCAACATGCTTTGTAAAGTGAAATAGGTTCCCAGCGACCTTGAGCTCCGTATTCGTGCAACAAACGGTATTGAATCACTTCAAACTGAAGCTGCCCAACTGTGCCTACAATTTTACGTCCGTTGTACTGATTGACAAATAGCTGTGCCACACCTTCGTCCATCAATTGATTAATCCCTTTGTCCAACTGTTTGGTTTTCATTGGATCAGCATTTTCAATATATTTGAACATTTCGGGTGAAAAGCTTGGAATTCCTTTAAAATGAAGGTTTTCACCACTTGTAAGTGTATCACCAATTTTAAAGTTTCCGGTATCAGGTAAACCGACTATATCGCCTGCATAGGCTTCGTCTACCGTTTCCTTTTTCTGTGCCATAAAAGCAGTAGGTGATGAGAAGCGCATCATTTTTCCGTGACGAATATGCTTGTAGTTTACATTACGTTCGAATTTTCCGGAGCAAATTTTCACGAAAGCAATACAACTTCGGTGATTCGGGTCCATATTGGCATGTATTTTAAAAATAAAGCCTGAAAATGCTTCTTCATAAGGATTCACTTCGCGTTCAAGCGAGTGGATTGGTCGGGGAGAAGGAGCTATTTCAACAAAACAGTCCAACAATTCCTTTACCCCAAAATTATTCAATGCACTACCAAAGAATACAGGGGCTAATTGACCGGCAAGATACTTTTCGTTGTCAAATTCAGAATAAACGCCATTAATCAATTCCATATCTTCACGCAGTTTATTAGCGTCAGACTCACCAACCAGTTTGTCCAATTCGGAGCTATCAATGTCAGATAATTCAATCGATTCGCTGATTGATTGTTTATTTGGTGTGAAAAGTTGGAGGTTTTCTTTGTAGATATTATAAACACCTTTGAATGAAAATCCCTGATTGATAGGCCAGCTAAGTGGTTGAACATCAATTCCCAGTTCATTTTCCAGTTCATCCAATAAGTCGAAGGCATCTTTTCCTTCCCTGTCCATTTTATTGACAAAAATCATAACGGGCGTGTTTCGCATTCGGCACACTTCCATCAATTTCCGCGTTTGAGCTTCAACTCCTTTGGCAGTGTCAACTACGATAATTACACTATCAACAGCAGTCAAAGTCCGGTAAGTATCTTCAGCAAAGTCCTGGTGACCAGGCGTATCGAGAATATTGATTTTATAATCACGGTATTCAAAACCCATAACCGAAGTAGCTACAGAAATACCACGTTGTTTTTCAATTTCCATCCAGTCGGAAGTAGCTGTTTTCTTGATTTTATTTGATTTTACAGCACCGGCAACGTGTATAGCACCCCCAAAAAGTAACAGTTTTTCAGTCAGAGTGGTTTTACCTGCATCGGGGTGGCTGATAATAGCAAAAGTGCGTCGGCGTTGTATTTCGGATTCTAAACTCATTGTATGCTTGGTAATTTGCTTATTTGTTTCGTTGTTTTTTGCGGGTGCAAAGGTACAGTTTTTAGCACAAAAAACAACAATAGTTTAATCAATTGATTTTTAAACAAAAAGGCCAGTTAGCAACCGACCTTTTTATTCGAAATAATAACAACAGATATTTATATTATTAAAATTTGAATCCAATACTGAAAACTAAATTATTAGTCATCGTATTCACATTTGCAGGTTTAACCATTAATTTTGAAGTATCTGTTTCAGTTGGAAAGCGATTTTGCATTATTGTCAGGAAATCACTGGCAAAAGAATTATAAGCATAGAATGTCTCGTTTACATTTTTATTTACATATGCCAGGTCCATGAACCAGCTAGATTCCCGATATCCAATCCCAACAGTATAAAAGTTAGTATTGTTATTTATAAAGTACTGAACATCAGTTCTGGTAGTAGTGGGTTGTAAAAGTAAATCTGCATTCGGATTTGTTCCCGAAGACATATTAGCATAACCAAGTCTAATTGCCCAATTAGTTGTATACTTATATTCCAGACCAACTTTTATGGTTTGAACATCTTTTAGCATAGTTTTCATTCCTTTATTTTCTTCCTTATAATTTTGGATACTATAACTATCATCCATAAAATAGCTTGATGTACTAAAATCCCTTACATATTCGGCACTAATTAATCCCTTTTGACCAAGAATAAATGCTCCGCTGGCATTTACTTTCCAGGGAGTTGCCATTAAATATGATTTTGAATAGTTTGGCGTATCGAAGTTACCACTAATTATGGTTGAATAGTTGATATAATAATCCAGATTTGCAGAATTACTATCAGTTAAGCCATAAACTGTCGGAGAATGAACGGCAAAGCCTAATCTCAACAGGTCAACAGGTCGGTAAATTATCCCTAAATTCAAGTTAATTCCTACACCCGTTGTTGATAATGAATTACTTAATGTCATTCCATCATTATTTCCAAACGATTCTTTATATTGACTGTTCATTGAGTAGTTGACAGATTGGAGATTAGCATTCAAACCAATAAACAAATTATTGCTAAAATTTCCAGCCCAACCAATCGAATATTCATCAATTGCACCACGTTCCTGTATGGTAAAGGTAGGAGAAACCATTTCATTTTTTGACAAAAGTGACGACCAGGAACTTGTGGAGTCCGATCCGTTTTTTGTTACTGTTTCATTCATAAGCCAGCCCTGATAACCGACAACAGAAATCCAGGAGATATCTCCATTACCATAAGGATTATAATTACCTGAACTGCCCAAATTTCCACTAGGAATATTACCTGTAAAGTAACTCATATAATCAGTAATTGAAGATGTAGAGTTCTTAGTACTAATGGCTGAATTACGATCGAAACTTTTAATTCTGTTATAGGAAAAAGACCAATTTGAGTTCAATAATCCGGAATTTCCGGATTCGCTTATGTATGTCGGTTTTGCCAATATGTATGATAAATTATTGAATCCAAGATTTAATAAATTATCATTTGAAATATTTCCATTCCAGTCAGAATTGCTGGTTTGATATTGTAAATTAATTGTCCCTGTAATTTCTGAACTTCTGTAAATGCCTAATCCAGCTGGATTATCTTTAATTGCAGAAGCATCACCACCTAACGCACCAAATGCTCCGGCCATTCCCATATACCGTGCTGTGCCAATAATATCGGGTTGAATTAATTTCTGTGCATCAAATTCTGTTTGAGCCATACTGAATGTCCCTAATAACAAAACTGTTAGTGCTAATAATGTCTTTTTCATATTCTCAAAGTTAAACGTTAAATTCTTATTTTTAAAAAACTAAAAATTATCTTCTACCACTACCACCCGAACTACCCGATGAACGACTTCCACCACTGCTCGAGCTACTTCCGGAACTTGAACTTCCAGAGCTTCCGCTACTGTATGATGAATTTCCACTTGAATATGACGAACTTGAAGGGGCAGGAGTGCTGTTATTACTTCGTGAAACACCTGAGGATGAACTTCCAGAAGAATAACTTCCACGAGACGGACTTACAGAGGTATTGCCGGAACTTTGATTTGAATGTGTTATTGAAGAGCCTGAACTTCTAAATGTAGAAACAGATGTACCATTGTCACGTGTTGTATAATTACCCGTTGGAACACTGTTTGAAGTTGATGTATATGTTCTTGGTTGAGTATTAACAGTTGAGCCAGAAGACCGTGAATTAAGATTTGAATTACTTCCAGTCGAACTACTAAAACCACGATTTGTTGTATTTCTGACTATTCCAATTCCATTTGCCTGATTTGAAACTGTTCGGGAAGTTGAGTTTGATGTTAATCGTGTATTTCCAGCATTATTTGAAGTGGAACCACTAATAATCGTGTAAGGATTTCGTGTTTGCGCAGTATTATATCCTCCTCCATTGACTGTGCTGCTTGCTGCTTCGGTTCTTGATCCGCCCAAACGGGTAGTTCCTCCGTTGTTATAATTTGTTGAGGTTCGCCGGTTACTTTCATTGTAATTTTTATTTATTGAGGATATTCCACCTAAATATCCACCATAACCATAATTTCCATAGTATCCACCGAAACCGCCATATCCGTAGGAATCCCAGTAATTTCCATATCCGTACATTCCTCCATAACCGTATATTCCACCGTAACCCCAACTGTTATAGCCCCATGGGCTATACATACCGCCAAAACCATAATAAGGTGAATTCCAGCCACTCCAGCCTCCTCCATATCCAAATGAGTTGAAATTATAATTCCACCAGTATGGATTAGTCCAGGTTGGAGTTACGTATGCATACGAATCATCAACATATACATTCCAATCGCTGTTGTTCAGAAAATAAATATCGTTATATCGGGGATCTCCAATGAAAATGCTGTATTTTGGATTATGAAAACGACGAATTCTTTCGGCATATTCCTTGTCAGATTCATTGCCGTTAAAGCCATTCAGGTAATAACCATTATTTTCTGTGTTATTGTCTTCTTCATTCACAAATCCGTTAACGTATATCGTATCATGAATCAATACCGGATTTGTGTGACCATCGTAATTCTTCATACTAAAGCTGTTATTAGTATGATTAACATTCCCATCGGGTGATTGTCCATCAACATAAATGGTGTCCTTTATTACAGTCGGATATTTAATATTTTTCTCTTTGAAAACAATTTCCTTAGCGCCATTTTTGTAGTTTGGCTTTAATTTTGATTCTGTGATTTGTTTTACTGACGTATGTACCTGAGCATTGCTTGAGTTAAAGTAAACATCGTCAACAATAGCATTTTGACTTTGTGCCATTGTCAGAAATGGAGAGTTTAATGCCAATAAGCTGAAAAAGATGATTCGTTTCATGATAATATCTCCTATAGTTTTAGTCTTTTAAGACTGTTCATTATAACTAATTCAACAAGAATCGTGCCACTGAATAGTAAATCTTTTAGCTTTTAAATTAGAATTAATGGAGATTTATCTATCTTTGTAACTTGAATTTATGTATTAGACTTACAAATATCACGATTGTTTAAGTCATATTATTCAAATTTCGTTTCAGATGTAATTATTTGTATATTATTAACTCATAAGAACTGTTTATGAATTATTTTGAAGTACGTTTTTTTATTGAACCCTATGAAGAATATATTTCAGATGTGTTAGCCGAAGAACTTGGAGAACTGGGTTTTGAGAGTTTTGCATCAACTGAAGAAACACTTGATGCCTATATTCCGGAATCGATTTTTGATGAGTCGAAACTTAAAGCCTTGCTGGATGATTTTCCTTTTGAAGCAAATATTGATTACAAATTTTCGAAAATTGAATCAAAAAACTGGAATGAAGAATGGGAAAAACATTACTTTGAACCTATTCTGATTGGAAATGACTGTGTCATTCACAGTTCTTTTCATCAGAACGTACCTAAAGCAAAATACGACATTGTAATTGATCCGAAAATGGCATTTGGTACCGGACATCACGAAACTACTAGTCTGGTGATTGCAGAAATACTAAAAATGGATTTAAAGGGTAAATCTTTACTGGATATGGGTTGTGGGACAGCCGTTTTGGCTATTTTGGCCTCCATGCGTGGTGCGAGAAATATTCTGGCTATTGACATTGATACCTGGTGTACCGAAAATTCGATTGAAAATATTTCTATCAATAAAATTGAAAACGTTGAAATCAAGCTTGGTGGTGCAGAATTACTTTCAGGATTGCATTTTGACATTGTTGTGGCTAATATTAACCGTAATATCCTGCTTTCAGATATGGAAAGTTATGCTGCTTGTCTTGAATCGGGTAAGGAATTGTATATGAGCGGATTTTACCGTGAAGATATTCCAATTATTGAGGCTGAAGCAAACCGAAATGGGCTGAGATTAATCGAATTTCGCGAAAAAAACAATTGGGTAGTTGTCAAGACGATAAAAGAATAAAAAATCCGGTGAATTGATATTCACCGGATTTTTTTTAATATTGTTCTTTATCACTTGGGAAGTCGCCCGATTTGACATCTTCCACATAATGTTCTATTGCTTCGTTCATAATTCCTTGTATGTTAGCGTATCGGCGTAAAAAACGGGGTGAAAAATCCTGAGTGAGTCCTATCATATCGTGTAAAACCAGCACCTGACCATCAACTCCACCACCGGCACCGATTCCAATTACCGGAATGGTTAGTTCAGCTGCTACCTGCTTGGCTAATGCAGCCGGAATTTTTTCGAGCACTAACCCAAAACAGCCTGCTTCCTCCAGTAAGTGAGCGTCACGAATAAGTTTTTCAGCCTCATCCCCCTCTTTGGCTCTTACTGCGTAAGAACCATATTTATTAATGGATTGAGGCATTAAACCTAAATGTCCCATAATAGGAATACCAGCGCTTAATATACGTTTTACAGATTCGAGAATTTCCTCGCCACCTTCCAACTTCAAGCAATCACAATGGGTTTCTTTCATAATGCGAATAGCTGAAGCAAGAGCTTCTTTTGAATTGCCCTGATAACTTCCAAAGGGCATATCAACCACTACCATAGCGCGTTTCACGCCTCTGACAACCGATTTTCCGAAGAAAATCATTTGATCGAGTGTAATAGGTAAGGTGGTAATATTGCCACACATCACATTCGATGCTGAATCGCCAACCAATATAATATCTATACCTGCTTTATCCACAATATTTCCCATAGTGAAATCATAAGCCGTCAACATACTTATTTTTTCCCCACGTTGCTTCATTTCTAGTAAACGATGAGTAGTTACCCTTCGGGAATCTTCGCTGTGAATTGACATAATTATAAGTTTTAAAAATGTTTGCAAATATATACATTTATATTTTTATACCGTAATTTCTATTGTTTTTTATTGAATTGAATTTTGTTTGTTTCAGTAAATGAGGTATTTACGGTGATTAATGAAATTTTTGACACTAATATAGCCAACTTTAGTTATAATTTACGTATTTTAGACTTATCTTTGTAACCTAATTTTCTACCGAAAATACCTATAATTATAGACGGAAATGAAGGAAAAATTTAATTCTTTATGGAATTCGGATGTTTTTTCACATCTTGCTTCCCTTAAATATCTACCCCGTTGGGTAGTTCTTTTATTTGATATTCTTTTGTGTCTAATATCTTATTATATAGCATATTATATTACATTAAAAATATATAAAAAATTGCCGGATGAACGAATTCTATCTGTATTTCAACGGGAGGGTTTAATTGTTGGTTGTCAGATTATATTTTTCTGGATTTTTCATACTTATTCCGGAGTTTTACGATATTCGGGATATGTGGATGCAACTAAATTGTTGTTCGCAGTTTCAACTAACATTATCTTTATTTCTGCAGCAAATTTTATCATTTGTTTTTTTACAGATTTACATGCATTCTACTATTCGGCTTTGATAATTTATGCCGTATTGTCTTTTCTACTACTTTTTATTTTAAGACTTTCAGTTAAAACAATTTATGACTATTTCAGTCAAAATTCAGGGCAGATAATACCTGTAATGATCTATGGTTCACAGTCTGCAGCCATTGGTATTGCCAAAATGTTACAAACTACTACTGAAAATAAATATAAATTAGTTGGATTTATAGATGATGATAAAAATGCAACGGAAAAAATAATTATGGGGGTTAAGGTTTATAGCCTGAACGAAGAAACAATAAAGAAATATGTTGTAAATAGAGTTAAGGCAATTATTGTTTCTCCACTTAAAATGAGCACCATAAATCCGAACACAGATTTGGATATTTTTATTAACAATAATCTTTCTGTGTTGACATCACCACCGATGAGTATCTGGCAAAATGATATGCCCTCAATCAAACAAATTAAATCGATTCAAATTGAAGATTTGCTTGAAAGACCTATAATTGATATTTCGAATGAAAATACTGAAAAACATTTAAAATCAAAAGTTATATTAGTAACAGGTGCTGCAGGTTCAATTGGTGGAGAAATTGTACGACAAGTTATAAAATACAATCCTAAGCTATTAATACTTGTTGATCAGGCTGAATCTCCAATGCATGAATTGAAATTACAGATTGAAGAAAAATATCCTGATATGAATTTTACTTCATTTTTGGGGGATGTACGAAATAAAGAACGAATGGAATTCATGATTGATTTGTACCGCCCCGATATCATTTTCCATGCAGCAGCCTATAAACACGTACCGTTAATGGAGGATAATCCGGTTGAAAGTATTCAGGTTAACGTGAAAGGAACTAAGATTATGGCTGATTTAGCTGTAAAATATAAGGTTGAGCGGTTTGTGATGATTTCGACTGATAAAGCAGTTAATCCAACAAATATAATGGGTGCTTCCAAACGTATTGCCGAAATATATGTACAGTCATTATACCGCAAATTGCAGAAAGAAGCTGAATTTACAACTAAATTTATTACAACTCGTTTTGGCAATGTTCTTGGTTCCAATGGGTCAGTAATTCCTCATTTTAAGAACCAGATTGAAAAAGGTGGCCCCATAACAGTAACTCACCCCGAAATTATTCGTTATTTTATGACGATACCTGAAGCTTGTATGCTAGTACTTGAAGCTGGTTCAATGGGTCATGGAGGTGAAATATATATTTTTGATATGGGCAGTCCGGTAAAGATTGTAAATTTAGCACGTAAAATGATTCGTCTGGCTGGTTTCATTCCGGAAGTGGATATAAAAATTGAATTTACAGGATTAAGACCCGGAGAAAAACTCTATGAAGAGCTTTTAAATCAAAAGGAGATAACCACAAAAACACATAATCCAAAAATTTTAATTGCTAAAGTACAGGAATATCATTTTGAAACTATTTCAGCCCAAATTGATGAGTTAATACAATACAGCTCAATGTGTAAGGACTTTTTGACAGTATCATTAATGAAGAAAATTGTCCCTGAGTTTTTAAGTAAAAATTCACAATATGAACGACTCGATGTCTAATTTTTTATTATTAGCAAAATGCATTATTTAAATACTCTTGTAAATAATTTTCCTGTATTGTCGATAATACTATCGTTTATCATTGGTCTTTGTTTTATGCCATTGGTGATTGATATTGCAAAAAAAAGAGACTTTGTAGTAAAGCCAAATAAACGCACCTCACACGAAGGTACTATACCAAATATTGGCGGAATTAATATATTTATTTCTTTTTTGTTGACCGTGTTCCTGTTTTCTTATGGAATAATTGATCAACTTCAATTCATCATTGTCGGAGTGTTTTTCATACTGATTGTAGGATTTGTCGACGATTTGATTGATATAAAAGCCTATTGGAAACTTTTAGGGGAATTAGTATCCGGCTTTTTTCTGATAGTTGTTTCAGATATTCGCCTGACAAGTCTGCACGGTTTTTTAGGTATAAATGAACTTCCGGTTTTTGCGAGTTATTTTCTCTCTATTTTTGTTTTTATAGCTATTATTAATGCCTTAAATTTGATTGATGGGGTTGACGGACTTGCTTCCGGATTAGGCATTTTATATTCATTATTTTTTGCTTTATATTTTAGTTATACGGGTTCTGTCAACCTCGCAATTTCGGCTTATGCAATGGTTGGATCGTTGGGTGTGTTTTTCATCTACAATGTATTTGGCAAGAAAAATAAGATTTTTATGGGTGATACAGGTTCACTGTTACTCGGATATATGTTAACACTTTATGTCTTTCAATTCTGCGAAATGAACGCTTATCCTCAAAAATTTCATTTAAGTGAATTCTTTCAAATGAACGCAGCACCGGCAGTAGCAGTTTGTGTTCTAATGGTTCCACTGTTTGATACTATTCGTGTGATGCTTACCCGCATTAAAAAAGGCGTATCACCTTTTCATCCTGATAAAAACCATATTCATCATTTATTGCTTAAGACCGGAATAAAACATCGTCAGGTAACCTATGTATTATTACTGGTTACTGGTGGATTCATTGCATTAGGAATCATTGGCCGAAACTGGTCGATTGGTTTATTGTCCTTAGTAGCCTTTGTTATTGCTATAATTCTCACCGAAATACTTTGGCGGCTTTTAGACCGTAAGACTATGTCAAAGTGATTTTCATGACCTGGACTGTGTCTGGTTGAAAAATAATTAAACATGATTTCTGTAGAACAACTAACCGTCGAATTTGGCGGATCTCCACTTTTTGATGAAATAAGTTTTTTAGTCAATCCAAAAGATAAAATTGCATTAGTAGGTAAAAACGGAGCGGGTAAAACAACATTGCTCCGGATTTTTTCAGGCAAACAACTTCCTACCAAAGGTAAAATAACGATACCCAAAGACCTCACAATTGGTTATTTGCCTCAGCACATGATTCATAATGAAGGTACAACTGTGATGCAGGAAGCTGAAAAGGCTTTTGAGCATATCACTGATTTGCAGGCCGAAATTGAACAAATGAACATTGAGCTGGCTGAACGTACCGATTATGAAAGTAATGAATATCACGAACTGCTCGACAGACTAAGTCATGTAAATGAACATCTTCAAATTGTTTCCAATGGTAATTTTTATGCTGAAATTGAGAAAACGCTTCTCGGATTAGGTTTTTTACGTACTGATTTTGAACGACCCTGTTCTGAATTCAGCGGTGGATGGCGTATGCGCATTGAGCTGGCAAAAATTTTGTTACAACGCCCTGAAGTTCTGCTGCTGGATGAACCTACCAATCACCTTGATATTGAATCAATTCAGTGGCTTGAGAACTTTCTGACTACCTCGAACAGTGCTATTTTGCTGGTGTCGCATGACCGGGCATTTATCGATGCAGTAACAAATCGAACGATCGAAATATCTCTTGGAAAGATTTACGATTACAACGTAAATTACTCGAAATACCTTCAGTTACGCGTCGAAAGGCATGAGCAGCAGGTTCGTGCTTATGAAAATCAGCAGAAATTGATTGCTGATACGGAGGAATTTATTGCCCGGTATCGTTATCAGGCTACCAAAGCCATTCAGGTTCAGTCACGGGTTAAACAGTTGGAAAAGCTGGAACGTCTGGAAGTTGATTTGGAGGATAATTCACGCTTGAGTTTGAAATTTCCACATGCACCACGCTCAGGTAGCATTCCTTTAGAGATTGAACGTTTGTCAAAGGCTTATGGCAAGCATTTGATTCTCGATAATATTGGTATGATTATCAATCGGGGCGAAAAGGTAGCATTTGTTGGTAAAAATGGTGAAGGAAAAAGTACGCTGGTGAAATGTATCATGAGCGAAATTGAGTATTCCGGTATTCTGAAACTTGGGCATAATGTAAAGATTGGCTATTTTGCTCAGAATCAGGCTTCGTTGCTCAATGAAAGTAAAACAGTTTTCGAAACTATTGATTATGTAGCTGTTGGGGATATTCGCACTAAAATACGCGATATTTTGGGTGCATTTATGTTTGGTGGTGATGCATCCGACAAAAAAGTGAAAGTGCTTTCGGGTGGTGAGCGTAGCAGGTTGGCTATGATTCGCCTATTATTGGAACCGGTTAATTTACTGATTCTGGATGAGCCCACAAATCACCTGGATATGCGCTCGAAAGATGTGTTGAAAGAAGCTATCAAAGCCTTTGATGGAACGGTTATCGTAGTGTCGCACGACCGTGAATTTTTAAATGGACTGGTTACGAAAGTCTATGAATTTGGTGGCCAAAAAGTGCGCGAACATTTGGGTGGAATTTATGAGTTTCTGCAGTATAAAAAAATGGACAATCTACGTGATTTAGAGGTTTCTAATTCCTTGAAAGTGGCTATTGCTGAAACAAAAGATAAAAACGTTTCGGACAACAAACTGAGCTACGAAGCCCGCAAAGAACTGAACAGGAAAATAAAAAAAGCTGAAAGGGCAGTTGAAGAGATGGAGCAACTGGTTTCAAAGCTCGAATCAGAAATTGCAAATATGGATGTTCAGCTACAATCACCCGAAAAAGCCTCTGATAATGATTATATTATGCTTTATCAGAAAAAACAGCGGGAAATGGAACAAAAAGTTTATGAGTGGGAGATTTTGAGCGAGGAACTTGAGCAGTTAGCCCCCTAAATCCCCCTAAAAGGGGACTTAAAGACTCAGTCTGTAAATATTAAGTACAAATTTAAATATACAAATTCAAAAGTCTCCCTTTAGGGGGATTTAGGGGGCTATTAATGGCAACACTTTATTTAATTCCAACTTCGCTTGGCGAAAGCCCGTTCGACAGTATTCTGCCTGCTCGAAATACTCAGATTATCACTGATTTAAAGTATTTTATCGTAGAAGATGTACGCACTGCCCGTCGTTTTCTGAAAAAAGCAGATCCCAGCATCGACATTGATATGCTAACTTTTTTTATTCTGAATCAGCATACTTCGCCTGAAGAACTAAGTGGTTTTCTGAAACCAATGTTTACCGGACACGATATGGGCGTTTTATCCGAAGCCGGTTGTCCTGCCATTGCCGATCCGGGTGCAGATGTAGTGGCTATTGCACAACGAAATAATTTCAGGGTTGTTCCTTTGGTCGGTCCTTCATCCATTCTGCTTTCGCTTATGGCTTCGGGCTTTAACGGACAAAGCTTTGCTTTTGTAGGCTATTTACCCATTCAGCCTGACGAACGCACAAAAGCATTGAAAAAACTCGAATCAAGAGCATATTCAGAAAATCAATCACAAATTTTCATTGAAACTCCTTACCGAAATATGAAAATGCTGGAAGAAATCCTCAAAACCTGCCAGTTAACCACGCATTTATGTATTGCCGTAGATATAACACTAGAAACGGAATATATTAAAACAAAAACCATTAAGGATTGGAAGACTCAGCTTCCAGATTTGAATAAAAGACCTTGTATATTTCTGATTTACAAATAAGTTAAGAGGTTAATAATTTATGACAAAGATTTTATCTTGAAAAAAGTATATATCTTTACATAAATATTCACTATCTACTTTATGTTGTAATCCTTAAAATCCATGAATAGAAAAATAGAGCCAAAGCCCCTAACGCTTAAATCAATTATTGATTATTCTGTCAAGAATTTTGCCAAAATGCCTTCAGTTTCTTTCGTCGAAGGAAAACCGATAAGCTATTCAGAATTAGGAAAAAGGATAGAAGAAATAGCTTCTGTTTTATTTTCATTGGGTTTGACAAAAGGCGATAAAGTAGCTTTATTTAGTCACAATATGCCCAATTGGGTAATTGCCTATTTTTCAGTTGTGACTAAAGGGCTGATTATAGTTCCGGTATTGCCTGATTTTACGCGCGAAGAAGTAGAAAATGTGCTTGTTCATTCCGAATCTAAAGTTCTTTTTGTAAGTGAACGATTAATTTCCAGAGTTGAGGGACTTGAATTGCCTGCACTCGAAGCAACTATATTAATCGATGATTTCAGTCAGGTATCAGGTAATAAAACTATAAACACAGACACTATAATTCCAAAAATAACTGTAAAAGAGGACGATACAGCGGCCATAATCTACACTTCCGGAACAACCGGCCGTTCAAAGGGTGTGGTTCTTTCTCATAAAAGTATTGCGTTTGTAGGAATGCAATCATATACATTTCAACCTATTTCGCGCACGGATGTATTTTTGTCACTTTTGCCTTTGTCGCACACCTATGAGAATACCATTGGTATGATTTATCCGATTATATACGGTGCTGCAATTTATTATCTCGAAAAACCACCCACTCCGGCAGCCTTGTTGCCAGCTTTGAAAAAAAATCGTCCTACCATGATGCTTTCCGTGCCGCTAGTCATGGAAAAAATATATAAAACTCAGATTCAGAGCAAGTTTACTGGAAATGGGTTAAAAAGAATGATTTATAAAACTCCCTTTTTCAGAATATTGATTCACCGGATTGCGGGTAAAAAATTATATCAAACTTTTGGCGGTCGACTGAAATTTTTTGGAATCGGCGGAGCAAAGCTTGATTCGCGTGTGGAACGTTTTTTGAAAGAAGCTCGTTTCCCTTATGCCATTGGTTATGGACTTACCGAAACCGCCCCTTTACTGGCTGGTGCAGGTGTTCATCAGACCAAGCTTCATTCAACCGGTTTTGCAGTTCATGGAGTTGATTTAAAGATACACAATCCCGGAAAAAAAGGAGTAGGGGAGATTTGGGCAAAAGGACCAAACCTGATGAAAGGATATTATAAAAATCCGGAAGCGACACGCGAAGTTCTGACCGAAGATGGCTGGTTTCGTACGGGCGATTATGGACGATTTGACAGGCATAAACGCCTGTTTATTAAGGGAAGGATCAAAAATACTATTGTGGGTGCGAGTGGTGAGAATATTTATCCGGAAGATATTGAGACAGTTATCAACAATCACCAACTGGTAGTGGAATCGCTTGTAATTGAGGAAGATGGTTTTTTGGTTGCCAAAGTTTTAGTGGAGATTGAAGAACTTGAAAAAGCGTATGAACATTTAAAACTGGTGATTGAAGACAAAAAAGAAAAGCATAAAATTTGGGCGCAACATTTCACCAAAGAACTGAATGAAAAACTAAATAAGGTCTCACAAATTAAACGGGTGGATATAATGGATGAACCCTTTGAAAAAACAGCTTCACAAAAGATTAAACGGTTTTTATATACCAAACATCCAAAGAAATAATTCCAAATATATTTTGACTGTGTGAGTGACAATTTTAAACCTTCCCACACTCCACGATCACTTTTTGCTCGTTATTCAGGGTGCAGGCAAATAAATACACTTCGCCGCCTTCTTTTATTTTAAGTTTTTTGCGGAGTTCCTCTACCGGAAGCGGGTAGTTACGGGTGCTTATATTGGCTTTAGGGGCTTTTGAGGCCAGTTCTTTCAGTTCCTTCTTCCCACTTTCCCAAATTTTATGAACTTCAAATATTCGTCCGGGAAAGTCAACTAACAAGTTGGTTGATGTGTATAAGTGAGTATTGGTGTGGAGTTTACTCAACCCGAATCTGCTTCCTACAGATTTAAAAGTTCCGCTTTTCATTAGGGCTGCATTCGGTTCGTAGAGATAGTTTGATATTTCGGAAGTAAAACTGACGGTGGCATTCGCTTCATCGTTGGCATCGAACTCAAAAATTTGATCTGCTTTATTTTTTCTGACATTTATTGTCCTGATTTTCTTTTGATTATCAATGGATTGATTCATCATAAGCAACACTTCCTTACATTCATTCTCCACGCTGATAATATGGATTTCAGCTGTGGTGGGTAATTCGCTCACGGTAGCAGTTATATCGAGCATGGGTGATAGCTTAATCATTACTTTGTCGGCTTTCTCAAGAAGAAGAGGAGCAAGGGCAGAAACATCCGGATCGCAATCGGACAGAAAAAATACTTTTTTGCCACTTTCACTTCGTCGGGCAGGATCGATATAAATCCAGTCAACTTTTTCCATTTGAGCCAGATGTTTTTCAGAATCGGCATGAATTACGTCAATATTTTTACGTCCTAATGCCTTGAAATTATGACGTGCCAGTTCGCATAATTCCGCATCTCGCTCTACGTAAGTCACTTGACTAAAATTCTCCGCCATGAAGTAACAATCGATTCCGAATCCACCGGTAAGGTCAACAAGTGTATTGCCTTCGCAAAGAGTTGATTTGTAGTAAGCAGTTGATTGTGAAGAGCTTTGCTCTAACGATAGTTGTATGGGATATAAAATGTCATCGGTGCTGAAAAACAAAGGAATTTTCAATTTTATTTTCTGTTTTCCATTGATTTGCCTGATAGCCAGGGGCATATCAACCAGCGGATATCGAGTTGCCTGAAGAGCTAATTGATGAATATCAGTCTCTAAATTATCAGCAATAAATTGTCGGGTATCCTGGTTCATATTTCTCTGAATTGTGGGTCAAAAATAGCCATTTTAGTTGATAGTTGACAGTTGATAGTTGAAAATTTTATGAACTGTTGAAAATCAGAGTTATAATTTATTGTTGATAAAAATTTACTGTTTAAATTAGGGACAAAAGAATTTTTTCCATACTTTTGCAACAGATTTTGGTATCGAAACAACTTTCGTTGGATTGATAAAAGGGAATCCGGTCAAATTCCGGAACAGTACCCGCTGCTGTAGACTCCACACCAAACGTATTGAACAACACTTTTGCCACTGGTATTTCAGTTGACAGTTGATAGTTGACAGTTGATAGTTTAAAAACGAATCAACATCCAACTAACTAACCATTCAACCAAATCGGGAAGGCGTTCAATTACGGGAGTAAGTCAGAAGACCTGCCATTTTCAATATTTATGTTTTTTGCTTTCGGGATTAATAGCAAAAAGAACATGGACACATCTTTGTGCGTGCATTTTCTTTATTTTTCATTGTTGTTATTTGTTGTATCCTGTAGCATTGGCGTATTTAACCGTGTCAATTAATTTTTTATATAACTAATAATCAAACAATTAAAAATGAAAACAAGTAAATTGATTTTTGCAATTGCTGCTCTGGGATTCCTGCTGATTTCGTGTACACCGGTTGAAAAAAAGGAAACAAAGTTCTATCTTGATGATTTTGAAACCGTAGCTCTTGGAAATGCCAATGTAACTGCCGATTCGGCAAATGCAAAGTTTGTAAATGGAAATGCTGTATTTACAGTCAATACAGGAGGTATTTGGAATGGAGGAACGGTTTGTTCTGCTCAAACCGATACAGTTACAGCGGATTACACAAATGAATACAGTTCAATAACTGGTTCGGGTGCTCCAATAGGAGGTGTTAATTCAAAAAAATACGGAGTCGTTTATGGACCTGCTACATTATCTTGTCCAAAAGATTCTACAGGTTATTACTTCATTCATAGCATTATGTTGACAAATAGTACTTATACTTATCGTACAATTCTAAACGGGAATACATTCAGTAAAAAATTTGTTACTGGCGACTGGTTTAAGGTTATTATTACAGGATATAAAAACGGTATTCAAACAGGGCAAGTAGAATATTATTTGGCTGATTTCAGAAATGGAAAATCATTTATTCTGAAAACATGGACAAGTATTGAATTATCAGGTTTAGGTGGTGAAGTTGACAAAGTAATATTTACTTTCGATTCGAGCGACAAAGGTCAATGGGGCATAAATACACCAACTTATGTTTGTATTGATAATATCTATTTTACTCAAAACTATTCATTTCCTTTAGGATTAAACTAATAAGTATGAATTTTCGCTTTTATCTGCCGTAATATTTGAATTTCATACTTTAAACCGGAGCTAATTTAGTTCCGGTTTTTTTGATTTTCAAAAATAATTTTCCGAATAGCTTTCTGAAAATGAATAGAGTAGGGGAATTCAATAAAAAATAAACAGTCTTTGCTTTGTAAATTCGGCAAAAAGCAGTACTTTTGTGCCGGGTAAGTCCTGCACGACCAGCTCCCTTCGAACTCCCCCAGGGCTTGATCGCAGCAAGGGTAGATGGTTGTAGCGGTGCGATGCAGGGGGCTTACCCACTTGCCTCTTTAGCTCAGTTGGCCAGAGCACGTGATTTGTAATCTCGGGGTCGTTGGTTCGAATCCGACAAGAGGCTCAACAAAAAAGTCGCTTCCATTCTTTGGAAGCGACTTTTTTATTGGTTTATTGTAAGTTATCTACAAATCCTTTAGCAGAATATGCTTGGTACTTTCGTCAGAAAGTTCTTTGAGATTCAATGTTTTTTGCCAAAAAGAATCGAGCGATTCATTTTTGTTCGAAAGAAAGAGTTCTGAACCATGATTATCTAACTTGCTGTACAATAGATTCACTGTGAGCCGGTTAATATCGAAAGCCGGTAGAAAGGTTGTCGTTTTTCCTTCAGTAACTTCAACCAATACAGATACTTCCACCAACTTGGCAATCAGTTGGTTTACTATTCGTATGGGCAATCTGTACTTGTGGGCAATGTTTTCAGCTGTTAATGCGGGTTCCTGTGCTTCAAAGCGTTTTACAATGACATAGCTTATAAAAAGTGTCAGAAAATTTTTATAACGTGTGCTGATATGATTAGTATCAAACTCATATTCAAAGTTTTGTATATTTTGCGAAGCATAGGATACTTCAGCACCAAAAAGTACAATCAAACACGAAACCTGTAACCAAATAAATAAAAGTGGAATAGCAGCAAATCCACCATATACCACATTATAGCGCGAAAGGTAATTTTGCCCATGAATATACATTAACTGAAATAGTTGGAAAAGCGTTCCGGCAACCAGTCCGGCAATAACTGCATTCGAGAATTTTACACGAGTATTCGGAATCACCAGATATAAAACAGTAAACACGATCCAATTGACAATGTAAGGTGTGAATTTTACGCTGAACCGCAGAAAAGGTGTCAGTACATCATAAATAAAAGGTTGGGAAATCTTAGAGTTGAAAAAGATGGATAATCCACTCGAAAATATTATCAGAAATGGAATAATAAGTACTAATGAAAGATAGGTACTAAGTTGCCGGTTAAATGGCCGCTGTTTTTTTACCTGCCAAACACTGTTGAATGCCTTTTCAATCTGACGAAACAGGCTCATGACCGACCAGAGCAAAATAATCAGTCCCACACCAATAAAAACACCCCCTTGTGCTGCCTTCAGATAACGCGAGACAAAGTCCAGAATGGTAGGAATAACCTGAACCTGACCGACCAAAGTACCTTCCAGAGACTCTTCAATAGTTTTATCAAATCCAAAGCCCTTAGCAATGGCAATAATTAATGCAAAAAGTGGAATAATAGCAAATAAGATAGAATAAACAAGGGCAGAAGCACGAATATATAAATTATCGACTATAAAACCCCGAATAGCCACAATTAGGGTCTTAATAAAACGATAAAGACCCCGTTTGAAACCGGATAACTCAAATTCAGTTAGCTGCCAGATTTCGTAGCGCAGAAACTGATAAATATGAACAATAAATGCGAATGATTTGGGCATTTAAACAATTTTCAATTAACTAATCAACTAAACAAAAAAAGCAGGTCTGTAAGCCGGGTTTTGTACTTTACCTGCGCAAAGTGTCTGTCATTTATCTTGGACATAAGTCACCTTATGCCTCCAGCAATCTACCCTCCAACATCGGGCGAGCAACCCTACATGCGTTGGTATACTTGATCTTGCAACCCATAAGGCGTACGGCATTCCGTGTTGCCACGAAACCCGGTGAGCTCTTACCTCACCTTTTCACCCTTACTCCGCCGACCTCTCCCGTCTCGCTTGAGGCGAGACACCCTCTCCAAAAGGAGAGGGATAAATGGAAAAATGTTTTTTGAAGCGGTTATTTTCTGTTACACTACTCTGCTCTCACAAACAGCTTCCCGTTAGGAAATATGGTGCTCTGCGTTGCCCGGACTTTCCTCCCCACCAAGGTGGAGCGACAAACCGACCTGCTTTTTTTGCAAAGATAAAGATTATTTTCTAAAATTTACCTATTTTTGTAGTGTGTTGATATACAAACGAATATAATAAATGCAAAAGCAAATTAAAGAAAAAAATCTTTATTTGTCAACAATTCGTCTTTTTTGTTGTTAGTAGAGTAAGTTTTTAAATGAAATAGTATGTAATTATGGGTGAACTTGGTTTTAAAAAGGGTAATAAAGTTGTTATTATTGGAGGAGGTTTTGCAGGTCTACAACTGGCTAAAAAATTAATGAAGGCAGATTTGAAGGTGATTTTGGTTGACAAACAAAACCATCATCAGTTTCAGCCATTGTTTTATCAGGTGGCAAGTGGTCGCCTTGAGCCGTCAAGTATCTCATTTCCATTTCGTAAAATATTTCAGAAAAGTAAGAATGTTGATTTTCGCATGGCTGATATTACCAGCATTGATCCGGTTGAGCAGAAAATTATGACTGCCTATGACCGCACTATTACCTACGATCATTTGGTGATTTCTACGGGTTGTAAAACAAACTTTTTTGGAAATAAGCAGATGAGTGAAAATGCATTCTCTATGAAAAGTACCCAAGAATCAATAGAAATCCGAAACAAAATACTTTTTAGCTTTGAAAAAGAGATTTTTGCCCGTGAAGAAGAGAAACAGGCATGGATGAATATCATCATTGTGGGAGGTGGACCAACAGGAGTAGAGCTCTCTGGCGCTTTTGCCGAACTGAAAAAAAACGTATTGCCGAAAGATTATCATAATATTGATTTTTCCAAATTGAATATCATTTTGCTCGAAGGCAGTAAATACACACTCAATAATATGAGTGATGAATCAAAAGCAGCTTCGCGTAAGTATCTGGAAGAAATGAGTGTGATAGTAAAAACCGAAACACTTATTCAATCCTATGATGGCAATGTGGCTGTGTTGAATACCGGTGAAACCATTCCTTCAAAGAATGTAATATGGGCTGCCGGTGTTACCGGAAATATAATCGAAGGGCTTGATTCAGAAGATGTTTTTAAAAACAGATATGTGGTTGACAGGTTCAATAAACTGAAAAGGTTCAATAATATCTATGCTTTGGGCGATGTGGCTTATATGACAACTTCAAAATATCCGAATGGTCACCCACAGGTTGCCAACGTGGCTATTAATCAGGCAATAAATCTTGGAAAGAACATCGTCAAATCATTAAAAAGTGAACCTTTTGAACTGAAGGAATATGAATACAATGATATGGGAATGATGGCAACCATTGGTAAGCACAAAGCTGTTGTAGAACTTCCATTTATCAAGTTTAAAGGTGTTTTTGCGTGGTATGTCTGGATGTTTTTACACCTCATGTTGATTCTGAGTGTGAGAAACAAACTGATTATCTTTTTCAACTGGGCATGGAGTTATATGACTAAAGACACTTCGTTACGGTTGATTACCCATATTGATTATAAAAAAGAGAAAGTAACTGATTTTTAATCAAACAAAAAGGCTTCGAAATTTAATTCGAAGCCTTTTTCATATTAGTATCAGGAAGTTTTTTTTTAGGCTTCTTATTCACCCAAACCGGAAATTTTACTTAGGTTGGCAGCAATATCGGCATCTGACAAAGAGTAATTTACCAAATCGTCTGCCAGATACTGATCGTAAGCAGCCATATCTACCAATCCGTGACCTGAAAGGTTGAATAATATGGTTTTAGTTGTACCTTCTTCCTTGCATTTTAAAGCTTCATTGATAGCAGCAGCAATGGCGTGAGCCGATTCCGGAGCAGGAACAATACCTTCGGTTTGAGCAAACAAAACACCGGCTTTAAATGAATCCAGTTGTTCAATATCTACCGCTTCCATTAAATTATCTTTCATCAACTGACTAACAATGGTTCCGGCACCGTGGTAACGAAGTCCACCGGCATGAATATGCGCAGGAGCAAAGTTATGACCTAGTGTAAACATTGGCAACAATGGAGTGTAGCCTGCTTCATCACCAAAATCATATTGGAACTTACCGCGAGTCAATTTTGGACAGGATGATGGTTCTGCGGCAATAAAGCGTGTTTTCTTACCTTCTTTAATGTTATGGCGCATAAATGGAAAAGCAATTCCGGAGAAGTTTGAGCCTCCACCAAAACACCCAATCACAACGTCAGGATATTCACCAGCCATTTCCATTTGCTTTTCAGCTTCCAGCCCGATAACAGTCTGGTGCAATGAAACGTGATTCAGTACACTTCCAAGTGTGTATTTACAGTTAGGAGTACTCATTGCCAGTTCAATGGCTTCCGAAATTGCTGTACCCAGACTTCCCTGATAATTAGGGTGTTCGGTTATAATCGCACGTCCTGCTTTCGTGGACATACTGGGAGAGGGAATAACCTGCGCACCCCATGTTTGCATTAGCGAGCGGCGATACGGTTTTTGTTCGTAGCTTATTTTTACCATATATACAGCCAGTTCCAAACCGAACATTTTAGCAGCAAGCGATAAAGCTGTTCCCCATTGACCAGCTCCGGTTTCGGTAGTAATGTTGGTTGTTCCTTCTTTTTTGCAATAATATGCCTGTGCCAGTGCTGAGTTCAGCTTGTGTGAACCAACGGGACTTACACTTTCGTTTTTGAAATAAATATGAGCGGGAGTATCCAGGGCTTTTTCTAGATTGTAAGCACGAACTAATGGCGTGGGACGGTATATTTTTAATTTCTCGCGTACTTCTTCAGGAATATCGATCCATACATCAGTCTGATTCAATTCCTGTTCTGCTAAATCTTTTGCAAATAATGGCGTTAAATCATCAATCGTCAACGGTTGTTTAGTTCCCGGATGCAACATAGGCATAGGTTTGTTTACAAGCTCAGCAACAATGTTGTACCATTTGGTAGGCAGATCTTTTTCTTCTAAAAGGAATTTCTTTGTTTTATCCATTTTGATTTTAAATTATCGGTAAATATTGAATCTATTTTTTATGTTTAATTTTGCAGTTTCAATCGATTGGGATTTTAGAAATATAAATGCTCATTAGGGAAGCCAAAGATAGAAATATTTTTCAAAAATTTAAATATTATGGCCTGTTTTTAGTTAGAATTGACACATTTTTGTGTCTTTTGTGCGAAATATGACAGTTAGGGGCATTAATTGATACTTTAAAAAAATGTTGTACTTTTGCATATCAAACGATACAAGCTCATTTACAAAAAAACTTACATAATATGATACAATCCATGACGGGCTTCGGAAAAGCCACCTGTGAATATGGCAATAAGAAAATTGTCGTTGAGATTAAGTCGCTTAATAGCAAGCAGTTGGACGTTTCAACACGTATTTCCGGACTCTATCGCGAAAAGGACATTGAAATTCGCAATGAGCTGTCACAGAAGCTTGAACGTGGTAAAATAGATTTATCGCTATACGTTGATAATTCAGGTAAAGAGTCGGTTACACAGATTAATCAATCCGTATTGGAGGCTTATTATGAACAAATCAAGACTTTGTCCGTGAATTTGGGTATCGAAGTGCCTTCTAACTGGTTTGAAATATTGTTACGTCTTCCAGAGACTATGAAGACCGAAACAGTTGAAATGGACGACAACGAATGGATTGAAATCAAAAAAGCAATTGCCTTGGCAATCGAACAATTGACAGAGTTCCGGATTCAGGAAGGAAAATCACTGGAAGGCGTATTTAATGCTAAAATTGCTCATATCGGGCAGTTATTGGTTGAAACAGCACCTTACGAAATGGAACGCGTAGAGAAAATTAAAGGCCGTTTGGAGGAAAATCTACAGGCTCTATCCGATAAAATCGACTACGATAAGAATCGTTTAGAACAGGAATTAATCTTTTATATCGAAAAACTCGATGTAAACGAGGAAAAGGTACGTTTGCGCAACCATCTCGACTATTTTATAGAAACCATGCAACATGAAAAATCACCGGGTAAGAAACTTGGCTTTATAGCTCAAGAGATTGGACGTGAGATAAATACACTTGGTTCTAAATCTAATCAAAGCGAAATGCAGAAGATTGTAGTACTTATGAAAGACGATCTGGAACAAATCAAGGAGCAGGTTCTTAATGTACTTTAATCAGCTGTAAGCGGTAAACAGTAAGCAGTAATTTTAGAGCAATTATAAACTACAAACTATAAACTACCGAATAATAGAAATGGCGGGTAAATTAATTATATTTTCAGCACCATCGGGAGCAGGTAAAAGTACCCTTGTTCAGCATCTTTTGGGTCGTGGATTGGAGTTGGAATTCTCTGTTTCGGCTACCAGTAGAGCTCCGAGAGGCACAGAACAGCATGGGGTTGACTATTATTTTCTAACTCCTGAAGAATTCAGACAGAAGATTGATAATCAGCAGTTTGTTGAATACGAAGAAGTTTATCCGGATTGTTATTATGGTACACTTCGCACTGAGGTTGAACGCATTACTGCTAAAAATAAGAATGTCGTTTTTGATGTTGATGTGGTTGGTGGTTTGAATATCAAAAAACAGTTTGATGACCGTGCACTATCTATTTTTATAGCTCCTCCAAGTATTGATGTGCTGCAAAAAAGACTTCATGAACGGGCAACCGACTCACCCGAAATGATTGAAAAGCGGGTGGCTAAAGCAGCATACGAAATGACTTTCGCACCACAGTTTGATGTTACTGTAATTAATGATAATCTCGAAACTGCAAAGACAGTAACAGAGCGATTAATACGGGAATTTCTGTTTGGGTGAAAGGTTGAATAAGTTGAATGGGTTGAACGATAGAATTAATAAGAATTCTTTCGTTGTTCTATTAACGATTAAACTAATCAACGAATTACCTATTCAACTTAATCGACAAAAAAATTAATATAAACATGGAAATAGCCTTATTCTTTGGTTCTTTCAATCCAATTCATACCGGACATACTCAACTGGCTGAATACTTGATAAATAATGGTTTTTCTGACGAAGTCTGGTTTGTTGTTTCACCTTGCAATCCCCTTAAGAATCAGGCTGATTTATTGGATGAATATATCCGGTTGGATATGCTGATTATAGCCATACAAAATCAACCAAAATTTAAAGCCTGTGATATAGAATTTGACTTGTCACTACCATCTTATACCATTGATACGCTTCATGCACTTTCGGCTCAATATCCTGATAAACAGTTTACTCTGTTGATTGGCAGCGATAATGCTCTGGTTTTTGATCAGTGGAAAAACCCACAACAAATGCTGACCGAATATCCTGTTTTAGTTTATCCTCGTCGTGGATTTAATTTTGCTGAAGTATCCGCTCTTTATCCTCAAATGCAATTGCTCGATACACCCTATTTTGATATATCGTCCACCGAAATCCGTTATGGTCTGGCACAAAAAAAGGATGTAAGCAATTGGCTACATCCTTCTGTGTATAACTTTATTGTTGAGAATGATCTGTATTCAATTCCCCTTTAGGGCATAGGGGTTTACAAATACGGATTGCTTTTTTTCTCATCACCAATGGTTGTTGAGGCACCATGCCCACTATAAACCACAGTGGAGTCGGGTAGAGGCAGTACTTTATCGGTTAGTGACTTCATTAGTGTGGCATGATCTCCGTTTGGTAAATCAGTTCGACCAATAGAGCCCTGAAACAATACATCGCCTGCAAACAAAATACTATCTTTTTCAGAATAAAACATCATACTGCCCGGCGAATGACCCGGAGCATGAATAGCCACTAATGACGAATTACCAAATTCAATCACCTCATTATCAATAATATGTTTTCTAAGTTCTTGCGCTTCTCCTACTGAAAGGCGGTAAAATAAAGCCATATTCTGAAAACCCTTAATCATAAACTCATCTTCTTCACCTGCTTCAGGTTTAATTTTATAAGTATCATAGATGAATTTATTCCCGAAATGATGATCGAGATGCAAATGCGTATTGATAACCCGAACCAGTGTCAATTCATTTTGATCAATATATTGTTTCAGAATTTGTTGTTCCTGAACTGTATAGCAACCGGCATCGATCAAAACTGCTTCTTTTGTTTCATCCGAAACTACATAGGTGTTTACCTGAAAAGGACTGAATGTGAATGTTTTAATTGTCATATATTTATTGTTATTTGTTCGTTTCACTCACGTTATTTGTTCGCTTCACTCACGTTATTACTTAATATCGCACAAAGTGCTAATAACGTCCGAAGGACAAATATCAGCTAAGCTAATAACACACAAAGTGCATATACCACTTAAAGGGGCACATATACCGCTTTCTTTGTATTAAAAAATTCTTCCTTAAAGAAAGTATTAACGTCAAATAGCTCTGCAATGTTCTTATAGGGTTGCATTTCGTGTTGCAATTCACCACCTTTCAGACAAATAATCCCATTAGGAAGTGCATTTCGTTGTTCTTTGCTAATATTCTTTTTGACCAGTTGTACCAAATCACCCAGAGGCATAACGGCGCGACTAACCACAAAGTCGAATTTACCCTTTTCATCCTGTACTCTGAGATGTTTTAATGTAATGTTTTTTAAGCCGATAGCCATTGATACTTCAGTTCCTACTTTAATCTTTTTACCGATGGAATCAATCAAAACAAAGCTAGTATCCGGAAACAAAATAGCCAATGGTATTCCCGGAAATCCGCCTCCTGTTCCCACATCCAACACCGTTGAACCAGGCTGGAAATGAATTATTTCAGCAATTGCAAGCGAGTGTAGTACATGATGTTCATATAAATTTTCAATATCCTTGCGCGAAATCACGTTGATTTTTGAATTCCAGTCCACGTACAAGTCATACAAAGCTTCAAACTGAGCTTTCTGATTTTCTGAAAGCTTGGGGAAGTATTTTAGTATCTGTTCCATTGTGCTAATTTGCACGCAAATTTACAAGAAAAATCTCCACTTTGAAACTAAATTTCATTTTTTCCACTAAAAATTAGTAAGTCATTGAATAACAATACATATTCTACATAAACTGAATGATTTCATGGTTATTTGCATTAATAATATTACCTTTGCATTCTGTTTTCAAACAAGTTTATCGGTTAATTGGTTTGCCAAATCATTATTGTACAAGCAATAAACCATTCAACAAATTTACGAATCAACCAATTAACCAGTCTACTAATCAACTAAATAATAAATATGAGAGCTTATGTTTTTCCCGGTCAGGGAGCACAATTCGTAGGAATGGGTAAGGACCTGTACGATCAATCGCCACTGGCAAAAGAGTATTTTGAGAAAGCAAACGAAATTTTAGGATATCGTATCACCGATTTAATGTTCGAAGGTACTCCTGAAGATTTGAAACAAACTAAAGTAACACAACCTGCGGTATTCCTGCATTCTGTTATTTCGGCACTGGTGCTGGGTGACGACTTTAAGCCAGAAATGACAGCCGGACACTCATTAGGCGAATTTTCTGCATTAGTTGCTGCCGGTGCTTTGTCATTCGAGGATGGACTCAAACTGGTTTATGCACGTGCTATGGCTATGCAGAAAGCCTGCGAAAAAGAACCCTCCACTATGGCTGCTGTACTTGGATTAAGTGATGAAGCTGTAGAAGAGGGTTGTGCTGAAATAACTGATGCGATTGTAGTTCCTGCTAATTATAACTGTCCCGGACAGCTCGTTATCTCGGGTTCAATTGAAGGTATCGACAGAGCCTGTGAATTGTTGAAAGAAAAAGGAGCAAAGCGTGCACTGAAATTACCTGTGGGTGGTGCTTTCCACTCACCATTAATGCAACCTGCAAGCGAAGAACTACAGGCAGCTATAAATGCTACAACGTTCTCAATACCTGTTTGTCCTGTATATCAGAATGTTAATGCGAAACCACAAACCGATCCAACCCAAATCAAATTAAACCTGATTGCACAACTTACAGCTCCGGTTCGCTGGACACAAACCGTGAAAAATATGGTTGCTGATGGTGCTGTGGAGTTTTTTGAATTAGGTCCGGGTGATGTATTGAAAGGACTTGTAAAAAAAATTGCTCCTGAAGCAATTACTGCTTAATAAAAAACCCAAACCTCTAAAGGGGAACACAAAAAGATGCAAGAAATCAGTTCCTTGCATCTTTTTGTGTTAGGTGGTTTAGGATAAGACTTTTTTTTGTACTTTTGTTCTTCAAATTGAAACAGATATTCTCATGTTTAGAACACACACTTGCGGCGAATTATGCCTTTTAAATTCCGGTCTTAAAATCACCTTGTCGGGTTGGGTGCAACGTTCCCGTAAAATGGGTGGTATGACTTTTATTGATCTTCGTGACCGTTATGGCATTACTCAACTGGTTTTTAATCAGGATGTAAATACTGTATTGTGGGAGCAAGCAAATAAACTTGGGAGAGAATTTGTTATTCAGGTAACTGGCTTGGTGGCTGAACGTAGTAATAAAAATGCAAACATTTCGACTGGCGAGGTTGAAATACTTGTTTCTGAACTTCAGGTACTCAATGAATCAAAAACTCCACCATTTACTATCGAAGAAAATACCGATGGTGGTGATGATATCCGCATGAAATACCGTTATCTGGATTTACGACGTACGAATGTGCGCGAAAATCTGGAGTTACGCCACCGTATCACTTTCGAAACACGCCGATACTTAGACGAAATGAATTTTCTGGAAGTGGAAACACCCATTCTGATTGGTTCTACGCCTGAAGGAGCACGTGATTTTGTGGTACCTTCACGTATGAATCCAGGGGAGTTTTACGCTTTACCACAATCACCACAGCTTTTCAAACAGTTGTTGATGGTTTCGGGATTCGACCGTTATTTCCAGATTGCCAAGTGTTTCCGTGATGAGGACCTTCGTGCCGATCGTCAGCCTGAATTTACACAGATTGACTGCGAAATGTCGTTTGTAGATCAGGAAGATGTGTTGAATTTGTTTGAAGGCATGATGAAACACCTGTTCAAATTTGTAAAAGATATAGACTTCGCTGAAGCATTCCCACGTTTGACCTGGCATGAAGCCATGCGTCTGTACGGTTCCGATAAACCGGATATCCGTTTCGGAATGCAGTTTGTGGAGCTGAAAGAAGAAGTTTCAGGGCATGATTTCGTCGTTTTCGACAGCGTTCCGTATGTAGCTGGTATCTGTGCCAAGGCTTGTGCCGCTTATACCCGTAAACAATTAGATGAATTGACCGACTTTGTAAAAAAACCTCAAATAGGAGCGAAGGGATTAGTATATATTCGCTGTGAAGCCGATGGTACTTTCAAGTCATCGGTAGATAAATTCTACTCAAACGATGATTTAAAAACGATTGCTCTTAAATTTAACGCTCAACCGGGCGATCTCATTCTTATTCTGGCTGGCGCAAAGCTGAAGACTCAGAAAGCTTTGTGTGAATTACGGTTGGAAATGGGAGCGAGATTAGGTCTGCGTGACAAAAATGTTTTCAAACCCTTATGGGTTATTGATTTTCCACTTTTTGAATGGGACGAAGATACACAACGCTATTATGCTACTCATCACCCCTTTACTTCACCAAACTTAGATGATATTCCTTTATTGAATACTGATCCCGGAGAGGTTCGTGCTACGGCTTATGATATGGTTATCAATGGAGTGGAGCTTGGAGGTGGATCAATTCGAATTCATAACAGTGAACTTCAGAACCGCATGTTTGAACTGCTCGGATTTACTCCAGAGAAGGCTCAGGCTCAATTTGGGTTCCTAATGAGTGCTTTCCAATACGGAGCACCGCCTCATGGTGGTCTTGCTTTTGGTCTGGATAGATTGGTTTCGTTGTTTGCCGGGCTGGATACAATTCGTGATTGTATGGCTTTTCCAAAAAATAACTCCGGACGAGATGTAATGATTGATGCTCCATCGGTAATTGACCAGTCACAGCTCAATGAGCTGAATCTGCTAATTGACCTAAAGCCTCAAACAGTTAAAGAGTAATTAATTTATTCCGGAGGAACGGGTTGGGCTTAATTAAATCAAATCATTAGGCTCAATTCCAGTACTTCCTGAGTTTTATCACTCACTTTGAAGCGATTATCAAGTCGATGACCAATAATCCAAACAATTTTTTCGCCCGAAACAAGCAACCAGCATTGCTCTTTTTCCGGAATACTGAACTTTTGATCAATAAAATAGTCGCTAAGTTTTTTCTTCTGAGTCATTCCAAAAGGGTAAAAAACATCAGCTTCCTTCCAGCGGCGTAATTCGAGTGGAAATTCAATAATTGAAGCATCAATGTGCACACAATCTCTCAGTGTTGATAGTTTATAGTTTGTGTCGATTTTCAGTTTCTGTATTATCAAATGAATAGGCGATGTTATTTCAGAATCTGATTGCGAAATAAGGTAATTATTTTCGTTATAATTTTCTTTCTCATTGATTATCAGATATTTTCTATCCTTGACCAAACGATGAGAATGGGAGTAAAAAACCTTACCTGATTCACTTTTCAGGGATAAATCAATCTGCTCAGTCTCTACAGAATTAAATCCATAAGGCGATAGAATTTCAAACAGTACTGTAGAAATCTGAACCTGTTCGTTTAATTTCTCAATATTGAGTTTAATATCAATCCCGGAGTTTTCAACAATATCATTTCTAATTTTATCGATTGCTTGTTCATAAATAGCTAAATTTCCTTCGAAATTAGCCATTGATTTATACAAATTTTCACGCGCAGCTGGATTGATTTCCTCTAAAACAGGCAAAATCTCGTTACGAAATTTATTTCTCACATACTTATTCTCGTGATTTGTAGAATCTTCTACATGTTCAAGTTCGTTTTCAATAAGATAGTTTTCTAATTCTTCCCGCTTACAACAGAGAAGCGGACGAACCACAATCTTGTTTCGGGGAGGAATGCCTGTGATACCACGAAGTCCTGTTCCCCTAACCAGATTCATTAACATAGTTTCTATACTATCATCGGCATGATGAGCAACTACAACTGCCTGTGCATCCAGCTTTTCAGCTAATTGATTAAACCAGGCATATCGTAAATCACGAGCAGCCATTTCAATGGAAATCTTATGCAATTTTGCATACTTAGTTGTTTCAAAATCAATAGAATAGAATGGAATTGAATAGGAATTAACCAGATTGCGAACAAACTCTTCATCACGATTAGATTCTTCCATTCTCAAATGAAAATTACAATGTGCTGCTATACAGTCGTATCCGAGTGAAATTAGAACATGCAAAAGTACCACAGAGTCAGTTCCTCCACTTACACCAACAATAACAGCTCCCTTAGGCGTCAATAATTGAAGTTTTTCAATATAAGTTTGTACTTTTTGTTGCATATAAACTTGGTTTTGCCTTATCTTTGTGGCTTGTAATTTAGCAGGGCAAAGATATTCATTTTCTTTTGAAACTTTTCAAAGATTAGTATATTGGTTGAGTTTAAAATAAATATTATTTAATGAAAACCTTCTTAGAATTAGTGCAATCACGTCAAAGCGACCGGGCATATTCCGATAAACCGGTTGAGCCTGATAAACTGGAACGTATTCTGGAAGCTGCCCGGGTAGCTCCATCGGCCTGTAATGCTCAGCCATGGAAAATTATTGTCGTTTCGGATGCTGAAAAACGTATGCAAGTTGCGGATGCTACTGCCAATAAACTGTTGGCAATGAATCATTTCACAAAACGGGCACCGCTTCAGTTGGTAATCCTTGAAGAAAATGCAAATTTTACTTCAACAGTGGGTGGTTGGGCTACTAATAAGCACTATCCACATATCGATTTAGGTATTGTGGCTGCCCATATTAGTCTTGCTGCAGCCGATGAGGGATTAGGTTCCTGTATTATTGGTTGGTGTGATGAGAAAAAAATTCAAAAAGTATTGAAAATACCCAAAAACAAACGGGTTATGTTGGTTATTTTACTTGGATATTCTGCTCAGGCACTCCGTGAAAAGAAGAGAAAATCAATAGATGAGATAGTTTCGTATGACCAATATTAAGTATAACGAAACAATTCAATATCTTTACGACCGCCTTCCTGTTTTTCATCAGGTGGGTGGTGCGGCGTATAAGCCTGGCTTGGATAATACAATTAAACTAATGAATGCCCTGGGCAATCCGCATTGTCGTTTTCGGAGTATTCATATAGCTGGTACGAATGGTAAAGGCTCTGTTTCTCACTTACTTGCGGCAGTTTTACAAAGTGCAGGATATAAAGTGGGATTATATACTTCGCCACATTTGGTGGATTTTGGAGAAAGGATTCGAATAAATGGCGAAATGATTGAACAACACTATGTTGTGGATTTTGTTGAACAAAATAAAATTCTGTTTGATGAAATTCAACCTTCTTTTTTTGAAGTTACAATGGCTATGGCTTTTAATTATTTTGCTGATTTTGAAGTGGATATAGCAATTGTTGAAGTCGGATTAGGAGGGAGATTAGACAGTACTAATATTATTCAACCTGAATTATCGGTTATTAGCAATATCAGTTATGATCATCTTGCTTTTCTGGGTGATACGCTTGAAAAGATAGCATTTGAGAAAGCAGGAATTGTTAAAAAGAATACGCCGGTTGTGATTGGTGAAGCAATTACTGAAACGAAAAGCGTATTTGAAACGAAAGCAAAACTTGAAAATGCTCCAATTCAGTTTACTGAAGATCATTTAGCTGTTGTTTTTAAAGAATATACAAATCAGAAAATGATTGTTGAAACTTCTGATAATAAACTGTATACTGTTGGTTTATGCGGATTATATCAGTTGAAAAATATAGCTACAACGCTCACTGCTATTGAAAATTTAAAGTTGTTGGATTTCGAAATAACTGACAACGATGTGCAACTTGGTCTTGAAAATGTATGCGAAATAACCGGATTGGAAGGGCGTTGGCAAAAATTACAGGAAAATCCATTGGTTATTGCTGATACCGGACATAATGAATCGGGTATTCGATATGTAGTGGAACAACTCAGACTTCAAAAGTATAAAACACTTCGTATTGTTATAGGTATGGTGAATGATAAAGACATTTCGGCTGTACTGGGAATATTACCGGTCGAAGCAATTTATTATTTTACACAAGCTTCTGTTGAACGGGCATTATCGGCTGAATTATTACGAAATAAGGCTGAAAGTATAGCTTTAACCGGGAAGGCTTATTTATCAGTAGAACAGGCGATAAAATCGGCTATTGCTGATGCAGAATACGATGATTTGATTTTTATTGGAGGTAGTAATTTTATTGTCGGAGAAGCATTAATTTATTTTAGAAACTAAAGAAAAAAGATATGACAATCAACATCACAAAATCGGAAATCAGCTATCTGGTCAACGGCATTCTGACCTTTACTTTTATCAATTATGCCGCAAATCTGTTTGGATTATGGATCTCTAAAATGCTAAACGAGGCTATTTATGAGTATCCCGAAAATATTCTACATGAATTTATATTGCCCATACTGGTTCAGTCCATTATGTTTGGAATTTGCTTTGCTGTGGCCTATTATTTTCTAAAAAAGAAGAATTTAGCTCAATACGCTTTCGGAGCTTTTCAATTTATTGTTTTTCATATTATATTTCTATTTAACCTGAAAATAAGTCATGGATTACATTTTGTGTCTACTTTCGGAAATTTTGGAATAAAATACCTGACCTATTGTGGTCAATACCTGGTAGATATACTCTATTTATATTTTCCCTTAAACGGCAACTTTCAGGCTGGCGTATTTGCACCCGATAAACTCGGAACGTTTTATATTCACTGGATTTTGCTTACCATAGTATATTATGTCGCCATCGGTTGGCTGGCAGTTATTTGTTCGAAACACTTTTTTGGCAAAACATCTCAACCAACAAAGGAGAAAATTCAAAAATAGCAGACATTTCTAAAAAAAAAGAACCGCAAAGTCTTGAATTTCAATTCAAACATTGCGGTTTTTCGTGTAAAATAAGTCAGTTCAATTTATGCTGATTTCACTTTATAACTGGTACTTGTTTTTCCTTTGACTATATTAGTAAGTTTCGATTTCAATAACTGACGACGAATAGGAGTAACCTTGTCGGTAAACAAATTTCCTTCCAAATGATCGTATTCGTGCTGAATCACACGAGCTTTGTAGCTTTCAAACTCTTCAACCCATTCAAAAAAATTTTCATCCTGGTATTTTATTTTGATTTTTAGCGAACGGGAAACCGTTTCGTGAATACCCGGAATGCTCAGACAACCTTCTTCACCCACCACTTCCTCTTCGCTGCGTTCCAGCATCTGAGGATTAATCATCACTACTTTAAATGCACCCAACTCAGGATCATCTTCTTTAAACGGAGCTAAATCAATAACCAGTAAGCGTATGGCTTGTCCAATTTGAGGTGCAGCCAGCCCAACACCTTCGGCGTGGTACATCGTGTCAAACATATTGCTTATCAAGCTTTTTAAATGCGGATAATCTGCCTTAATCGGCTCTGCCACTTTGCGGAGTACCGCATTGCCATAGGTATAAATCGGTAATATCATTCTGAAAATGCTAAAACGTAAATTATAAATTGTTAATCATTTATCATTAACCATTAATCAATATTTAATAGTTTCTAAGTAGCTCTGTAATATAATGGTTGCAGAAATCTTATCCACCAATTCTTTATTTTGCCGGTCTTTTTTCTTTAATCCGGCTTCAAGCATGGTTTTATGTGCTAAAACGGAGGTAAAACGTTCATCAACATAGATAAGTTCAATATCCGGAAACCGACGTTGTAAACCCACCACAAAAGGCCGTATATATTGCATTGAATCTGAATCCTGTCCATTCATTTGTTTGGGCAAGCCAATAACAAATTTCTCAACAGGCTCTTTAGCAATATAAGCAGTCAGAAAATCGAGCACTTCATGAGACAGAACAGTATCCAGACCATTGGCCGAAATTTGAAGCGGATCGGTAACTGCCAGTCCTACACGCTTTTGTCCGTAATCAATTGCCAGAATTCGTCCCATTGTTTTCGTTAATTGAACGACAAAGGTACAAAAAACAGAACAGTTTTGAAAATATTGATAATTTTGATTGTTTTAATACCTGAAATGTCATTTTTAAAGTATAATATTGCAGAAAAATAATCAATATGAAAAGACTAATATTAATGGTACTGACTTTCGGCTTTCTTAGCGGATTATATGCTGAAAGTACAGTCAAAAATTATGTTTATGTCAAACGTGATACCTGCGATTTGACAATGGATGTATATACTCCCGTAAATATCCACCCAAAAACACCCTGTTTGCTTTTTGTTTTTGGTGGTGGATTCAAAATGGGTTCAAAAAATAACCAGTATAATGTACCGTATTTAAAAGCGATGGCTGATAGCGGATACATTGTAGCTTCGATTGATTACCGCTTGGGAATGAAAGGAGTGAAAATGAAAGGAAGTAAAAAACTTCAAACCCTTGGAAAAGCAATAAACATGGCAGTGGAGGATTTGTTCAGCGCTACCGGATTTTTGCTGAAACATGCATCAGAACTAAACATTGATAGTTCTAAGATTATTCTGAACGGTTCAAGTGCAGGAGCTATTACTGTTTTGCAGGCAGATTATGAACTCGCTAACCGCACTCAGATTGCTTCCGAAATACCCCCTGGATTTCATTATGCAGGTCTGATATCATTTGCCGGAGGTATTTTGAGTTATAATGGGATACCAACTTATAGAAATCCACCTTCTCCAAGCTTGTTTTTCCATGGAACAAATGATAAGTTAGTACTATATGATAAAATGCAGGTCTTTAATGTCGGTTTTTTCGGTACGAATGCCCTGGTACAGCAATTCGAAAAACACAATTACCCTTATTTTGTCTACCGTTATCGCGATATGGGACACGAAATTGCCGGAGCACCCATGAAATATAATTTAGGCGATATTTGTTCCTTTATCAGAGAATATGTTATTCAAAAACAAAAATTAAAGAAAGATTTACTCGTGAAAAATCCCGAAATTAAACCGGCTTTTTACGGAAAATGGAAAACGAGGGATATATATAAGTAAAGATTAGACACAACTGCCGGGAAAGCGTTAAGAAATATACATATCTTAACGCTTTTTTCGTGTCCGCACACAGTTTCCATCAGTGTGTGAAATTTTGAATTATCTATAAATATGCAATAAATACAATGAAAATACCGAATTCGTATAATTATTGTATAATTCAATTATAAATATCATTCATAAACACCGAAAAAGTTCATTTTGTTGAAAAGTTTAACCTAAATAAATTTGAAATCCAGGAAACATTGAGTAATTTTGTGCGTATTTTTTTTGATTTTTAAAACCGTTAAAATTCTCACAACTAAAAATAATTAATAAATTTTATGAAACTAATGAAACGGGCAGCTATGCTGCTTTTCGCTGCGTTATTTACGTCAGCAAAATCCTTTGCCTCTGAGGCAAATCTCAAAATTCCTGATTTACATGATGCCACTTTCCCGCATTTTGGAGGAATTGACGGTTGGCACCTTTTACTTCTCGGAGCTTTAGTAATTATTGGTACTCTTAGTATCAGTTTGTATTTGTTTAAACAAGTAAAAGCCTTACCTGCTCACAAATCAATGTTGGATGTTGCCAGCACAATTTACAAAACATGCCGTACGTATTTATTACAACAAGGTAAGTTTTTGGCCATTCTTTTTGGAATTATTGCAGTGGCAATGGTTTATTATTTATCCATGGCAAATGCTGAAGCAACCGGTCCGGATGCTTTGTCAACTCCAATTGTTGTTATTTTAGTTCTTTTATTTTCTATTGTGGGTATGGGAGGTTCTTATGCTGTAGCATGGTATGGAATTCGTATTAATACCTATGCTAATGCCAGAACCGCTTTTGCGTCGTTGAAAAAACGTCCCTGGGATGTGGTAAATATTCCTTTACGTTCAGGAATTTCAGTGGGATTATTTTTAATTTCCCTTGAATTGGTAATGATGATTATCATTTTACTTTTTGTTCCCCGTAATATTGTTGGATATTGTTTTTTAGGTTTTGCTATTGGCGAATCGCTGGGTGCTTCTGTACTTCGTATTGCAGGTGGTATCTTTACTAAAATTGCTGATATCGGTTCTGACTTAATGAAAATCGTTTTCAAAGTAAAAGAAGATGATCCCCGCAATCCGGGTGTTATTGCCGATTGTACCGGTGACAATGCAGGTGACAGCGTAGGTCCAACTGCTGATGCATTTGAAACTTACGGTGTAACAGGTGTTGCTCTTATTTCCTTTATTTCATTGGCTGTAAAAGAAGTTGACTTGCAGGCAAAATTAATTGTATGGATTTTTGGAATGCGTTTCTTAATGGATATCTTCTCTGGTATTTCTTATTTTGTAAACAATTATATTTCTGAAAAACAATACGGCAAATCATTGGATTTTGATTTTGAAAAACCATTAACCCGTTTAATCTGGATTGCTGCATCATCTTGTATTGCTATTAGTTTTGGAATGAGTTATGCGCTTATTGGCGATATCACGGTAGGTGGTGTTATGGTAACCGGTTTATGGTGGAAATTAGCAGGAATCATAAGTTTAGGCACGTTAGCTGCTGTTCTTATTCCTGAATTCACAAAGAAATTTACCAGTTCAAAATCTGATCACGTACACGAAATCGTTACAGCCTCGCGTGAAGGCGGAGCTTCATTGACTATTCTATCAGGAATTGTGGCAGGTAATTTTGCAGCTTACTGGATGGGACTTCTTATGGTTGCTTTGATGGCCGGTGGCTATTTTATTAGCCAGAACTTAGGCCTGAGCGATGCTGCCATGGGATATCAAAGCATTTTTGCTTTTGGTTTAGTGGCTTTCGGATTCCTTTGTATGGGACCTGTAACCATTGCTGTTGATAGTTATGGTCCGGTAACGGATAATGCTCAATCTGTATTTGAGTTAGCACAAATTGAACAAATTCCGGGTATTAAAGAAGAAATTGAAAGAGATTTCGGTTTTACACCTGATTTTGAAACCGGCAAACATTATTTAGAGGCTAATGACTCGGCAGGTAATACTTTTAAAGCGACCGCTAAACCGGTATTAATTGGTACAGCTGTTGCCGGTGCAACAACCATGATTTTCTCCATTATTCTTTTGTTGAAAAGCGTTGGTATGTTAAGTCTTGAGTTGACTCAGGCTCCTATCTTATTAGGTTTGATAACCGGTGGTGCTATGGTATTCTGGTTCTCAGGTGCTTCAATTCAAGCTGTTACCACAGGAGCTTACCGTGCAGTTGAATATATTAAAAGTCACATGAAATTAGACAAAACTTCTGCTGACGAAAAAGATTCTATCGAAGTAGTAAGAATATGTACACAATATGCTCAAAATGGTATGTGGAATATCTTTATTACTCTTATGACTGCAACACTGGCTTTTGCCTTGTTCGATCCTAACTTCTTTGTGGCTTATCTGATTTCTATTGCTATTTTTGGTTTGTTCCAGGCTCTTTATATGGCTAATGCCGGTGGTGCATGGGATAATGCTAAAAAATTAGTGGAAGTTGACCTGAAAGAAAAGAATACTCCACTTCATGATGCTTCGATTATTGGTGATACTGTTGGTGATCCATTTAAAGATACAACTTCTGTAGCATTGAATCCAATCATCAAATTCTCAACCTTGTTTGGTTTATTGGCTGTAGAAATTGCGGTAAATATGTCAACTGTTGGTGCTGATGGTGTAAAACATTATACCCCTGCACACTTTATTATTGGAGCTATATTGTTGATTATTTCAATGTATTTTGCATGGCGTTCGTTCTACAAAATGCGTATTCCATTGGTTTAATATAAAAACGGTTACACATTTCATCATAATACCCGATAAGTCGATTACATACGGCTTATCGGGTATTTCTTTTGAGTAAGTCCTTCGCCTTTTCAAAGATTTTGTTACCTTTGTCTATCAAAATTTAAAACAAAATTATTTTAAAATCATTCATAATAAATCAAATAAAAAAACATGCACAACTGGTTCGAATGCAAGATTAAATACGAAAAGACAGCCGAAGAAGGCAAGATAGTAAAAGTAAACGAATCGTATCTGGTAGATGCCCTGACTTTTTCGGAAGCAGAAGAACGTATCAACAAAGAGATGGAACCCTTTATCAGTGGGGAATTTTCTGTTTCAACAATTCGGAAAGCGCGCATTCATGAAATGTTTTTCAATGAGAACGGCGACAAATGGTATCGCTGCAAAGTGTTTTTCATCTCGATAGATGAAGAAAAAGGCATTGAGAAAAAGGTTGCCACCACTACGATGGTTCAGGCAAACGATGTAAAGGAAGCCTGGGATGGTTTGCAGGAAGGTATGAAAGGTTCTATGGCCGATTATAGCGTGGCTGCTATTACCGAAACAACAATTATGGACGTGTATAAATATGAGGCGTAATAGTTTATAGTTTATAGTTTATAGTTTATAATTTATAGTTAATAGTTTATAATTTATAGTTTATAAAAATATGGGGTATAATTATTCTGACTTTAAAGACCTGTCTGCTTACAAGAAAGCATTTCAACAAGGTTGTGAGGTTTTTGATATGACATTGACTTTTCCCAAAACAGAACAATATTCATTAACTGATCAAATCCGCAGATCCTCCCGCTCTGTTTGTGCTAATTTAGCCGAAACTTAGAGGAAAAGGGATTATCACCGACACTTTCTACTCAAAATTACAGATTGTCTTGGTGAAAATAGCGAAACTCTCGTTTGGCTTGATTTTGCACTCAATTGTAAATATATTAATAGTGAGTTGTATAATAAGCAAATTGAATTAAACTACGAAGTAGGCAAACTATTATCACACATGTACAACAATCCCGACAAATATGGTGTTGCTCAATTATAAACTATAAATTATAAACTATAAACTATTCACTATAAACTAAAGAGTGTCAACCATCCAATCCAACATCCAATCCCTCCGTCAGCACATTCCAGCACATGTGCAGTTGGTTTGTGTGTCGAAGTTTAATCCGAACGAAGCAATCTTAGAAGCCTATGAAAACGGTGAACGAATTTTTGGCGAAAGTAAAGTTCAGGAATTATGTGGCAAGCAGGAGTCGCTCCCAAAAGATATTAGCTGGCATTTTATTGGGCATCTTCAAACTAATAAAATTAAGTTTCTTGTCCCTTTTGTTTCGCTGATACATGGAGTGGACTCTTTTAATCTGCTGACTGAGATTAATAAGCAGGCTGCGAAAGCGGGTAGGAGGCTGAACTGCCTTTTGCAGATACATATTGCACGCGAAGAAACGAAGTTTGGTTTTTCTCCCGACGAATTACTCGAAATGCTGGATGCAGGAGCCTGGAAACAGTTGCAAAACGTTCAAATCTGCGGTTTAATGGGTATGGCTACCTATACCGATAACCGTATTCAGATTCAGACTGAGTTTCGGGGACTGAAAACGCTGTTTGATCAGGTCAAAACGGCTTATTTTGATTCCGAACCTTCATTTTGTGAACTTTCCATGGGTATGTCCGACGATTACCGCCTTGCCATTGACGAAGGAAGTACGCTGGTACGTGTGGGAAGTTCCATTTTTGGAAGCCGAATGTATACTGGCAGCCTGTAATATCTTCTTCGGCACTTCTCCTCCTGTTTTTTGGAAATTATTCCTGATAATTTTTTTTCTTCCACCAATATAATACATGTAAAAGGGATGGAATCAAGAATATCAAAAGCACAGCCGAGTAAGTGGATTCCGGATTAGGATTTACTGCTACCAGAATATTAAAAACAATAAAACTAAGCAACGAAATAAAACCTCCTGTTGCGGGTTTCCATATAGCTACAATAAGTCCGGCAAGTCCTATACCCCATACTACAAATCCAATTATCGTATGAGTGTCAAGACCTTTAGCATTTCCGGGCTTAGCCTGCCCCTCTAGCATATAACCAATTGAAAAGAAAAGTACAAATGCAACCATTAATATTCCAATGATGATTGCAGTCCAGCGTAGGCTGTTGAATAATTTAGTGTTTGTCATTTTTTAATTTTTAAATGTTATTACTCTCCATTTGTACAGGTCTGTGAGCCCTGCTATTTATTATTTTGAAAAGGACAGGGATTACAAATCCGCTCCTCGCTGCCGAACGAATTCTATCGTGTGGCAAACAAGTTTGTTCTACCTGTAATTCTCTTACTTTCCTATTCCCACGCGATACAATCGCGCGGGAGCAGGGGGTATTTTATAATATATTTTTATATGCAAGGCAAAGCCTTGCTTTTAACCCGACGAAGTTTGGAAACTTCGCCGAACTCCCCCGTCAACTACTCTACGCCGAACAAGGGTGGAAAAACGGTAAACGAAATTACTGATGCCACACAAGATTCTACATATCCAGCATTTATGGATCATGTGGATTATGGCTATAATCTGGGGTTAGGCTTAGAATTATTCAGAAAAATACAGCTTGGTGGTACCTGGACTCAGGGAATTAAAACCACTCCTTCAACCATAGTCGGATTGCCAACACCACTTACCAGTTCAAACAGAGTATTTTCAATTAATCTGGTGTATTTGTTCTGAATAAAAAAAGATAAATTAGTTTCATAAATAATTTAAAGGAGAAATGGCCAACTAATTGGATATTTCTCCTTTATTTTTAAAAACAAACTTTGAAACTTAAGGAACAAATTTATCAGAGAGAACATAGTTTTATTTCAGACAAGACTTGTTTTAAACGGATCATTATTAAAATATTCAGGGGCATTCATTACGGTTTCTCCACCGGGACCGATAGGCGGGGTAGAATCCAGAGTCAGCGAGATTTCAGTATCGAGTTCAATATGTTGTATATGAGGAGCGCTATAAGTTGTTTTTTTCGTATTCATTTTTTAAGTGATTTTTAGGGTTTAAATGTCTGTTTGTTTATTCAGGTCTCATCACTCCCAAATGAATAATGAGCCTGAATGCAGTAAGCTAAACAACAGTCTTTCTTAGTTAAGAATTCAATCAATCAATAATTACTTTTTTTATCACAGACTTACCTTCATTCGTTACTTTTACAAGATAAGCACCGGTAGCTAAGGTATTATTCAACAATGCATTTGCTGTTGTCAGGTTTCTCGAAATTACTTTCTGACCAATTGCATTAAAAACTTCAAGCCTGACTCCACTTCTAATCGTTCCATTAATCATTAATTCGCCGTTACGGGTCGAAATCCATACATTGCTTTTACTTTCAGGATTGATACCTGTAGCGATTGAAGGAGCTTTGAAAATCAAGGCAAACCTGCTGGTGTTATTGTTGGTCATATCCGAACTAAAAGTATAAGCACTGCCATCGCTCAAATCTGCTTGTACCGGATTATTGCTATCCAGATAATCTTTCAGAATGACCTGTGTACCGGCATCAAAATTACTCAGTTGCGAAGCTTTAATACTGAAGTTTGAACCGGCTGTTCCAGTAGTAAAACCAAGCGGCATTTCGGTATCATACGGGATGGTGTTTAACCCATTGATAACCAGATTTTGTCCGTCTGCAATGCTATAAATCTCTGGAATAGAATTACTTCCATTGCTCATTTTTTCAGAATCATAGATATCATAGCCGTTCGATGCAGCCGGATTAGCGTACAAAACTGTTTCATCATTGTTTACTCCGTTCGATACCTGTAGGTGAATAGCCTGTTGCGAAGACTCGATATGGTTTTTTACTTTCAGCGGATTAATTGTATCATTTAATGCTGAAGCTTGTACCCTCAGGCTGTTACTGAAGTTTAAGGTAGCCGATGACTGACCTGCACTAACCCGAACCCAGAATGCCTGCATAGGAGCAACAGTACCAGAGATATAATTTACATTATTGCTGAGGTTTGTACCCTGTTTTCCTGCAGTATTATAAGTATCAAAATAATAAGTTGTAGAACTTTTCTTTTGAGTACGATACCAGATAGTTTTTTCTAAATTCGCATTTGAATTAATTAGTGTTGTGGCATTCAGATACGAAGGATATGGATTTCCTACCAGATTAAAACCGGGTTTGTTTGCCTGTAATAAGGTACGGTTAACAGTTATACTAGTAGCTCCACTGTTCAAAGTTCCGGTAAAAGTATAAGTAGCTGTACCCGAGGCTAGATTGGCAATATAGCCTTGTCCCACGTTCAGTGGATCTCCTGTATTGATACCATCTCCGGTATTCATAAGAGGCCAGGCATTATTGGCTTCATCGCGACGGTAGAAAGTATAAGCGCTCTGGGCTTTTGCAGTACTTACCGGCGATGAAATATACCAGTTACGAGCTGCACCTAAATACTGTTGCACTGTAGTTGTTCCGGTTACCGTTAATCCACCGTTAGCATTCTCATCTACAAATGTACCTGTTCCATTTGTAGCATCACTATTGATATTAAAGTTTCCTGTAACTGCTAAGCTAGAACCTGAGTTAAGAGTTAGTTTTCCTCCTGAATTGATTGTCAATGCAGGCGAAGTGGCATTAGCAGTAATAGTAACTTTGTGACTAGGTAAAATAATGATTGAAGAAGCCGATGACGTTGGAATTGCATTCACATCATACCATGTAGAATTATCCGGTGAAGATTGCCATGTTGTGATGTCACCCCAATTACCTGAAGTTTTACTCCTGAAATTGTCAGTTGAAATTGAAGCAAAATTAGCAACTAATGTTACTGTCCCTGATGCTGTAAATGAATAAGATGCAGATGTTGATTGTACAGCACCACCACTTGTGTCTAATGTCCAGTTTACAAAGCGATATCCTGTGTTTGGGGTAGCTACAAGTGAAACAGTTGAATTGAGTGCAATTGTACCTGCACCGCTCACACTTCCCATGGCTACATCGTTAGCTGACGCCGCAATTAAGAAATTCTGAATCAGAGCCATGTCATCCATATATACATAAAAGGCAGGAGCATCTGCTTGAATTACTTTTGAAAAAACGATATAACAGCTTGAAGCCACTGCAAAAAATGTCACACTTCCGGTAGCTGCTGTTTGAGAAGTGATATTCGTTGAGGGTTGACTAGTTGTATAATAATTTGAAGACCCTCCGATAGCGTTTGCAACAATATCATTTACTGTATTTGCAGCATAAACGTTTGCTTGTGAATTTACAGTAAAAGTATTTGTATTAGCTCCATCATCCACTCTATACTTAAAACTGAATGTATATGAATTTCCAGCAATGAGGCCGTTTATTTTATGACTGATATTATAATATCCATTTGAAGAAACAGCAATAAAACGTAACATAAAATTTTTTGTGCCTGCAATAGCATAGGTAGATACCACACGCGAAGTACCCCCTCCACCAATATTTTTCGATTTATCATTTATCCATTCACCGAGTGGAGCTGATAAATTAGCTGTATTTGCAGTAACATTCTCAAATCCGCCATCAGCAAGACCATTAGCAAAAGCTGTAGGAGCTTCTACAAGTCTAAAAGCCGAAGATGACATCGCTGTTGTTGCATCCCCAGTGGGAGCAATAGTGGTCAAAGTTAATGGGGTTCCTGTAAACGCCGCAGGGCCAGTTATTGCCGCCGCAGAAGTTAGATAACTAGTAGATAAACTAAAACTCTTAATTGAAATATATCCGGATGTGCCGATATCAGCAAAATACCATTTAGTATCTGCGCTGGCATTCGAAGTTGCGAATCCAATTACGCCTGAACTACTGCAGGTAATGTAGTTACCATCACCATTCTTAATTCTGTAAATTCCGGCAGCAGGTATTTCAAAAGTCAATCGTTGAGAAAGAGCCGATATTGGATATTCCGGATCAAAACGCCCGCCTTCTCCGGATGAAATTGACCACCTTTCTCCGGATGAAAATGACCAGGTCTCTCCGGATGAAGTTGACCACCTGATTTAGCTATTATTTTCTTGCTCATGGCAACCATTTTGAG
>CAIUTB010000127.1 GCA_903901975.1 uncultured Bacteroidales bacterium
AACACTTTACTGCTGGAAAGATTTATTGAGATGTTTGCCATTAAACCATACTTACTCAAAAATAGCCAAAATGTCAAAGAGCTACTATTATACGGCACTATTGCCGCTTAATGTTAATGAAAGATTAACGAACTATTGTAAAGTATGATGGACGAAAAATTACCAAAGGATTGTAGCCGGAACTGATTTCAAAACCATGCATCGATTCCACTTTTATATCTTCGGGTTTGGTAGTGTAGAAATACACTTCCTTTTGAGCGGAAACACTCAAATAACTCATCAATATCAATGCAATTGTAAATAGGATTTGTTTCATTTATTTGAAAGTATAAGCTATTTTGAAATTTAATTCAGGGAATAATGTGAAGGCAGGATAATAACGCACGTTTACATGATTGTTTATACTATATAAGTTCAGCGTACTACAAGCTAATTTTAAATTTGCTTCAAAAAACAATTGTTTTGAAACTGAATGTCGATACCCAATAGTTGGAGATAAAGTCAAATTTGCTAAATTGTTATTGACAATCAGATTTTCAGGTTGAGGATACTTAAAGGTATCAATCAGAGTAGAGCTTAATTGCAACGGCAGTGAAAGATACCATCCGGAGTTTAATTGAGCCTTACCCAACTGATACCGACTTTTACAGCCGAAATACCAACGGGGTTCAATTTCAACTCCCAATTCCAGTGAATAGGTTGTTTTATGGGGTGAATTACTACTAAACTCATAACTATGATTAATTGAATCATAGGTAAATACTGGCGAGTTACTCAGATTATTTTGAAGTTTAATTCTGGAAATCAACGTCCATGTTGAAGCTATTCGTTTTTCATTAAAATAACTTATTGTTATGGGAATAGTATTTTCTTTTAAACCCGCGCTTAGAATCATAAAAATATTGGGTGGATACAACCCTGAACCTATTTCAACGCCCTGCATCTGTTGTACTTTTATGTCTTTTACTTTCAATGTGTCGAAGAATACTTCTTTTTGAGCGGAAACACTTGTAATAAAGAGTAGGAGTAAGGCAGTCGAAAAAATGTGTCGTTTCATATCTCAATTGTTTATGCTGCGAAATTAAACATATTAACTCTGCTAATAACGCTCCGTTAATTGTTTTATTGTTTTCTTTTGATTTAATTGCAAAAACAAAAGAACAAGTGCCATAAAAGGGATAGCTTAATAGTTACTTTCCTTTAGTTTGTATTTAGGTTTGAATCTGTCTCTCATCTCCTGACTGATAGGATATTTTATCTAAAATAGTTAAAACCAGCACAAAGAGCTACTGATTTGATGAGCTGTACGAAACCGATGTGTTTTATCAGGAGAAAGTGTGCCATTTGATTATCAGTATTTTAAATGCAAAAAGCCGAAAAAATAAATTTTCCGGCTTTTCTTTCATTTGATTTGATTTATTTATTTTGTCATTCTGCTTTCCATATCTGCAAAAGCTTTTTGTTGCAAGGCGCGTTGTTCGGCAGTAATATTATCCCTACCTTCCAATCGTGTGAAAACATGGAGATTGGAGGATTCCATTTCCACCTCAATATTTCCACCGGATGAAGTACGCATTCCTTTGTAAATCATAAAAGCACTGACCGGGTCAGCAGTTTCATCCTTTTCGCTTTTATACACTTTCATGGTAGTTCCGACTGGCAGGTAAATGCCCTTTTCCAGATCGATACGTGTCAGGTCAATCAATGCCATAAGTTCTTTCAGGGTTTCCTGTGGACGATAGACGTACCAGTGTCCTTTTTCACCAGCTGCCATATCAACAGTCAAATAGCCCAAAATCGGTCCAAGCAACCCAACCAGTGTCAGGGTTTTATTGGAAGAAACGATTATCGGATCAACCAGAAAAACGCCTTTGGGTAAGGAATCAGGTTTAAAAAAATTGTTTTTGATCATATTGACAATCAGGGGAGCTCCCGTTGACGAACCGGCCAAATAAATCTTTTTGTATCCTTTTTTGGATAATTGCTGATATTCTTCAGTGATAGAACTTTGCCAGTCTTCCCAACTTGATTTTTTAAATTCCTGGTATGAGCGTCCGTGACCACCCAGCAATACCTGCGACACCAAGAAAGTTCCTTTGGTATTGGCATAGGCTCGAAGTTCATCCCACTCGAAGGTGGTTGCCGTGTAACCGTGAGCACAAATAATAACGGGAGTATTTAGCTGAGAAGGCGTTGGATTTGGCAAATAAGCCGAAAGTAAATGCTTATTCAGCGAATCAGGCAAGGCGTACGAAATCTGACCATAATCGAGCATTGTTTTATCGTCAAGGCTCGGAGAAGGATTACATGCAGCTAAAAAAACCGCAAGAAATGACAGGATAATATAGATTTTATTTTTTTTCATAATGTATTTAATTTAGTATAAACTACTTACTTTCAATTACCAATTTCAAATTACCAATTACCAATGAAAGATAATTTAAATCCGAACTTTTCAAACTAACATTTGTAAGAGGTGTAACTCTAACAACCCGAACTACCTACTGCAAACTACCTAGTGCCAACTGCCAACTATTTTTTGTTGATATAATAGAAAACACTCAACTGATAATAAACCGGGAAAAGCGTACCGGGAATATTCACCCCGTCACCATTAATCACATTATAAGCTACCGAAAGACTGGTAGCAACCGGAAATTTGAATTTATAAAAAAGTCCTGTTTCGAGCTGAAGGAGCATAGAATTGTGAGGCAACACATCGAATTGTGGTAGTTCCATATCAGCATGAAAGAATCCGGTATTAAGTCCGGCAAAAAGCTGAAAATCTTTATCGGAACGGAAATGCCAGTCGGCACCCACAAGCACATTATCCTGACGCACTGCATTTCCAATCATTGCACTTCCGAGTCGACTGCTAGCATAACTCAGTTTAAGGTGGATTTTTTTGTGAAGCAAGAAGTCGGAAGTAAAATCGGCACCCACACCGTTTTCCCAATAAAGTTGTTCGGTTTTTTGTACCCGTAAGCCTACAGCAAGCTCATAAGGCGTAGCGGTCTGTGCTTTTAATAGCGAAATAGACATTATTACAAATGCAGTAAAAAGTGTTTTTCTCATAAATATACTGATTTAATTGATAATTATTAAATTTAAAACCACAATAGAGATTATATTGTTCAATCACATAGCTAACTAATTAAGCCAGGGCTGCTCGGTTTTCGGGATTATCTATGGTTTTTGCACCCGTTGCGTATAAGCCTTCAATACGGCCGGCATAGCGTTCTTCTACTTTGGAACGCATCACTTTCATCGTACTGTTAACTAATCCATTTTGCTCCGTAAAAGGCTCACCAATTAGAGCCACCGCAGCCGGCAACCAGCGTTCGGGAAACATGCCTTCGTATTTGCCGCCTTTGCGGTACTCGTTTATTTCGCGTTGCAGTTTGCCCAAAGCAAGTTCATTTGCCTCGGCAGCATCCCAACTTAGATGTGGTTTTTTATGCAATATATAACGTTTCAATGCTTCTTTATTCGGAACTATCAAAGCTGTGGTGTAGGGATTCTGGTTGTTGAAAAGAATTACCTGGTCAATATAGCGAGAAGTATCAGCCAGTGATTCCTCTATTCCCTCGGGACTATACTTTTCACCGTCGCTCGAAATTAACAGGCTCTTGAATCTACCTACTACGTACAGAAAACCATCATGATCCATATAACCCATATCGCCGGTATGCAACCAGCCATCCTGAATGGTTTCGGCAGTTGCTTTCTCATTTTTATAATAACCTGCCATCACATTTTCACCCTTGATGATAATTTCACCTTTTTCAAAATTCGGCAGTTCATTTCCATCCGAATCACAAATTTTAAGTTCCATTGGTTTCACCAGATAACCCGAAGAGCCTAATTTGTGTTTTTCCATTCCATTAGAGGATATTATCGGAGTTGCTTCGGACAAACCGTAACCCTGAAACATAGGAATACCAATGGCATAAAAGAAACGTTGTAAATCAATATCGAGCAATGCACCTCCCCCAATGAAGAATTCAAGATTTCCGCCAAATGCATTTCGAACCTTTGAGAATAATATTTTGTCGAACAGATCCAGGAGCGGTTTTTTCAACTTCTGTAGTCCCTGGCCTTTATTAAAACCTTCTTTATTGTAGGAATAAGCCATTTTCATAGCCGTTTGAAACAACCAGTTCACGATTGGTCCTTGTGCACGTATGTTAGTCTCAATATTCTTTTTAAAACTTTTGGCCAGAGCCGGCACGCTTAACAATAGACTTGGTTTGAGTTCATTGATATTGATTGGAATGTTTTTCAGAGTTTCCAGGCCGGTTTTCCCACTTTGAACGGTACCTACACTGGCACCACACGCCATAAAGCTATAAAAGCCGGCCACGTGAGCAAAACAATGATCAAGGGGCAAAATTAAAAGTGTGCGATAGTGTGGTGGGATGGTCATCAGGGTTAATGCCTGTTCCACATTGGCTGTATAATTTCGGTGAGTAAGCATAATCCCTTTGGGGTCAGCTGTAGTGCCCGAAGTATAACTGATATTCGCCAGGCTGTCAGGCTTAATATCTTTGGTCCGTTTTACAACTGCTTTGGGATTATCTTTCAAAAAAGCCTCTCCTTTTATTATAAGTTCATTCAAACTCATTTCTTTCTCTTCGTATTCAGCTTGCTCATCCAGGATGAATACTTTTTCAAGTTGGGGTAATGCTCCGGATATGTTGCGGATTTTCTTGAGTTGACTCCCCGACACAAATACATATTTTGCTTCGGAATGGATCAGCCTGAAAATTAAATCATTGCTTTCTTCCAGTTTTATTGATAAGGGCACATTTACAGCAGCAGCGTGTAATATCCCCAGTTCAGCAATAATCCAGGCATTTCGTCCCTCCGACAATAAGGCTATTTTATCAGCAGCGGCCACTCCAATTGACATTAATCCGGCGGCCAGTAGGTGAGCCTGTTGTTTTGTTTCCAGGTAAGTGGTTGGTACAAACTCAGTGCTTACTTTTTCCCAAAGAAATACTTCGTTAGCATATTTATCTACACTATTGTTCAACAAATCAATGATGGTTGGCTTCATATCTCTATATTTATTTAAAAAAAAACAAAGCCCACATTAAAGCAGGCTTAGTTTATCAGTTTTATTTATAATATTTATAGCTTTCCAAAAAAGAAATCACATCGTCGATTCGGTCTGTATTTAATTTTTGGTTCAATAACTTTACCTTTTCCATTTGAGATAATCCGATCAAAAGGTATTCCCCATATTTTCACCATCTCAGCTTTTACGCGGTCTGAACGACGCTGGCTTAATAAATTATTATAAGGGTTATTACCCATATAATCACAATACCCACGTACTTCAACACAAAGTGAAGGATCAGCTTTCATTTTAGCCGAAATTTTACTTATCGTTATCAAAGCTTCGTTATCCAACTCAATACGGTCAAAATCAAAATAAACAGCCGGAATATCATCCCAATTTATTCGGTTCTTTGATACGTCAGCTGCAACTATGTTAGTCGAATTTACTGGAACTTGAGTAGTTGTTATACTTTGAATTGCAAGTGGTCTTCCCCAAAAATCAACAGGAGTATTCGGTGGGGTATTAGGGGATAAATCTCTTACATCCGGAACACCATCACCGTCAGAATCGGGACCATCGTTAGACAATAAGTTTTCCAGTTTTGAAACTCTTGGAATCAAACTATCAACTTTAGCATTTAGGTTATCTACTCTCAATTTCAGTTTATCGAGTTTTTTGGCTAAGTCATTGGCAACAATTAAGCCTTTATCAGGGTCAAAAACACTCACTGGAATAACTCTGATATGATCTTTTTTAAACACATTGAATTTAATACGGGCATAGAGGGTTCCGGCTTCAATCACATCATTGGTGACTCCATCATAATTCAAATAGCCAACACCTTCCAGATTATCTTTAGTATGAGCTCTGTAATGAATCCTTACACCAACTGCAAGAGGTTTTGACATATTATATTCAACAGAGAATGTTACCGGAATCGTACCTGCTAAACCATATTTATCCTTTAAAATTAGAGGTAAAACCTGCCCGCTTCGTTTAACATCAACGTATGTATCGCCTGGTAAAACGGGATCACCATTAAGATACCTTACATCGTAAGTATAATATGAAAGACCAATTCCAATTGAACCACTTACATAGAATCTTGATTTTGTTTCAGGAAAAATCCATCTTGTAAAGTTTATGGTTGCATTCAAACAGGATGTACTTAAGTCAGTGTTAATATCAATACCGGCAGGGCTACTATTTTGTGCCCGAAGAGGAAAATAAAAATAATCCAGCGAAATTCCCCAAACAGGAGTAAATGCATATTCCAACGTGCCCCCAAAATTAACATTTCGAAAAGAGGTAGGGAAAATATTGGTTAAACTTTGATTAATATCTCCATCAAAAATAGAATAACCATATTCAGGTGTGATTGACCATCTCGAAAACTCCTTTGTTTGAGGGTTTTGAGAAAGTGCAGACAAAATAATTGTAAGCGAAAAAGTATATACTAATAATTTTCTCATTCTTTATCTTAGAGCAAATTTTCAATAATGAAGAAATTTATCCTATTTTAATGATTTAAGGAATAAATATGGGTCAAAGTTATAAAATTATTTTATTTAATTTGATTTTTTAACACATAAATATTTACGGTTATAATACAAATATTTATTAATACGATATGAGATGCTAAAATCAATACTAAATATAACTAAAAATAAAATTGGAGAAAGTGTGCTAAGCGAGTATTAATCTTATGTTTCCAGGTTATTTTATCATTTCCACTTTTTTAGTTGCTTCCATGGTTGAATTTCTGAATTCTACCCGTTCAACAACTTTTTGAGCCAATTCTTTGAAAGAATGGGATAGGATACTGTTTTCATCAAAAGCAATGGGTTGTCCGGCATCACCACACTCGCGTATACTTTGAACCAGTGGAATCTGACCAAGCAAAGGAACATTTAGCTCTTCAGCCAATCTTTTACCACCCTCTTTTCCGAAAATATAATACTTAGAATCCGGCAGTTCAGCCGGTGTAAACCAAGCCATATTTTCGACAAGTCCGAGTACCGGCACATTGACTTTTTCACCGGTAAACATGTTTATTCCCTTACGCGCATCGGCCAAAGCAACTTCCTGTGGTGTTGTAACTACAATTGCACCGGTTATACCCATTGTTTGAACCAAGGTAAGGTGTATATCACCCGTTCCCGGTGGTAAATCCATTATAAAAAAGTCAAGTTCGCCCCATTCGGCATCGGAAATAAGCTGTTTCAACGCATTACTCGAAACAGAACCACGCCACACCAAAGCCTGACTTGGGTCCACAAAGAACCCTATGGATAAGATTTTTACGCCGTACTTTTCGATTGGAAATATAGTTTGTTTACCATCTACTTCACGCACTTCGGGGTGAGCATCTTCTACACCAAACATTTTGGGGATGGAAGGTCCATGAATATCAGCATCAAGCAATCCGACTTTATAACCCAAAGAAGCTAAAGCTATGGCAAGATTAGAGGATATAGTTGATTTACCAACTCCACCTTTTCCCGAAGAAACGGCAATTATATTTTTTACATTCGGTAGAATTGCCGTAGGTTTTGGCTTGGGTAAATCCTTTGAGATAACAGCTATATTTCCCTTTATTTCAACAGTTTCACCCACATAGGTCAAAATAGCTTGTTCTGCAGCTTTCACTACTGATTTAGCAAACGGATCATTTGGTTTTTCAAAAAGCAGTGAAAATGAAACCTTCATTCCATCCACCCGAAGATCCTCTTGTAACATGCCCAATGAAACGATATCATTGCCATTCCCCGGATAACGTACATGTTTCAGGGCTTCTATAATTGCTTGTGGTTGTAAAGTCATTTTTTGAATTAAATTTTATTCTTTTCGTGATAAGACAAGTTTTGAAATTGCCTCACGCTCTGATAGCGGCGACAATTTCAAAAACGAATTTAAGAATCAAAATGTTTAATTCTCAATGCAATTCCCCAATATTTAACTTATCTGAACTTTAAACCCACCGTAAGATTCAATCCGGTAGTATTTAGGTTGAAACTTGAAACCTGAGTTGATACTGATTGACCGGGTACAATGGTGTAGCGTAAATCTGCTGTAATAAATCCCAACACATCAGCGCCAGCCCCAACCTGCCAGGTTAACGTTTGATCACCGGTAAGTTTATCGCTACTGTCTAATTTAAAACTAAACTGAGGACCTCCCATAATATGAACACTTAGCAGCCCAATATCTAATATTCTAAGGCCTAACATGATAGGTGCTTTTAAAAAATTCACCCGTATACTATCCGATGTTTTGGTACTTGCATAGTAAATTTCGGGTTGCAGATATAATTTTTCTCCAATCTGACAAAGCAAACCAGCCTGATAATTATCACCTAATTGACTTTTAATTTCATTAACATCGGTAGTAAAATGCGCTAAATCCAGACCAAATTTAGGTCCAAACCAAATTTTCGCCTTTGGTTTTTCAACGGGTGTGGTAGTGTCTTCTTGTGCAAATCCAATCAGAGATAGCGATAAGAAGAAAAAGCTAAATAAAATTGATTTTGTTTTCATTGTAGTATATTTTTTATTTAATTAAATTGAGCAACCATACCAGATTCAAAAACGATTACTCCTTCTGCTTACTAGTGGAAAGTGCTAATTATTGAAAATATTGCTTCAAAAATACAAAAAATATTTATTATAATCAAACTGATTAGATTGATTGAATATTATTTCGACCAAAACTTCGATATCTGTCATGCTCAATTTCAATTTCCGGTTCAATAAAATGGTCTGTATTTTTCAACATAAATTGAATGTATTTTATTGATAGTCCGCGGGTTAACCATTGCTGTTCATAATAGGTTTTAATTCCTAAAATCGGGTCTGTCAGCTCAGAGCTATATAAATTATCAGATGAAGAAATTATAGGATAGTGATTGGATTTAACCATTTCGCAGGTATAGCTAAACATAAAATTACTATCGGTTTTCAAGTGAATCAATCCATTCTCTTTCACAAATTGCTGATACAACTTCATAAAATTTGTTGAAGTCAATCGTTTTGTTACTTTTTTCATTTGTGGATCAGGGAAAGTCAACCAAATTTCGCTCACTTCATTATTTCCAAAGAAATGATGAATCATCTCAATATCTGTACGTACAAAAGCAACATTTTTCAATCCTTTTAGAATCGATTCCTTCGCTCCAGACCACAAACGAGCTCCTTTGATATCAACACCTACGAAATTTTTATCGGGGTAAAGTTGTGCCAGACCAAGGCTGTATTCTCCTTTACCACAGCCCAGTTCTAATACTATCGGGTTATTATTTTTAAAAAAAAGTTCATTCCATTTTCCTTTCATTTCAAAGCTCAAACCTTCGCGTACTGCATGCGATGAAACCTGAAAAACATGGGAAAACCCCTCCATTTCGGCAAATTTTGCCAATTTATTTTTACCCACTCCGAAATAAATTTACAATTTTGAAATTTACAATTGAAAGAATGACACTGCTTTTTACTAGCTCTAAACTTTTAACTAATTACTGCTTACTAACCTTCTCTACCTCCATTCCGATATCATTTATACCAACCAAAACTGAATCCCGCATCCCGTGATTGATTGAATAATGATAAATTCCGACTTTATTGAATTTGACATGCTGCTTATACAACACCGCCATTTGTAGTACCGAACCAATACCTGTTCCTAACCATTTGCCATGATTATCGGCCAGATAACATTCGATTGAATCTTTAGTTTGTATGCTGTCTGGCGTAGTTTTTGACAAGAAAAACCAAAGATTCTGATAGGGATATTCGCCTCTATTTCTGATATTTAAATAAATATTATAGTAAGTAGAAGTATCCTGAATAGGAACATCGAAAGTATATAAACTGTCTTTATCCCAGCCTCGGGTTGTGATAGATTTGTATTTTAAATAAACATCGTTATGAATACAACTCAGCGAAATCAGCGGGATGAGCATTATTAAATAATATCTATTTTTCATTGTTTTCATTGTTTTCATTGCCAATGTCGGTTTTCTTAATCGGTTTTTGAAATCTGGGTGCTCCTCCTTTATTATCGTTTTGATCTGGTCTGCTTTGTTGTTGACGATTGTCCGGACGTCTGTTTTTAGTATTATTAGAAAGTTTTTTATTCGAGTCGAAGCGGGTCAAACTTCCTTCTCCAACACCATTTTCATAATCCACAACGATTGGTTTTGATATTTCTTCTGAATGATCGTCCAAAAACTCAGGCTTAGATCCTTTTCGGTTCATAGCGATAATTTCTTTCGCTCTTTTAGCCGAAATAGTAATCAGATTCGCTGCAAAGTTTTGGGATGTAGAATAGGCCAAAAGTCCTTTAAAAACGTCAGTTTTGAAATGATAATAGATATTATCGACCGTTTCGAGTTGAATCTCCTTCGAAGGGAAGTCTTTAATTGCGTCCTGATACGAATCCAGTTCAAAATTCATACAGCATTTCAGTTTGCCACACTGACCTGCAAGCTTTTGTGGATTTAAAGAAATGTCCTGAATACGAGCAGCACTGGTCGACACTGAGTTAAAATTCGTCATCCATCCTGAGCAACATAATTCTCTACCACAGGGTCCAATACCACCAATTCTTCCAGCTTCCTGACGCGCACCAATTTGCTTCATTTCGATTCGAATTCGAAACGTTTCAGCAAAAACCTTTATCAACTGACGGAAGTCAACGCGCTCATCAGCAATATAATAGAAAATAGCTTTGTTGCCATCACCCTGAAATTCCACGTCACCGATTTTCATATTCAGTTGCAAATTTTCCGCAATCTGACGCGCTTTAATCATCGTTTCGTGTTCCTTAGCTTTTGCTTCCTGAAATTTTTCTAAATCGGTTTCCTTGGCTTTTCGATATACACGCCGAACATCCACTTTTTCAGGATGAACATTGTATTTTTTCATTTGAAGTAAGACCAATCGACCAACTAAGGTCACCTCACCAATATCGTGTCCAGGTGAAGATTCAACGGCTATTACATCGCCTTTTTCAAGCGGAATTTTAGTACTGTTGAGATAATATCCCTTGCGGGTATTCTTAAATTGAACTTCGACGAAATCTGTTTCGTTCTGAGTTTCAGGCAAATCGCACATCCAGTCGAATGTGCTGAGTTTTTGCGTAGAGTTGCGATTACAGCCTTTTTTATTCATGCAGCAACCACCATTATTTAGTTTATAATCCATCTTCTTTTTTTGTTATTTGTTCATTTCGTTCACGATATTTACTCACTTCGTTCGCGTTATTTATGTCGCTACGCTCCTGATATTTACTTCGTGATATTTGTTCGCTTCGCTCACGTTATTAAATATCGCCGCTGGCAAATAATGCGCAGCTAATAACACCCGTAGGGCAAATATCGCCAATAGGGTAAATTATCTTTTTAGTAGCATGATTACCTTCAGCACAAGATCGAAGAAAACCATTTTTGCATTTACATTTTGTTCTATTTGTCGTTCGGCTAATGCAAATTCGGTCATCAAATCCTCCACATTGCGTTCATTGATAAATGGCGAGAATTTATGCGAAAAATCGGCTTCAGTCGTTGTTAGATAATTCAAATCAGGCTCTTGCATATTCCTGATAAAATTCTCACGGGTCATCCGCTGGGCATAAATCAAAAAGTTCTTCTGCCTTTCGCGTCCAATACCGGCAGCAGACATATCGTCCGACCATTTTCGCAGCGTTTTCAGCGAAGCATGGTCTTTTTTGTTGCCAACCTGCCAGGCTAAACGCATAATCATCACAAAACGGTCAAAATTCTGTTTGTTTTCATCACTTTCGCTCAAGACCGATAGTGCATTCAGATAACTTCCATTGCCAATATGAGCTGCAAAAGTGGCATCGTCAGGCTCTATTTCTAAATCATCGTTTCGAAGCAAGGCCCGTGAAATCTCATTCTCGCTTAGTCGTGGTACATGTACATGCTGTGTCCGCGATAAAATGGTACTAATCAATTGATCGGGTTCGTTTGAAACCATTAGAAAAACTGTTTTTTCAGGTGGTTCTTCCAATATTTTCAACAATTTATTGGCGCAGGTTTCATGCATTTTTTCCGGCAACCAAATAATCATAATTTTGTATTCTGCCTCGTACGTTTTCAAGCTCAGTTTACGGATAATTTCTTCACTTTCATTTGAATAGATTAATCCCTGTTTGGCATCCCCTGAAATCTCTGCATACCAATCGTTGACATTGAAATACTTTCTGTCAAGCACCATTTTCCGAAATTCGGAAATATAATCATCGCATACCACCGACTGTTTTCCGGTTGGTTTAATTATTGGAAAAACAAAATGCAAATCGGGATGAGCCATTTTTTTGTACTTCACGCACGAAGGACAAACGCCACACGAATCACTTGCAGTTCGGTTTTCACAACAAATATATTGAGCATATGCAATAGCCAAAAGAAGCTTCCCAATGCCCTCAACACCCCGTAAAAGTTGTGCGTGAGGTATTCGTTGCTCAGTCACGGTATGTATAAACCGCTTCTTAATTTCTTGTTGTCCAATAATTTCCGAAAATAACACCCTAAATCGTTGAAGGTTAAATACAGCTTAGCGCTCGCTATTTACTATTTGTCGCTTACTGTTTGCGGCTACTTTGTAACGTGCAAATATACAAAAAAGTAAGGAAAATGAGAAATGGCGAGAATTTACTACAAAAAATTGACTAATTATACTTTTCATTTGTCCTGCAAAAAGAGCTTTATGCTTCATAATATCGTATTTCTGTTTAATATCAACCTCTGATTAGTCGTTTTTTCTTATCTTTGTCGTTATGCTAAAAAACAAGTAACATGAAAACGCTGCAACCCAAAGCCGTATGGCATTTTTTTCACGAAATAACTCAAATACCACGTCCTTCAAAAAAAGAAGAACAGATAATAAACTATTTAAAGTCATTTGGAGAAAAGTATAAACTAAACACTAAAACTGATAAGGCAGGAAATGTACTGATTTGCAAACCAGGAACCAAAGGCTATGAGAACAAGAAAACCACCATCCTCCAAGCTCATATTGATATGGTGTGCGAGAAAAACAGCGATACCATTTTCAATTTCGAGACAGACCCGATACAAACCTATATTGAGGACGACTGGGTGAAAGCGCGTGGTACTACACTTGGTGGCGACAACGGCATAGGTATGGCTATGATGCTGGCATTATTAGCATCCAATGATTTGCATCATCCCACATTGGAATGCTTATTCACAGTGGATGAAGAAACAGGACTAACCGGAGCTTTTGCACTGGAACAAAATTTTCTAAGTGGCGAAGTACTGATTAATCTCGATTCAGAAGACGATGGTGAGGTATTTGTAGGGTGCGCCGGTGGTATTGACACGACTGCAACTTTGACCTACAATGCCGAAAAAACACCGGAAAATTTTTTCTCATTTACTGTTTCGGTGAAAGGACTGTCGGGAGGTCATTCGGGTGACGACATTGAGAAAGGCCGTGGCAATGCGAACAAAATACTGAACCGCTTCTTGTGGACACTGAATAAACAAATGGATGTACGGTTGGCAAGCTTCGACGGCGGAAATCTACGAAATGCCATTGCTCGTGAGGCTGTGGCAGTTGCCTGTGTTCCTTGGTCAGAAAAAGAAAATGTGCGAGTACTTTTCAATTATTTTATTCATGAGTTGGAAATTGAAATAACTGATGTGGAGCCTAAAATGGTCCTTTCGTTAGAATCGGAAAGCACTCCGGAAATGGTTATGGATAAAAAAACATCGACTGCTTTGCTGAATGTGCTTTATGCCTGTGCACATGGTGTCATTGCGATGAGTCGGGATATGAAAAATCTGGTAGAAACGTCAACGAACCTGGCTTCTGTAAAAATGAAAGAAGGGAATACCATTCTGATAACCACCAGTCAACGCAGCTCAGTTGAATCATCAAAATACGACATTATGCAGCAGGTTGAAGCTGTTTTTGCTTTAGCCGGTGCTGTTGTAACTCACGGAGATGGTTACCCCGGTTGGAAACCAAATCTAAAATCGGATATTTTGAAAATCGCACAGCTAAGTTACCAGAAATTGTTTGGAGTAGAACCGCAGATCCGTGCCATTCATGCAGGCCTTGAATGTGGACTATTTTTGGAAAAATATCCATTTCTGGACATGATTTCCATTGGTCCGCAAATGTATGGAGTTCACTCCCCCGACGAACGCTTGAGCATCAGTTCGACAGAAAAATGCTGGAAATGGCTTATTCAGATTCTGGCAGAGTAAGCTTGGCTGTTATTTGCCTTCGGCGATATTAGCCCTTCGGGCGTTTCTAGCTACGCTGTAATATCACGAACAAAGTGAGTAAAAATCGTGAGCGAAGCGAACAAATATCAGGAGCGTAGCGACTAAATATCAGGAGCGAAGCGAGTAAATAACGTGAGTGAAGCGAACAAATAACACGAACGAAGTGAGAAAATAACATGAGTAAAGCGAAAAATAATAAACGCAAGATAATTAACGATCCTGTTTTTGGATTTATTAATATCCCGAATGATTTCCTGTATGATATTATTCAGCATCCATACTTTCAGCGGCTGAATCGCATCAAACAATTGGGGTTGGCATCGTTTGTTTATCCCGGAGCTCAACACACCCGCATGCAACATTCACTGGGTGCAATGCATCTTATGGGTGAAGCCATCACTCAATTAATACAAGAAGGAAACGACATCAGCACCCGGGAAGCCGAAGCCGCTCGTGCGTGTATCCTATTACACGATATAGGTCACGGTCCATTTTCCCATACCCTTGAGAATAGTTTAGTAAATGGAGTGAGCCATGAAGAAATTTCGTTGATAATGATGCAACAAATTAATAATGAAATGGATGGGAAGTTGGACATGGCCATGGAAATTTTCATGAATGTTTATCCGAAAAAATTCCTTCACCAATTGGTTGCCAGTCAGTTAGACATGGATCGACTTGATTATCTGAGTCGTGACAGTTTTTATTCCGGTGTAAGTGAGGGAATAATCGGAGCTGCACGGATTATTAAGATGTTGAATATTCACAACGACCAACTGGTGGTTGAAGCCAAAGGCATTTACTCAATCGAGAAATTTCTGGTAGCACGTCGTCTGATGTATTGGCAAGTTTATTTACATAAAACGTCGGTGGCAGCTGAAAAAATGTTGATGAATATTTTGAAACGGGCTAAAGACCTGGCAAATAGAAAAATAGAACTTTTCGCATCACCAGCGCTGCATTATTTTCTTTATAATGAGATAAACAAATCAAATTTCACAGATTCTGAACAGGGTCTTGTAAATTTTGCTTTACTCGACGATTCAGATATTGTTTGTGCTATTAAAGTGTGGTCATCACATTCGGACATTGTACTTTCAACTTTATCAAAGGCATTTACCGATAGAAGATTATTTAAAGTGGAAATAAGCCCCGAACCAATTAATAAAGAGAAAAAGGAAAATCAACTCAGACAATATGTAGATTATTTCGGCGTTGATTTAAAGGAAGCTGCCTTTTTTATGGGCGAAGAGATTGTAAGTACCGATACCTACAGCCCAGAGGATGATAATATCAATATTTTGTACAAAGACGGTACTATAAAAGATATTGCTGATGCTTCAGACATGTTGAATATCACAGTTTTGACAAAGAAAGTTGAAAAATATTATTTTTGTTATTTCAAAATTATGGATTCTATAACAAATTAAGTGTAATACTCCATACATAGCTAATAAGGACTTGTTTTTCGTTATACTTTTACCGGCTTTATGGTTAATTGAAAATAGTTTAGTACTTTTGCAACCAAATTTTTTTATATGGAGTTTACAGCTCAACAAATTGCTGATTTCTTAGGAGGTGAGATACAAGGTAATCCTTCGGTTAAAGTAAGTGACTTCTCTAAAATTGAGGATGGGAAACCCGGTACATTGAGTTTTCTTTCCAATCCTAAATATAGTCAGTATATCTATGAAAGTCAGGCAAGTATAATTCTTGTGAACAAAGATTTTCAGCCGGAAAAAGCCATTTTGGCAACCATTATTCGAGTGACTGATGCCTATCAATCCTTAGCACTCTTAATGTCGTTGGTAGAACAATCCAAACCTAAAAAAACAGGGATATCAACCCTTGCGTTTATTTCCGATTCAGCAGAAATAGCCGAAAATGCTTATATTGCTCCTTTTGTATATGTTGGCGAAAAAGTTACTATAGGTAAGAATACCCGTATTTACGCTAATTGTAGTATCGAGGACGGAGCAAAAATTGGAGAATCCTCAACATTATACTCAGGTGTAAAAGTCTACAACGACTGTGTTATAGGAAATAATTGTATTCTTCATTCAGGTGCTGTGATCGGTTCGGATGGATTTGGGTTTGCACCGACTGAAGATGGAACCTACAAAAAAATACCCCAAATGGGTAATGCTGTTTTGGAGGATAATGTTGAAATAGGTGCCAATTCAATTGTTGACCGTGCCACGCTCGGTAGTACAATCATTCGTAAAGGAGTTAAAATTGATAATCTTGTACAAATAGCCCACAATGTTGAAGTTGGCGAAAACACTGTGATTGCAGCACAAACAGGCATTTCGGGATCAACCAAACTGGGAAAACAGTGTATTCTTGCAGGTCAGGTTGGACTAGCCGGACATATACATATTGCAGATGGCACTATTTTTGGTGCACAGGCAGGAGTAGCAAATTCGGTTAAAATTCCGAATCAAACTTTACAGGGTTCACCTGCTATTTCATTGATGAATTTTCATAAATCGGCTATCGTTCATAAAAATTTACCGGAACTTCAGAGGCTGGTTTATTCTATGCAAAAAAGAATCGATGAATTAGAAAAGAAGCTAAATTAGTAAAATCTTATAATTTGAACAAGTTCGCTGTAATAAATTTACATCTGGCTTGTAACTAACAAAAGAATGTCAAAGCAAAACACTATTAAACAAGCCTTTTCACTTTCAGGCAAAGGTCTACATTCCGGACTGGAAATCAATCTTTCATTTTTACCTGCTCCCGAAAATCATGGTATCAAAATCAAACGCATTGATTTAGAAGGACAACCCCAAATGGATGCCGTAGCCGAATATGTCACCGAAACCACCCGTGGAACTGTTCTGAAAAAAGGCGATGTACAAGTAAGTACTATTGAACATGTTTTGTCTGCATTATATGCATTGGGAGTCGACAATTGTATGTTGGAAGTGGATGCTCCAGAATTTCCAATTCTTGACGGTAGTGCCAAATTTATCGTTGAAGGTATCCTAAATGCAGGAATTGAAGTACAGAACGAGGATAAAGATTATTATATCGTTCGTAAAAAAATAGAATACAGCATTCCTGAAACAGGAGCTAAAATCACCATTTTACCAGATGACACGTTCAGTGTCGATGTTCATATCGGTTTCAATTCCACCGTATTAAGTAATCAGTTTGCAATTCTTTCGTCATTGGATAATTATGTCGAACAAATTTCGAGCGCACGCACTTTTGTTTTTGTTCACGAAATTGAGCCACTGATTAAAATGAATCTGATTAAAGGAGGTGATCTGAAAAATGCCATTGTGATATACGACAAACAGGTCTCGCAGGATGTTTTTGATCATTTAGCTGACTTAATGCACCAACCACATCTAGATGCCGGAAAATTAGGCTATTTGAATGGCGGAATTCATTTTGCAAATGAACCTGCATCGCATAAATTATTGGATGTTATTGGCGATTTGGCATTAATAGGCAAACCTTTACGTGGAAAAGTAATTGCCACTTTCCCCGGACATAAAATCAACACTGATGTAGCTAAGCTGATTCGGAAAGAACTTAAGAAACAGGAACTTCAAGCACCGTTTAACGACGATACCATTGCTCCGATTTTAGATGTCAATGCCATTCGAAAATTGCTTCCCCACCGCTGGCCATTTTTGATGGTTGACAAAATCATTGAAATGCGTGAAAAAGTTATTGTGGGCGTAAAAAATGTAACGGTGAACGAAACATTTTTTATGGGACATTTTCCCGACGAGCCAGTTATGCCAGGCGTTTTGCTGGTTGAAGCGATGGCCCAAACGGGCGGTTTGCTGGTATTAAACTCCGTTGAAGAACCCGAACGCTATTCAACCTATTTTTTGAAAATTGACAACGTAAAATTTCGTCAGAAAGTAGTACCGGGCGACACCGTTATTTTTCACCTTGAAATGACAGAACCAATGCGTCGTGGTTGTGCCATAATGAAAGGTACAGCTTTTGTTGGAGGAAAAATTGTTACTGAAGCCGAGTTCATGGCACAAATTGTAAAAAACAAATAAGAATGAAACAACCATTAGCTTATATTCACCCTGACGCTAAGATTGCATCAACCGTAGTAATAGAACCGTTTGTAACCATTGATAAAAATGTAATTATCGGCGACGGAACTCAAATAGGTTCAAATGTAACCATCATGGAAGGTGTGAGAATCGGCAAGAATTGCCGTATTTTCCCCGGTGCTGTTATTGGTGCTATTCCACAGGATTTGAAATTCAAAGGAGAAGATTCGCTCGTAATTATTGGCGATAATACCACCATACGGGAATATGTTACTATCAACAGGGGAACTGCTGCTAAAGGAAAAACGGTCGTTGGCAACAATTGCCTGATTATGGCATATTGCCATGTAGCCCACGATTGTATTGTTGGGAATGATGTTATTATGGCAAATGCAACACAACTTGCAGGTGAAGTTGAAATAAATGATTTTGCCATATTAGGAGGAGGTTGTTTAGTCCATCAATTTACCCGAATTGGTTCGCACGTAATGGTACAGGGCGGTTCGAAGATTGGGAAAGATGTACCACCCTTTATTACGGCAGGCCGGGAACCACTTTCGTATGCTGGTATCAATTCAATCGGGCTTCGTCGTCGAGGTTATACCAATGAGCAAATACGGGATATTCAGGATGTTTATCGGTATATTTATCTTTCCGGAATGAACACTTCACACGCCATTGAGCGTATACAAGCAGAACTCCCTGCAACGAAAGAACGGGATGAAATTCTGCTGTTTATCAAAAACTCACCACGCGGAATTATCAAAGGATACTTTGAATAAGAAATAGCAGCAGACAGCAAGCGGTAAGCAGTATGAGTTGAAGAAATCAGTTTTTTTTACTTGCTGCTTACCGCTTACTGTTTACCGCTAAAAAATAAAACTTATGGAAACAATAGACGAAGAAACAGCAAAGAAAAGTCTGAATTTTATAGAGACTTTTGTCGAACAGGATTTGAAAGATGCTAAAAATGATGGTCGAATTCAAACTCGATTTCCACCAGAACCGAATGGATATCTTCATATCGGTCATGCAAAGGCTATTTGCCTTGACTTTGGCATTGCAAGTAATTACGGTGGCATCTGTAATCTTCGTTTTGACGATACTAATCCCGTAAAAGAAGATGTGGAGTATGTAGATTCCATTCAGGAAGATATTCAATGGCTTGGTTATAACTGGGAAAATATTTATTATGCTTCCGATTATTTTCAACAACTTTGGGATTTGGCTGTAGAACTGATTAAACAAGGAAAAGCATATATCGACGAACAATCTGCCGAAATTATTGCCAAACAAAAAGGAACTCCAACCGTTCCCGGCACTGATAGCCCCTACCGGAATCGTCCGATAGCGGAAAATCTTGAGCTGTTTCAGAAAATGAATACCGGAGAAATTCCCGAAGGTGCTATGGTTCTGCGTGCCAAAATTGATATGGCCTCTTCAAATATGCATTTCCGGGATCCGTTGATGTATCGTGTTATCAATTCACATCCACATCACCGCACCGGTTGGACCTGGAAAGCATACCCAATGTACGATTACGCTCACGGACAGTCGGATTATTTTGAGGGCGTAACCCATTCGCTCTGTACCCTCGAATTTGAAGTCCACAGACCATTATACGATTGGTTTATCGACCAGTTTAAAAATTCGAATTATCGCCCACGACAAATTGAATTTAATCGACTTAACCTGACTTATACGGTTATGAGCAAGCGCAAAATGCTTCAACTCGTACAAGAAGGCCTTGTAAGCGGTTGGGATGACCCACGTATGCCGACTATCTGCGGATTACGTCGTCGGGGTTACTCGCCTGAAGCAATTCACAGTTTTATTGATAAAATTGGCTATACTAAGTTCGAAGCTCAAAATGATATCGGCTTGTTGGAATATTCCGTTCGTGAAAGTCTGAACAAAACCGCTACCCGTGTCAATGCAGTTCTTGATCCGGTAAAACTCATAATTACTAACTATCCCGAAGGACAGATGGAAATAATGGAAACCGTGAATAATCCTGAAGATGAATCAGCCGGAACACGCGAAATTGCTTTCTCCAAAGAGCTTTACATGGAGCGGGATGATTTTATGGAAGAAGCTCCAAAGAAATTTTTCAGGATGACTCCCGGTCAGGAAGTTCGTCTGAAAAGTGCTTATATCGTTAAATGTACCGGTTGTAAAAAAGACGCGGATGGTAATATCGTTGAAGTTTATGCAGAATACGATTCACAAACCAAAAGTGGAATGCCGGAGTCGAGTCGCAAAGTAAAAGGGACACTTCACTGGGTATCTGCAGCACACTGTCTGAATGCCGAAGTACGTTTATACGACCGCCTTTTCAGCGTAGAAAATCCTTCGGCCGACGAACGTGATTTCCGTGATTTACTGAATCCTGATTCACTGAAAGTGCTGACAAATTGTAAAGTGGAAGCTTCCTTGAAAACCGCCAACCCACTGGATCATTTTCAGTTCCAACGTATTGGATATTTTAATGTAGATCCTGATTCGACTGCAGGCAAATTGGTTTTCAATCGAACCGTTTCATTGAAAGACAGCTGGGCAAAAGAGCAAAGCAGATAATAACTCAATTACCAATTGATTCATTTCGAATAAATTGAAAGCCGTTATAGAAAAAAATCTAAAACGGCTTTTTAAAAAAAAATCGGGGTAAGACCCGTTGAACATTAATCATTTCTTCAAAGCCGCTTCCACGCGGTTGGTCAGGTCGACAAATGCCTGCACATCCAATCGTTCCGGACGTAAATCGAAAAGCGGATCGGCAAACATAGGATTTCCTTTTTCGACCAAGGGTAACAGCGAGTTTCGCAAGGTTTTCCGGCGTTGGTTGAAGGCGGTTTTCACCACCGATTTAAAAAGTTGTTCGTTGCAGTCAATCTTCGAAACATCGTTGCGGGTAAAACGGATAACTGCCGATTTCACTTTCGGAGGCGGGTCAAAAACATGCTCGTGAACCGTGAACAGATATTCAATTTTATAGTAAGCCTGCATCAACACACTCAAAATTCCATACGTTTTACTTCCGGCAGGAGCTGCAATACGTTCAGCCACTTCTTTTTGAATCATGCCTGCTAAACAAGGTATTGAATCTTTATTATCCAACATTTTAAAAAATATCTGACTCGAAATATTATAGGGAAAGTTTCCGATAACAAAGAATTTATCCGGGAATATGGTTTTTAAATCCAGTTTCAGAAAATCTCCTTCAATCACTGTAAGTTGAGGAAAATGTTGGTTTAAATAGTCAACCGATTCTGTATCCACTTCTACAGCTTTTAGATCAATCAAAGGATTTTGCAATAGAAACTGAGTGAGAACGCCCATTCCGGGTCCTATTTCAAGCACAAAAGTGTGTTCTTCGATAGGAAGACTTTCCGCAATGCGACGGGCAATGTCCATATCTTTCAGGAAATGTTGACCGAGGTATTTTTTGGCTCTGACTTGTGACATTAGTTGGATTTTGTATCTTTGTAGGCTGAATTTTACAGACAGGCAAAAGTAACAAAAATAGTTCGTTTACTATACTTTAATAGGTAGATTGTCCGTTTATTTGAAACACACATCATCATAATGAAGAAATTGTTTGAAATCATTGGAAGCTGGATAGGGGAATGTATTGATTTCTTCTATCCGCCATTCCGCAAGTATTTGAGCATTCAGTTTTTCAGGTACGGAGTTTCGGGCGTTGCCAATATGATATTCGATTGGGTTTTATACTTTGTCATTTACCATTTTGTATTGCGTCAGCAAATGCTATATCTTGGTTTTGTGACCTTTGGCTCACATATTGCCGCATTATTTCTCACTTTTCCCGTTACACTTGTTTCTGGTTTTTTACTTCAAAAATATGTCACCTTTAGCACTTCTGAATTAAAAGGCAGGGTTCAGTTGCTTCGTTACTCTCTGGTAGTTTTGGCTAATTTGCTACTCAATTATCTGGGCTTAAAAATTTTAGTCGAACTTATAGGATTCTTCCCCACCCCATCCAAAATGATAGTGACTATTTTCACTACTATGTTCAGCTATTTTTCTCAGAAAAAATTCACATTCAAACTTCAGAATCCTCCATCGGAGGTTTAATTAATGAGACACCAACATTCAATTTCATCTCACGAAAAAGACTCAAAATCGCAATTCCTAAAAGTACCTATCAAGGTGTGGGGAATGATTTTTCTTAATGCAGCCTATTCCTTTCTGGCATACAAACTTATCACTTTCAATCAATATGCTGAGTTTTTGAATCAATGGAAACAAATGCCTTTTTCACAATTTTGGTGGCTGGCAGCTGTATTTTTGTTTTTACCGTTTAACTGGCTCATCGAATCGTTCAAGTGGAAAATGATGACTACTCACATTCAAAAACTCAGCTTAAAATTTTCGATAAGGGCAGTGTTAGCAGGAATTTCAACCGGATTTTTCACTCCAAACCGAGTAGGTGAAATGGTTGGGCGTATCCTGTTTTTGAAACCTGAAAACCGAAAAGCCGGCGTAACACTCAGTCTCGTAAACAGTCTTACTCAAAACATTATCATGACTTTTTGCGGGATTCCGGCTTGTATCGTATTTTTCAGTGTTACTTCCGGCAGGATGAAATTTAATTTAAACCTTTACCTGTTGATGGTAGGAGTTTTTTTGATTGGTTTATGTTTGCTCTATTTCTTTCTACCAAACCTGAGCAAGCTATTAAAAAACAGCCCGTTAGCACTTAAAATCAGAGAATTCACCGATTGTCTGGGAGCTTTCAGTTTTGGAGAATTAATACGGATTATGCTCATTTCGCTGTTCCGTTATATCGTTTTTTGCATTCAATTTTCGTTTATGCTTCGGTTTTTCGGAGTAGAATTAAACAGTTGGCAACTGTTGATTTCCATACCAACAACCTATTTATTTGTGACCTTTACGCCTTCATTCGCCTTCTCGGAAGTGGCTGTACGTGGTTCATTAGCCATGTTGATTATCGGAACTTTCTCAAACCAAACGGTAAGCATTGCTTTAGCCGGAATGTGTATCTGGATAGTGAATTTTGTAATTCCAATGATGGTTGGGTCGGTAATAATGATGCGAAAAAATAAGCTCTAATTGTTTGCTAAATCCCAAATCAACGCCAAAACAAACTGAACGCGTTTCTTAAGTTCCGGATAACAGATTTTATCGGGCGTATCGGTGGTTTGATGGTAATCGTTGTGAAAACCACTGAAAAACCAAATTGAAGGAATTCCTTTTCTCATAAACGGATAATGGTCGGAACGGGTTATCAAACTGTATGGTACTTTGCTCTCAGCTTCTTTTTCATAGCGTTCATCAAGTATCAATTGAGTATATTTATTATTCAATTTATTCAAATAATAATCATTAAGCACCTGATTGGTAGTATCTCTGAAAATACAATAAATGTAGTTATTCAGATTTTTCGAAACCAAATGAGTACTGTCAATCCTTCCAATCATATCAAAATTGACATTGCAGAAAACATTTTGGATGGGTAAAACCGGATTATTTACATAAAAATCAGAACCCAATAATCTTTTTTCTTCAGCATCAGTTGACAAAAATACAATAGTTCTTTTCGGACGAATTCCCTGCCTGGAATAATCACTTAAAATCCGACTAACCTCAATTAAAGCCGATATTCCGCTACCATTATCATCAGCGCCATAAAGTATTTCATTGTCCACAATCCCCATATGATCGTGATGGGCTGTTATGACAAGATGTCCGAGCTTTTGGTTTTTTCCGGGTAAAACTCCGATGATATTTTGCGCCGTATTTTCGAAAGAAATCTGTTGATTATTCGTAATATTAAACTTCTGAGAATACGATTTCCCATTTTCAAGAACTGCATTTAAGCCATTGTTTTTAAAACAATTGGAAATATAATTCGACGACAATAAACCGGTACTGGTGTTAACCTGTCGACCACTAAATTCACCGCCGGCAAGTTTATATTCATAATTTCGGAGTGAATCCAGCGAGACGTTTTCGATAAGTTTGGCATATTTATTCGTTCTACTAAAACTAAACAGAGAAATGAAAATAAGCAGTATTGAAATGAATTTTTTCATTGAATTAAGATAGTTTTTTATTCAGATATTTTATTTTTTCTCCACTTCCATGTCAATTCTTCCCAGATACAATCCACTTTTGCCCATTTGAGCAATAACAATCGGTTTTCCGGCCAGGTTTTTTTCCGTGACATTGGTTATCATACTGTGCGAGTGACCGCCAATTATGACATCAATATAGCGTGTATTATGAGCAATTTCGAAGTCGTTTACTTCCATTTTGGTAGTGTCAGCGCCCAGATGCGAGAGACAAATAATTATATCGCATCGCTCCTTCTTTTTAAGTAAGCTGGAAATTTCGTTGGCTTTTTTCAACGGATTTTCATATTCAAGACCCTTGTAGTTTTTTTCAAAAATCAAACTTTTCGGATTTACGTTTAAAGCCATAATACCTATGCGTAATCCACTTTTAATTAAGATAATATATGGTTTTATCATTCCCCTTAGTGCAGTATTTTCGAACTTGTAATTCGAACTTATTTCTGGGAATTGTAGGTTTTTCAGAACAACTGCCAGGGTATCAATCCCATTGTCAAATTCATGATTTCCAAGCGTTCCGGCATCATATTTCATACGATTTAGGGCATCAATCTCAACACGTCCATTAAAGAAATTAAAGTATGGCGTTCCCTGTGAAAAGTCACCGGCATCGACCAGCAATACATTTTTTTCCTCTTGTCTAATCTGACTTATTATACCCATTCTACGCGCATAACCACCCATATCGGCAGTTTTCAAATTCGATTTTTCGGTTGGTTCAACCTGACTGTGTGTATCGTTGGTATGCAAAATCACCAACTTCATTTTTGGCTGAGAAAAAACGGAAACTATTGAAATTATAAGTAAAAAAAATGCTGTATTAAAATATTTTGTCTTCATTTGTTGGAATTGAAAATTGATTAATTGGAAATTGTAGCTCGTCCATCCAGTTTGACCTCAATTTTATGGCCTTTGGCAGTCTCATTTTTGATAGATTTCAGCAAAATATCACGCAGTTTGATACCTGTATTTAGACGTTTTTCATATTGTGCTAATTGAACCATTTTGTCATTTCCTCCGGCCAGATAATCGCTGGTAGCAATGCTGTAAATCTTATCTTTATCTATTGGATTCCCATTCACGGTTACGTTTTTTGCTTTAGCCTGGTTTATTTCCATATGGATTCCCGAAATACCTTCCCCACCCACACGGGCAAAAAATTGAACCAGTTCCGCTAACTTGTCGCCTTTCAGCCACAAAATTACCAACTCATTTTCGAAAGGCATAAGTTCGAAAATTTTTCCTACCGTGATATTCCCTGCAGGAATTACAGTACGCAAACCACCCAGGTTTACAATCGAAATATCAACCGCTTGCTGCAAAAAATCAGTTCCTGCTTGTCGATACACATCAGCACTGAAATTGGACAATAAACTTTCAGGAGCGTGACCTGACATAGTTTCGGCTGCAATACCAATTACAACATTCATTTTAACGCCAAGTTGTTCCTTAAGAGGTTGCAAATGAGTTACATAATTTTTATCTGCCAGAACATCGGTGGTATGATCGATCGGTATTTTCACCGAACTGGCGTGGGTAATTGTCCATAATTTAGGACTGCATGAAGCCAGCAATACCGGCAAAACAGCTATAAACAAAAGATTTCTGAAATTCATTTTTTGACTTTTTTAAGACTCGATGAATGGCGAAAGTACGGAAATATATTAAACTGTCCAAGACAATAAAACGTTAATGCGGTTCAAAAGTTCGGTTCTTGTTCCTAAAGCTAAAAAGTAGTATCTTTGCAAGCCTAAATCAGCAGTAAGAACTAATCGATGAGCGGGAAGCAAAACACTTTTAGAACTAGAGTCTGAACATAAAGTTTTAAACAATTTACAAATGGATTTTATTGAAGAATTGCAATGGCGTGGGATGATTCATACCCAAATGCCCGGGACTGACGAACAGCTTAAAAAAGAAATGACTGTAGCTTATGTGGGTATTGATCCTACCGCCGATTCACTCCATATTGGGCATTTGGTTAGTGTGATGATGCTGAAACATTTTCAACGTGCCGGACATAAACCGATTGCCCTGGTGGGTGGTGCAACCGGTATGATTGGAGATCCATCTGGGAAATCAGCTGAGCGGAATCTTCTCGACGAAGCAGCACTACAACATAATCAGGAATGCATTAAAAATCAGTTGAAAAAATTTCTTGACTTCGACAGTGATGCACCGAATGCTGCCGAGATGGTAAATAATTACGATTGGATGAAAGATTATTCCTTTCTGAATTTCATTCGTGATATTGGGAAACATATAACCGTCAACTACATGATGGCGAAAGATTCGGTAAAAAAACGCCTGGCTAACGATTCAAATGTAGGTATGTCGTTCACCGAATTTTCCTATCAGTTGCTTCAGGGTTACGACTTTTTGCATTTGTACCAACATAAAAATTGCAAATTACAAATGGGTGGTTCGGATCAATGGGGAAATATTACCACCGGAACTGAATTGATTCGCAGGAAAACAGGTGGAGAAGCTTTTGCATTGGTTTGCCCACTGATTACAAAAGCTGATGGTGGTAAATTTGGCAAAACCGAAAGTGGTAACGTTTGGCTCGACCGCCGCTATACTTCAGCTTATAAATTCTATCAGTTCTGGCTAAATGTTAGCGATGCTGATGCAGAAAAATATATCAAAATTTTCACAGCCATTGCTCAGGATGAAATTGCCGGCTTAGTTGATGAGCATTCACTAGCTCCTCATTTACGGGTACTACAAAAGCGATTGGCTCAGGAAGTTACCGTGATGGTACACTCCGTGGAAGATTATCAAGCAGCGCTAGACGCATCGAATATTCTTTTTGGAAATGCTACTTCCGAAGCATTGAAAAAACTTGACGAAGAAACCTTATTGGCTATTTTTGAAGGTGTCCCTCAGTTTAGCATTTCAAAATCAGCAATTGAAATGGGCATTAAAGCAATTGATTTATTAACTGATGCTGCGGCAGTTTTTCCTTCGAAAGGCGAAATGCGCAAATTGGTCCAGTCGGGTGGTGTGAGCATCAACAAAGAAAAGTTAGAAAATCAGGATGAAATATTGAATACTTCAAAATTGCTCAATAACAAATACTTACTGGTACAGAAAGGTAAAAAAAATTATTATTTACTGACCGCTGAATAAGCAAAAATCGTTGTTTTCGGGAATAATTTTCCAAAAAGCTTTTGAAAAAACGAAAAAAATCGTATCTTTGCAGCGCTTTAGAAATAAAGCCCAACGATTGTCTCATGGTGTAATGGTAGCACTGCAGTTTTTGGTTCTGCCTGACCAAGTTCGAGTCTTGGTGAGACAACACATAAACCAAATAGACGCCTGATTATCAAATAGATAGTCAGGCGTTTTTAACTTAGGGTACAAATGAGGGGACATTTTGTGGAAAAGTATCTGATTTTTTGAGCTGTCTTAAGTTGGATATTCCGGATCAAAACGCCCGCCTTCTCCGGATGAAATTGACCACCTTTCTCCGGATGAAAATGACCAGGTCTCTCCGGATGAAGTTGACCACCTGATTTAGCTATTATTTTCTTGCTCATGGCAACCATTTTGAG